>CALJJZ010000057.1 GCA_937973635.1 uncultured Bacillota bacterium | reverse complement strand
CCCTCGGCCGGCGCCACCCACCCGCTGGAAATCTACCTGGTCGCAGGCAACGTGGAAGGGCTGGAGCCGGGGGTCTACCGTTACCATTACGCGCGGCACAGCCTGATCAAAACAGCGGGGGAGGACCGCAGGGAAAAGCTGGCTGCGGCGGCGCTAGGGCAGCGGTTTATCGTCGATGCGGCAGCAAGCATTGTGCTGGCCGCCGTTTATGACAGGACCATGGCCCGTTACGGCCAGCGGGGGCGGCGCTACGTCTATATGGAAGTGGGGCACAGCACGCAAAACGTTTACCTGCAGTGCGGCCCGCTCGGCCTGGGTGCCGTAGCAGTGGGGGCTTTCGCCGACGACAGGGTAAAGGCGCTGCTGGAGATCGCCGAGGCGCCCTTAATGATTATCCCCGTGGGGCCCATAAAATGAAGTCCGGAAGAGCTGGACAGTGAACCAGTCATCAGGCGGTCATATTTTCAGTAAGCATATTTATTTAGGAAAGGGATGATACCATGGAAAATGGTCAGGTCAATACAAATGCAGTGATCTCCTTGACCCTGGGGATTCTGTCGGTGTTGTTTTTCCCGGTTATTGGCTGGATCCTCGGCCTGGTGGGTCTGGTTTACGCCAACAGGAGCCTCCGGCAGATAGAGGCTACGCAGGAAAAGGGGCAAAATTTAGCCATAGTAGGGAAAGTATGCAGCATCGTGGGTATTGTCCTTGGTTTAATCTCCGTTATTATCCTGGTCGGCGGTTTGCTGCTCTTTTCTGTGCGCACAGGTATTTACTGATCTTCCCAAAGGCATCTATCCTTTGCCCAGCGCTCTCCCATAAACTGCGGTCCCCAAATGGTATGCTGAGCTTGTGTCCCTAAAGTTTCAGTTTATAGACGCGGTAGATCTTGTAAAGCTCCCCTCCCGCTCTCCTGGCCTCGCGGTTCATGGCGGTGTTGAATTCATGGATGGTCGAGCCTTCTCCCCACTGGTAGCCCAAGCGCCGGGCGCCCAGCATGGTATGGTAGTACAAAGCCGCGGAGACAGCTTTGTTGCGCCAGGCGGGAACTACAAATAAAGCAAAAACCCTGATGCCGCTGATCTTCTTTTTCAGCCGCAGGAATTTAAGCCACCCCAGAGGAAACAGCCGTCCGTTTAAGTGGGCCAGCACCTGGTTATAATCGGGAAGGGCCACGGAGAGGCCGATGGGGTTGCCCTCCCGGTCATGGGCCATCAGCACCAGATCCGCCACAGCCACGGGTTTTAACTTCAGGTATTCTGCCTGCAGCTCGTCCATACTGGGAGAAATCATATCCGGCCAGTCGGGCATGGAGAGGTCTACTATTGTTTTAATCAGGCCCAGTTCCCGGGCGACTTCCTTTAAATTAACAGGACGGACGGTGAAACCATACCTTGCCTGGGCGGCCTGCACGCCTTTGGCCATGCGCTCCTCGGGAAAGGTCTCTATCCGGTAAAAATAAGCATGCCGGTCAAAATCTTTCTCGAAGCCATATTTCTCTACAAAGTCCCGGTAGTACTCGGGGTTATATGCTTCCAGCAGGACCGGAGACGAATCGAACCCTTTAATCAACAGTCCCCGGTAATCATCGCCGTTGCTGGGAGATTGGGGGCCGGTCAGCTCCTCAAATCCTGCTGTTTTAAGCCAGCTGCACCCGGCATCAAAAAGGGCTTCCGCCACCCCGTAGTCCGGGATACATTCAAACAAGGTAAAGTAGGAAAGGTTTTTATGCTTGGCCTCATTCAGGCGGAGGTCAGCGCCCACGCCCAGCCTTCCCACCACCTGCCCGTTTCTTACGGCCAGCAAAAAGCGGCTGGGCCCCAGGCGCAAGAGAGCATTCCTGGCCGGATTCAAGGTATTGTACATGTCCAGCAGCAAAGGAGGCACCCAGTTGGGGTCTCCCCGGTACAGGCGCCAGGGCAGCTCCACAAACAGACGGCGGTCACGGCGAGTCAGGACCTCCCTGATCATGATCCCAGCGGTCACCCCAGAAACCCCCTTCCGGGCAAACTGCGGCAGCATACACTGCTTCTGTCAGTTTCTATACCCTTCCCCCCGATTCCTGCGTCCTTAACCCCCTGGGCACAAATTCTTACACAAACGACCTCCTTGGAAACTTGCCAGGGAAATAAATCAGAAATAACAAAAAATTCACCAGGAATTTGCTTTCCCAAAAAAGAATAGTTTTCTTAAAACCCGGGGAAATATTTCTGCGTTACGGCTCCGGAGGATAACGGGAGGTATATTAAAATGGACGCGCTGTTAAAGAAATTAAACTTTAAAAACCAGGGGAAAATCCTGGTCCTCAATGCCCCGGAGGAGTTTTCCCGGAGCCTGCAGCAGTTCAGGGCCTTTGCCGCCGTTGACGAAGCCGCTGGGACTGAAATGTACAGCTTCGTCCTGGTTTTTGTAAAGAACGAAGGCGAGATTGGAGCAAGCCTGCGGCAGATTAAGGACAGGTTAAGCGACGATGCGGTGTTCTGGTACGCTTATCCCAAGAAAGCGTCGAAGAAATATAAAGCAGAACTGGACCGGGAGCATGGCTGGAAAGACCTGGGGGAACTGGGCTACGAACCGGTGCGCCAGGTGGCCATAGATGATGACTGGTCCGCCGTGAGGTTCAGGCAGGTGCACCGGATCAAAAAGTTTACCCGGAAAAAAGAGATGACCATAAGCGAGGAGGGCAAGGAAAGGGGGAAATAAGTTTATCCTATTTTGTCCCGACTTTATTCGCTGGCCTATTTTTTGAGCGCAGCACCTGGAGATAATCGGCCTGCAAAGATAAAGGTGAACAATTTTTGGGGGGAGGGCACCCATTTGTTAACGGTGTTGGACAACGCTATGGAGACAATCAGGCTGCGGCAGTCGGTGCGCACTTACGACCCGGCCAGGCCGGTGGGAGAAACGGAACGGGCCCGGCTGGCAGCATGTATGGCAGAAAACCGGGTCGGCCCCCTGGGCAATACAGTACGCTTCAAACTGCTGGATCTGAGAGAAGTGAGCCGGGAGGAGCTGCGGCAGCTAGGTACCTACGGGGTAATCAGGGGCGCTTCTTTATACCTGCTGGGGGCGGCGCCCGACCGGAAGGGAGCCCTGGAGGACCTCGGCTTCTGCATGGAACGGGTCGTCCTTGAAGCCACGGCTCTGGGGCTCTGGAGCTGCTGGCTGGCGGGAACCTTCCGCCGGGCTTCCTTTGCCCGGCAGATGGGCTTGGCCGAGGACGAACTGCTGCCGGCCATCTCGCCCCTCGGCTACGCGGCGCCCGGGCAAAACTTTATAGAGAAGCTGCTGCAAAGGGGGGGCGCTGCCGGCAGCACAAACCCTGGCATGAGCTTTTTTTCGCCGCAGACGGCCGCACGCCTCTTAGCCCGGAAGAAGCCGGCAGCTACAAGGATGCCCTGGAGGCGGTGCGCCTGGGGTCCTCCGCTTCCAACCGCCAGCCCTGGCGAGTCGTGAAGGGCAGGGACGGGCAGTTTCACCTGTTTTTGCAGGAAAACCGGCTTTTTAACCGGGCCCTGGGCAAGGTGCGCGTCCAGAACCTGGATATGGGCATAGCCATGTGCCATTTCGCCCTGGTCGCCCGGGAACAGGGCATAGCCGGGAGGTGGGAACAGAAGGCCCGGGAGCGGGAATATCCGGGCTGGGCTTACATCGCCAGCTGGCAGGAAGATTAAGGAAAATTTTAAAAATTTAAGGGGAGAGGTTGCTCCAGTGAAAGTTTTAACCGTTTATTACTCCCGGACGGGCATTACCGCAGAGGTGGCGCGGGCTCTCCATGCAGCCCTGGGAGGGGAGCTGGAGGAGATTAAGGATACCAGGAACAGGGCCGGCATTATCAACTACCTGTACGCGGGCATGGAGGCAGCCCTGAAAAAAGCAGCAAAAATAGAACCGGCCAGACATGACCCGGGAGCCTACGATCTGGTGATCATCGGCACTCCTGTCTGGTCCCACAATATCTCCACACCGGTAAGGGCGTACCTGGAACAAAATAAAGCAAAGTTTAAGGCCTGCGCTTTTTTTGCCACCTGTGCTTCCAGCGGGGCTGTCAAAACCCTGGGGGACATGGAAAACCTGAGCGGGGTCAAAGGCAAGGCTTTGCTGGACATTAATAAAAAAGAATACAGATCCGGCGCATTTCGAAAGAAGGCCGAGCAGTTTGCCCGGGAGCTTTTGTCTTGAAAGGGGGAGAAAGCAGGAAAGGCGTATCCTGACTATCTCCCCCTCCGTGTATAACCTTTGCTTTGCAACTTTCACCCCCCTGGGGGTGATTTATTTTAACGGGCTTTTTGCTATAATCAGCGGCAGACAGCTGCCTATACAAAGCTGTGATTATGAACAAAGGGGTTGAGCAGATATCATGTCCACCAGAAACATACTTTCTTTTTTCCTGGTTTTCCTCTGTGTAACGGCCCTTTTTTCCGCCACCGCCACGGCGCAGGCCTCACCAACTTATTATCAGAAGCTCTCCGCCTATGTGAACAGCTATAACGCCTATGCCGAAAAAATCCCAGGGGCGATCAAAATGCTGTTCGGCAAAGAAAGGATCAACATCCATATCGCCTTGCCCGGCGGAGGCGAAGAGACGCTGGGCGTGGTGTTCTCTGCCGGGGGCAAAAAAATAGAGAGCTTTGAAAGCGGCGCCCTGGAAAAACCAACGCTGCGGGTTTACGTGGACGGCACGGCCATTGACGGCGTACTGCAAAATCCTTCTATGGATGCCGCCCTGGAGGTAATTGCCGGCATGAAGATTGAAGGTGTGGGCCTGCTGAAAAAAGCAAAAGTTTTGCTCTTTAACCTGGCAAGCACTGTTTTAAGCTGGTTACAGTAAAGGTATGGCATATTTAACAATAGACATTATCTATTGAAATGTGGTATATTTGAGTAAATATTTTCTATTCTCCACTAGTCTCGACTAGGGGAAAGGGTGGTCAGCATGAGAATTGACATTATTAAAAGCAGAGTGATGTTTTACCCCCAAACAGCCGAGGAGAAAGCCAAACTGGAGGCTATCTGGCGCCTCCTGGTTGAATGCGTAGGTGAAAGCAGGAAACTGGTGCCGGTGGGAGAGTACGTCCCCCAGAAAGATGACCGGAGGGTAACCTTTCATATCGAAGGTGTGGATCCCGAGGAAAATACTTATGTGGAGATCCGGCTGGAAAGCGATGCCGATCTCTACTGCCGGACCTGCAGCAAAGTAATCAGCTTGAAAGCGGGAGACGTTATCCCCATGTGCTGCGGCAAGATGATGGAGATTCTGGACTAAGGAAAATTCCGGATGAGATGAAGCTTTTATTTTTAAATCTGCCCCGCCGGAGCCGAGCAATTTGCTCCCGGGGCTTTATTTTTTATCCGGCTTCAGCTTCCGTTGCAGCGCCGGCTGCACTTGTTTTGCTCCAGGGGCAGCCTGCTCAGGCACAAGAGGTTATAGGCGCCCACAAGAAGCAGAAAAAAAGAAAGGAGCAGGGCGGCGTAAAGCGCAATAGCGGCGGCAAAGCGCAATATGAGCAGGTAACAGAGGGCGGGGAGCACCGTTAGGGCCAGGTATTCCCTCTGTCGCGTAATGGCGAGGACCAGCAGGGCAATCAAGCCCAGCAGCAAAAGGTCGCGCCCCATAAAGCGGGGGTCCGGATGGGCCGCCGCAAGACGATAGAGGGAGTAAAGGAGCATGCCGGCGGCTGTAGCCGCCCCCTGGCCGCCCCGGAAGTTCAGGTAAAAAGGCAGGATATGGCCGCAGATAGAGGCAAAACCGCTGAGGTAGGCAACGGTAAGGGACGTCCCCAGGAGGTCGTGCGCCAAAATAACGGCCATAACGCCTTTTACCAGGTCCACAACGGCTGTAATTATGCCCGGCAGGACTCCCACGTTTCTGAACACGTTGGTAGTGCCGGCATTGCCGTCTCCCATCGTTCTAATGTCTTTGCCCGTCAGCAAGCGCGTAAGGAAATAAGCGGGAGAAAGGGAGCCCAAAAGATAACCAGCAAACAAAGCCGCAACCAAGACCATGGCGTACCCCTCCTGAGCTTTTCATACTGCAGCATATTCTAAACCGGCCGGCCAAATTCCTTTCCGCCGCTGCTTTGCTGTCCCCCGCCGCCGGCGCGCAGCTGCCCGCAGGCGGCATCAATATCCGCTCCGAGCCGGCGGCGCACGGTGACGTTAACCCGCTGCTGCTGCAGGAGACGGGCAAACTCCTCCACCACCGGGGGCGGGCTGGGCTTAAAGCCTGATGCAGGCACAGCATTGAAGGGGATGAGATTGACATGGGCGAGCCTGCCCGCCAGCAGGTCCGCCAGCTGCAGGGCGTCTTCGGCCCGGTCATTGATCCGGTGCAGGAGGATATATTCATAAGTTACCCGCCGCCCCGTCTTCCCCGCGTAGGTGTCACAGGCCGGCAGGAGCCGCTCCAGAGGGTAGGCCCGGTTTATGGGCATCAGCCGGTCGCGCAGGGCATTGTTGGGCGCATTTAACGATACGGCCAGGTTAAGGGGCCGGCCAAGCTCGGCCAGGCTTAAAATCTGCGGTACCAGGCCCGCCGTGGACAAGGTCAGGCGGCGCAGGCTCAAGCCCAACCTCTCCCGGTCCTGCACTGCTTCCAAAAATGCTACGACGGCTTCATAGTTATCCAGCGGTTCGCCCGAACCCATGAGCACAATATTTTTCAGTTCCCGGCCCCGCCGCCCCAGGCGCTTCTTCACCAGCAAAACCTGGGCCATAATTTCCGCTGCCGAAAGGCTGCGGCTAAAGCCCGGACGACCCGAAGCACAAAATACGCAGCCCATCCTGCAGCCGGCCTGTGTGGAGATACAGGCGGCGTAGCCAGTATCGTAAGGCAGCAGCACCGTCTCCACCGCCTGCCCGTCGGCAAGGGGGACCAGGAACTTCTCCGTCCCGTCCCGGGAGACCTGTACCCTGGAGGGAGAGAGCAGGCCCGTATCCGCCACTTCGCTGAGCCTCCGGCGCAGCGCCCCGGGCAGATCGGTCATCTCCTCCCACGACCCGACCCTTTTGTGATAAAGCCAGGCCAGGATCTGCCCGGCCCGGTACGGCTTTTCCCCCAGATGTTCCAGAAACAGGCGCAAAGCCTGCGGCGACAGCGCCAGGATATTTACTTTACTCATTCCGCCACGACCTTTCGGTTCAGCTAGCTTTACCCCGCAGTCGGTTTAACTTTTTTATGCTAACCGCAGGTGAGGTTAAAAAATCAGCGCAGCAGGGCAGCGGCCTCCGCCAGGGAGTTTACCAGCCCGGCTTTTAACCGCCTGAGCCTGGCATAGCTCTGGTGCCCGCCGGCAACCAGCAGACAATCACATCCCAGGGCCGCCGCCACCTCAAAATCATGGGCCGTATCCCCGATCAAGAGCACTTCAGCTCCTTTATTTATTCCCAAGTCTAAGAGGCATTGTTTCCCCGCTTCGAGCTTGCCGTGGGCATAATGGTCCCCCAGACCGTTTACCGCCTGAAAATACCCGCCAAGGCCAAAGGCGTGGATCATCTCCCGCAGCTTATCCTCGGCAGAGGCCGATAAAATGGACTGGCTCAGGCCCAGGGCCTTGATCTGCTCCAGGATCCCTTTCGCCTCCGGAAAAAGCCGATAACGGCTGTGGTACTCGTCGGAGTTAATCTCGGCGATAAACTCGTCCGCCAGCTGCTCATAGGGCTCGGCCGCAAAATCAAAACCCAGCCGGGCATAATAATCCCTCACAGGAAAGGTAAAGATATTTTTATATAATTCCCTGTTAAGGAGGGACAGCTCCCGCCTCCTTAACAGCTTGTTCATGGCGTCAATGACTAGATCCACATCATCCAGCAGGGTGCCGTTCCAGTCCCAGATTATATGTTTATATTTTCCCCTGCCCATGGCCTTTCCTCCCCAGCGGCAGACCGTCAGCTAAACATACCATTATTATTAATTAATCTGATTCGCCATAACTTGCCAAAAACCTGCCGGCGGTAAAAGCAACCGCTCCCGGCGCTTTGCTCCGGGGGTTTTACTTCGGGGGATTACTTCCGCCGGGGGCTTCCTTGTCTCTGCCCTAAAATTGTGCTACACTTTAATTAGCAACGGGAAATGAGCGGGAGGTTGCCATGGATAAGAACAGGGAGGAAAAGCAAAAGGAGCAGGATCTGCGGCAGCGGCTGACCCCGCTGCAGTACCGGGTTACTCAGGAAAACGGGACCGAGCCCCCCTTTCAAAACCCCTACTGGGATCACAAAGAAGAAGGGATCTACGTGGACATTGTTTCCGGAGAACCCCTCTTCAGCTCCCGGGACAAGTTTGATTCGGGGACGGGGTGGCCCAGCTTTACCCGGCCGCTGCACCCCGGCGCCGTCCGGGAACGCCAGGACCGAAGCTACGGCATGGTGCGCACCGAAGTGCGCAGCAGCGGGGCCGATTCCCATCTGGGGCACGTCTTTAACGACGGCCCGCCGCCGGGTGGCCGGCGTTACTGCATCAATTCAGCAGCCCTGAGGTTCATCCCCAGGGAAAAGCTGGAGGAAGAGGGATATGGAGAATACCTAGGCCTCTTTACGTAATCCAACGGAGGCAATCCGGAGCTCAGCGGCGGCTTGAAATTGCCTGCAGATAAACAGCAAACAACTGGCTGCGCCTTTTGATGCCCAATTTGTTAAAAAGCTTGCTTTTGATCACGACCTTATCCAGTCGGATAACGAGGAAAAAACCCAGACAGTAACAGCGGCCAAGAACGATACCAAAATAGACTTGATCATTGGAGGATCGGCATTTAAAGACAGCCAGAAGATAGTCCTGGACGTCCCGGCGAAGATCGTAAACGGCTGCACCATGGTCCCACTGCGTTTCGTCTCGGAAGCCCTGAGGGCAAAGATGGGCTGGGACAGCAATACCAAGACCGTAACTATCTTGAGTAGATGTAGATAAGGAAAGTCCTGTTGCACCCTTATGCTCTAGATTTTTCGCGCAAAAAAAATTAAATTGACCGGCCATGCTTTTTTTCCTTACATTGACATCCTCCCAACCCCCTAAAGGGGGCGGGATTCCCTGAACAACGTCAGGGGCGCTGTTCCCTTACGGTTTCGCGCTGGTTCCTGCTTCATCGGGGAGCTTTTGCTCTAACCCTCCACAGGCAGCTGCCGCGTGCCCC
>CALJJZ010000056.1 GCA_937973635.1 uncultured Bacillota bacterium | reverse complement strand
GTATAATATTATATATCGCTTAATTTTAGTTATTTCAATTTTTATTATGGTGAGATGAGATGATGAAGCGGCGGGAGTTCCTTGTTGTGGTGCTGGTATTGCTTATACTTAGCAACACGGCAACCTTGCTACTGACCCGCTTTTATTTTTCTCCTGCCGTGGAGACGCTGCGCGGGGAAAAGGAAGCGGGGCTTTTTTGGGAAGTATGGGAGCTGCTCCGGCAGAGATATTTTCAACCCCTGGATGAGGAGAAGCTAGTACGCGGTTCTGTGGAAGGGATGCTGCGCTCCCTGGACGACCCTTACACCATGTACCTGGACCCGGAGGCCATGCGTGAACTGCTCATCTATACTACGGGCTCTTTCAGCGGCATCGGCGTGGAGATTACAGGCGGCGAGGGCGAAGTGCTGGTATTGCGCGTGATCCGGGATTCCCCGGCCCAGCGGGCAGGGTTGCTGCCCGGCGACCGCATTGTCAAAGTCGGCGACCGGGAGACGGAAGGGATGGCCGTGGATGCGGTAGCCCGTTTGTTGCGGGGGCCCCGCGGTACGGCTGTGGAGGTCTCCCTCCGGCGCATGGGCGAGGAGGAACCGCTTACTGTCTCCATTATCAGGGAAGAGCTTGAGCGGGAGACGGTTTTTGCCCGGCTTCTGGAGGGTTCCATCGGTTACCTGCAGATTACAAGCTTTGACCAGCAAACGGGCAAGGATTTTGCGGCAGCCCTGGCTGACCTGGAAAAAGCCGGGCTGAAGGGGCTTATCCTTGATTTACGGGATAACCCGGGAGGCATTGTGGAGGAAGCCATTGCCGTAGGGAAGATTATTGTCCCTGCCGGTGAAATCACGCGGGTGGTGGATCGTAACGGCAAGGTGAGAGAGCGTTATCTCTCCACGGCTCCGCCCCGCCCTTATCCCCTTGTTGTGCTGATCAACGAACATTCGGCCAGTGCGGCGGAGATTGTCGCCGGGGCGTTGCGGGACAGCGGCCAGGCAACTCTGGTCGGTATGCCGTCGTACGGCAAAGCTACGGTGCAGCACCTGCAGTATTTAAGCGATGGCGGGGGGCTACGCTATACTATCGCCAGGTACCTTACGCCGGCAGGGCATGACTTGCATGAAAACGGGCTGCAGCCGGACCTGCCGGTGGAACTCCCGCCGGAATTTTATCTCCAGTACCGCCCCATCCCCCGTGACCTGGGACGGGGGGATACAGGGGAAAAGGTGCTGCTGCTGCAGGAGATGCTGATCTTCCTGGGCTTTCCCCTGGAGAAGACCGGCGTCTTTGACAGCGGAACGCTGGAGACTCTGCGCCTCTTTCAACAGGGGGCGGGGTTGCCCGGCAACGGCATCCTTGATATGGATACCCGTGAGAGTCTGCGTGCAGCCCTTGGTGAAAAGGGCGTGAGGGCAGACACGCAGCTCCAGGCTGCCAGGGAGCTCCTCACCGCCGGGAGCGTCCTTTCCGCCGTACCGTTACGTTAACATTTTCCCTGGGGCGGCGCTGCCGCCTGACCGGCCTGCAGGGCCGGATGTTTTGAGAAAGGGGTCTGAAGCGTGCAGTTTTGGTTTGATCTGTTCTCCTTGATGTTTAATACCATGCTCTTTTCCTTCTTTACGCCCTTTTTCTGGCTGGTGATCTTTATTGTCTTCATGCAGTACCGCCGCAGCGTGGCCATGGAGAAAAAGCTCTTTGGCCGCAGCATCAATAACGTCACGAGGCAGACCCTTTATTCCGTTTTTTTCGGGATAATAGGAGGGCTTTTCGGCAGTTTTTTTCTGTTGTTGCTGGGTATCTCCCTAGACAATATCGGCATCGTGTACCTCTGGCCCATAGCCATCCTTTTGTTTTTGCTTAATCCCCGTTTTTTGTGTTTCGCCTATGCCGGAGGGATCCTGGCTATGCTCTCCCTCCTGTTGCAGACGCTGCATCCCTATTATCCTTTCCTGTCGGAGATTCCTGTCCTTGGCGGCCTGCTCAAGCTGCACCTGCCCGGCCTGCTGGCCCTTGTGGGCATCTTACATCTGACCGAGGCGTTCCTGATCCTCATGAGCGGGCATCGCGGCGCCAGCCCCATTTTCCTCAAAACCCCTTCCGGCAAGATCGTGGGGGCTTTCAGCATGCAGCGTTTCTGGCCGTTGCCGCTGATGGGCCTCTGGGCCCTTGTAGTCGCCGAAACGGCTGAAATGTTTGTGGGCGGCATAGCCATGCCCCAGTGGTGGCCCCTTCTGGGAACGGTGATGAATCCAGGAGGCGGGGAAAAAGTAGTTTACCTTATGGTGCCCCTGGTGGCGGGGCTGGGTTACAGCGATCTGGCCCTCTCCAGCCATCCCCGGGGAAAAAGGGTCAAAACGGCTTGGCAGCTCTCCCTTTACAGTATTCTCCTGGCCCTGGCGGCCCTTGCTTCTGTCCGTTATCCCCTGATTATTTTTGCCGCGGCCCTGGTTGCGCCCCTGGGACATGAATACCTGATCAAAATAGGCAACAAGGCGGAGTTTTCTGCCCCGCCCCTTTTTCATTCTGGTGCCGACGGCCTTCAGGTGATGGCCCTCTTTCCAGGTGGCGCGGCGGAACGCTCGGGCCTTAAGCCCGGGGACCGTATCCTGGAGCTTAATGGTTTCCGTGTCCGCAATGAACTGGAATTCTGGCAGCTCCTCTCCTATCATTATGGCCGTGCCCTCTTAAAACTCAGACGCGGCGATACCTTGCTGTCACTGACGCTGGAGCTGCAGGCGGGAGAGATACAGGAAAAAGGCGGGATCATTTTCTCTCCCGGCGCGGAGGCGGCCGTCTATGTAGAGCTGCAGAGCAACTCCCTCTGGGAGAAGCTGCGCCGCCGTCTTGGCTGAAGGAGAGGAAAATAACAGCAGGGAAAATAATATGAAAATAATATTATAAAGGGAAAGGCGAAAAGCCTGGGAGTGTTGGAGGAGAAAAAAGATGGCCAAGTTTAAACTGGTTTCCGCCTATAAACCGCGGGGGGATCAGCCCGCCGCCATTGCGGCTATTGTGGACGGGCTGCAGCGGGGACTCAAACACCAGGTTTTGCTTGGCGTTACGGGCTCGGGCAAAACTTTTACCATGGCTAATATTATTGAACAGGTCCAGAAACCCACCCTGGTCATGGCGCCGAACAAGATCCTGGCTGCCCAGCTTTGCAGCGAATTTAAGGAATTTTTTCCCCACAATGCCGTGGAATATTTTATCAGTTATTACGATTATTACCAGCCGGAGGCTTATATCCCCCAGTCGGACACTTATATCGAGAAGGACGCCTCCATTAATGACGAGATAGACAAGCTCCGCCATTCTGCCACCAGCGCCCTTTTTGAGCGGCAGGACGTGATTATTGTGGCCAGCGTCTCCTGTATCTACGGTTTGGGCTCGCCTCTGGAATACGGAGAGCAGGTTCTCTCCCTGCGGACAGGCATGGTCAAAAGTCGGGAGGAGATCCTGCGCCGCCTGGTGGCGATCCAGTACGAACGCAACGACCTGGATTTCAAAAGGGGCACTTTTCGGGTGCGCGGCGATGTGATCGAGATTTTACCTTCTTCCGCCAGTGATGCGGCCATCCGCGTGGAGCTCTTTGGCGACGAAATCGAACGGCTGCGGGAGATTGACCTGCTGACGGGGAAAGTGCTGGCCGAGCGCAAGCATGTGGCCATCTTTCCCGCTTCCCATTATGTTACCAGTAGGGAGCGCTTGCAGCAGGCGCTGGCGGGGATCGAGGCGGAGCTTACAGCACGCCTGCAGGAACTGCGGGCCGCAGGGAAGCTCCTGGAAGCGCAGCGCCTGGAACAGCGTACCCGCTTTGATCTGGAGATGATGGAGGAGATGGGTTTTTGCAGCGGCATCGAAAACTATTCCCGCCACTTGGACGGGCGTCCCCCGGGCAGCCGCCCCTATACGCTCCTTGATTATTTCCCCCGGGACTTTTTGCTTTTTGTGGACGAATCCCACGTCTCCATCCCCCAGATTAACGGCATGTACGGCGGGGATTATTCCCGTAAAAAAAATCTGGTGGAATACGGCTTCCGCCTGCCTTCGGCCCTGGATAACCGCCCCCTGCGTTTCGATGAATTTATCTCCCTGCTCAACCAGGTGGTCTATGTGTCAGCCACGCCGGGCCCTTTTGAAATGGAGCAGGCCGCCCGCGTAGTAGAGCAGATTATCCGTCCCACCGGGCTGGTGGACCCGGAGCTTTCTGTGCGCCCCGTGGAGGGGCAGGTGGACGATCTTTACGGGGAGATCCTGCGGCGCGTGGAGAGGAACGAGCGCGTCCTGGTTACGACTTTGACTAAACGTATGGCGGAGGACCTCACCGATTATTACCAGGAGCTGGGCCTGAAGGTGCGCTATATGCATTCCGATATCGGCGCCCTGGAACGGATGGAGATCATCCGGGGCCTGCGCCTGGGCGAGTTCGACGTTTTAATTGGCATCAACCTGCTGCGCGAGGGTCTGGACCTGCCGGAGGTATCCCTTGTGGCCATTCTTGATGCGGACAAGGAGGGTTTCCTCCGTTCCGAACGTTCCCTGGTGCAGACCATCGGCCGCGCCTCCCGCAATCTCAACGGGCAGGTGATCATGTATGCCCGGGAGGTTACCGGGGCCATGGCCGCCGCGATCAGGGAGACGGAACGCCGCCGCGGCCTGCAGCAGGCTTTCAACCGGGAGCACCGGATCACGCCCCAGACCATTAACAAGGGCGTCCATGCGCCCCTGAAGATCACGGCGGTGCTGGAAGAGACGCCGGCCTACCTCTCCAAAGAGAAGGTCCAGGCCATGGGCCAAAAAGAACGGGAAAAAATACTGCGTGAGCTGCAAAAAGAGATGAAGGCCGCCGCCCGGGCCATGGAGTTTGAACGGGCCGCCCTTTTGCGCGACCTTATCTTCGAGCTTGGCGCCATGGAGAAGAAATGGGCCCGGAAGACCCAAAAAATTTAGGGGAGAAACCTGGTGGAGAAAATAATTATCCGGGGAGCCCGGGAACACAACTTAAAAAATATCGACCTGGAGATCCCCCGGGACCGCCTGGTGGTAATTACGGGCCTCAGCGGTTCGGGAAAATCGTCTCTGGCCTTTGATACCATCTATGCCGAGGGACAGCGGCGCTACGTGGAGTCCCTCTCCGCCTACGCCCGCCAGTTCCTGGGGCAGATGGAGAAACCTGACGTGGACTTTATAGAAGGGCTCTCCCCCGCTGTCTCCATCGACCAGAAAAGCACCTCCCGCAACCCCCGCTCCACGGTGGGGACGGTTACGGAGATCTATGATTACCTGCGCCTGCTTTTTGCCCGGGTGGGGCGGCCTCACTGTCCCCGTTGCCGCAAACCTATCTCCGGCCAGACGGTGCAGCAGATCGTTGACCAGCTTATGCAGCGGGAGGAGGGGACGCGGCTGCAGGTCATGGCACCGCTGGTGCGTGGCCGCAAAGGGGAGTACAGCACCCTTTTCCAGGAGCTGCGCAAGCGCGGTTATGTACGCGTGCGCGTGGACGGGGAGATCCGGGAGCTGGAGGAAGAACTCTCTCTGGATAAGAACCGCAAGCATACCATTGAAGTGGTGGTGGACCGCCTGATGCTGCACGGGGGTGTCTCCTCCCGCCTTGCCGACTCTCTGGAGACGGCCCTGGACTTAGGTGACGGGCTGGTTACGGTGCTGGCGGGGGAAGAGGAGCTTACTTTTAGCAGCAATTTTGCCTGCCTGGACTGTGGTTTCAGCTTTGAGGAGCTTTCGCCGCGCATGTTCTCTTTCAACAGCCCGTACGGGGCCTGCCCTCAGTGCAGCGGTCTGGGGATCACCCGGGAATTTGATGCGGAGCTCCTCGTGCCCGAACCCTCTCTCTCCCTGGCCCAAGGGGCTATACATCCCTGGAGTGCCAATGTCCAAGGTTATTATTACCAGTTCCTGGAGTCCTTTGCCCTGCACTGCGGCATTGACCTGCACAAGCCCTTTGCAGAGCTGACGGAGCGGGAAAAGCAGCTCATCTTTTATGGTTCGCCCGAACCTGTCGTCTTCCGCTACCGCAGCGTCTACCGCGGCCGCACACGTCAGTACCGGCGCCCTTTTCCCGGGGTCATCCCCTTGTTGTTGAAACGGTACCAGGAGTCGGAGAGCGAGGAGAGCAGGGCCGTACTGGGGCGCTATATGAGCACCCACCCCTGCCCGGCCTGCGGCGGCACCCGCCTGAAGGAGACGAGCCTGGCGGTAACAGTGGGAGGCCTGAACCTGGCCGCCCTTACGGCCTTAACTGTGGAGGAGGCGCTGCTTTTCCTGCAGAACCTGCGCTTAAGCGAGAGGGAGCATTACATCGCCCGCCAGGTGCTTAAAGAGATCTCGGCCCGCCTCAAGTTCCTCCTGGACGTGGGGCTGGGTTACCTTACCCTGGAACGGAGCGCCGCTACCCTTTCCGGAGGCGAAGCGCAGCGCATCCGCCTGGCCACCCAGATCGGTTCGGGGTTGACAGGGGTAATTTATATCCTGGACGAACCTAGTATCGGCCTGCACCAGCGGGACAACCACCGCCTGCTGCAGACGCTGTACAAACTGCGCGATCTGGGCAATACGGTGATCGTGGTGGAGCACGATGAAGAGACGATCCGCAACGCCGATTACATTGTGGATATGGGGCCGGGTGCCGGAGAAGGGGGCGGCTATGTCGTCGCTGCCGGCACCGTGGCCCAGATCATGGCCGAACCCGCTTCCATTACCGGCGACTACTTGGCCGGCAGGCGCTCCGTGCCCCTGCCGGCGGTACGGCGCAGCCCTGCCGACCGCTGGCTGGAGCTCAAAGGTGCCCGGGCCAATAACCTGAAAGATCTGGACGTGAGCTTTCCCCTCGGCCTTTTTACCTGTGTGACGGGGGTTTCGGGTTCGGGTAAGAGCACCCTGGTCAACGAGATTCTAGCCAAGGCCCTGGCGCAGAAGCTGCACCGCTCCAGGGAACGGGCCGGAGAATACAGAGAGATCAAAGGCGTGGAGCACCTGGATAAGGTTATCGAGATCGACCAGTCGCCCATCGGCCGTACACCGCGCTCCAACCCCGCCACTTACACGGGCCTTTTTGACGGTATCCGGGAGTTGTTTGCCCAGACCCAGGAGGCGAAGCTGCGCGGCTACCGGGCGGGGCGTTTTAGCTTTAACGTTAAAGGCGGGCGCTGCGAAGCCTGCCGGGGAGACGGGATCCTGCGCATCGAGATGCATTTTCTCCCCGATGTTTATATCCCCTGCGAAGTTTGCAAGGGCAAACGCTACAACCGGGAGACCCTGGAGGTCAGCTACCGGGGCAAAAATATCAGCGATGTCCTGGAGATGAGCATTGAGGAAGCCTGCGCTTTCTTTGCGGCGGTACCCCGTATTGCTCGGCGCCTGGAGATCCTCCACGAGGTGGGGCTGGGTTATATGCGCCTGGGCCAGCCGGCCACGACGCTCAGCGGCGGTGAAGCACAGCGCGTCAAGCTGGCGACGGAACTGTCGCGGCGCAGCAACGGCCGTACCCTCTATATCCTGGATGAGCCTACCACGGGGCTGCATATCGACGATATCAGAAAGCTCCTGCTGATCCTGGAACGTCTTGTGGAGTCCGGGGACACGGTTATCGTCATCGAGCATAACCTGGAAGTGATCAAACGGGCTGACTATATCATTGACCTAGGACCCGAAGGGGGCAAGGAAGGGGGCCGCCTGGTCGCCTGCGGCACTCCCGAGGAAGTGGCCGCCGTCCCCGGCTCCCATACGGGGCTTTACCTGCAAAGGGTGCTCCGGCCCCCGGCCGGAGGGAGGAACGGCCCCGGCTCTCCTGGGGGCAAACTTTCCGCGGAAGGGGTTAAAGCAAAATGAGCATTTACGGAGGCGAAGGTAACGCCGGCCTCCGGGAAGCAGGGGAAAACGGGTGTACCTTACCTGGAGACGGCCGGCGAGAAACGGACCTTAAAGAAGAGCTTAAAACCCTGCCGCGTCGGCCGGGCGTTTATCTTTTTCGGGATAAAGGGGGCACAGTTATCTATGTGGGCAAGGCCCAGGACCTGCGGCAGCGCGTCCGCTCCTATTTCCAGAAAGGGGCCATCTTTTCCCCCCGCCTGCAGTCACTGAGGCGCAACATCCATAGCTTTTCCACCATTGTCACCGATACGGAAGAGGAGGCCTTTATCCTTGAATCCAACCTAATCAAGGAATATAGCCCCCGCTTTAATGTCCAGTTTAAGGACGACAAGCATTACCCCTACCTTTGCTTTACCCTGACCGAGCCTTTTCCCCGGCTCGAAGTAGCGCGCCGCCCGGCAGAAAAGGGGTACCGTTATTTCGGCCCCTACAGCAACGCCGGCGCCGTAAGGGAAACCCTCGGCCTGATTAAAAAACTCTTTCCCCTGCGCAGCTGCCGCCAGCCCCTGCAGGAGGGGGAGGCACGGGGGCGCCCCTGCCTCAATTACCAGATCAAACGTTGCCTGGCCCCCTGCAGGGGGGAGCTCCCGGCCCGGGATTACGCCGCCGTGGTGCAGCAGGTTTGCCTCTTTTTGGAGGGCCGCCAGCGTACTTTACTGCAAAAAATAGAAAGGGAGATGAAGGAGGCCGCTGCCGGGCTGCGCTTTGAAAAAGCGGCCCGCCTGCGCGACCAGTATCTGTCCCTGTTAAAAATGATGGAACGGCAGAAAGTGCTGAGCAGCGACGGCAAAGACAGGGATGTTATCGCCCTGGAGAACCTCTATGCCAGATGGGTGGTAGGCCTTTTCCGCGTGCGCGGCGGCAAGCTTCTGGCTGCAGAGTATTTTATTCCTGCCTTTACGGGCGAGGCGGACCGGGCGGAGATAATGAAAGAATTCCTGCGCCATTATTACGGCCGTGCTTCCTTTATCCCCGCGGAGCTGCTCCTGGCTGTCCAGCCTGCCGAGGCGGAGATGCTGGAAGCATGGCTAAGGCAGCAAAACAACGGTAAAAAGGTCAGGCTTTACCGGCCCCGCCGCGGCGAGAAGAAGGCCCTCCTTGAGCTAGTGCGCCAGAATGCCCTCCTCTACCTGCAGCAGCTGGAGGAGCGCCGCCGGGGTGAGGCGGACGCCCTCTCCGCCGTGGCGGAAGTGCTGCAGTTGCCGGCCCCGCCGCAGCGGATCGAAGGTTATGATATCTCCCATTTTGCCGGGCGGGAGACGGTGGGCTCCATGGTAGTATTCCAGGAGGGCAAACCCGCCAGGGAGGCTTACCGGCGTTTTAGCATACGCGACGCCGGCCGGGCCGATGACTACGGAGCTCTGGCAGAGGTGCTGCGGCGGCGCCTTGCGCACGGGGAGCTTCCCCTGCCCGACTTGTTGCTTGTGGACGGCGGCAGGGGCCAGCTGTCCGCTGCCGCCTCCGTTTTTGCCGCGGCGGGCTGCCCGGCCCCGCCGCTTTTGGCTCTGGCCAAGGAACAGGAGCAGCTCTTCCTGCCGGGACGTGCCCTGCCTCTGTCGCTTCCCCCGGGTCACCCTGCCTTAAAACTGCTGCAGCAGGTGCGCGATGAGGCGCACCGCTTTGCCCTGGCGTACAGCCGCAACAAACAGGCCGGACGTAGCCTGGCCTCGACCTTGAGGGAAGTACCGGGTATCGGCCCGGCCCGCCACAGGGCCCTTTTGCAGCACTTTGGCAGCATGGAAAAGCTGCAGCAGGCCGGCCCTGCCGAGCTTGCCGCTGTGCCGGGCATGACCGCAAAGGCTGTTGCCGCCCTTTATGCCTACCTGCAGAGCGAAAAAGACGGGGAGAAAGAGCGTTGAGAAAAGATCGGGCAGCATATGCGGCCCCGCTATCCGGCCCCGGGCTGACTGTTTCCGGCCCGGAGACACCCCTTCAGCCCTTCCCTTGATTTTGAAAGGAGTTGTACCGAAAATTGGACGGAAACGGAGAAAAAAAACCCGCCATGGACGTGAAAGAGCTCCTTGTCTCCCTTCCCGGGAAAGAGCTCAGGCTTTATCTTGCCAGGGATTTTGAAGCCCTGATTACCGACCTGGAAGATGCGGACAAGGTCCCCTGCTGGGCCGAAGTCTGGCCGGCCGCCTACGGCCTGGCCCGTTATCTCTGGGAGCAGACCCCCTTTTCCCCCGGCGAAGAAGTAGTGGAGCTAGGGGCGGGTATGGGGCTGCCCGGCATTGTTTGCGCCCTTAAGGGGGCGCGCCTTACCCTCTCTGATTTTAACCCCCAGGCCCTGGAGATGGCCGCCGTCAACGCCCGGGCCAACGGCGTGGAACCGGCCTTGCTCCTGGCGGACTGGCGCAGTTTTCCCCGGGGGCAAAAATTTGCCGGTATCCTGGCCTCAGATATCCTTTATGATCCGCAGTTAAACCCTTATCTCGGCCGCATATTCCACGAGATCCTGCTGCCGGGAGGACGGCTCCTTATTTCCCATCCCCAGCGCCCTGTTACCCGGGAATTTATTCAGGACTGGTATAATCCCGACCTTTTTACGGCAGAGCTTTTCCATGAGACGGTGGTGCTGCAGGAATCCCTGCTGCCCTCCTATGCCATCTCCATTCACCTCTTTACACGCCGGGCAGCAAGCTGATATTTTTTGTCTTTTTATCCTTGCCGGCCGATTATGAGCTTCCCCGTGTTGACACGCTTAGCCATCTAGAGTAAGCTAAAACTAAAGAGCTGCCATAAAGCCGGGATGCTGGTAAAGGACGGACCCTGATGCGCTATAAACTGCTGGCCCTTGATCTGGACGATACGTTGCTTAACGCCGAAGCTAAAATATCTCCCCGCAACCGGGAAGCCATTCGCCGTGCTGTGGAGAAAAACGTGCTGGTGACCATTGCCACGGGGCGTATGTTTCGTTCCGCCGTCCGTTATGCCCGTGAACTGGAGATAGCTCTGCCCCTGATTGTCTATCACGGGGCCATGATCCGCGAAGCGCAAAGCGGCGCCATGCTCCGTTACTGTCCCGTCCCTTTGGAGCCTGCCCTGGAGATCCTCAGGCTTACGGAGCAAGAGGGGTTTCACGTTAACCTCTACCTCGACGACCAGATTTTTGTGCAGAAGGAAAACGAAATTTCCCGTTATTACCAGACCATTGCCCCCATCCCCATGGAAGAAGTCGGCGACCTCAGTGTTTTTCTCCAGCACCGGGAGACGGAGCCGGTCAAGCTGACGCTTATTCACAGGGAAGAGGAAAAGCGCCTGGACGAGCTGCAGCGTTACCTGGAAGCAGCATACGCAGGGTGCCTCAGCGTCCTGAAGTCCCGCCCCTATTTTTTGGAAATTACGAGCTGGGAAGGAACCAAAGGCCGCGCCCTCAAACACCTGGCGGAGCTCCAGAAGATCGAAGCGGAGGAGATCATCGCCATCGGCGACAGCTACAATGACCTTGATATGCTCCAGTTTGCCGGCATGGGGGTGGCTATGGCCAACGCTCCGGCGGCGGTGCGGGAGGCGGCCAACGTAATTACCAAATCCAACCTGGAAGACGGGGTAGCCCTTTTCCTGGAAGAATATATTCTTTAAAAGAGCATATATCTTCAAAATAAGCCGGTGTTTTCTATGTTCAAAGGAAGGTTTGTGCTGATTACGGGTTTTGCCGGGGCGGGCAAAAGCAGCGCTTTGCACAGCTTTGAGGACCTGGGGTATTTTTGTATGGACAACCTGCCCCCCGCCCTCATCCCCAAATTTGCCGAGCTGTGCCTCCAGTCCGCCGGTAAAATCAGCCGCGTGGCCCTGGTGTGCGATATCAGGGGCGGGGAGCTTTTCCACGGTCTTTTTGAAGCCCTGGCTCGCCTGGAAGACCTGGGCTTTAATTACGAAATCCTTTTTTTGGAGGCCTCGGAAGAGGTGCTGGTGCGCCGTTTCAAGGAGACGCGGCGGCGCCACCCCCTAGCGGAACGGGGGACGATCGTGGAGGTGATCCAGGAGGAAAGGAAACTGCTGGAAGATATTCGGGGAAAAGCGGATATGATTATTGATACCACGGACCTGGCTACGGCCGACCTCCGTGAGCGGATTAACCGCCTCTACGCGCCGCAGGAATGGGAGAAGAATATCCTGCTGACGGTGCTCTCTTTCGGCTACAAATACGGACTGCCCCTGGATGCGGATCTTGTTTTTGATGTCCGCTTTTTGCCTAACCCTTATTATGTTGATTCCCTGCGCCCCCTGACCGGCAATGACGAAGTTGTCAGGGAATACGTTTTTAAATGGACCGTTACCCACCGCTTTTATCAAAAGCTGGTGGACCTTTTGGAATTTCTCATTCCCTGTTATATTAAAGAGGGTAAGCCTCAGCTTGTCATCGCCATCGGCTGTACCGGCGGCAAACACCGCTCCGTCGTCCTTTCCAATGCCTTGCTGGGTTTGCTGCAGGAAAAGGGCTATAATGCCCGTGTAGAGCACCGTGACCTCAAAAAACAATAACCGGGGGAGGGACAGGCCTTGTCTTCTTTTACCCGCAGGGTTAAAGAGGAACTTGCCAGGCATCCTCTGACAGCCCCTTGTTGTGCCCGGGCCGAGCTAAGGGCTTTTCTGGAGATGCGCGGCGAGCTTGTGCTCAGCGCCAAGCTGCAACGTATTATCATGCTGACAGAAAATGCCTCTACGGCACGGCGCATTTTTTCCCTGGTAAAACACTGTTTTGCCCTGACGCCCCAGGTCCTCTCCGTGCGCAAGAGGCGCCTGTATCAAAGAAATCTCTTTTCCGTGCAGATCTACGGCCGGGA
Organism: uncultured Bacillota bacterium; assembly: GCA_937973635.1. Taxonomy (GTDB): domain Bacteria; phylum Bacillota; class Dethiobacteria; order DTU022; family UBA8154; genus UBA8154. Next base: position 22,141 of record CALJJZ010000056.1, on the reverse strand, counting down.
AACAGTATTTACCGTGCTGCAGGAGCTGGGCTTTCTTACTGTGGAGCCGGGAGAGGGCAGATATCTGCTCTGGCAGCGGAAAAACGGCCTGGAGAAGACGTGCTGCCGCCGCGCTTATCTGCGCGGCGCCTTCCTGGCCAGCGGTTCTTTGAGCAACCCTGAACGGGACTACCACCTGGAGATAATTGCCCCCTGTGAAGCCTATGCCCGCTCGGTGATGGAAGTCCTTTTTGCTTTCGGCCTGCCCTCGCGTTTTTTCCAGCGTAAAGGCAGCCAGGTCGTCTATATCAAAGAGGGGGAGAAGATCAGCGAATTTTTACGTATTATTGCCGCCCATGGGGGCCTGCTCAAATTTGAAGACGTGCGTGTGGTCAAAGGCGTGCGCAATAAGATCAACCGCCTTGTCAACTGCGAGACGGCCAACCTGACGAGGACAGCTCTGGCTGCCCATGCGCAGCTTGACAGCATACGTCTTCTCCTGGAGCTGGTGGGCCTGGAGCAGCTACCCCCTTCCCTGCGCGAAATTGCCCTTTTACGCCTGCAGCACCCTGAAGCTACGCTCCGGGAGCTGGCCGATCTTGCCGATCCGCCGTTGACCAAGTCCACGGTCAACCATCGCCTGCGCCGCCTCAATGCTCTGGCCTTAAGGGTTAAAAACAATGCCAGGCGCAACGGAGAAAGACTCTAGCCGGCAGCAGGAATTTTCATGAATAGGTTGAATATTTATTAAGCAGGGGGCAAATTGTCCGAGGGAAAATCTGGAGGGCTGGGGAGTTAAGGCAGATGACCATGAACTTTGAACTGAAAATCACCCAGGCAACCCGTATGGTAATGACGCAGGAACTGCGCCAGTCTATTGCCCTGCTCCAGTATTCGGCGCAGGAGCTGCTCGACTGCATCCAGGAAGAGCTGGCGGCCAACCCCCTGCTGGAGGTGGCGGAAGAGGGAGAGGAGCTGCCGGACCGCTTGGAAAAGGAAGGGGAAGGGCCGGAAATCCTGGAGGAGGAGCTTGATGACGACAGCTTCCTCGCATTTGGCGAAGATGCATACCCCTCGCCTTACCTTTATACGGAGCCTCGCTATGAGCGTAACCCGGCTTATGTGGAAAATTGCCTTTCCCGGGAGAAAAACCTCTATGACTACCTCTCCCTGCAGCTCAAGCTCTCGGCGGCAGACGAGTGCCAACAGCTGGTGGGTGAATACCTCATCGGCAACCTCGACGCCAACGGTTACCTGCAGGGCGAACCCCGGGAACATGCCCGTCATCTGGGCATCCCCCTGGCCACGGTCCACGAGCTTTTGGCTTTAATCCAGACTTTTGATCCGCCGGGGGTGGGGGCCTGCTCCCTGGAGGAATGCCTGCTGCTCCAGTTACGCCAGTTTTCTCCCCACCCGCCTGCGGCGGAGAAGATTATCAGCGGTTTTCTCCCGGAGATTGCCCAGGGGAAATACCGCCTGGTGGCCCGTAAACTGGGTATTTCCCTGGAGGAGCTGCATGAGGCCCTGGCCCTGATCCGCAGGCTTAACCCCAAGCCCGGGGCATGTTTTGGAGACGGGACCGACGTGAGCTATATTGTCCCCGATATTATTGTGGAAAAAATTGACGGGCAGTACGTGGTCAGCAGCCCGGAACGGCTTCCCCGCCTTGTGGTTAATCCCTTTTACCGCGGTATTTTGCGCCAGAGCGGCGACGAAAAGGTGCGGCGCTTTATTAAACGGAACCTGGAAGGGGCGCTCTGGTTTATCAAAAGCATCGAGCACCGCAAAAAAGTGATCCACGATGTTGCCGTGGAGATCGTGCGGGTTCAGGAACCTTTTTTAGAAAAAGGCCTGCATTATTTAAAACCCCTGACCCTCAAGGCTGTGGCCGCCGCCGTCGGTGTCCATGAATCCACTGTAAGCCGTGCCACAGCCAACAAATATATGCAAACGCCCCGGGGGCTTTATCCCCTGAAATTTTTCTTTCCCGGCAGCGTGGGCGGCGAAGCGGGGAAGCTCTATGCCAGCTCCGGAATTAAACAGAGGCTGCGCGAGTTAATCGAGACGGAAGACGCCGCCAACCCTTTAAGCGACCACCAGCTGGCGGCCCGTTTGCGGGAGGAAGGGATCAAGATCTCCCGGCGGACAGTGGCCAAATACCGGGAAGAGCTGCAGCTGCCCGCTTCCTTTATGCGGCGCTCGTTATAGTTATCCTGTTCCAGTTAGATAAATAACGAAAAGATATTTTAATGGGTCAAAAAAAGTCCCAGTAGGGACTTTTTTTGACCCATTTTTCATAGTATAATAAGGGTTGAAGGGAGCAAGAAGATCATGGGTTTAATACTTGGAGAAGACTACCTTCGCCTCATTGTGCCTGAATTACCAGAATTACTCCTTAAACGCTACCGCCTTTTGCGCCGTATTTATTATGCTGCGCCTGCAGGCCGGCGTAGCCTGGCTGCCTACTTCAAGCTTGGAGAAAAAGTGCTGCGCCGGGAGCTCGATACCCTGCGCGACCAGGGTCTTATCCATGTGGAACAACGCGGTATTTCCCTTACACCTGCCGGTGAGGCGCTGGTGCTGGGGATTACGCCTTACCTCAAACTGCTCCTGGGCCTTGACGCCATGGAAAAAGAGCTGCTTAAGCTGTTAAAGGTAAAGAGGGTAAGCGTTGTGCCCGGCGACCTGGAAAAAGACGAAATGGTGCTGCTGGAGATGGGGCGGGCTGGGGCAAAAATTTTACGCGAATGTTTAAAACCGGAGATGGTGCTGGCGGTGTCGGGGGGAAGGTCCTGTGCGGCCGTTGCCGATATGCTTTCCGATCTGCCTGCGCCGCCCGGCATCACCGTTGTCCCGGCGCGGGGCGGCCTGGGTGAAGAGGTGGATTACCAGGCCAACAATATCGCTGCCCGGGTGGCCAGGAAACTGAAAGCCTCTTACCGCCTGCTGCATCTGCCCGACTCCCTCAGCCAGGAGGCGCTGGAGATGCTGCTGCAGGAAGAAAAGATCGCTTCGATTCTGGAGCTGATCAACTCAGCCAGCGTGCTGTTGCACGGTATTGGGACTGCCGTGGATATGGCCCGGCGCCGGGGAGCGGGGGAAGAAGAGATCCGTATGCTGGAGGCCAAAGGAGCTGTGGGAGAAGTCTTCGGCTTTTTCTTTAACGGACGGGGTGAGATCGTAGATTATATCCCCAGCCTCGGCCTCTACCTGGAAGATATGAATAACCGCGTCGATAATGTTATTGTTATTGCCGGCGGCAGTGCCAAGGCGGAGGCCATTATCGCCGTGGTGGGCAACCATCCCCGGGATCACCTGGTCCTCGATGAAGGAGCTGCCCGCAAGATTATGGCGCTGGCGGGTATTGATGCCCAGGCGCTGTCCGTCTGAGGGGAATGTTTTTTTTATCTGGTAGCAACAGGATAAAAAAATATCCTGTAGATCATATTAAGGAGGCGGAGCAAGATGGTTGTAAAAGTAGGGATAAACGGTTTTGGCCGGATCGCAAAGGCATGCCTGCGGGCTTCCCTCGACCATCCGGGGGTGGAAGTGGTTGCGGTTAACAGCGTCAGGGACCCTAGGCTCCTCGCCCATCTTTTGAAGTACGATTCGGTTTACGGCATCATGGAGGGCGAGGTAGAAGCACGGGACCGGGCTCTTTATGTGCGGGGTAAGGAGATCAAGATCCTGGCCCAGCGGGACCCTGCCCTTTTGCCCTGGCATGAAACGGGGGCCGAGATCGTGCTGGAGGCGACGGGGGCTTTTAACCGGGCTGCGGAGGCGGCAAAGCACTTACAGGGCGGGGCCAAAAAGGTTATTATTACCGCCCCTGGAAAAGAAGTGGCCCTTACGGTAGTTATGGGGGTAAACGAGGAAGTATACGACCCAGTCCAGCACCATGTGGTCTCCAACGCCTCCTGCACCACCAACTGCCTGGCCGTTGTCTGCAAGGTCCTGCATGGGCAGTTCAAGATCAAACGCGCCCTGATGACGACTGTCCACTCCTATACCAACGACCAGCGCCTCCTGGATATCACCCACGATGATTTTCGCCGCGCCCGTGCTGCCGCTGTCTCCATGATCCCCACGACCACCGGGGCGGCGCGCAATGTGGGCCTTGTCCTGCCCGAATTGCAGGGGAAGATAAACGGTTTGGCCGTGCGGGTCCCCACCCCTGCCGTATCCCTGGTGGACGTGGTGGCAGAGCTGGAGGAGGAAGTTACGGCTGAGGCTGTAAACGAGGCCTTTGTTGCGGCTGCCGCCGGCCCGCTAAAGGGGCTGCTGGATATAACCTATGAGCCCCTTGTTTCCGTGGACTTCGTCCAGAATCCCGCCTCGGCCATCGTCGATGCCCAGACCACCATGGTGGTGGGGGAAAAGATGGTCAAGGTGCTGGCCTGGTATGATAATGAATGGGGCTATTCCCAGCGGGTCCTGGACCTGGCCGCTTGGATGGGCGCAAAGGGACTGTAAATTTCTCTCCGCTTTATTTTTTTAAATTAATTCCTGTTTTATCTTACCTGATTATTTATAGGGGTGGTTATGCCTTGGATAAATTAAATGTCAAAGACCTGCCGGTAAAGGGGAAGAGGGTGCTGGTACGGGTTGATTTTAATGTCCCCCTGGATGAAGAGGGCAATGTCCTTGATGACACCAAAATCCGTGCTTCCCTGCCGACTTTGGATTACCTTTTGCATAACAATGCTACGCTAATCCTCGTCTCCCATCTGGGCCGGCCCAAAGGCAGGGTTGTGGAGAAACTGCGTATGGATCCGGTGGGCCGGCGGCTCTCCCAGCTCCTCGGCCGCGAGGTGGTTAAATGCGATGCCATTACCGGGCCGGCCGTCCGGGAAGCATTGGAGAAACTTCCTCCCGGCGCCGTGCTGCTGCTGGAAAATGTACGCTTTGACCCCCGGGAAGAGAAGAACGACCCCGCCTTTGCCGCGGAACTGGCCGAAATGGCGGATCTTTTTGTCAACGATGCTTTTGGCACGGCCCACCGGGCCCATGCTTCCACCACCGGGGTGGCAGCTTACCTGCCGGCGGTAGCCGGCCTGCTCATGGATAAAGAGATACGTTACCTCAATAAAAGCCGTGAAAACCCCCTTTGCCCCCTGGTGATTATTCTGGGAGGGAAAAAGGTAGCAGATAAAATCGGAGTCATCCACCATTTCCTCCCCTACGACTGTTCTATCCTGCTTGGCGGGGGCATGGCCAATACTTTTTTAAAAGCCCTGGGCCATGATATGGGCAAATCCCTCCTGGAAGACGACAAGCTGGAGGTGGCCCGGGAGATCCTCGAAGAGGCCTCCCGCAGTAAGGCCAGCTTGCTGCTCCCCGAAGACGTGGTGGTGGTAGAGGAGCTGCGCCAGGACAGCCCCTACCAGGTAAAGAAGGTGGGAGAGATCCCCCCCGGGTGGAGTGCTGTAGATATCGGCCCCCGGACTTTGCAGCGTTTTCAAGAGGTTATCGCCACCGCCAGGATGATCCTCTGGAACGGGCCCCTTGGCGCTTATGAATACCCTCCTTTCCACCGGGGAACGGAGATGGTGGCCCGGGCGGTGGCTGCGGCAGACGCAGAGTCCATTATCGGCGGCGGTGACATTGTCGCGGCCCTGGAAAAGCTGGACTTAAGCGGACAGGTAACCCATATCTCCACCGGCGGCGGGGCCGTGCTCGATTTTTGGGAAGGGAAGGATCTGCCGGGACTGGCTGCCCTGCAGGACCGGATTGAATCCCAGTCACCTGCATAAAGACATAAAGAAAGGGAAACGGGGGATTTGGCTGTATGCGCAGGCCGCTTTTAATCGGCAACTGGAAGATGAATATGACCCTGGGGGAGGGGGAGGAATTTGTGCGGCGCCTGGCCGGGGAGGACCTTGGCCACGGCGAAGGCATTGATCTGGTGATCTGCCCCCCCTTTACACTTTTGCCCCCCCTTGCGGCCAGGCTGGCTCCGACACCCTTAATGCTCGGCGCACAAAATATGCACTGGGAGAAGGAGGGTGCTTATACCGGCGAGATCTCCGGGTTGATGCTGCGGGAATGGGGTGTGCGTTATGTTCTTGTGGGCCATTCGGAACGGCGCAGTTATTTTGGTGAAACGGATGAGTATGTGGGCCGCAAAGCGACGGCGGCCTTTGCCCTGGGTCTTCTCCCCGTTGTTTGCGTCGGTGAAAGCGGCGAGGAGCGGCGTGCCGCCAAAACGGAAGAGGTGATCCGCCGCCAGCTGCTGGCAGCCATAGAGCTGTTGGCGACGGAAGAAGAGAGGCGCCGCCTTATTGTAGCCTATGAGCCCGTTTGGGCCATCGGTACAGGCATGGCCGCCCGCGCCTCCGACGCCGCCGCTGTGATCGCCTCTATCCGTGCCCTGCTGCACCAGCGCTGGGGTGACCTGGCCAAAGAGGTGCGCATCCTTTACGGGGGCAGCGTCACTCCGGAAAATATCGCCGATTTTACAGGCAAACCCGGCATTGATGGCGCTCTGGCCGGCAACAGCAGTCTCAAACCCGCTTCTTTTGCGGCGATGGCCAGAGCCTTGAGCCGAGAGGGGAGAGGATAGGGTGCCGCCCAAAATGCTGAAAAACTTTGTTGCCCTAATTATTATGGACGGGTGGGGGCTGCGGGACGAGACCAGGGGCAATGCCATTGCCCTGGCCCGTACCCCCAATCTGGATAAGCTGAAACAGCAGTACCCCTGGACACGTCTGGCTGCCAGCGGGGAAGATGTGGGCCTCCCGGCGGGGGTGATGGGAAATTCGGAGGTGGGTCACCTGAACCTGGGAGCGGGACGCATTGTCTACCAGGACCTGCTCAGGATCAACAGGGCTATCGCTACGGGAGAGTTTTTTAAAAACGAAGTCTTGCTCCGGGCCATGCAGGAGGCCCGCCGCAGAAACAGTGCCCTGCACCTTATGGGCTTGCTTTCCGACGGCGGCGTGCACAGCCATAATACCCACCTTTATGCCCTGCTGCGCCTGGCCCGGGAGCAGGGTCTTAGCCGGGTTTATATACATCCTATCCTCGATGGGCGGGACGCACCGCCGCAAAGCGCCGGCCGCTACCTGGAGGAGCTCGAACAAAAATGCCGGGAAACAGGCACAGGTGTTATTGCCAGCATTGTGGGCCGCTACTACAGCATGGACCGGGACAGGCGCTGGCTGCGCACGGAGAAGGCTTACCGCGCCTATGTTTACGGCGAAGGCGAGGAGGCGACGCACAGCCTGGGAGCCCTGGCCAGGGCTTACGAGCGGGGAGAGACGGACGAGTTTGTCCTGCCGACCCTGATCAAGGACGAAGAGGGCCGGCCCCTGGCTTTAATCCGCAGTGAAGACGTGGTCATTTTCTTTAATTTCCGCTCGGACCGGGCCCGTCAAATCTGCCATGCTTTTACCGACCGGGATTTTTTCCCCTTTGAACGCGGGCCCAACCCTCCCCTGCCCTATTTTGTGACCTTTACGGAATACGAAGCCGGCCTTAATGCCCCTGTTGTTTTTCAGACGGAGATCTTGCGCGATACCCTGGGGGAAGTGATTGCCGCCCGGGGCCTGCAGCAGCTGCGTATCGCCGAAACGGAAAAATACGCCCACGTCACCTATTTTTTCAGCGGCGGCAGGGAGGCGCCCTTTGAAGGGGAAGAGCGGATCCTTGTCCCTTCGCCGCAGGTGGCGACCTACGACCTTAAACCGGAGATGAGCGCCCCGGAGGTAACGGCAAAGGTGCTGGATGAAGTGGAGAAGGGTTGTTTCACCCTTATTGTCCTTAACTATGCCAACCCTGATATGGTCGGCCATACGGGGATGCTGCCTCAGGCCATAACTGCTGTGGAGACTGTTGATCGTTGCGTGGGGCAGGTGGTGGAAAGGGTCCTGGCCGCAGGCGGTATCGCCCTGGTAACTGCCGACCACGGCAACGCGGAGCTGATGCTGGATGGCGAAAAACCCCACACCGCCCATACTACCAATGATACGCCTTTTATCCTCGTGGCCCCGTGCCGGCAGTACGTTTTAAAAGAAAGGGGCAGGCTTGCCGATGTGGCTCCGACGATTTTAAAGCTCCTTTCTCTGCCCGTCCCTGCGGCCATGGAGGGTGAAGTTTTACTTACGGCAACCACGGTTTTTTAAATCTTGGCGAAAGGGTGTATAAAAATGAGCACATTGATTCAGGCGGTGCATCCCAGGGAAATACTCGACTCCCGGGGCAATCCCACGGTAGAAGTGGATGTGGTGCTGGAATGTGGCAGTATCGGCCGTGCCGCAGTCCCTTCCGGGGCTTCCACGGGCACATTTGAAGCGGTGGAACTGCGGGACAAAGATAAAAAGCGCTATCTGGGCAAAGGGGTCCTCAGTGCGTTGCAAAACGTACGGGAGAAGATTGCCCCGGCGATCCGGGGCAAAGATGCCCTAGAACAGGGCGAGCTGGATCGCCTCCTTCTGGAACTCGATGGCACGGACAACAAAAGCAAGCTGGGCGCCAACGCTATCCTCGGTGTCTCCATCGCCATTGCCCGGGCCGCTGCCTCTGCCCTGGGCCTGCCCCTTTACCGTTACCTCGGCGGCGTGAATGCTTGTCTTATGCCTGTGCCCATGATGAATATCCTCAACGGGGGCAAACATGCCGATAACAACGTAGATGTTCAGGAATTCATGATTATGCCCGTAGGTGCCCAGGACTTCAGGGAGGCCCTGCGTATGGGCGCGGAGGTCTATCATTACCTGAAAAAGGTATTAAGTGAAATGGGGCTCAGCACCGCTGTGGGAGACGAAGGAGGTTTTGCTCCCAACCTTACCTCCAACGAAGATTCCCTGCAGATCATAGTTAAAGCCATTGAAATGGCCGGCTATACCCCCGGAGAGGACGTGGTCCTCGCCCTTGATGTTGCAGCCACGGAGCTGTATGAAAACGGCATCTACCACCTGCGGGGCGAAGGGCTGGCGATGTCTGCGGAAAAACTGATTGAGTACTATGATAACCTCCTTTCCCGCTACCCTATTGTCTCCATTGAGGACGGCCTCTCGGAAGAGGACTGGGAAGGCTGGCGCAAAATGAGTGCCGCCCTCGGCCATAAGGTGCAGCTTGTGGGCGATGATATCTTTGTCACCAATCCCCACCGGCTGCAAAGGGGGATTGACGAAGGTATCGCCAATTCCATTCTCATAAAGATGAACCAGATCGGGACCGTGACGGAGACGCTGGAGACAATTAAACTGGCCCAGCGCAACGGCTATAGCTGTGTGATCTCCCACCGTTCCGGCGAGACGGAAGACACGGTCCTGGCAGACCTTGTGGTGGCGGTAAATGCCGGCGCCGTCAAGACTGGCGCGCCGGCCCGTTCGGAGCGCGTGGCCAAGTACAACCGCCTTCTCCGTATTGAAGAAGGCCTGGGGCAGGCGGCTTGTTTCGCCGGCAAAAACATCCTGCGCAGCTATTAAGGGGGGCAGGATGGGCGGCGGTGAGGCAGGATTTTGCCGCAGGGTCTTGCTTGCTAGTCATCTTTTCTTGTGTTAAAATAGCCGTGTAACTTTACGGAAAGTCCTAAATTTAAACTTATTTTCTTTTTTGTACCTCATTGTACTTCTACAGGGAGGAGCGTGATCATGCTTGCGGCTGGCGCTTGTAATTGTGTATATCATTGTCTGTCTCTCCCTCATTGCCATGGTTTTACTCCAGTCCGGTAAAAGTGCGGGCCTTTCCGGCTCCATTGCCGGAGGAGGGCAGGCCCTTTTTGGCAAGAAGAAAGGTATGGATGACCTGCTGGGCCGTATCTCTACGGGGCTGGCAATCAGCTTTATGATTTTGGCCACGATCCTGACTATCGTTTCAAGCTAGCCTTTAAAGGTCCCGGCCGGGTTGTTTGCCCGGGGATTTTTTAATTTTTTAAGGAAAGGAGGTGTCCGGGTCAAAAAGCGGTTTTAGAAGCTCCGGGACTTGCTGTAAACCTTGAGCCTTGATCATGCCCTTTTCTTTTAAGCAGGGCAGTAGAACAGCGGAGGAGGTAAAAAAATTGGATTATGTAATTTTGGTTCCCATTGCGGGCGTAATCGGCATTTTATTTGCATTATACCTTTGGGTCAGGGTTAGCCGGGAGGATGCGGGGACGGAGCGTATGCAGGAGATCGCCGCCGCCATCCATGAAGGGGCCATGGCCTTTCTTAATAGGGAGTACCGTACGCTCGCTATTTTTGCACTGGTTCTCTTTCTAGTAATCGGCTCGTTTATCAGCTGGTTTACGGCTATCTGTTTTATCATCGGCGCCATCTTTTCCGCCACAGCCGGATATGCCGGAATGAAGATCGCCACCCTGGCTAACGTCCGTACCGCCAACGCCGCGCGGCGGGGCGTAAACCCTGCCCTGACCGTGGCTTTTTCCAGCGGTTCTGTTATGGGTATGATGGTCGCGGGGATCGGTCTTTTGGGCCTCGGCATCTTATACTTAATTTTTGGCGACCCCACCGTGGTTAACGGTTATGCCCTGGGGGCGAGCTCCATCGCCCTTTTCGCCCGTGTTGGCGGGGGTATCTATACCAAGGCGGCGGACGTGGGTTCGGACCTTGTGGGCAAGGTGGAGGCCGGTATCCCCGAGGACGATCCCCGTAACGCCGGCGTTATTGCCGACAACGTGGGGGACAACGTGGGCGACGTGGCCGGTATGGGCGCCGACCTCTTTGAATCTTACGTCGGCTCCATGATCGCTACAATGACGGTGGGAATCCTCCTTTTCAGGGCAGATGCCAATATCGGTTGGGTTATTCTGCCCCTGCTTGTTGCTTCCATTGGGATTATCGCCTCCATCATCGGCTTTTTCTTTGTCCGCGCCAAAGAAGGGGTGCGTCTCGGCGCTGCTCTGGAGCGCTCTACCTTGGTGGCGGCGCTCATTGTAATCATCGGCGCCTATTTCCTCACCATGAACGTCCTGCAGCAAGTTGGCCCCTTTATTGCCGTAATTGCCGGTCTGCTGGCTGGGGTCATTATCGGCAAGCTTACCGACTATTATACTTCCTATCACTTTAAACCCACTCAGGAGCTGGCCCGGGCTTCCCAGACGGGTTCGGCCACTAATATTATCAGCGGCCTGGCCCTGGGGATGAAGAGTACCAGCCTCCCCCTGATCACCATCATGGTGGCCATCCTTATCGCCTACCTCTCAGCCGATGTCTATGGTATTGCCATCGCGGCTGTGGGGATGCTTTCTACTGTCGGCACCACTGTCTCTGTGGACGCCTACGGGCCTGTGGCCGACAATGCCGGCGGTATCGCCGAGATGTCCAAGCTGGATCCGGCGGTGCGCAAGATTACGGACGAGCTTGACTCCGTGGGCAACACCACCGCCGCCATCGGTAAAGGCTTTGCCATCGGTTCGGCCGCCCTTACGGCGCTGGCCCTTTTCACCGCCTATACCCAGGCAGCCGAGGTGCCCATGATTAACATTACCGATCCTTACGTAATCGTGGGCCTTTTCCTGGGCGGCGTGGTCATCTTTTTTGCCACCTCCAAGACGATGGAAGCGGTGGGAGAAGCGGCCCATGATTTGATCGAGGAGATTCGCCGCCAGTTCCGGGAGATCCCCGGCATTATGGAGGGGACAGGCAAACCGGAATATGCCCGCTGCGTGGACATCAGCACGGCAGCGGCCCTGAAGCGGATGATTGTCCCCGGCCTTTCTGCGGTGATTGTCCCCCTTGCCGTAGGGTTCCTGCTGGGTAAAGAAGCCCTCGGCGGGCTCCTTGCCGGTGCCCTGATTACGGGCGTGCTCATGGCCATCTTTATGGCCAACTCCGGCGGCGCCTGGGATAACGCCAAAAAGTGGATCGAGACCGGCCAGCTTGGGGGCAAAGGCAGTGATACGCATAAAGCTGCCGTGGTCGGAGATACGGTGGGCGACCCCTTTAAAGATACAGCCGGCCCTTCCATCAACATTTTAATTAAGCTCATGAGCATCGTAGCCCTGGTTTTCGCCCCTCTCTTCTTCTAGCATAAAGACCTGTTTTTTGGAGAAAAGAGCAAGGAAAGAGCAGGCAGTAAAAAATATGCTTGCTCTTTCCTTTTTTGGGGTATAATCCAGATGAAGGAGCAAAAAGGTATTTCAGGAGTCGATGATAAATGGTGCTGGATAGAAAAAAAGTGTTAAGTTTTCTGCTGCAGGACGACTGCCGTCCCCGGACTTTCGATCTGCTCAGGCAGGCCCTCGGCCTTAAGGAAGAAAAAGAGATTGCCGCGCTGTACAGGCTCCTTGCCGGCCTGGAAGAAGAGGGTTTTATCAGCAAAACGGAGCAGGGCCGCTATGCCCCTTTAAGGGGTAACGGTATGCTCGTGGGCAGCCTGCAGGGCCATAACCGGGGTTTTGCTTTTCTCCTGCCCGAAGCGCCGGGAGAAGCAGATGTGTTTATCCCTCCCGACAAAATGCAGGGGGCGTTGCACCGGGACAGGGTCGTGGTGCGCTTGCTCAATACCGGGCGTGACGGGCGGCGGGAAGGCGAAGTGGTGCGCATTCTTAGTTCCCTCAACAACAGGCTGGTAGGGGTATATGAAAGGGACTGGCAGGGAGAGTACGTCGTCCCCGACGATCGGCGTTTGCCCCGGCAGATCATGCTCAAGGGAGCCAAAAACAGCATGGGGGCCGTTCCCGGGGATAAGGTGCTGGTGGAGATTACGCGCCGGCAAAGCCCCCTTAACCCCTTTCCTGAAGGGAAAATTGTGGAGGTAATCGGCCCTGCTGCCGCTCCGGGGGTAGATATTACTTCCATAATAAAACATTTTGGGCTGCCCGATACTTTTCCCGGGAAGGTCCTGCAGGAAGCGGAAAAATTCGACGAAAGGGAGATCGTGGCCTGCGCCCAGACCGAAGGTCGCCTTGACCTGCGGGAGCTGACTATCGTCACCATAGACGGCGCCGATGCCAAAGACCTGGACGACGCCGTCTCTCTGGAACGGACGGAGACAGGCGGCTACCGCCTGGGAGTACATATCGCCGATGTGAGCTGGTATGTGCGGGAAGGCAGCGCCCTGGACCGGGAAGCCCTGCGCCGCGGTACCAGCGTTTACCTGGTGGACCGGGTCATCCCCATGCTCCCGCCCCGCCTTTCCAACGTTCTCTGCAGTCTCAACCCCGGCGTACCCCGCCTTGCCATCAGCGTTTTCATGGAACTGGATCCCGGCGGGGAACTGCTGCGCTACGAGTACGGGCCCAGCCTTATTACTGTGGCGGAACGCATGACCTACGATACGGTGAGCCTTATCCTGGAAGGGGATGACACACTGCAGCGCCGTTATGCCGGGCTAATCCGTATCTTTCAGGATATGGCTGTCCTAGCCGGGCTCCTTAAAGAAAAAAGACTTGCCCGGGGCGCGCTGGACTTCAATTTTCCCGAAGCAAAAGTTATCCTGGACGAACGGGGGAAACCTCTCCATATTGAAGTGCGCCGCGCAGGGGTTTCCGAGTCCATAATCGAAGAATTTATGCTGCTTTGCAACGGTGTCATTGCCTCTCACTTTTGTCGCCTCAAAGTTCCCTTTATCTTCCGCGTACATGAGCAGCCGGAGCTGGACAAACTCTATGTGCTGCGGGATTTTCTTTCCCTTTTTGACATCAAGTTAAAAGGAGACCTGCACCAGATCTCACCCCAGCAGTACCAGCGCATTTTACGCGAAGTAAAAGGGACAGCGGCGGAGAAAATAATCAACTACGTGATGCTGCGTACCCTGCCCCAGGCCCGTTACAGTGAGCTGCCCCTGGGGCATTTCGGCCTGGCTACCCAGGATTATACCCATTTTACCTCGCCCATACGCCGCTACCCCGATCTTGTCGTCCACCGCATCCTGCGTATGACCCTGGGGAAAAAAATAAGCTCCGCCGCCAGACGCCGCCTCCTTGGCCTGCTGCCCGGGGTGGCCCGCACCTCCTCGGAGCGGGAGCGCCTTGCCATGGAGGCGGAACGGGCCTCCCAGGAGCTCAAAAAGCTAGAATTCATGGCCGGTAAAGAAGGGGAGGAATTTGAGGGGCAGATTAGCGGCGTCACCTCTTTTGGCTTTTTCGTGGAGCTGCCCAACACAGTGGAGGGGCTGGTGCATCTCAGCAGGCTGGAGGGGGACTACTTTATATTTGACGAGAAGCGCTATACTCTTACCGGCCAGCGTAGCGGCATGGTCTACCGCCTGGGCGATCCTGTGCGGGTCCGCTTGATCCGGGTGGACTGGGAGATGCGCAGTATCCACTTTTTGCCTGTAGAAGCAGCGGATGCCCCACCGGCAAAGGAGGAAGGGCGCCGGCGAACAAAAAAAGCAGGGAGAGCAAACAAAAAAAATAAAGATGCCGATAAAACAGCTAAAAAAGACACAACCAAAAAAAGTATAGACCAAAAAAATACCAACAAAAAAAGCAGGCACCAGGGACGGAGACGGCGTAAAGGCAGGCCAAGATCAAGCTAAAAATTGAGGGGAGAGAAACTGCCCCTTGAGGCAGAAAGAAAAGCGTGCTATACTTGAAGCGGGGATGAGTAAGAGCAGAATATAGTTTTTACAGTTCTGGACACTGTCAGCGTGCCAACCCTACTTTGAACGAACCCTGGTAGGGTTTAATTATCGCTGAAGGGGGTTAACCGTGCCGGAAACAGGGAAAAAGGAAAAAGAGGTAGGAGTTAAAGTTGTAGCCAAAAACCGCAAGGCCCGGCACCTCTATCATATTGTGGAAACCTTTGAGAGCGGTATTGCCCTGCAGGGCACGGAGGTCAAATCTGTACGGGAGGCCCGCGTCAACCTTAAAGACAGCTTTGCCCGGGTTGAAAAAGGAGAACTCTTTCTTTATAATATGCATATCAGCCCCTATGAGCACGGCAACCGCTTTAACCATGATCCCCTGCGCCCGCGCAAGCTGCTCATGCACCGGCGTGAGATCAACCGTCTGGGCGGTTATGTGCAGGAGAAAGGCCTGACCTTGGTGCCTCTCAGCCTCTACCTGCGCCGGGGCAAGGTCAAGGTAGAGCTGGCTCTGGTGCGGGGCAAACGGGACTATGACAAGCGCCAGGATATCGCCGAGCGGGACGCCAGGCGGGAGATGGAGCGGGCTTTCAAAGAGCGGCAGCAATATAAATAAGCAGTTTACTTAGAAGTTATGGCCAAGGTGCCAAAGGGCCATACTAATACATGGGGGTGAAAGGTTTCGACGGGGGGTTGAAGAGGCAGGAGACGCGAGCCCAGGACCATGGCCTGGTAAAAACATGGAACGGCTATAATTGCCAAACAAGAATACGCTCTCGCTGCTTAATTAAAGCAGCGCGCTCCCCTTTTCCCTGCCTGCGGGAAAAGGCCCGGGTGTCATAAAAGCAGGCTACCCGCCCTGCCGGCTGCCTCCCTGGCAGCAGGGGAAACTCAAGGAGGCTGGCATCTGAGGCATCTCGCCCTGGAGAGGCCCGGACGCGACATCAAAACCGGGGCTACGCTCGTAGTGGTTCCTGTAGCTTTACTTCCGGACGCGGGTTCGATTCCCGCCACCTCCACCATTTAAATCCACATTATTTTGGGGACACAATGAAAATTATTGACCGGTGCCTTTTATAATACAGTCATGCCAGGGGAGCCGGAGCTGTTATTCCGGAAATTTCCTCACGTTACACAGTGTTTTGCTCTACTAATTATAAATATTTTTATTGTGTCCCCAAATTATTAAAACAACCATTTTTATTTTATTATTCGGGAAAAACCCCAGCCGTTCCATTTCCATACGGTGAGTTGTAGCTTTTCCCGGTCATCGTAGCATCCCTCCAGGGCCACCAGCTCGTTTGCACCGTCACCGTTGTAATCGAGGAGGGCGGTGCGGTAATTGGGGCGATCCAGGCGGGAGGACTGCCACACCGGCCGTATCTCCCCTGCCTCCAGCTTGAAGATGAAAAGGTGGTTTTTCACCTCTCTATCATCGTCCGCCAGCCAAAAAGGCCGGTGGGGTCCGAAGCTCCCCTCTTTCCAGACGGAAAGATTAAGCTCCGGGGTGCTGTCATTGTTGGCGTCGCCGATAAAGAAATAGTCTACCCACCAGTCGGGCGCAGACTCCCAGAGCAGGCGGGAAGCGGTGGTCACTTTCAGCCTGCCGTCGGCCAAAGTATATTTTTCTTCTCGGCCGTCTCCGTCCAGATCATAGGAGTAGCTTTGGGCCAGCCTGTATACATGGAACTGATTTGGTCCGGGGCACAAATACCGCCCCCCGTAAGCGAGCAAAAAATCACCTGCCGCCAACGGGCAGAAAAGTCCCTCCTTTTGGGGCAGGAGCAGGCGGGCCTGCCTGAAACTCTCAAAATCAGCGTTTCCAGCCCCGCCGTCCCGATCATGCCCGGGCAAAGTAGGAAGGAGGCACAGGAGCAGGGCTAACGCCAGGCAAGTTCCGGCTAGCCTTGTCCCTTTCATGGGGCGATAAAACTCCCGGTCCAGGGAGCCAGCGGCGGTGCCTCGCCCCCGTCGAGCAGGGCATGCCATTTCCTGTTGGTGAGGCGGTCTTGCATGGGCCAGGGGAACTCGTAGTGGGAAAAGACGCCCCCCTTGGCGATCCTGAGGCTACCGTCAACGGGCACCACAACATAAATATCAAAGATGTGCCCCGTGGCCTGCTGCAGCACCTGTCCGCCGTGGGGGTCGGTGGCCACATCGGCCACCAGCGCCGCCGGATTGTCAAAGATGGCGGAACGGTGGTCCACCTCTTTGTCCCGCAGGGCTTCCAGCCAGATATGTTCCAGCTGCCCGCCGTAGGACCGGATGAGCTCATATTCATCGTCGCTGAGGGGAACGTTGGTCAGCTGCTTTATTGAAATATCTTTCAGGAAAAGGGACAGCTGCTCCAGCCGCTCCAGGCTCTCCCGGTCCCGTTCCCCGAGCATCTCCCGGGCAGAGAGCCCCTCCCTTGTCATCTTCACCAGCGCCGCCAGGCGGGCGTATAATTGGGGGTTTGGTTCTACGTAACCCCGGTCATCAACCCCTTCCATACCGCCGCCCATCTCGGCGTAAACCTGCTTGGCATAGAGGATGGTGTCGTGCTTGAGCTCGGTCCAGCTGCCCAAAAAAGTATTAAGGTTTTTCCTCGTCCAGGCTTTGTTCTGCATGAAAGATGGATAGCCTTCACCTTTTTCTTCCAATAGAGGTTGGAGTGCATAGAGCCAGCCCCAGTAGAGGTTCTGCACCCAGGTTTCCTTTTCCAGCCCGTGAATAAACTTCCTCAGCTTCTGCATGTTTTCCGGATAATATCGGTAATCCGTTTCACCCTCTGCCTCCAGGAGAGCATAAGCCTCCCGGGAGCCTATGGCCGCAGGAATATCCAGGGCCCGGGGCAGTATCCTCCTTTTCCCGCGGCTGTTTTCCTCTACTTCGCGGTAAACCAAGCGCTGAAAAATGGCAGCATCCAGGGTAAAGCGCTGCCCCATGAAGCGGAAACCAAGAATTTCACGCTCCCGGTCAGGCTGAAGTTC
Source organism: uncultured Bacillota bacterium (assembly GCA_937973635.1). GTDB lineage: Bacteria > Bacillota > Dethiobacteria > DTU022 > UBA8154 > UBA8154. The sequence goes on along the minus strand of CALJJZ010000056.1, from coordinate 4,718 downwards.
CCCGTCAAAGATGGGAATGGAATTGATCTGCGGGGGCTCCAGTTTTGCTGCTCCCTCCAGGAAAGCCTGCCATTTCTCCCCGCCGGCACTCACTTCCTCCGATCCCACACCGCTGCCGTAAAGTTCCTCCAGCAATTCCCCGTATTGCAAATAGGTCAGGTCATCGCTTTGGCCCACAAAGAAAGTGGTAGGTTGATAAATTTTGTCCCAGCGCTGGCCGTTCTCACCCTCGCCCAGGGCCAGAGTAATCAAGACGGCCGATCTGGTCTCGTCCTCGCTGTGCAGGCGGAAAATCATTCTTCCGTACCACATCATGGCCTTGAAATAGGCCTGCAAGAGCCGCTCATCAGCATAGTGGCCCCGGGGGATATACTGGGTATAATCCTCCTTCAGGGCATCAAAAACTGAAAGGTCCTGCCCCATGTTCATGAGCGGAGAAACTTCGATCCCGGCAGCAGCCTTGATCAACTCAAGTTCCGCCTGGACCAGCTCTTTTACCTCCTCGGGGACAGACAGACCCAAGTCCAGCAGCTTGCCCGCTACGGCGAAAAAGCCCATGTTTCTTTTGGCCCCGTTTTCCCAGTCCGTTCCCTTAAGGGCCTCATACTGAGCTGTGCTGGCCGCCAACATGGATGCGGTCAGCTCTTTCAGCCGGGGAGCCAGCTGCTCTTTTTCCGTCATCTGCAGCAGATAGCTGAAAAATAGATGATAATTGTGCAGCATGGAGTCGGTGGTGACAAAGCTGGGATAGGGGCCGGCGTAGCGGTTGATCTCATAGAGCATGAAGAATTCACGGTGATAGCCCGGCACCACCACAAAACCGTTTTTCTCCAGCAATTTTTCCGCTTCGGAGGAAAAGTGGAACATCTCCCGGTTTGTTACGTTGGCCAGTCCCGGCTCCACCGCGTAAGCTTCCACTGCCGGGAAATAATCCGCCGCCGCCTCCTCATAAAGGGCGAATTGGCCGAGGGCGGGAAACGCTGAAACGGGGGCAGGCCCGGCCCGTCCATCCTCCCGTGTCGGCTGCGCCGGAGCGCCGCCGCAAGCCCCCGCCATAAGGGGCAAAAAAAGAGAGAAAATAAGGGCGCTAAGTTTAAATTTTTGCCGCACTGAAATACCCTCCAGGACAAAATACATACTTACTAGAAATGACGTAAAATAACCATTAAGCGGTTTCCCTTCCTGTATCTTTTTTTTTAGGGGGCACAATGAAAATTATTGACCGGTGCCTTTTATAATACATTCATGCCAGGGAAGCCGGAGCTGTTATTCCGGAAATTCCCCTCACGTCACATAGTGTTTTGCTCCATAATTATAAATATTTTTATTATGTCCCCATTAAAGAATATAAAAATTAGACTTCTAGGCATATAAGCGTGGGGGTTAAAATTGGGGCAAAACGTTTTAATCAATTAACCGTAAATTTTGGCGGTTTAGCAAAAGATAACAGCATTGCTCCCGGCCCGGTAGTCAAATGGGCTGGGGGAACAATTGCTGAATGCATACAGCCCTTTATTCCCTGGTTCATTTAAAGTTTATCATGAGCCCTTTGGGGGTGGATGTGCCCTTTTTTTTCATCTTTATAACACGGGGCGTATTACAAAGGCATACCTGAATGACCATAACAGCGAGCTGGTTAATCTATATTTATGCATCCGGGACAACCTTGAGGATTTAATTAAAGAGTTAAAAAAGCATGAATCCTGTAAACTGAGCAAGTTGCACTACGACAAAGTGCGTAATTATGACAGAGAAGCGCAGTTGTTTGTCCGGTTAACCAAAGTTCAGCGTGCAGCACGTGTCCTTTATCTGAATAAAACCCCCCTTACCAACCCGTAAGCACCACGGCATCCTATACCAGTTACACAGAAAATAGCTTTACCTTCCAGGACTAGCAAAGGCTGGCAAAAACTTTCCAGGAATTAGACAAAAAAGGGTGCCTTGTGTGAAGGAGGTTATTTACTTTTTTAGCCATGTAGAGGCGTATTTTTGCGCCTCTACCTTAGCCTTTTCAAGATAAACTCTTCGTGCTTGGTAACTTCAGCTTCAATGCGGTCAAGTTTTTCTGAGTTTAACTTATATCCGTCGAATAGTGCACCAAGTTTCTGACCGTGGTCGTTTTCAATTTTGAGGACAATAGATTTAATGGAATGGGTTTCTGCTTTTACTTCTGCGAGATTGTTTTTTATTTCGGCCAGTTCCTGTTTTGTGGCCATTGTTGCTTTAACTTCATTCATGTCTTTTGTGAGGCCGTTTACCTGGGTTGTGAGGCCGTCTACCTGGGTTGTGAGATTGGATACCTGGCTTGCAATAAGCTCTAATAATTCTCGGTCGGTCATAGTTTCGGGGTCACTCCTTTCCCTTTTCTTTCTTTTGTTGCCGCCCGGCTTTTAACCTCTCCCCAAAACCTCAACTGCTTCTTCTCCTCCTCTGTACTGCCCTTAAGGTCATAAAACTATTCTAAGCATAACCGAAATGTTACGCTGACGCAACAATATTGTGGATAGCGTTATTGCTTTACAATGAAAGTTGACTCCCCATTTTCATCGAAAGAAGGCCGGAATATTTTTGCGGGTATTCCCTAGGCGCAAGATATGACTTTAAAGTAGTACTTTTTAGATAACAATACATTTAGGTTGGAGAAGGATATAATTTCTTGGATGTAAAGGGCTATCTCCGGGTTCTCTGGAAGGAACAGCAGCTCTGGCTATCTTTGCCATATAGAGTTATAATTTTCATTGTGTCCCCAAATTCAAATTTTCAATTTATTTGTTGACTTTAGTAGAACAATAATGTATATTAATAAATAATTTTAATTAACCGCCGGGTTAAATATTTTTTCGCCATCAGGCAGAATTTTAAAAATGAAGGGGAAGGTTGGTGATAAACAAGTAAATTGGCTGGAGGTAATTATCATCCCGTAATGTGGATAACAAATTAATTTTAGAGCCCACGGTAAAATGTCAAGGGGTGAAAACTGGAAAATGTAAAAGCAGGAGTGCAAAAAGGCAATAAAATACCTACAGTTGCTACTGGAAACAACTGGAAATAGGTATATGTAAAAGATTTACATCTTCACCTCCTGTTTTTGGTAAATTTGGCCTTTACTCAGCAGGGCAAAGACCAGGCGGACAAATTTGCGGGCAGTAAGCACTAGGGCCCGTTTATGCTGATGCTTGTTGACCTCATTATACTTGGAGTAGTAGTAAGCCTTATACTCCTCATTGTGCACCCGCAATGAGTTAGCGGCTTCTACCAAGTAATAACGCAGATAGCGGTTACCAGCTTTGGTTAGGCGTCTTTCTTCCGCCTCGAAGTTGCCTGATTGGTATCTGGACGAGGTTAGCCCTGCATATTGGGCCAGGGCGGCCTCGTTATCGAAGCGGGAGATATCGCCGATTTCTGCGACGATTCCGGCGGCAAAGACAGGGGCGATGCCCGGTATGGTGTCAAGTGTTTGTGGAATGGCCTTGAGTTCCCGGGCGATGAGCTTGTCCAGCCGTTTAATCTGATTTTTGAAATACTCGATATTTTGGATAGTCATAGCCAGAGTAACATGGACGGAGTCTTTCATCTTTGGATTTAAACGGTAGGCATTTCTGGCGATTGTTTTTAATTCTTTAGCCATGTTTTCCGGCTCATGCAAGCGGTTGTTCCCGTTTTGAGTAATGAACGAAACGAGCTGTTCCAGATCCATGTTGACCAGATCATCGGGGAAAAGATTGCCCAGTACTGCCAGGGATGCTTTTCCAAATGAATTACTAAAAGGGCTGTCCTTCATGTAGTTGGAAAATTTAAGGAAGATAAGGTTACAGGCCCGGTTTTGCTCTATCGTTAAAAGTTTTATTAAGTGTAGGCGGTAACGTGTTAACTGCAGCAGAAGTTGTGTGGCCAAGCGTTTTTCCGAGAAAGGCCGAAGGTGCCCGAAGCGTACCCGTTCGGCAATAAGCCAGGCATCCACATGATCCGTTTTAGGCTTTTTCGGGAAGGAGCGTTTTAAAGCCGCTTACCAGGGCAGGGTTAATTTCGTAGACAAAGCATCTATCCTGGAGCAAAGGGCTAGTCAAGAGAAAATCTCTTAAGTGGGCACCGTAGACGGAGGTGGATTCCAGGCCGACGTGGATCTCTTTAGCACCAAAATTAACGAGCACATCCACGATGATCTGGGCTGCACCGCTTAAGTTGTTCTCAAAGCTCTGGCTGGGCTGAAGCTGCTCTCCAGCGGAATCGAGGCAGCAAAGCGTAGCATGGGCAGCGCTGATGTCAATGCCCGCATAAAGCTTTAAGATCACGGGGTTCACCTCCCCTGGTTGGCCAAATTAGGGCGTGCCCCTGAAACTTAACGGGTCAACAACCTCGCTGAACGATCAGAGCTTCTTTAAGGAAGTTACGGGTGCACTTCAGGCCTGCTGAACCCTGAAGGTAACAACCCTAAAGCGCTCAGCCCACGCGTCAGAACTAACCGTTAAGCTCAGGGACTCACTCTTTGCAAAGCAGTCGTTGCTGCAGGAGGTAAAAGAGGAACCCTGACCAACCTAAGTTGATTGTAATCAGGGGCAACACCCCGTGACAAGATTTATTTTCCAATCAAATTATACGAGGAGGTATATCATGAAAGATAATGGCCCTGAGCAGTCCATGACAGGGAGCCGAATTCATACAAGCGGGAGCAGGCCTACTAAGGATTGGTGGCCTGATCAGCTGAACCTAAAGGTATT
>CALJJZ010000055.1 GCA_937973635.1 uncultured Bacillota bacterium | reverse complement strand
TTTGCCGGACGGAGCGCATGAAGGTGCCAGGGGCATCAGACTTAATTGATGTAGAAACCAGAAATGGGTCGCTAAAAATACAGGAAGACGATATTCTCTCCTTTGTGGAGATGGACAGAGCGCTTTCAGGGGTAGGGTTAAGCGGGTCGGTTTCGGTAGAATACATTAAGTCTGTCCCCTTCATCATGTCGTTTATGCAGCACTACAAGCTGAAACAAAAGCTCCAGGACAGACTGAACTTAGAGCCGGAGAAGCTGCCGCTTTTGAAAAGCCAGAGGCTGTGGGTAAACCGCAAGAAGGTTGCCGCATACAAGGACTTAAAGGTGAACCATGCCCGCTATAATAAGCTGCGGGAAGTGGCACTGCCGCCTCAGGCAGAAAAACTGCTGTGGGTACCGCCCGCACGCCCATATTATCCACTGGGGGGACCGTTTAAAAATCAAGAAGGTTTTTCCAAGACACTGGTATTTTCGGCATGGGAAATGGTTCCCCGGGCCATCGCCGCCTTACTGTCCTATGAAGCAGAACGTTTGACTGTCGGTGAGCTAATTCGCAAAACGCCAAAAACTGAACATAAAAACCGCAGCTATTTTGCTAAAAATCGTTTTCCGGCACCCAGGATAAAATTTGCCCTGAAGAACAACGAACCGGAGAATATGAATCATTTGTGTCTGTTGTATCCTTCTGCGACCCTGGCTTCTCTTTATGACCCCATAGGTGGAATGAATCGCGGCTTAAACCTGCGACAGATTCGCGCAGAAATTCGTCAAAAAATTAAAGAGCAGCTGGAGCAGATGAAGCTTCGTGTACAGCGGGGAGATCAGCGGCGGGACGAACGGTGGTATTACATGGCACTGCTGCTGATGGACCAAAAGCATCCGGCAATGGAGGCATGGTTTCAAAAACCCGTATTGCGAGACTTAACAGAGGATTTGGACGGGGTGGATAAAGATGAGGACGATAAAGGTGCTATTTCCAAACATCTGCAACAACTGAAAAGACTGCATAACGAACCGGGTTTGCTGAACCTGGGTCGGATGCCCCGGGACCTCGAAGATGTCCTTGTAAATATGACTATTGCTTCCCCGGCAGTGTGTGCCCTGAGAATGCTGGATCCAGATACCCCAGGCTCAGTGGATCTGGCATTGCAGCTGGCAAAAACCATAGTGGACCGTTTTAATACTCAAGAGGGCATTGCCATTGTGGATTTATCATATGGCAAGGCGGGAGAGGGGGTTCATTGGAAGAGTATCCTGCGGTATTGTATGGACGGAAATTTGCAAGCTGTTCTGGATGAATATGCCCATATGTTGTTAGAGGGATACGATTTAAGTCAATGGGATCGTAAAGGGCGAAATGGTGTGCTGGTTAAAGATATGATCCGGACACTGAAGACCCATACAGCCAGTTACAGTGTGGATACCTACCAGCATTTCAGCGATAATATTAAGGATCCTAAAAAATTAAGCCGTAAAGAGCGCTATATGCGCATGCGTTCCAATTATGCCGTCGGGTTTTATGACACCAAAAGTGAAGGTAAAAGCGTCCAGCGAAAAGACAATATCCGGTTAAGTTTTAATTCCCCTTTCCGACCTTTTGTCCTGGCCACCACCTCTATAGGGCAAGAAGGGCTGGATTTTCATTACTATTGTCGTAATATTGTTCATTGGAACCTGCCAGGGAACCCCATTGATCTGGAGCAGCGGGAAGGGCGTATCAACCGTTATAAATGCCATGCTATCCGACAAAACATCGCCCATAAATATGGAAAAATGTTCTTCCAAGCGGACATATGGCAGGAAATGTTTAACCAGGCCCAAAAACGAGAAAGCAACAGTGAGACCAGCGACCTTGTTCCTTTCTGGTGTTTGCCAGAGCAGGAGAATGGACCGCAGCCCTACAAAATCCAGCGGGTTGTTCCACTGTACCCCATGAGCAGAGACAGCGCTCGCTATGAGCGCCTGATCAAGATTCTCTCATTATACAGGCTAAGCCTTGGACAGGCTAGACAGGAAGAACTGCTAGATTACCTTTTCGAAAGAGGATTTGAGGGAATGGGGGAGCTGTTTATGAATTTAAGCCCATACTTTAAGGAAGGACGAGATAAACCTGGAATAGCAAAAGATAGCAAGGAGATCAAATCATGAAGGCATATATTATCAAAATCGAACTTAAATACTCAGAACCTCTTATCTGGCGCAGGGTCATCATGCCTGCAGGCGCCACATTTAACCGGCTCCATGATGTAATCCAGACGGTTACAAACTTTCAAAGCGGCTACCCTTCCGGGGATTATCATCTCTATGAGTTTGACCTAAAAGAGGAAAATATCAGGGTAACCAATGACGAGGAAGCTTACCAGGAGCATCTCCATTTCAAAAAGAACAGAAAAGCATATGAGGAAAGGCTAAAGACAATGCCTCCGGGTCAGGCCGGGTTTGAAAAAGCCTATCAGGAAAGACTTCAAACGGTGGTGCGTAAACCCACCGGGTTGAAGATTGATGATTACCTGGAGAAACATAAAGAGATTCTTTACCGTTATGATTTTGGGGATGGTTGGGAGCTTATCATCATGCTGGAAGATATCGTGTATGATTATTACTTCGGTTACCCCAGACTCCTTGACGGAGCGGAGACAGCTCCGCCGGAAGATGTAGGCGGAATCCCAGGGTTTTATGATTTTTTAGAAGCTTACCGGGATGAAAAGCATCCGGAACACGAAGAAATGAAGGCATGGGCGGACGTACAGGGCTTTAATGAATATGATCCGGCATGGATTAACGAATTGCTGAAGGCCATCGCTTATAAGAAAACAGAATGGGATAAAATTGATCACGACAGGTATAAAATCATTGAGGACAAGTATCGGAAGTAAGAAAACATATCAGTATGGGGGATTAGGATATGAAATATTCGGAATTAGAGCTAAAAAGAATGATCAAAGCTGGAGATTTAAGTATTGAAGATCAGGTTAAAATCAATATTCTTAATTTCATCCGCACAATTCACCTCAACAAACAGGACTTTATTCAAGAATCCTACGGCACGGAATTTTATGGTGCGTTGCCAATGACATTTAGAAAGAAGGCCGGGCAGGTTGTGGGCCTGATTACTGTTAAGGCCGAAGGCAATGAACAGACTTATGTCTTTAATGATCGAGGATATGAGCTGCTTGATGATCTGTTGGTTAGTGTAAAATTACTGTAGGCTTTTAAGAAGGGATTTCCTATCTTAGAAGAGAAGAGGAACCTCACATTCACCACGAATGAATACCCCCTAAAAGGAGGCAGAGGTTCCTCATGGAAGTAGTTCGTCTAGTGGAAA
>CALJJZ010000054.1 GCA_937973635.1 uncultured Bacillota bacterium | reverse complement strand
CGTGGTGAATGTGAGGTTCCTCTTCTCTTCTAAGATAGGAAATCCCTTCTTAAAAGCCTACAGTAATTTTACACTAACAAAGCGAAAGATCGCCCCTTTTTTCCCGCCCCCCGCAGGACCTTCAATTGCTAATTTTATCTTGACAGTAAGAACCGCTTTTTTGTATACTGATACTACTATTATTACTATTCCTATTACTTATATGTTATTTCTGGTAGTGCTTTGCATGTACTTGAGGTGTGAGTTTTGTGTGTAATAATTTATGCAGGAGCTAAATTGTGGCCAAAGGATGTAAAGAGTTGACCAAATGTACCTGGCAAATTGTCTTGCAAATCTCTGGCTTTCTAAACGATGTCAATATTTGCTGATGCTGGGAGAAAGAGTTTTTTTTAAAAAAAACATAAAAAACAAAAAGGCAGGACATTTATTAAATGCGCTGTTTTTTTTGCTGCACTTGATATGGGCAGCAGTTTAATGGTGGAAAGACAAAAGAGCATAGAAACAGCGATGGAGGTATAATAAATTGGCAGAAAAGGAGAAAAGGGGTTTAAAACGCAGGACTTTTTTAAAGATGACGGGAGCAGCATTGGCTGCAGCCGTGCTCTCTTCCGGTTGTTCCCCCCGTACCCCGGAGGAGACAGAGGGCGATGTTACAGATGTTATAACAAAAGAGGCTGTGCGCCCCCTTGCTCAGGGGGAGTGGATACCGTCTGGTTGTGCTGGCTGCGTCTCCTGGTGCGCCAAGGAGGTTTATGTTGTTGAGGGGAGGGCTATTAAAATAAGGAGCAACGCCCGTTCCCTGGTGCACCGGGGGAACAGCTGCCCTAAAACTCACCTCGCCTTGCAACAGGTTTATGATCCAGACCGCGTAAAGGTTCCCATGAAAAGGACAAATCCCCGCAAAGGGCGGCATGAAGACCCAGGGTTTGTCCCTATAAGCTGGGACGAGGCGGCAGAGATGATCGCCGAAAAACTGATGGAATTGCGGGAGCACAAAGAAACACATAAATTCGTGCTTATGCGCGGGCGTTATACCCAGTTAAATCAGCTCCTCTACGGGCGTATGCCTGCTATTTTAGGCAGCCCCAACAATATTTCCCATAGCTCTATCTGCGCCGAGGCAGAAAAATTTGGCTCCATGTATACGGAGGGCTATTGGGATTACCGGGATTATGACGTGGAAAACACCAAGTATGTGCTGGTATGGGGGTGCGATCCCCTCTCCTCCAACCGGCAGGTTTCCCACTACCTCAATGCCTGGGGAGATCTGCTGGAGAGGGCTGAAGTAGCTGTAGTTGATCCCCGCCTTTCCGCTACAGCGAGCAAAGCGAACCACTGGTTGCCGGTAAAACCCGGTGAGGACGCGGCCCTGGCCTTGGCTTTGGCTCATGTTATCCTGGTAGACGGGCTGTGGTCCCGTGAATTTGTGGGTGATTTTAGCGACGGAGTCAATCGCTTTGCCGCAGGAGAGACGGTGCCTGAGGGTTTATTTGAGGAAAATTATACCTACGGCCTTATTGCTTGGTGGAACCTGGAGCTCAAAGATTGTACGCCAGAATGGGCCGCAGAAAGGACCGGCATTGCTGCAAATAAAATCAGGCTTGTAGCCAGGCGTATGGGAGAAATGGCGCCCCATGTCATTGTTTGGCTGGGGGGCGGCCCGGCCATGCAGGTTAGAGGTGCATACACGGCCATGGCTGTGCACGCCTTAAACGGCCTTTTGGGTTCAGCAGATAATACAGGGGGAACGATTAGGGGGGCAAGCGTGCCCAGTAAATCTTTCCCTGCCGTTGACGATTACCTGGACGAGATCACGAGCGCCGGCCGCAAACATAAAAAGATTGACCAGCGGGGTTATAAAGAGTTTCCGGCCCTGGCAAACGCTAACCCCGGCAGCGGGGTAGTCACAAACCGGGTGGCAGACGCCATTTTGGCGGAAGATCCTTACGATGTTAAAGTTGTCTTTGCTTACTGGAATAACTTTAATTTTTCCTGCCCTGAACCTGAACGCTGGGACAAGGCCATGGCCAAAGTACCCTTTTTTGTCCATGCTGTAACTCACGCTTCGGAGATGTCCATGTTTGCTGATCTGGTACTTCCTTCTACGCACCACATGTTTGAACAGTGGGGGTATTTGAACCAGAAAGGCAACGGCTATACCCATTGTTGGCTGGCCCGCCCTTTAATAGAGCCGGTCTGGGACTGCAAAGACCCGGAAACGGAGGTTGTCTGGCTGATTGCAGAAAAGCTAGCAGCCAAAGGCTTTACCAACCTGCTGGATTACTGCAAAAGCATTAAAGACCCGGAAACGGGAGCCGAACCGCAAACGGGCCTGGAACTGGCCGAGTTTGCCTGTAAATACCGCCTGCAACCCATCTGGGATCCCGCAGAGTATGTCCGCGGTGATCGCTTTAACGGCTGGGAGGATTTCAAGGCTGCCGGGGTATGGAATTCTCCAAAATACACCTTTAAAACTAAATGGGATGACTTCGGCACGGCCTCAGGCAAATTTGAATTTTACAGCCTTACGCTCCAAAAAGCGCTGGAGGCCCATGCTGCCAACCATAACACCACGGTGGACGATATTCTGGCAATATGCAAATACCTTGCCACAGGGGAAAAAGCCTTTGTTCCCCACTATGAGCCCCCCTATATTTGGGGTGAAGAAGAGGAATACCCCCTTGTCCTGGTGGACTATAAATCGAGGATGAACCGGGAAGGGCGTTCTGCCAACTGCAATTGGTACTACGAATTTAAAGACACGGACCCTGGAGACGAAAGATGGGACGATGTAGCTAAAATCAACCCCCGGGACGCTGCAAAATTGGGACTTGCAGGGGGTGAAAGGGTCAGGCTGATTTCTCCTACAGGCGCGCTGGAATGTACGCTAAAACTATGGGAAGGGGTTCCCCCCGGGACTGTTTCCAAAACTTTCGGCCAGGGCCACTGGGCCTATGGGCGCATCGCGGCTTTGAATTTTCACCAGCGGATACCCCGCGGCGGCAACAACAACGATGTTCTGCCCGCTGACTATGAAAGGCTGAGCGGCAGCAGTGCTTTTTATGCCCTGACCAGGGTTCGCATCGAAACGATTTAAGCTGGAGGTGGTTATATTGGCAAATTATGCTGTGGTCATTGATCTGCATCGCTGTACCGGTTGCGGCTCTTGTGCCCTGGGTTGTAAAATTGAAAACAATGTCCCTGAGGGCATCTTCTGGTGCGATCACATCCACCAGACTACCGGTGTGTTTCCTGAGGTAAAATATACCTTTATCCCCACGATGTGCAACCACTGTGCAAATGCTCCCTGCGTGGAAGTCTGCCCCGTTAACCCCAAGGCGATGTTTAAGGCGGCAAACGGCTTGACGTTACATGATGTGGACCTTTGCATTGGTTGCCGCCTCTGCGAAGAAGCCTGTCCCTATGGCGCAATTTTCTACAACGAAGAGGAGCCCCATAAATTTTGGAGAGACGATCAGCCCCTGATCCGTAATCTTACTGCTTCGCCCCGCGAAGTAACGGAAAGGGTTAAGGGGAAAGTTTTGCCCTATTACAACCCTGACCGGGATACCACTTACCCGGGCATAAGGCCTAAAAACAAGGTGGAGAAATGCTCCTTGTGTGACCATCGCCTGTCCCATGGCCTGGAGCCATATTGTAATGAAGTATGTCCGTCGGCAGCACGCTTTTTTGGAGACTTAGACGATGCAAACAGCAAAGTGTCTCAGCTCCTGAGGAAATACCCCCATTTTCGCCTCGGGGAAGAGCTGGGCACGGAACCAAAAGTTTACTATATTCGCCAGTACAACCCATAAAATGACTAAGACAATGCTTTAGTTTAGTCAAAAAGATGAAAGAAAAAGGAGATTAAAATGGTTCCAACCCTTCTTGAAGCCAGAAGTGATCTTTACAGGTCTTTAGCCCTGGCCCTTTACCGGCCGGATGAGGAGTTAATTACCGCGGAGTACTTGCAGGCGTTTAAGGGGCTCACCTCCTGCCTTGAGCTGGACGTGGCTGCTCCCCTGCAGGCGTTGGAGGAACTTTATGCCGGAGGAAGCCTGAGCTTAAAAGAACTGGAGATTGAGTACAGCCGCCTTTTCCTAGGCCCCTTTTCTTTGCTGGTGCCCCCTTATGAGTCCTGTTTTCGAGAAGAAAGAAGGGCTATGGGGGAAACAACCATGGCGGTGGCGCGCTTGTACAAAAAAGCCGGCTTTGTAGTTGACAGCTGGTTCAAAGAGCCGCCGGACCATATTGCTCTGGAACTGAGTTTTTTGGCCGAGTTAGATGAACTGGAAAGTAAAACCCAAGCACAGGGTAACAATAGCCTGGGTGGAGCCGTAAGAGCTCTGCAAAGGGAATTTTTAGCAAGCCACCTCCTGCTTTGGGCAGGGGCCTTCCAGGAAGCGGTCCAGCAAAAAGCAACGCTTGTTTTTTACCCTGCCATGGCCAGAATAATGGTAGAGGCAGTAAAGTCACATTGGCAAAGGCTAAATGAATGAAAGGGCGCAAATTACCCTTAAGAAGGCTGCTAGGCGGGTAAGGAAGGAGATCTAGTGCTATTTGGCAATCTGCTAGAAAATTTCTTCAATGCAGCAAAGGAGGCGCCCCGTGTCCTTAAAGAGCTGTGCCTTAATTGCCGCACTTCTGCCCTCTTTTGCCAGAGGTGTGTAGCATCTTGCCCTACAGGGGCAGTAAAAATATGGAGGCGCCTCCCCCGTTTTGACAGGGAGCGATGTGCTGGCTGTGGCACCTGTGCCGCTGCCTGCATTTCCGGGGCACTGGCCCTGGAACACTGGCCCTGGCATACTTTGCTTAAAGAAGCTCCTTTAGTTGACAATCTTACTCTGAGTTGCGCTATCTCTAGGGATAGTACGCTTAAAGTCGCCTGTCTGGGCGGGCTCTCCGGGGAGTGGCTGGCCACAATCACCCTTTTAAGACAGCAGCGCCCCTTTACGCTGGACCTTTCCTCCTGCTCCCAATGTAATCGCCTCCTTGCCCTGCAACAATTATGGCTTTCCTTAAAAGAGGGGGAAAGGCTGCTTGGCCGGGCGCTGCCTGTAAAGTTCCTCTTTAAACAGACAGGCGAGAAAACTCCTGGTCTTTCTACACGCAGGGAAATGCTGCATGGTGCCGGAAAACAACTTTTATCTTTCTCGGAGAGAATGTGGCGGAAATATTTGCCGCTCCACCAAACTGCCCCTTCCTCTTCCAGAAGGCACCTGCTGGCGGCGGCAAGCTCAAACAACGCTCCCCTCACCTTCCCTACCTGGAATGTGAGCGAGGCCTGTACCTGCTGCGGGCGCTGCCAGTCCCTTTGCTCGCAGCAAGGCTGGAGGCTTGTTGTTAAAGATGGGCTCCTTGAACTGTGGCATTACCCCTGGCGTTGTAAAGGTTGCGGCCTCTGTGCGATGTTATGCCATGCAAAGGCCATGCGCAAAACCAAGGCAGTCTTGCGGGTACAAGGGAAAAAACCTCAATTAAAGCAGAGCAGGGGAGCAATATACTGCAGCAGCTGCAAAGTACGCCTGGCCTCGCTCTCCTTTAAAGACGAAGCTCTTTGCCTTGCCTGTCAGAAAAAGAAACTCCTTGCACGAAACCTATTTCCAGGCAAATAACCCTTTTTGTTATATATAAAAACGGAAAGGAGGTAAAACAAAATGGTGAGCTTAAAAGATGCCCTGACGCTGGTTTTAGAACACGCATTTCCCCTTGAAGCAGAAAGGGTTTTTTTGCCCGACTCATTGGGCAGAGTTACCGCTGCACCGGTTTTAGCGCCAATGAACGTCCCCCCTTTTGAGCGTTCGCCCCTAGACGGCTATGCTGTACGGGCGGAAGATACGTTTGCTGCCTCTCCTGAACAGCCGGTAACGCTCGCAGTTTTAGCTAAAACAAAAGGGAAGAGTATTTATGTCAAAAGCGGCACGTGCATACGCATCCTTACAGGGGACCCTTTCCCCAGAGGGGCAGACGCAGTTGTCCCTCAGGAAAAGGTTTTACGTGTCGGCAATCTGCTTTTCCTGCATAACCCCTTACCTCCCGAGGCTAATGTAGCCTCTGCCGGTGAGGATATAAGACGGGGGACTACCGTAGTAGAAAAAGGGACCTTGATCGAAGCGATCCATATAGGGATTTTTTCTTCCCTGGGCCTGCAAAGGGTAGACGTCTTTAAAAAACCTAGGGTTGCTGTATTAGCGACGGGCTCTGAACTAAAGCCTTGTGGAGAACGCCTTTCTTTCGGACAAATATACGATTGCAACACGCCCATGCTTTGTGCCCTAATCTCCGAATGTGCAGCGGTCCCTAACCCCTTTGGAATAGTGGGGGACAGTACAGAGGCCCTTGCCTGTAGCCTGGAAAAAGCCCTGGAGCAGAGCGACCTTGTAATCTCCACAGGGGGCGTGTCGGTCGGCGATGACGATCTTGTTGCCGGTGCCATAAAAAAAATCGGTGCCCATATCCTTTTTTGGAGAGTAGCTATGAAGCCGGGCACCCCCGCCCTGGCGGCGGTAAAAAATAAAAAGCTATTTTTCTGCCTGCCGGGAAATCCCGCGGCAGCATATGTTTCCTTTGAACAGCTGGTACGCCCGTGCCTCTTGGCGAAGGTATCTTTAAAAAACTGGCAGCGCCCAGAAATTAGCGCGCTGCTGGAGCACAGTATCCCGGCAGCAGGATCTCAAAATCGTTTTATGCGTGCTATTTGCTCCCTGGGCAAAGAAGGTTTTACGGTGCGCAGCGCTGGCCTGGAGCGGTCAGGGGTGCTCAGTTCTTTTAGAGATGCCAATGCCCTAATCTGCCTGCCGGCTGGCACCCCCGCCCTGGAAGCAGGGGAAAAAGTAACGGTCCGCCTTTTAAGCCTGCCCCGCCAGCAGGAAGTCCTAGCTCCGCACAGCTTGAGCGGGCTGACATTGTCATGTGGCACGGGGACGTTTTGATTGCCACATGTAAAATTATCTGCTAGGGCAAAGCCTGCGACCAGGTAGACGTAAGGGAAGGTAAAGAAGCTTAGGACAAAAAACACGCCCCTGAAGGAAATAATATTAATGGGGTAATTGCTGAATCAGAGTTTGCGTTGTCCCGGAGGGGAGTAGGGTTATGCCTAAACCGTAAAAATATTAGAGGAAGCTATACAATTCCGCTATGCAGTCTGCCACGGTGGAGAAGGAACCATTGCACAATTTTTTTCTTATCCTTCTTTTGCAATTTCTGGCAAGGCGCTTCCTGGGAGGGCCGCTTTTTACGCTGTTTACCCCTTATGGCCTTTTTTCAGGCTTTGTTGTTGGCGTCTAGTTTCCTTCGGCGGCGGGGTTCCTGGCCTATGGCAGAGAAAAGACCAGGTAAGTGGCCGGGCTTCCCTATACTGTTGATCTCCTGGGATATGGAGCGCCGGGCTGGTCATCTCCCTGCATCTTTCCCCCCTCCTGGGCCTCTGGCAGACCGTCCTCAGCTTGGTAGCAGGCAAACTGGGAAGCCTGCCCATGCTGGCCTGCAATGTTAAATGCCTCAACCAGGGGTAAGCTTTTTGGGGGTTCTCAATTCTTTAGGTTCTCAAAAGAGGCTCCAGCCCGAAGATGTTGAGGGCCTGGTTGACTTTATCCATGCTGTAGATTTCCTTTCCCATGCAAAACTGGATAACCAGGTCAAAAGTATCGCTGTTGGAAAAGGCATAGCCGGTCGCACTGAGCAGCCTGCCTCCTTGTATTTTATTCAACCCCAGGGCCAGGGCCAGGACTGTTTTTTTATCCGGCTTGTAAAGGGGATCTCCCACCTTGGAAAAATCCCTCGGAGCAATGCCTGCCCGGTAAAAAATATCCGCATCAATAGCCCCTTTTTGATTGATGTAACCGTATAAAACATCCTGCAAAGTAGGGCGGCTGCTTTTGTCGTAGGTATCAAAATCGCTGCCTGCTGCCCCCTATATTTATAGGTGCCGGTACCCGCATCTCTAGCGGGGCTGTGGTGGGCGACTATGCTGTTATCGGCGCCCATAATCATATCGGCCCTGGTGCTGTGGTAAAGAGGGACATCGTCTGGGATGGGGCCAACATTGCTGCTGGGGCAGCCCTCAAAGGGGGTATCCTGGGGCAAAAGGCGCAGCTGGAAGAACGGGCCGTAGTTTATGAAGGCGCCGTCATGGCAGATAAAAGTATCCTCGGTACAGGAAGCGTGGTCAGGCCGGGAGTTAAGGTCTGGCCCTACAAGCATGTAGAAAGCGGTATAAAGCTGCATTCCAACCTTGTTTGGGGTAGCAGGGCCTGCCGCTTCCTTTTTGGCTTTGATGGCGTCAAGGGTAGGCTTAACGGCGAATGCAGCGTAGAAGCGGCGGCGAGCCTGGGTGCGGCTTTTGGTTCCATGCTGGGGCGAGGGAAAAGGGTCGTGGTGGGCCATGCAGGGGCAGCAGCTGCCAGCTTCTTGAAAGATGCGGTTAGGCTTGGCCTCATCTCTACCGGGCTTGAAGTATATGAACTGGGAGAGATACCTGTGCCATCTCCCGTTTTGCCGTGGACTTATACGGGGCCTAGGGGGGATCTACCTCTATGTGCCGGCGGAAGCAAAAGACAGCGTCTGCTTGCGGTTTTTCGACGGGGAGGGAATGAACCTCTCCCGCAATGATGAACGGAAACTGGAACAGCTCTTTTCCCGCGACGATTTTGCCCGGGCCGCAGTGGACCAGCTTGGGGAGACGGTTCCCGCCAGCGGCTTGACGGATAAGTACAGGGAATACCTTGGGCCTCAGCTCCAAAAAGCATAAAAAAGTAATGACCCTCTCCAGCGGCGAGAAACAGAGGGTGGCCGTTGCTCGAGCCCTGATTAAAGAACCTGCGGTGCTGCTGGCCGATGAGCCTACGGGCAACCTGAACCCCAGGCTGGCCGGAGAAATAATGTCGCTAATCGCAAGTTACGCCGCCAGCCTCCATATTCTTGTCCTTGCTGTCTCCCATGATTACAGTATGAAGGAATATTTCGACGTGGCCCTGGAAATCTCCGTGTTAAGCGAGGTGAGACTGCCATGCTGAAGATGCTGCGTTTCGCCCTGAAAAACCTCAGGACAAAACTGACCAGGGCAGTCCTTGCCTCCATAGCCATCATCTTGTGCGCTACCATTGCCCTGGTCAGCTATAACACGGCCAGCCAAGTCCAGGACGGTGTTATTGCCACAGCAGGCTTTTACGATACTATTGTTGGCCCTGAAGGAAGCCCGCTCCAGCTTGCCCTGGCGACAGTGTTTTTTGTGGAAAACCCCCTGGGTACAATCTCTTATGAACACTATGAAAAACTGCGGAACAATCCGGAGGTGAGAGAAATTTATCCCTTTGCCACCGGTGATTTCTACCGCACCGCGCGTATTATCGGAACCGTTCCTACTTACCTGGAGCGCTATGAGCTGCAAGAAGGCCAGCTCTTTGCACAGCCAGGTGAAGCTGTCATCGGTTACAACATTGCCCGGGCAGGCCTTTTGCGTCTCGGCGACGTATTTGTAGGCGCCCATGGCTTTGCCGCAAATGGGCATATACAAGACGATTTTGAGTACCGTGTAGTGGGTGTGCTAGCTAAAACCAGGACGGCAGCAGATAATGTCATCTTTACGGCTATTGAAAGTGTCTGTCTGGATCGTCCATGCTGACCACGACCACGGCGATCACGAGCCTGGGCACGAGGATCACGGCCACGACCACGGTGAGCACGGCCACGACCACGATCACAGAGAGCTAAAGGGGGATCTTGTCTCCATTCTACTCAGGACAGAGAGCCTCGCCGCCCACACCCGCCTTGTAGCTGCTTACAAGGAGATCCCTGGGGTTCAGGCCATTAACCCGGCTTCTGTTTTAAGGGAACTGCTTGGCAATCTCACCCTCGGCCGTGACATCTTGTATGCCCTGGCGGCGGTAATCATGTTTATGGCAGCCATGGTCATCTATGTTACCACGGCCTTCTTTGTTGAGGACAGCAAAAAGGACATACTGGTCATGCGCCTGGTGGGCCTTAAGCGCAAAACCATCATCTCCCTCTTTGTCCCGCAAACTGTTTCCCTCGCTGCTGTGAGTATGGCTATATCATTTTTCTTGAGCTACCTCGCCCTTTTGCTGATTAACAGGTTTACGGCAGTAAATTTTGGCTTGGTAGTGGACAGCGCCCAGCGTTATCCTGGCGAGGCCCTGATTTTGCTTGTTGTCTTTGTCATTATTGTTGTCTCTGCCCTTCTTTCCATCGCCCCTGTTTACCGGCACGACCCATTGGAGGAGAGAGCATGAAAAAAACGACCTTTGTTTTTGTTTTTATTATAGAGCTTATTTTGCTGCTGGTGCTTTTGTCCGCGGGGTGCTCGCCGGGGAAGCAGGCCGGGGTGGTTGTCCTTCATTTCCGGGAACTGGTAGATGAGGATAACAATCTTTCCTTGCGGGTGCGGGAACTTGACGGGAAAAGAGTTTCCCTCACAGGATTTATGGCCATACAGTCGCCCCTTGACGGCAGTTTTGTTTACCTTACGAATATGCCCCTTGTAGTCTGCCCGTACTGTATTCCCGGCACAAATACGCCCATAAGCGCCATCCCTGCCTTGGCGTCCCCTGGCAGGCCGATCAAATACACTGAACAACCGGTAACGGTCACCGGCGTGCTGGAAGTAGGGGAAAAGACAGACCTTTTTGGCTACACTACCCCGCTGAGGATTAATGTGGAGAATATAGCGGTGGCTGATGCCGGCAAGCTCTCCCCGTCACTCAAGGAATACGCTATGCTCGCTTCCGACGGCGTTGTCATAGAGGTCTTAGTCCTCTTGGATCAGCTTGTAGCCTATACAACCCATGATTTATCAAGGTTTGATCCTGCTATGCTTTACGCTTTTGACCTGGAAAAAATAGATGGCCTGATCCGAAAAGTAAGGGGCTACGGTGTGCCCTCTTACGGGGGCCTGATAGATATTTTGCAAAGGGCAAGGGGGCTGGCTGTGGAGGTTAATCAGCTTATAGAAAGCCAGCAGCAGGAACTAATGATAAATTTTGCCGAAGAAGGGATGTTTCTCTGGCGCGCCTATTTTGCCTGGGCAGACGAAATGGCGGCCTTGGATTAAAATAACACTGGACACTTATGAGACAATAGTGTGGGGCTTTGTGGGAGGGGCCTACACTATGAAAAATCAGACCGATGCGCCAGTCCTGTTATGTGGAAGGTATTTTAAAAGGGGAAACAGAAAGGATTATGTAACTCAGCGCTGCTTTTCGTTTGACTTAGCTGCTGTAATTCAATATAATCAGAGAAATGGGTTTATTCTAATATGCCAATCAACTTCATCTTCCGGGGAGGAGAGTATGGACTATTCTACCATCAAGTACGAAATCAGCGGCGGTGTCCTGATTCTGAGGCTGAACAGACCGGAAAGAATGAATGCTGTAAATGAAGAGATGTACGGGGAGATAACGGATCTTCTAGAGAAATACAGACAAAGCGATGAAGTGCGGGTAGTCGTCCTCACCGGTTCGGTGAGGAGCAAAGACGGTATAGAGAAGCAGGCTTTTTGTGCCGGGGCCGATTTAAAAAAACATTCCTCCGGTGAGCGCACCCATGCCCAGAAAAGGCAGTACATTGAGCAGGCCCATGAAGCGGCGCGCCTTTTGTACCATTATCCCCGGCCCGTTATCGCTGCTGTAAACGGGCCTGCCCGCGGTGCCGGCGCCGAGCTGGCTTTTGCCTGCGATTTTATCTTTATGTCGGAGGAGGCCAGCATTGCTTTCCCCGAAACGGGGCTGGGGACTTTCGTGGGCGGCGGTGTGACGCTGCACCTCCCCCGTGCTGTGGGCCTAATGAGGGCCAAAGAGCTTATCTACACGGGCCGGATCCTGGACGGGGCAGCGGCGGTGGAGTTGGGCCTTGCCCTTGCTTCTTATCCTATAACCATATTTATGGATAAGGTCATGGCTTTTGCCGCCGAGCTTGCCCGCAAAGCCCCCCTCTCCATCGCCATGGCCAAAAAGCACTTGCAGCGCTCCTTTTTGCTCGATCTGGAGACGGTGCTGCAGCTGGAAACAGACGCCATCCTGGCTTGTATGGATACAGAAGACTGGCAGGAAGGCGTGGAGTCCTTTGCCCAGAAGAGAAATCCCGTTTTTAGGGGGAGATAGGATGAGCTTCGACAGGATCTTTAAAGCGGAGTCCGTAGCGATTATCGGGGCCTCCAAGGACGAGACGAAACGGGGCTACCAGGCTATTAAGACTCTCCAGGAGGAAAAATACGAAGGGCGCATCTATCCGGTAAATCCGAAGGAAAAGTCTATTCTCGGCCTGAAGTGTTACAGATCGGTACTGGAGATCCCCGATGAGGTCGACCTGGCCCTGATTACAACCCCTGCCCGGACGCTGAAAGGCATCCTCAAGGAGCTAGGCGAAAAGGGCGTGGCGGGTGCCGTTGTCATTGCGGGAGGCTTTGGTGAGCTGGGAGAAGAGGGGAGGCGTTTCGAGGAAGAGGTCGTCCAGGTAGCTAGGGATAACCATATCCGCATCATTGGCCCCAATACATCGGGGATGATCAATGTGCATAAAGGCCTTAACCTGGTGGGCTTGAAAAATGTCCCCCAGGGCTCTATTGCCCTTTTAACGCAGAGCGGTAACATTGCCCTGACGCTGATCACCGAAGCCGGTCTCAAAAGCCAGATGGGCTTTAATTATTATGTGGGCGTGGGCAATGAGGCGGATATAAGATTCCATGAGTACCTGGAGTACTTCACCGCAGACCCGGGCACACGGGTGATCCTCATGTACGTGGAAGGACTGAGGGAGGGGCGCAAGTTTCTGCAGCAGGCAAGCAGGACCACGCGGGTAAAACCTATCGTCCTTTTTAAAAGCGGCAGGTCCGCCAAGGGCAGCAAATCTGCCGGCTCCCATACGGGGGCGCTGGCCGGTATCTCGGAGGTGGCCAGCAGCGCCTTTAAAAGGGCGGGCATCATTACCGTGGAACATTCGGACGAGATGTTTCCCATTGCCGAGTCCCTGGCTTCCCTCCCCCTGATGCAAGAAAAAGCCATCGCTATCCTTGCCGATGGAGGCGGCCATGCCACTATCGCTGCGGATTACCTCACCGAGCTAGGCATCAAGATCCCTGAACTGGAAAATGAAACTAGGGAAAAGCTTGCGGCCATCCTCCCCGACAACGCCTCTTTAGCCAATCCCATCGACGTGGCGGGGGGCACCGACCAGAACCCGGCCATCTTTGCCGATTGTGCCGAGATACTCCTCAACGACAAAAATATCCACGGGCTGCTGGTCGTGGGCTTGTTTGGAGGTTACGGCATCCGCTTTGCCAAAAAACTGGCCTTCATGGAAGAGGACGCGGCCCATCGCATGGGCAAACTGGTGCGCAAGACCCGTAAACCCATTGTGCTGCACAGCCTCTACAATTTCGCTCGGCCCCATTCCCTGGACCTGTTGCGTTACTACAATATCCCGGTGTACGATTCCCTGGAGATCGCCTGTAAATGCGTGGAGGCCCTCTCCCTTTATGGTGCTTATATGCTAAGGGAGCACCGGGAAGGAAATTTCCAGTTCAACTGGGGTGCCAATGCCCTTCCCCGGGGCCAGCAGATTATTGACAATGCCCTTGCCGAGGGCAGGAAGGCCCTGCTGGAACATGAGGCCAAAGAGCTCCTGAGGCTGCAGGGCGCGCCCGTCTCCTTGGACCGGCTGGCCGTCAACGAGGAGGAAGCGGTCAAAATTGCCGCCGAAATCGGTTATGAAGTGGCTATGAAGATCGTGTCGCCCCAGATCTTGCACAAGTCCGATGCGGGAGGGGTAATGTTGAGGTTGAAAAACGAGCGGGAAGTGCGGGAGGCCTTCAGGAAAATTACCAAAAATGCCCGGGAATATATGCCTGATGCCGAAATCAAGGGCTGTATCGTCTCCCGCATGTCCGGCGAAGGGGTGGAGGTGATTATCGGCACCAAAATAGACGACCAGTTCGGCCCCATCGTCATGTTTGGCCTGGGGGGGATCCTGGTGGAGGTGGTAAAGGACGTTTCTTTCCGGGTGCTCCCCGTTTCCCGGAATGTGGCCGCCTCCATGCTCGGCGAGCTCAAATCGTCGGCGATCCTGGACGGCGTAAGGGGGCGCCCTCCCTGCGACAAGGAGGCCATCGTCCGGCTGATCGTAAAAGTCTCAGAACTAGTGGAGGCCTACCCCTTGATCCATGAGCTGGATCTGAACCCCGTCATTGTCCACGAGGACGGGCTGACCATCGTGGATGCCAGGATTATCCTCAGCGAGGAAGAAATGGAGAAGAAAAAAAGGCTCTCCCTCTGCCTGGACGAAACTGCCGTATGCCTGGATTAAATTAACAATTAATACCTCAGGGCCGGGTCTGCAGGTTTTTTCACCGGTGCCTGCGGTTTTCCCCGCGGGTTTTTTTTGGTAAAAAAAAGGGAATTAAGTTTTAACGTCGAATATTTTTATGTATAGAGGCCAACTACATTTAATTGACCGGGAGGTGTTGAGCGCCTGGTTCAAAGCAGGCTAGGGTAGTGAAGAAGAAAGACCTGCTGCCAGGCCCGAAAAATGAATACCTATTTCCAACGTCGCCTTATGGCAGGAGCATGCAGTGGACGGCAGTTTATCGGAGCAAACAACAACCGCTGTGCTTACCCCTCATTTTACCCCTTGGCAAAGCCACCGGACCATCCCCGTACAGGACAACCGGCTGTCCGTAACAGCCGGCGCTTAAAATCCCCAAAACTTTACATTTAGGCATAATGTATACGTTTGGATAAACGGACGCCTTTTTGTTTTAATATTATGGACATATGTTCTATATTATAGCTCTTTCTTTGGGAAAAAAGACTGTAGGGGGGAGAAAGGCCGCGGTCAAAAAAAAGTGAAAGGATGAAGCAAAGGTGAAAGGGATTAAAAATAAAGGGTTAGCCGTGCCGGAAGGGGAGCGGCAGGCGGCGGTTGAAGGTGGCCGTGTCCCTCGATACAAACCCCTGGACCGGGACGATCTTTTGCAGATTGACCGGGCAAGCATGGAGGTGCTCTCTGAAGCCGGGTTCGAAGTTTATGAGCCGGAGGCCTTTGCCTTTTTTAAAAAGGTAGCTAAAACCATTGATGAGGGCAAACGGCTGATTAAAGTAGAGGAAAACACTGTCAGGGAATTGCTCTCCCTGGTCCCTTCTACGGTAACCCTCTATGGCAGGGAAGAAAAGCATGACTGTGTCCTTGGATCAGGCGAAGTTTATTTCGGTACCGGCGGCACGGCATTAAATATCCTGGATTACGGGCAGAAAGAAAGCAGGCCCGCCACTTTAAAGGACCTAGAGCGGGTAATCAGGGTCGTTGACCGCATGGAGCATCTAGATATCTGCCTTTTGCCTACTTATCCCCACGACCTTAGTGTTGAAGAAGTGGATATACATCGGTTTAGGGCGGGGCTTACCTATACGGACAAGCACGTCATGGGCGGGGTTTACACCGCCGGGGGGATAGACGAAGTAATCGGGCTGGCTGAAGATATTGCCGGTTCGGAGGCGGCATTGCGCCGGCGGCCCTTTATTTCTTTTATCACTTGCGGCCTCAGCCCTTTGCGCCTCGACAAAAAGTATGGGTCGTTTTTAATTAAAATCGCCAGAGAAGGCCTGCCGCTGGCTGTACCGGTGGAGCCTTTATGCGGCGGCACCGCACCGATGTCGTTGGCCGGCACGCTGGTTGTCCAGAACTGTGATTCCCTTATTCATATTATGTTGGCGCAGCTAATTAATCCCGGTACTCCAGTAATCTACGGTTGCGTTGCTTCTGTCATGGATATGCGCACGATGCGTTACCTGGGTGCCCCGGTGGAAAGCGGCCTAATCAATGCCGCAGCGGCGCAGCTGGCCCGTTACTACGGGCTTCCCTACTATGGTACGGCCGGGATCAGCGACTCCAAGACGCTGGACGCCCAATGCGGCTATGAGGCGGCCCTGACGAATATGCTTGTGGGTTTGTCCGGTGCTGATTTTATCCATGATGCCGCCGGGCTGATGGAATTTGCCTGTACGGTAAGTTTAGAGAAGTTGATAATTGATAATGAGATTATCGGCATGGTAAAGCGGGCGATTAAAGGGATTAACGTTTCTGCTGAGTCTCTCTGTCTGGAGGAGATTATTGCAGCCGGCCCCGGCGGCAACTTTATCACCGGCAGGCATACAAGGAAATTTCTGCGTACGGAACATTACCAACCTGGGCTCAGCGACCGCCACCAACGTCCCCTTTGGCTTGCGGAGGGGGCTACTACGGCGTCCCGGCGGGCCCATGAAATTGTCAAGGCTATCCTGGGCGAGCAGGAGAAGAGCTATCTCCCTGCCGGGGTGAAGTGTGGAAAGGAGTAATTATGATTGTCATCGGAGAACGGGTTAATGCCACAAGAAAGCGGATCAGGGCTGCCCTTGAGCAGAAAGATGCAAAGGCAATCCAAGAGGAGATTATGATGCAGGATGCTGCGGGCGCGCATTATATCGACCTCAACGCAGGAAGCGGTTCCGGTGGGCTGGCGCAGGAAAAAGAAGATCTCTGCTGGCTTATCGATCTGGCCCTGGAGTGTACAAGCAAGAAGCTGGCCCTGGATGCGGCAAGCCCGCAGGTGCTCAAATATGCTGCTAAACATCTAGACGGGCGCAGGCCGTGGATGCTTAATTCCATAACCGGTGAACTTGATGAGGCCTCCCTGGCGATCCTGGAGCTGGCCTGCCGGCACCGGGTGCCCCTCATCGCTCTGGCCATGGACAAAGAGGGCATTCCCCCTGACGCTGCCAGGCGCCTGGCTATTTGTGAGGCAATCTTTAAAGAAGCGGAAAAAAGGGGGCTGGCTGCCGATCTCCTTTATTTTGATCCCCTGGTCATGCCGCTGTCCACTGACGCCGTCCAGGCTATGGTAACTTTACAGACCATACGCGGGATCGGCGAGCTGTTCCCGGAAGCCCGGACAGCAATGGGCCTTACCAATATTTCCCACGGTCTGAAGAAACGTTTTTTAATCAACGGGGCCTTCCTTACTACAGCTATCTGCTTTGGCCTTTCTGCGGTAATTTGCGATCCCACCTCCAAAAGCGTGCAACGGGCCATTATCATGGGGAACCTGCTGGCGGGAAAAGACAAATTCTGCCGCAGGTACTCTAGAGCTGTGAGGAGCGGGCTGTTCGAGAAAGGAGAGCAGGGGTAATGGAAAAAACAGGTATACAGCACAAAAAAGCCCTGCCTGTCCGGCCTGTAGAGCGTTTAACCCCGGAGCAGACCCGGGCCATAGACGGCGCCTCAAAGAAGCTGCTGGCGGAAACGGGTCTCTGTTGCGCCGGAGCAAAAGCGGCCGGGGTTTACCATGCTGCGGGATGCAGAGTTGAGGAGGCGGGAGACGACAAACAAAAAATGTGGAAAGTATATTTCCCGGAAAGGTTGTTGCAGAAAGCCCTCTCTGGCGTTCCCTCCACAGTTGTCCTCGGTGCCCGGGATCCCCGCCATACGCTGCTCCTGCAGGCGGACCTGCCCCACGTTTATTTTGGCACCGGCGCGGAGGCGAACATCTATTTACGTTCCCGGATGGATAAATTTGTCAGTACGGCTGACGCAGACAGGGTCTTGCACCACCCTGTGTACCAGGAAGAACCGGGGTCTCTGGCCGCACTGGCCGATGCGGCTCGCCTCGTGGAGCAGCTGGAACATGCGGATTTTTTTATCCGGAACGTCAATATCCAGGACCCGGAGATAAACAAGGCCAACAAGGACGTAAATGTTTTTTTCACTTCTCTGTGCCATACGACAAAGCATGTGCAGGGCGGACTCAGCGAGCTGGAGGCCCTGCCTGCGGTAATTTCCCTGGCCAGGATCATCGCCGAGGAGCAGCCCTATCTGCCCTTCTCTTTTATCGTATGCCCTGTCAGGAGCCCCCTTTTCATGGTTTCGGACAGTTCCGAAAAAGTGCTCGCCATAGCCCGGGAAAAGATCCCCATGGTCATATCAACGTCCCCCCAGGGCGGGGTAACGGCGCCGATTCAGGAAGAGGGGATAACCATCCAGACCAACGCCGAGATCCTGGCCGGAATTGCCCTGGCCCAGTTTGCCAATCCCGGCGCCCCCGTTTTGTACGGAGCTGTCCCCGTCCGGGCAAGGCTTGACACGCTTGAAGACTGCTATGGCACAGCGGAGTTCAGTCACTATGCCATGGCATGCGTGCAGCTGGCCCGCTTTTATGGCATACCCTGCTATGCTTCAGCAGGCGTGGGCGATGCCAATCGCCCGGGGATCCAGGCGACGGTGGAAAAAATGTTCTCCTATAAAGAGGTGGCCGCTGCAGGAGCACATTATATCCATTATGCTTTCGGCCTGCTAGACGGTACCAATATTTTTTCGCCGCTGCAAGCCGTCCTTGACAACGCTTCCATTGCTCTGGTCAAGGAGCTGTTGCGTGCCCCTGATTTTGACCGGGAAGAGATCGCGGCGGCAGTCCGGGAAATCGACAAAAATGTAAAAGGTTCGGGTATGTTCATCCGGGGGATCAGGAGACAGCTGCGCCGGAAAGTGGTTTCCAGCACCTACGAATTTTCCTCAGACGGCGAAGAGGATCAGGTTTTGCTCCGGGCTCAGGCGAAACTGGAGCATTGCCTTGCCGCGGAGACAAAAGCGCTGCCCGCGGATACGATCAGCCGGGTCTTTAAAGAAATACCCGGCCTCGTAAGCAAATAAAAGATAAGGAGATTTTTAACCATGTCTAAAGATGAGTTGTTGGCGAAGTTGGAACACAGTATTGTCATGGGGCATCTTGATGCCGACGATGAAGGTTTTGACGGGACGATGGAAGGGACTCCGGGAACCCTGGAGCTGCTGGAAGAGGCCCTGAAGGCGGAGATTGAACCGGGAGTCCTGGTTGAAAGTTTTAGAGTAGCCATGGGAAAGGTAGGACAGCTCTTTGAAGCGGAGGAATACAACCTGGCTGATATGCTTGCCAGTGCCGAATGTGTGGGTAAAGCTATGGAGATAATCGGCCCCGCACTTCAGGCCGTCAGCCATTCCACTAAAGGAAAGTTCCTCATTGCCACTGTTGAAGGCGATTTGCACGATATCGGCAAAAATATTGTCGCCACCATGCTCAAAGGTGCAGGCTATCAGGTTAAGGACCTGGGCATCGATGTGCCGGCGGCGACTATTTTGCAGGAAATCAGGGCCTACAAGCCTGACTACGTGGGCCTATCCGCCCTTTTGACCTCCACGATGGTCGAGATGGAGCATGTGGTCAGGCTGATCAAGGAAGAAAATATCCCCGGGCTTAAGGTTTTTATCGGCGGGGCGCCTACCTCCCAGGAGTTTGCGGATAAAATCGGTGCTGATTATTATTGCCGCGATGTAAGGGAGGCCCTCGACAAACTGGAAGAAGTGAGTAAAGTATCATGATCGTCGCAGCAAAACAGCAGCTCAAGATGCTTTCTTCAGCTGAAATGCACTTGCTCCACGCAGGAAGCTGCGAGCTTTTATCCCGGGTAGGCGTCAGGGTAACCCATACAGGCATAGCCAAAATGCTCCTGGAAAGGGGAGCACAGCGGCGAGGAGAGAGGATACTGCTCTCCCGGGAGCTGGTGGAAGGAGCCTTGGCCCAGTCTGCCAGGAGTATCCACTTCGGCGCACCGGATCCGGCTTACAGTTTTACAATCAACGGCGCAGATAACCGGGTAAAGTTTGGTACCGGCGGCCAGGCGCTCTATCTTGTACAACGGACTTCCAATGGATGGGCTAAAAAGCCGGCAGGGACGGAAGACCTGCGGAAGATCGTTGCCCTCTGCAATCAGCTGCACCAGGTTGATTTTATTACACGTCCCGTGGAATGCGATCTCCCCGACGACCAGAAAGACGTGGCCAAGGCGAAGATTTTCCGCCAGTTCTGTACAAAACCGATGAATCTTGCCAACCTGTTTAAGCCGGAGCGCCTTGAAAGTGTGCTGGAGATTGTTGGCGACCCGGCATATCTTTCTTTTATTGTCAGCCTCGTTTCCAGCCCCCTGACTATGGACAGCTCTGCAGGGGAGAAACTGCTTGCCCTTGTGCAAAAGGATATCCCCGTGGCTATTTCCAGTTGTCCCCAGGGCGGGACTACGGCACCATTTTCTGAAGTGGGAGAGCTGCTGCAGCTCAATGCTGAACTGTTATTTGGCCTTGTGCTGGCCAATAGCGCCCGGCCCGGCGCCAGGGTCCTGTACCGGGGCATCCCTGTCACTGCCAACCTCCACAGCGATGCTTCGCCGCGCTGGTGCCAGCCGGATAGTATCCGGCGGCTGGCCCTGGCGGCGCAAATCTGCCGTTTTTACAACCTTCCCTGTTGTGGTACGGCAGGGGTCTCCGATGAAGCAGAACCTACGGCCCAGGGACTCAGCGAAAAAGTGCTCAGCTGGGTCTATGAGGCGGCATGCGGCGGACAGTATATCAACAGCGCCCTGGGTATGCTTGAGCAGGTTGTCTCTGTGGCTTATTACCAGTATGTCCTTGATGACTATGCCCTTAAGCTCGTGAAAGAGAAGTTCCGTAAAAACCCTTCCCTGGAGGCATCACAGCTGGTTTTGAATGCCGCGCTGGAAGTGCTGAGCTGCTTTGGGGTCCAGCCAGAGGAAAAGACGGAAGCGGAACTGCTTGCCCGTATCCGGCATGTGGAAAACGCCCTGGAGCCCTACGAAGAAGCATATATGGAGAAGCAGCTTGAAATTATTGAAAAGGCGGTACACCAGGGGAGCAGCACCGTTTTTATAAAGGCGGCCCGTAAAGGCCTGCGGGAGGGATACCTTTACCGGGGAAAGAAGATCGAAGCGCCCCTCGATTTAAGCGTCGTTGAGGAAAGGTTGGCGCAGGGGCGCCTTGCGGAGAAAAATTTTTGACAGGAGGCGATATTATGGCAGGTCTGGCTGGTTATAGGGGTAAAGGGGAGGCCCTGGAAAAGGTCAGGCAGATGATGGGAGTAATCAGGCACCGGGGAGCGGAGGCTCCCCCGATAACGCGGAGGCTCCGCTCTGGCGCCATTGCCTATGCGGGAGCGAACATGGAGGAGATGAGCGGAGAAAATGCTCCTTATGTAATTATGGACGGGGCATTGCTGCCCGATACCGACGGGTGCGGCATTGCCGGTACTGCCCGCTTGCGGGAGCAGTACTTGCGCCATGGTAAAGCAGCGTTCTCCAACACCGGCGGGAGCTATGCCTGTGCCATTGCAGACGACGCAGAATGGGTTATTGCCCGGGACCATGTGGGCGCCCGCCCGCTGGTTTATTACCAGTCCCCCTGGGGGGAGTTTTACTTCGCTTCGGAAGCGAAGGCGCTGAAAGGGTTTGCCCCTTATGTGCAGGAGCTACCGCCGGGACATTACTACTCTACCCTGGAGGGGTGCAGGCCCTTTGCAGAGGTCCCCGTGGAGCTCCCTCCCTGGAGCGGCCTGGAGGAGGCGCAAAGGGTGGTGCGGGAAGTGATCTTTAAGGCGGTGGAAGACGCCCTTTTTCAGGGAAACGGGGAAATCGGCGGGGTGGCTTTGAGCGGCGGGCTGGACAGTTCTATTATTCTGGCCATTGCCTGCCGTTACAATCCAGAGTTAAAGGCTTTTACCGCTACTTTGGCAGATCATCCCGGTGAAGATCTGCAGTACGCCAGGTTGCTGGCGGCGGAGCTGGGGGTAGAGCACCACGTCTATGAAATAACTTTGGAGGATATAAAAGCAATAATTCCCAAAGCGGTGTGGTACCTGGAATCCTTTGATGAAGACTGCATTGCGGGATTTATTGCCAACTACTATACGGCGCGCCTTGCTGCAGGGCATGTAAACGGCGTGCTGGTGGGCGAGGGAGCCGATGAACTTTTTGGTGGCTATTTCAGGGAGCTGCAGGATATTGCCGATGCGGAGGAAAAGGAAAAAGTAGCCAGAAAATTGGTTGATATAGCTTACAATACGGCCCTGCGCAGGCTTGACCGGGGCTGGATGTCGAACAGTATCGAATACTATGCCCCCTTTCTGCACCCGGCGGTAGTGGCGCTGAGCAATCTCCTCCCCCTGGAATTTAAAGTGCATGGAGAAAAAAAAGCGGTAGAGAAATGGATCCTGCGGGAAGCTTTCCGGGACATATTGCCCCGGGAGATTGCAGACCGCCCCAAGATGAGGTTTTCCCGGGGTGTGGGCGTAGATGACCAGCTGGAAAGGGTTATTCCCGACAATATCGGAGAAAAAGAGCTGAAGCAGACACCTGCAAGCAGCAGCGGCATCTCCCTGCAGTCTCCCAAAGAGCTCTATTTTTACCGGCTTTTTCAGGAACAATTTCCCAGTGCGTATGAGGAGCTTACCGCCCGCTGGGATCCTTTCAAGTAAACGCTGTTATTTTAGGCGGGGAGGAACATGTTTTGAAGGTTACGATCTGTCAAACGGCGCCGCGGCTGCTGGACGTCCAGGGCAATCTCGAAGAAGTGATTACAAAGATCCATCATGCCCGGGAAAAAGGGTCCCAGCTGGTAGTTTTTCCTGAACTGGCTTTAACGGGCTATTTCGTAGGTAAACGTTACCATGAAGCCGCCCTGCGGCTGGACTCAGCCGAAATTAAAGCCCTGGCAGCCGCTTCCAGGGGGACAGCCGCTATTGTAGGGTTTATTGAAGAATCGCGTTCTATGAATTTTTACAACTCAGCGCTGGTAGCAGTGGACGGAGAAATACTTTTTGCCTATCGCAAGCTCAACCTGCCCAACTATGGTGTTTTTGAAGAAGGCAAGATATTTTCCACGGGCAAACGGATCCGTACCTTCAGATTGCACAGGTACCATATGGCCGTATTTATCTGTAATGATATGTGGCACCCGTCTTTGCCCTACCTCGGCATTACCCAAAAAGCTGATGTCTTCGTTACTATTGTCAATTCTTCCCGTGGTTCCATGGGAACGGAATTCAGCAACAGGGAAACCTGGGGCGTGATCAATACTTTCTATTCCCGGATTTTTGGCATCTATGGCATCTGTGCCAACCGGGTAGGCGAAGAGTCGCTGGCCGGCCGGGATCAAAGCAGTTTGCCGGATCCCTGTTGCTGCGCCGCAGAAAGGGGTGAGGATGCCGGCGCCGTTTACCGTTTTTGGGGCGGCAGCGAGATCGTCAATCCCTTTGGCCGGATTATCAGTAAAGCTGCCCTCTATAAACCGGACCAAATAGAAGCACAACTATCCTCCGAGCTCCTGCGGCAGAAGAAAATTTTATTGCCTTATCTTAAAAATGACGACCCCTATTTTACCTGCCGTGAATTAAAACGCATCCTTTTCAAAAACGGCCGGGGCCACTTTGCTCGCTAAAGCGGGCCGATTTATTTTTCTCCTTTCAAGGAAAACTATTGCCCGGAGGCCAAAAAATGCTTAGAATAGACAAAAGACAAAAGCGTAATCATTGCCGGTCAGGAAATGAAGACAAAATAATAAGAAAGGGTGTGTCCTCTTTTATGGCTTCCCGGGTGTTTCACTGTCTCAGTACCGAACAATATGACCGGAAATTTTTAGAGGAGATAAGCGCGCTGGCCACCACCATCAGACTGATCAGCAAAAGCAAAGCCGGGGCGGACCGCCTTGCTTCCTTATTGAGCCATAAGAGGGCGATGCTCTATTTTGTCCAGCCGTCAACGCGGACCTTTTTGTCTTTCCAATCCGCCTGCCAGATCTTGGGGATGAAAACGGCGGACGTGAGGGATACGAGCACCTCTTCCGAGGTAAAGGGGGAATCTGAGGCGGACACGGTTCGTACCTTTTCCTCATATTATGACGTGATTATCATGCGCCATTACAAGGCAGATTTTGCCAGCTACATCGCCCAGGTGCTCAACAACTCCAACAGGCCTGTGCCGGTAATTAACGGCGGTTCGGGGAAAGACCAGCACCCTACCCAGGCTCTCCTTGATGTTTATACCCTGATGCACTCTTTTCAGGACAAAGGCGGCGTGGACGGGAAAACCATTGCCTTTGTGGGTGACCTTTTAAGGGGGCGGACTGTCCGTTCCCTTGCTTCGCTCCTTACCAGGTTTACAGGGGTTAAACAGTACTTTGTAGCGCCCCGGGAGCTGCAGATCGGCGCCGATATCCTCTCCTACCTGGACCGGCACGGGGTTCCCTATACGTTGACGGAGGATTTTAGGAGCGTGCTGCCCGTGGCCGATGCCGTCTATATGACGCGCCTGCAGGATGAATGGGACGAACGGGAAGGCGGGGAGAAAAAGACGATTAATATTCAGGATTACTCCATCACCCCGGAAAACATCGGCCTCCTGCAGCCCCATGCCGTGATTATGCACCCGCTGCCCCGCCGGCAGGAGATCTCCCCGGAGATCGACAACGACCCCCGGGCGGTGTACTGGCGCCAGGTCAGGAACGGTATGTGGATCAGGGCGGCCCTGCTGGCCATGATTTTCGGGGTGGCGGAGGAGATCCTCCGATTGGGCGCCGCAGAGGGGTCATCTTTTCTGGAAACGGGGAAGGAGAAATAACCCTTTACCCGCGCCGGTGCGATCTTGTAAGCTTAAAGGCAGATATTTGGCAATGATGACAGCCAAGAGATTGCTGCATGGGAGGGAGATTGCTGTTGCGGTATACACCGAAAGCTGAGCTGGACCAAAGGATTACGAAGCTGCAGGAAGGGTTGAAGCAGCAGAACATTGACGGGGCGGTCATTGTCCAGAATGCCGACCTCTTTTACTTTACGGGGACAGTGCAGCGCGCCCACCTTTTTGTCCCGGCACAGGGTAAACCTCTACTGATGGTTAAAAAAAACCTGGAGCGGGCGAGGCTGGAGTCCTCCCTTGAGGGAGAGCGGATCATCGGGCTGGAAAGCTTGAAAGAAATAGGCGCGGTTTTGCATGCCTATGGTTACGGCTCCTTAAAGAGGCTGGGCTTTGAGCTGGATGTGCTGCCGGCCAACCAGTACCTGTATTACCAGAAGCTTTTTAAGGAAGCTGAAATAGTCGATCTCAGTGCCCTTGTTCGAACTGTGCGTATGGTCAAATCGCCTTATGAAGTGGAGATACTGCGGGAGATCGGCAGCTTTCACGGGCTGGTTTTTGCTTTTATCCGGGATAACCTGCGCGCGGGTATGACCGAGCTGGAGATGTCCGCCAAGATCCTGGAGCTTTCCCGACGGCACGGCCATGCCGGGGTAATGCGGGTGCGGGGCTTTAACCAGGACCTCTTTTACGTTCACCTCCTCTCGGGCGGTAACACCGACCCCAGCTACTTTGACGGGTCCGTAGGCGGCAAAGGGGTCAGCCCCGCTTTTGCCCAGGGCTCCTATACCAAGGTGATTAACAGGGACGAGCCGGTACTAATAGACTACAGCTATATCCAGGACGGTTATATGCTGGACCAGACCAGGGTTTTTTGCCCGGGGAAGCTGCCGCACCACCTGGCCGCCGCCCATGCCCTGGCGGTGGAAATACTCAAGGAGATGGAGAAGATGGCCCGTCCCGGCGTAGCCTGCAGCAGGCTTTATGAGCGGGCCATGGAGATGGCGGGGCAGAGCCCCTTTGCCGGGCATTTTTTGGGTTTTCCCGACCCTGTGACTTTTATCGGCCACGGCGTGGGCATAGAGCTGGACGAGCTTCCCGTCTTCGCGCCTGGTTTTGAGATCCCCCTGGAGGAAGGGATGGTTTTCGCCCTGGAGCCCAAGTTTTGCTTCGCGGACGGTGCCATGGGCCTGGAAAACACTTATGTGATGACCGCAAGCGGTCCGCAGGCCCTGACCGTGTTTGAGGAAGGGATCATTTATGTTTAGGCCGGAGGCTGAGCTCCGGTAAGGGGGTAGTTGCGCTTGAAGATCGGCTTCCCCACGCATCCACGCCGGGATATTCTGGAAGAAATCAGGTGGATTGGCGAAAACGGCTTTGACTTCGTGGATCTGTTCCTGGAACCGGACAGAAATGTGCCGGAAAAACTGGAGATAAAGAAAATTAAAAATGCCCTGGCAGCTTATGCCTTGTCCAGCGTCGGCCATACGGCCTGGAACCTGCCCCTGGGCTCGGAGCATAAAAGCCTGCGCCGGGCCGCCGTGCAGCTGGTACAGGGCTACCTGCAGGTATTCGCCGAACTGGAGACACCCAAAGTCACAGTCCACGCCAACTGGCCTTCCGGCTTGTTCAGCGACCTGGAGGGGATTAAGTACCAGCTTGAAGCGCTGGGGGAAATTACCGAATACGCCGCCCCCCTTGGCATAATGATTGTCTATGAATCCCTGGACACACGGCGCTGCACCAAGGAGAACATCCACAAGATTTTGAGCGCCAACAAAAAGCTAGGTTTCCACGCCGATATCGGGCATCTCAACCTGCTGGGGCGAAAACCCCTCGATTACCTGCAGTTTTTCAGGGCGCGGCTGGAGCATATCCACCTGCACGACAATGACGGGCACAGGGACCTGCACCTGCCCCTTGGCGCCGGCAATATCGACTGGCGCGAGCTCCTTGCTTATTTGAAAAAAATATATGACGGGACGATTACCCTGGAAATATTCTCACGGGACAAAGAGTACGTCCTGCATTCAAAACATGTCCTGCAAAAAATATGGCAGGAGGTCTAAGTTTTAAGTTAAGGGTAGAAGCGTGAAAGCCTTTGCCCAGAGTATTGACAAACAGGCAAAAATGCGCTATAAATGAAGGCAATTACAGCAAACAGGCAAAACCGAACAGGCAAATAATGATGAACGAGACTAGTAACTCTTCAGCGGCGGCACAGAGAGCCGGGGAAGGTGCGAGCCCGGCCCGGGCGCAGAGAGCGAATGGACTCGGGAATTGCATGGCGAACGGCTTTAAAGGCCAAGTAGCTGTTGCCGGAGTGAACGCCGTTAACAGAGTTCAGGGTATCGCCCATGAAATGATGCGCTTTGTTTGATCATTGATGGGGCCGTACCTGGAAGAGATGTCGGTTCTTTTTGTGCCGGCAATTAAGGTGGCACCGCGAAAGGAAGCCTCTCGCCCTTATTTGGGGCAAGGGGCTTTTTCTATTGCTCGGGTTTTCTTTGAGGAGAAAAATATTGGTAAAGGAGCGGACGTAAAAATGAGCCATGTGCGCGTCAAAGTAAGCGGCATCCGCACCCTTAAAAGCGCTCTGGCAGCGGTGCAAGCAGGGGTGGATGCCCTGGGGTTTGTCTTTGCGGCCAGTTCCCGGCGGGTAAGCCCGGAAAAAGCCGCGGCCATTATTAAAGAGCTGCCTCCGTTTATCGGCAGGGTGGGAGTTTTTAAGGACGAGGAGGCGGAGCAGGTAAAGGAGATAGCTGCTTTTTGCGGGCTGGATACCCTGCAGTTCCACGGGGAGGAGACAGAGGAGTACTGCTGCCTCTTCCCTTCTTACAAGGTGATCAAGGCCTTTCCCATCTCTCCCGACCTTTCGGTGGCGAGGTGCCGGCAGTACAGGTGCAGCGCGATCCTTTTGCAGAACAGGCCTCCCGGCAAGAAAGGCAGCGGGAGCCTGGTCTTTGACTGGCGCCTGGCCCTGCCGTTCTCCATAGAAAGGTTTCCCCTTGTCCTTGCCGGAGGGTTAAACCGGGATAACCTCACAGGCGTGCTCAGGGTGCTGAAGCCTTACGGCCTTGATCTTACCGGCAGTGTGGAACGGGACGGCCTTATTGACCAGGAGCTGCTGCGGGGACTGGTAACCCAGATTCGCAGGTGGGATTACCAGAAGCTGTCACGGGTAAATTTCGCTTTTGCCCCTGAACAGTACCATCACAGCGGGGCGGCGGCGCGGGGATAACTGCCCAGGACTTTCAAAAAGAGGGCGCCATCCCCGGTCTTTTGCAGCGCTTTGGCCATCTTTTCTTCTTCCCGGTGGCCTTCGATGTCCAGGAAGAAGATATATTTACCCGGTTCACCCCGGATGGGGCGCGATTCGATCTTTGTCAGGTTCAGCCCCGCTGCGGCGAAGACCCCGAGGGCCCTGTGGAGGCTTCCCGGCTGGTCGGGCAGCCCGATTAAGAGGGAGGTTTTATCCCTTCCCGAAGGGGGTGCGTCTTCCCGGGCGAGGACGAGGAAACGGGTAATGTTAAGGGCTTCGTCCTGGATCTCCGCCCTAAGCACCTCCAGGCCGTAGAGTTCGGCGGCCTGCTGCGAAGCGATCATGGCTTTCCCCGGGCTTTGGGCTACTAACGCAGCGGCTTCCGCTGTGCTGGACATACCGATACGGGCGGCCTCGGGAAAATATCTGTCCAAATAGGAGCGGCACTGGGCCAGTGCCTGGGGGTGGGAAAAGATTTCTTTGATCTGTGCGGCTTTTTGGCCAGGCCGGGCCAGCAGGAAATGCCTGATTATACAGAGCAGCTCGCCGTGGATTTTAACGGCAGCGGCAAACTTTAAAAGGAGGTCCAGGGTCAGGTTGACGGACCCTTCCAGGTAATTTTCCACGGGGACCAGGCCCCTTGCCGTTTCTTGGTCGGCTACGGCGGCAAAAACGCTGTCGAAGGAAGGGTAAGGCTTTAACAGGTAAGTGCCGCCGGCGTATTTTTGGGCCGCCTCTTCGCTGTAAGTCCCGGCCGGACCCAGATAAGCGCATACTTTGTCCATAGCTGACGCTGCTTCTTTCTTTGGGAATCTTTAAAAAATCTTTAAAACATATTTTAACCTCTCCTTCTGCTGCTTAGCAATAAAAAATTTTTGCCTGAGACCAGTTGACAGCAGTAAAACACTGTGGTAACATCAATCTCAAATTTTAATTGCACAAGACAAGGAAAGAGGAAAGTAACCCGCCAATGTTTCCTTCAGAGACGGGAGGCCATGGGCTGAAAGCCTGCCGGGATAACAGGAGGGTGAAGTTCCCTCTGGAGTCGCGGGCTGAAGCAGCCCTGGAAGGCAAAAAATTGTTATAACCGGCGATGCGAGCGCTTCGCTTAACTGGAAATAAAGCAAAGCGATGAGGGAGAGGAGTAAGTAACCGGCGGGGTTTAAGAGAGCCGGGGGTTGGTGCAACCCGGTACCCCGGAGTTACTGAAATACACTCCTGAGGAGCAAACCGAAAGCCGGTGTTGCCTTGCCGGCAAGTAGGCTTTGACGGAAACTTCCACCGTTAAAAGGAAGGGGGTATAAGGCTGGAAAAACCGGTCCGTACCTGGCGCCACTGCTGCTTGACGGCAATGATCGTTTGGGGGACGGATGCAGGATTTGAGTCCGTACCCTCTAATGAGGGGGGCACTGTGTGCCCAACCAGGGTGGTACCGCGTGAAGTATAAGCTTCCGTCCCTAGGGGATGGAAGCTTTTTAATTTTATCATGCCGGGGTTCTGCCGGTTTGCCGGGGCAGGGATTAAGCTCCTGCCGGAGATTTGCCCGAAAAAAGGAGGATTTGTCCATGATTGTTGTCCTGGATGCAAGCGCCGAGGAAGGGGAAATACTGGAGGTCGAGGTGAGGATCAGGGGTTTCGGTTACGAGGTGTACCGCAGCACCGGTGAAAACTGCACTGTCCTCAGCGCCCTCGGCCCTCCCCGGGAGGACGTGAAAGAGGCGCTGGAGGTAATGCCTTCCGTGAGCAGGGTTGTCC
Source organism: uncultured Bacillota bacterium (assembly GCA_937973635.1). Lineage (GTDB taxonomy): Bacteria > Bacillota > Dethiobacteria > DTU022 > UBA8154 > UBA8154. The sequence goes on along the minus strand of CALJJZ010000054.1, from coordinate 7,210 downwards.
TCGTTTCACCCCCCTTTATGCTGGTAAGCAGGGCGTTTAAGCAGGAAAAGACCGCCTTTTCCGTAGGGTGCGTGGAGATCGGCCGGGGCAAAGTTGTGCTCATGGCCGGCCCCTGCGCTGTGGAGGATAGGGATTCATACCTTCAAACTGCCCTTGCTGTGAAAGAGGGAGGGGCGGATATTTTAAGGGGCGGGGCCTATAAGCCGCGTACTTCTCCCTACAGCTTCCAGGGACTGGAGGAAGAAGGGCTGAAGATTATGGCCGAAGCCAGGGAGATAACCGGCCTTCCCATCATTACAGAAGTGCTGGACCAGCACGCTGTGGAAATTGTGGCCCGCTATGCCGATATTATTCAGGTGGGTGCACGCAATATGCAGAACTTTAAGCTGCTTAAAGATCTGGGCCAGCTGCAAAAACCTGTCTTACTTAAAAGGGGTATGTCGGCGACCATTGAAGAATGGTTGATGGCGGCGGAGTACCTGGTAAGCAACGGCAACCACCGCGTCATCCTCTGTGAAAGGGGCATACGCACCTTCGAGACGACCTATACCCGCAATACCCTGGATATCAGCGCCGTGCCCATTGTCAAGGAACTGAGCCACCTGCCCGTATTTGTGGATCCCAGCCACGGTACGGGCAAGTGGAAATGGGTTCCCTCCATGAGTCTGGCTGCTGTGGCCGCCGGAGCTGACGGTCTGCTGGTGGAGGTGCACAGGGCGCCGAAAGAGGCCCTCTGTGACGGTCCCCAGTCCCTGGTTCCGGAAAAGTTTGCCCGGATGATCGATTCGTTGAGGGGAGTGGCGCAAATCATTGGCCGGACCCTGTAAAAACCCTTTATACCGTAAATGCTGCATTCTGGGCCTGGGCCTGATGGGAGGCTCCCTGGGCCTGGCCCTGAGAAAATACAACGTGGTGCAGGAGTGCTGGGGCTATGACCATGATCCCCGGGCCATGCTCGAGGCCCGGGAGAAGGGGGCCGTGGAGCGGACGGCAGAGCTGCCCCGGGCCCTTAAAGACGCCGAACTGGTTGTCCTTGCCATGCCGGTGGGGCAGATCCTGGAAACCCTGGGGAAGCTCCCTCCTTACCTGCCGGAAGGCGCCCTTGTGACCGACCTGGGAAGTACAAAAGGGGAGATTGTCAGGGAGATGGCAAAGGTCCTGCCTCCGAGATTGGCGGCTATAGGTGGCCACCCCATGGCCGGTTCGGAGAAGGCGGGGGTTGCCGCTGCAGACCCTTTAATGCTGCAGGGCGCCCTTTATCTGCTGACGCCTGTAAAGAGTACCTCTGCTGCCGCCCTGCAGAAAATGCAGGAAACGGTCCGGGCCGTGGGCGCCCGTCCCCTTATACTGGGGGCGGAAGAACACGACAGGCTGGTGGCCCTGGTCAGCCACCTGCCGCAGCTGGTCGCGGCCGCCCTGGTAAACACCCTTGACCGTGGCACGGAAGAAGAGCGGGAGCTGCTCCTCGGCCTTGCCGGCTCGGGGTTTAAAGATACGACCCGTATTGCCATGGGGGAGCCTGCCGTCTGGTATGATATTTTTGCCACCAACAGGGCTTTTTTAAAAGAATCTCTGCAGAGCTTTCGGTGTGAATTGGACGCCCTTTTTGCCGACCTGGAAGGAGGGCGGGAAAAAGGGGCGAAAGAAAAACTGGCTCGGGCTGCGTCTTTAAGGCGTTCCCTGCTCAGATGAGGAAAGAAAAGAGGAGAGTTTGCAATGATGGAGATTACCATAGAACCCAGGGAGCGGGTACAGGGGCAGGTCAGGGTGCCGGGAGACAAATCCATCACCCACAGGGCTTTGCTCCTTGCCTCCCTTGTGGAGGGGACGGTAGAGATGGAGGGATTGCTGGAGGCGGGGGACCCCTTGAGCACATACAGATGCCTGGAGGAACTGGGCGTGGAATTCTCCGGCGACTGGCAGCGGCTGCAGGTAAAGGGGAAGGGCTTGCGGGGTCTGCAGGAGCCTGGGGACGTGCTGGACGCCGGCAATTCGGGCACCACCGCCCGCCTGCTCCTGGGGATACTCGCCGGCCAGCCTTTTTTTTCCGCCGTCACGGGAGACGCCTCTTTAAGAAGCCGGCCTATGGGGAGGGTAACGGCGCCTTTAATAGAGATGGGGGCAACCCTCCACGGGCGCTGCCACAACACCCTTTTACCCCTCTGTGTCAGGGGCGGGGAGCTTAAGCCTCTCCGCTACAGGCTGCCCCAGGCCAGCGCCCAGGTCAAATCTGCTCTCCTGCTGGCGGCCCTGTACGCCGATGGGACGACAGAGCTGACAGAGCCGTTGCCTTCCCGGGACCATACGGAACGTATGCTCGCTTACCTGGGGGGTCGCGTGAAACGGAAAAAAGAAACACTTTTACTGGAAGCCCCCTGCAAGTTAAAGGCCGGGAAGTTGAAGGTGCCCGGCGATCTCTCCTCCGCTGCTTTTTTGCTGGTGGCGGCGGCTTTGGCACCGAAGGGGGAGCTTTTACTGGAGGAAGTGGGGATAAACCCTACCAGGACGGGTATTCTGGAGGTCCTGCAGCAGATGGGGGCGGAGATTAAAATTTTCAACCGGAGGGAATATAATTTTGAGCCGGTGGCCGATCTCTACATTAAAGGCGGCGCTCCCTTAAAAGGTCTGGAAATAGGCGCCGCCATGATCCCGCGCCTGGTGGACGAAATACCCGTCCTGGCCGTGGCCGCCCTTTTTGCTGCGGGGGAAACGGTAATTAGGGGGGCGGAGGAGCTGCGCTTTAAAGAAACGGACCGCCTACGCGTTTTGACCCTGGAAATGGAAAAAATGGGCGCTGCTGTAAAAGAGCTTCCCGACGGCCTCGTCATTATGGGGAAAGGCGGCCCGGGAAGGGTTGGCCTCAAGGGTGCCTGTCTGGACGGCCACGGCGATCACCGCATTGCCATGGCGCTGGCTGTAGCCGCCCTTTTTGCCCGGGATAAGATGACTATCCAGGGGGTTGAGGCGGTCCAGATTTCTTTCCCCCGCTTTTTTGAGCTTTTGCAAAATATAACTGTTTGAGGTGTAAAAATGCGTTATTTAACGGCAGGCGAATCCCACGGCCCTGCGCTGCTGGGGATTATCGAAGGGTTACCGGCGGGCCTGACCCTGGACGAAGCTTATCTGCACCGGCAGCTGGCCAGGCGCCAGGGGGGCTATGGCCGGGGAGGGCGTATGTCCCTGGAGAAAGACCGTGTGCAGATCCTCTCCGGCGTCCGTTTTGGCAAGACCACGGGCAGCCCTCTCTCCCTGCTCATGGAGAACAAAGACTGGCCGAACTGGCAAGGGGTGCTCTCGCCGGACCCGCGCCACGCCACGGCAGAGAAGCAGCTTACCTGTCCCCGGCCGGGCCATGCCGACCTGGCCGGCGGTATTAAATACCTCCTTCCCGACCTGCGCGATGTGCTGGAGCGGGCCAGTGCCAGGGAGACGGCCATGCGTGTAGCTGTGGGCAGCGTCGCCGCCTCGCTGCTAGCCCATTTCCAGGTTATCATTGCCGCCCATGTCGTTGCCGTGGGGGAAGTCACAGCCAGAACCCGGGCGCAGGCATGGAGCGCCGCTGTCATCAGAGAAAAGACAGCCGGCACCCTTTTCTACTGCCTTGACGGGGAAGCGGAGCTCCTGATGCAGAAAAGCGTGGACGATGCCAGAGAGCGGGGAGATACACTGGGCGGAATCTTTGAGGTGCAGGTTGACGGGCTCCCGCCGGGCCTGGGAAGCTATGTCCACTGGGACAGGCGCCTGGACGCGCGCCTGGCCGGGGCGCTGATGAGTATTCCCGGAATCAAGGGCGTGGAGATCGGCCTGGGTTTTACCGCTGCGGCGCGGCCCGGTTCCCTGGCCCATGATGCCATTGTCCGGGATGGGCAGGGGAGAATTTCCCGAGCGAGCAACCGCGCCGGAGGGCTCGAAGGGGGCATAAGCAACGGTCAGCCCCTGATTTTAAGGGCGGCCATGAAGCCCATACCCACCCTGAGGGCAGCCCTGCCCAGCATAGACTTGGCCGACGGGCAAGCAAAAGACGCGGCGGTGGAGCGTGCGGACATCTGCGCCGTTCCTGCCGCCTCCGTTGTGGGGGAAGCGGTGGTGGCCTGGGAGCTTGCTCGGGCCTTTACGGAAAAATTTTCCGCAGATTCGCTGACCGAAATGGAAACGGCCTTTGCGCACTACTTGGAGCTGGTTAAAGCATATCTGGGGGAGAAGCCTTATGTTGAAAATTAAATTAAGGACAGGGTCTGGCGCTTACCCTGTCTATCTGGGCCGCGGTATTCTGGACAAACTTGGTGTGCTGGCCCTGTCCCGCCTGCCGGCCTGCCCTCTCCTGGTGGTGAGCGACGGGAACGTGGCGCCGCTTTACGGCGCCAATTGCCTGGAGAGCCTGCGCCGCGCCGGCTTCAAGGCCGAGCTGGCAGTGCTGGAAGGAGGGGAAAAGGATAAATCCTTCGCCACGGCCTTAACCCTGTACACGAGTGCCCTGGAAGCGGGTCTGGACAGGCATACCGCCATTGTGGCCCTGGGCGGGGGGGTAGTAGGCGACCTGGCGGGTTTTGTGGCGGCCACTTACCTCAGGGGTATCCCCTATATCCAGGTGCCCACGACCCTTCTAGCCATGGTAGACAGCAGTATCGGCGGCAAGGTGGCTGTCAACCATCCCCTAGGGAAAAACCTGATCGGCGCTTTTTACCAGCCCTCCCTGGTCGCGGGCGATACCGCCACGCTGGAGACCCTGCCGCCGCGGGAATTTAATGCCGGGCTGGCTGAACTGGTAAAATATGGGGTGATCTGGGAGCAGAAGCTTTTTATTCATCTTGAGTCTCTGCTCTCCCGCAGTTCCGGCGCTCCTTTGGCGGCTGTTTTGCTCCGTGCCCGGGGGGCATGGCTTCCCTGGCTCATAGCCCGGGCTGTGGCCATCAAAGGGGAGATAGTATGCCGGGACGAACGGGAAAAGGACTTAAGGCGCATCCTCAATTTTGGGCATACTTTCGGCCATGCACTGGAGGCGGCAACGGAATATGGTTACTACCTGCACGGGGAAGCGGTGGCCTGCGGCATGGCCATGGCAGCGAGGCTTGCCGTCCTTTTAAAGCTGCTCTCCCCCGGGGAGGCACAGAGGATTGGCAGGGTGCTGGGCCGGCTGCAGGTACCGCCGCCCCCTCGGGGCTTGAGCAGGGAGAAGGTTGCCGCCGCCCTCTACTATGATAAAAAGAAAGAGGGGGAGGAGCTAATTTTTATCCTTCCTGTGGCTCTGGGCCGAGTAATAGCCTGTAAAGGGCCCCCTTTCCCCCTTGTGGAGCAGGTCCTGGCAGAGTACCTGGAAGGGGCCCTCCTTTAGCTGCCGGGTTCCACAGCCCGATCCGGATCTGGAGGGAGATGATAAGGAGATGGTATGGGATGTTAATCAACGGTAAGACAGCGGTAATGGGCCTTTTCGGGGATCCGGTCAGCCACACTTTGTCGCCGGCCATGTTCAACGCCGCCTTCAGGGCCAGGGGGCTGAACTGTTGCTATCTGCCTTTCCTTGTGCGCCGGGACGCTTTGCCCGCAGCGGTCAGGGCTATTGCGGCCCTAGGGCTGAAGGGTGTGAATGTAACGGCTCCGCATAAGGAAGCCGTCGTCCCGTATCTGGACGACCTTGCCGCCGAGGCCTCCCTGCTGCAGGCCGTGAATACGATTAAGAACGAAGAGGGCAGGCTGACGGGGTATAACACCGACAGCGACGGCTTCTTTTACCTACTGCAAAAGGCAACGGGGGAGGCTTCTCCCCTTGTCGCCAGGATCTTGCTGCTGGGAGCAGGCGGGGCTGCCGGAGCTGTCGCCCTGGCTCTGGCCAGGGCGGGGGCCGGCTCCCTTATTATTGCCAACCGTACCCCGGCCCGAGCCGAAGAGCTGGCTGCGCTGTTAACGCAAAATGGTATCTTTAAGCCGGGGAAGGTGGAGACGGTGGAGCTGGAGCAGGCTTCTTTGCTTCGTAAAGTTGACGCCGCGGACCTGCTGGTTAACGCGCTGAGCACGGACCCGGCAGCGGCGGGCCTCCTGCCCCGGCGGGTATCCTGGGGTTGCAAAAGGGCCGTGGATCTGCGCTACGGCACGGGCCGTTCCCCCTTCAGCCGGTGGGCCGGGGACAACGGGATGCAGGCGGTGGACGGCCTGGATATGCTTCTGGGGCAAGGTGCCCGGGCCTTTGCCATATTTACCGGCGAAGCACCGCCCCTGGAAGTGATGCAGGGGGCTTTGACCGGGGCTTGAGGCTGTAAAATAAGAGTTTGGGCAGGGAGCAGGGGACGGCAACGGGGGGCGGCAGCATGGAGATGAAAAATCAAGGGGTATTGAAGCTAAAGAAAAATATTTTCCTTACGGGCTTTATGGGCGCGGGGAAGACCAGTGTGGGCAAAGTCCTGGCCGAATGTTTGCAGGTGGAGTTTTTTGATACTGACGAGCTGGTCAGCGCCATGGAGAAAATGAGCATAGGGGAGATCTTCAGGCTCTATGGCGAAGCCTATTTCCGCGACAGGGAAGGGGAAGTGCTGAGGATGCTGGGCCGGAAAACGCCCGGGAGCTGTGTGGTCTCTACTGGCGGCGGCGCCGTCCTGCGGCCCGGCAACCTCGCGGCCATGAGGGAAAACGGTCTGATTGTCTGCCTCCATGTGTCGGCGGGGGAAGCCTACCGCAGGATTGGGGCCGGCAGCGACAGGCCCTTGTTGTCGGCGCAGGAGCCTTTAAGGAGGCTGCAAGAACTGCTGGAAGCAAGAAAACCCTTTTACTTGGAGGCGGATCTAAGCCTGGAGACCTGCGGCAGGAGCATAAGGCAAACGGCGGCAGAGATCCTTGCCAGGCTGCAGGGCGGGGATGTTTGAGAGCCGGTTGCCGCCTCTGCTAAGATTAAATTTAAATGTATTATGGTAAACGGAGGTAGCTGCATGGAGGAGATACAAAAAAGTTTTTTGGTGCTGCACGGGCCAAACCTCAACCTGTTGGGCAGCAGGGAGGTGGCGATTTACGGCAGGCTGCGCCTGGAAGAGGTGGACGCTCTGCTCCATAGGGAAGCGGCGCAGCTGGGGGTAAAAGTGAGCTGCCGCCAGTCCAACAGTGAAGGCGAGCTGCTGGAACTGATCCACGGGGCCGTGGGCAGGTACCAGGGCATTATCATCAATCCCGGAGCCTTTTCCCATTACAGCATCGCCCTGCGGGACGCCCTGGCCGGGGTCGGCCT
>CALJJZ010000053.1 GCA_937973635.1 uncultured Bacillota bacterium | reverse complement strand
TGTTTCCACTAGACGAACTACTTCCATGAGGAACCTCTGCCTCCTTTTAGGGGGTATTCATTCGTGGTGAATGTGAGGTTCCTCTTCTCTTCTAAGATAGGAAATCCCTTCTTAAAAGCCTACAGTAATTTTACACTAACGCTGAAGCGTACAGGGATGAAAGCGAGAAGTTATTAAAAGCCCGATCATAGATTATATGCTCCGCCGCTGGAATATATTCCAGCAAATGTGTTGAATGTAACCAATAAAATGCTCCGGGCCGATAAAATGTACCTGGTCCCGTTTATGAAGCCGACTTGACAAAAGTAAGCGTCAGATTTTCCTCCTGGCGTAAAATGGAAAGCATGGTTGACATTTTTTCTGGTGCTTTTATAATATAAATGGAAAGCACACTTTACATGACGGAGGAAAGCGGCGGTGAAAAACCGGCTGGAGGAGCTGCGGAAACAAAGGGGGATAACACAGGAAGAGCTGGCCGCGGCCCTTCAGGTATCAAGGCAAACAATCGGCTCCCTGGAAAAGGGGCGATATAACCCGTCTATTACCCTTGCCTTTAAGCTGGCCCGGTTTTTTGAGAGGAACATCGAAGATATTTTTATTTTTGAGGAGGAAAAGAGCAATGGAAAATAGGGGTGCTGGAAAATATATCGCCCTTGCCGTATTTGGCTTTGTCTTGATGCTGACGGGGCTTATGTATGTAATACGGCTGCCGGGCACGCAGGGCATGGTGCGTACGCTGCCTGCTGCCTATAGTCTTTGTTGTCGTGGGTGCAGGGCTGTTCAGGGGTAACCTTGGTTCGGCCATAAAGAACCATCTTTTAAATAAAGATCCCCATGCCGCCAGGCAGATGGAAATTGAGTTAAAAGACGAACGCAATATAGCAATTGGCCAAAAAGCAAAGGCAAAAGCGTATGACTTGATGCTGTTTGTGTACGGTGCCCTGCTTCTGGCATTTGTCCTGATGCGAGTTGAGCTCTATATATTACTGGCTCTGGTTGCAGCCTACCTGCTTCTGGCCTTTATGATTTACTATATTAATAAATATCAAAAAGAGATGTAGGGTATGGCGGATGATTAGATGGCTGGACGACGGATCGGTTTATTCGAGGGTCCTGCCTGATGCACCAGGATAGAAAATGGAAGAAAACCTAATAAGTTTAAGGAGGCAAAAATAAATGTCACCGGGATTCTTATTGGGCCTGGCAGGCCTGGCGGCTTTCACCGCAGCTTTAATTTGGTTTGGGTTTAATAAACTTAAAAAGCTTCCCCTAAAGGCCCCGGCCTTATTATTATTTCTGTCCATAATCCTTTGTGTCGTCGGCTATCTGCTGACACCAACAGGCAGAGCAAATCTGCGTCTTATTGGTAGATTTATAAATTTATAAAAAGAGTATGATCAATTGCCAGGCTCTATGATCCCTTTATCAGCATAATTATGCCCAGGACGGCGAGAAGCACAGTGACAAGGGTTGTGAACCTTTCTTTCTCCATTTTTTCAATCATACGCTTGCCGCAAAAGGTGCCGAGAACCATGAAAACACCTATGGCCCCGGCCATGCCAATTTCTAAAAGGCCGATGTCAATATATTTTTGGTAGATAACAGTTTTCACCAGATGCATAACCGTCGCCGTCACTGCTTCGCTGGCAAGATAAGCCACTGGCGGAAGGTTTTGCGCTAAAAAAACTGCAGCCCCCATGGGGCCGGCGCTTCCCAGCAGCCCGGACAACAAGCCCGTAATGCCCCCGCCAAGGAGCAATGATGTTTTGCCTGCTTTCGGCTTCAGCAGCTTGAAAAATTTTAAAAGGGCAAAGGCCATCACACAGGCACCGATAAGCTTCATGATGATCTCCCTGGACAGGGAAACAAAGGAGAGGGCGCCGAGTATGGAAAAAGGGACGGCGGTAACGAGAAAGAGCACAACCTGTTTCCAGCGGATCTCTTTAAAGCCTGCCCCTGCCCGGGATAGATTCCCGATAAGCTGAGCAAGCGTCAATACAGGCACCGCGGTGGCTGGTCCCATGCTCCAGGATAGAAGGGGCAGAAGCAAGAGCGCCCCGCCAAAACCAGCTGTTCCTGAGATGAAAGCCGCAAAGTAGCTGCCCAAAAATAAAAAAGTAATTTTTAGAATTCCAGCTTCAGCCAAAAGTATAACCCCTTCAGGCAGCCTCTAGCAGGTTAGCCTAAAAGCGGCCTGTGAAATAACCTTATGTTGTTATTAAACGTTATGGAAGCATATTTGTAAAGATAAAGATTTTACCGAAAAAGCTCCTTTAAAAACCTTTCTACTTTTGTTAAAAATAATATTTCTTCGCAAAAAGCAGGAATTAGCTGCTAAGCGTTGAATTATAAATAAGTAAAAATACCCGACTACCTAATGGGAAAATGGGATAAAATGAAATATATTGCTAGATGTTTGCTTGTTTTTTTGCTCCTGTGGGGCGGCTGCGGCCCGGCGGCCGATGTCGATGCTGCTTTGCTCAGTGATGCTAAAAAAGAAGCTGTTTTGGAACTGTTCAGGTCTAGGAACGGGGCCTATGACTTAAAAAATCTTTTTGAGGACAACGGCTCCCTGGAAATAGAGATTTACCTGCGTTTCAATCCCCTTTCTTTTACCGAAGTGATGCCCCTCACCGATTCTCTGGCCTATGAAGTGGCCCGGTTGTTTGACTATAAAGTCCCGGTGGTTGTGGGGGCAATTTATACTGTTGAAGGTAGCGGTGCAGAACAGATTTTTGGTGAAAGTTTGTTTTACCCTCGTACGGGGAAAACCGAATTCAGGCTTTTTGGCAGAGATTATGTTTTACAGCACGGAGACCCGTGATAAGTATTTATCCCTGCGTGCCTGGGGAAATAAAAATTAAAATTTACGATTTCCTTGTTGGCCCGGCCCTCCCAAAGAGGAATTCCGTGTCATAACGAGAATAGTCCCTTTGGGGACGTTTTTTTTTGTTTAGCTCTTGTCTTTTGGAGGGATGGCGTTTCTATGGAATCTTCTGAGGGGCAGAAAAAGGTTCCCCGGTTTTTTTGTAACTGGCCGAAGTTTTGGGACAACAAAGGTGGCAACGGGGATACGGCCCGGCTGCGCATTACAGACTACAGGCACTGGCTTATCCGGCTCCTTTCTATATTTATACTTATCATTGTGATCATGATCCCCGTAGTCAAATATGCAATGCTAATTTATGAAGGCAGGGTTATTACCACCAATCAGGCGATTATCTTTGTTGTGCAGACCATTACTACCACCGGATACGGAGAACTCCTTCCCTTTGAGTCTTACCAGATGACGTTAATTTCCATATTTTTAATGATTTCGGGCGTGTTTTTGATATTTATGATTATTGGCTCAATTATGACTTCGCTGATTGAAAAACACGTTGTGCCCAGGGCGCCGACATGGGCCAAAATGCGGGGGCACATTATCTTTACCTCTTACAACGAAACGATTGAGCGGGCCATTAGGTTAATCAGGCAGCACCAGATTTCCTATGTTGTGGCCGCACCAGAGCAGCATGAAGCAGTGGAACTAATTAAAAAAGGGATCAATGCTGTATGTGCCAATCCGCTTCAGGACGAAGGTTTAAAAAAGCTAGGTCTCCATCAGGCCAAGCTGGTTGTGGCTTCCAGCGAGGACACGCAGAATATCAATATTACGCTGGCTGTTTCAACCATAAGCAAGGTCCCCGTAGTGACGATGATGGAAAATAATAACAGGGCGCAGCTGGCGTATAGCGCCGGGGCCAAGCAGGTTGTTGTCCTTGAAGAAACTTTAGGGCGGCAGCTTGTGGATTGGATTTGTGCCGACGCTAGCCCCACGGAATTTTTAAAACTTATAGATGTGGACGTTGACCCGCAGATTATCGCCAAACTAAAGCCGAGTATTATCCATATTGGTTCCCGGAGTGAATTTAAAGGCAAGACTATTGGTGAGGTAAAAATACGCACGGAAACGGGAGCTACTATCGCGGCGATCTGGGGGGGCGATGGTGCCATAACTACCCCTTCTGCCGATACGGTGATCAAAGAATCGACTTTAATTGTCCTCGGCCCCAGCGACAATGTGGATCGCTTGGCTGCCTATGTAGGGGGGCCGGGCGCCGGGGAACACGTTATCCTGGCGGGAGCAGGCAGGGTAGGGCAAGAGGCAGGCAAAATGTTGAATAAGGCCGGCATTTATCCTGTTGCCATTGATATTGTGGACAGGCCCCTCTTTTTTGAGGGAATACTGGTTGTAGGCGATACTACAAAACCCCATATTTTACAGCAGGCCCGCGTCGAAGAAGCGGATACGATTATCATTACGCTGCATGATGATAGCCTCAACATCTTTACCGTCCTGACGAGCCGGCAGTTAAATCCGGAGATAAACGTTGTGGTGAGGGCTGTCCATGCGGAGACAGTAGAACGTCTGCACCAGGCCGGGGCTAACCATGTCCTTTCTGAATCACTGCTGGGTAGCCAGTTGCTGCAGGTGGCCCTAGTGGAGATGGGCGTTTTGCCCGGGCTGACCGATTATCTTATCCGAGAGCTTAGATGGTATGGTGCCCCAATTCATATTAAAGACCTGGCCGAAAAGTACAGAGGCCATATTAAAATAATCTGTCTGGTCAGAGAGGGGCAGGTGCTGGAACCCAGAGCGGAGCAGGTTGTGCAAGAAAAGGACATTATGGTAGTGTTGGGGACACAGCAATATGTGGAGATGCTACGGCAGCAGGGTGCAGTACGGCGGGATTTTTAAAAGCCCTTTAAGAGTTTATGAAGAATGAAAGGAAGTCAGGTTGTCCTATGACTGCTAAAAAAAAGACTTTCCAAGTGGCTGTAATCGGGCTTGGGCGTTTTGGCCAAAGTGTAGCTAGAACACTGGCGGATCTGGGTTGTGATGTCCTGGCCCTTGACTCTGATATGAAAAAAGTAGAAGCTATAGCCAATGTTGTTACCCATGCCATGCAGGCCGACGCCGCCGATGAGGAAAGCCTCAAGCCTTTAGGTCTGCATAATTTTGATGCGGTGATCTTGGCAATGGGCAGCTATATTCAGGCCAGTATCCTCTCCGCTATTATTCTTAAAGAGATGGGTGTAAACTATGTTGTGGCCAAGGCCAGTTCAGAGTTGCACAAAAAGGCGCTGGAGAAACTGGGGGTGGACAGGGTCGTATATCCAGAACGGGACAGCGGTATTAAACTCGCCCATAATCTGCTGTCCATGAATCTTGTGGAATACCTGGAAATCTCTCCGGATTACCAGGTAGCGGAAATTATTATGCAACGTCATTTTCACGGGAAGACATTAAAAGAATTAGATTTGAGAAATCGCTATGGTATTAATGTCCTGGCTATCCGGGGAACGGAGAAAATAAACGTCTCGCCCCAAGCCGATGACGTGCTGCATGAAGGAGATATGCTCGTGGTTCTGGGAAAAAGCAAGGACTTGTGGGAATTCTCCAAGATCTGTTAGTATGAGCAGCGATGGCGCCAGCAAACAATAGTTTTGAGTGGGGCTGCAGCTGTTAAAAGGTGACTCTACACCACGGGAAAATAAACGGTAATCAACGGAAGGGGCAGGGGCAGTGCCAAAAAGTGCCTTGCCCTGAACAACGGTGAGGGCTTGTGATGACAAATAAAACAATTTCCCCGGCCCGTTACTTGACCTTGGGCTTTGCTGCCATGATCCTGGCTGGCACTTTGTTGCTGTCTTTGCCTTTTTTTACGGTGGAAGGGGAGTTGACCTTTCTCGATGCCCTTTTTACGGCTACCTCTGCCGTTTGTGTCACAGGCCTGGTGGTCGTGGACACGGGGACGTTTTTTACGCCGGCCGGCCAGATTATCATTATGTTTCTAATTCTAGGAGGGGCCCTGGGTTTTATGACCATGGCTACTTTAATTTTTATTCTCCTGGGCCGCCGTATTACTCTTAAGGAACGGCTGGTGATTAAAGAAGCCCTGCATATGGAGACGATTAAGGGCGTAGTGGCACTGATCCTTTCTGTGGTTAAGCTCTCCTTGGTTGTGATTGTTGCTGGTAGTCTCCTTTTGGCTTTGCGTTTTATCCCTCAATTTGGCTGGGAAAAGGGCTTGCTTTTCTCCCTTTTTCATGCCGTCTCTGCCTTTGGCAATGCAGGGTTTGATTTAACCGGAGGCTTCCAAAGCCTTGCCCCCTTTGCCGGGGATTACCTGGTCAGCGGTACTGTCCTGATTTTATTTGTTTTAGGAGGGCTCGGTTATCCCGTAATCCTGGAGCTGCTCCACCATAAAAAGGCACCCCATTATACGCTGCATACCAGGATCGTTTTGCTTTTTAGCGCCGTCCTGCTGTTTATGGGCACGGCGGTAATACTGCTCCTGGAGTACGCCAACCCGCGGACCCTGGAAAGCTTAAGCTTTAGCCAGAAACTTTTTGTGGCTTTTTTTACTGCGGCGACGCCGCGCACAGCGGGCTTTAGTCTCCTGCCAACGGAGGCCCTTACTGTCCCCGTGCTGTTTTTTATCTTGCTCTTGATGTTTATCGGGGCTTCCCCTGCCTCAACAGGTGGAGGGGTTAAGACTACGACATTTTTTTTGTTGCTAGCCGCAGTAGTGGCTTTGGCTAAGGGGAACGACGAAGTGGTTCTTTTTGAAAAGCATATCCCCCATGCACTGATTATGAAAGCTATCGCTGTTTTAATCGCTTCCATTTTCTTAATATTTATGGCTGTTTTTACTATATCTATCTTTGAAGAAAAGCCTTTCTTGGCGCTGGTTTTTGAAGTCTGCTCTGCTTTTAGCACAGTGGGCCTTAGCATGGGAATAACTCCTTCCCTGGGGAGCCCCGGCAAGCTACTTTTAATTGTCGCCATGTTCGCCGGACGTATCGGCCCTGTGACCCTGCTTTATGCTTTGACCAGGAGATTCAACCCTGGCGGCATCAAGTACCCCGAAGAGCGCATTCTCATCGGCTAGGGAGAGAGCAGATCCTTTATCCTTAAGGATCTTGGCCCTGGTTGGCCCTTGTTTTTTAATGGCGGTAGTATATAATAGGGCAGGAGCTTCTTTCCCTCCGCACTGCAGTGTTTAAGGGGCACTGTTGCGGACAGGATTACGGTCATAAAATGAAGAGGAAATCTCAGGGAGCAGGGGGTTACGGAATGAAGGAATACAACCCGAAAGAGCTGGAACCACGCTGGCAGCATTACTGGCGTGAGCACGATTTTCACCGTACGGTTAAAGATGAAAAAAGGGAAAAATACTATGTGCTGGAGATGTTCCCCTATCCTTCAGGAAAACTGCACATGGGGCATATGCGCGTTTATTCCATTGGCGACGTGCTGGCCCGTTTTTTCCGTATGCGCGGCTATAACGTGCTGCACCCCATGGGCTGGGACGCTTTCGGCCTGCCGGCGGAAAATGCGGCCATCGAACATGGCGTAGATCCGGGCCAGTGGACTGCTGAAAACATTGTGGCCATGAAGCAGCAGCAAGAGGCTTTGGGCCTCAGCTACGACTGGGAGCGGGAAGTTACCACCTGCCACCCGGACTATTATCGCTGGAACCAGTGGCTTTTTTTGCTTTTTTATAAAAAAGGCCTTGCCTATAAAAAAAAGGCCCCGGTAAACTGGTGCCCTTCCTGCCAGACAGTGCTGGCAAATGAACAGGTGATAAACGGGGAATGCTGGCGCTGCAGCAGTGAAGTGGGACTCAGGGAGCTGGAGCAGTGGTTTTTGAAGATTACCGCTTATGCCCAGCGCCTCCTGGACGATCTCGAGCTCCTGGAGGGCTGGCCCCAGCGGGTCAAAACGATGCAGGAAAATTGGATCGGGCGCAGCGAGGGCACGGATATCGTTTTTACGGTGCAGGAGACGGGAGACGAGATAACGGTTTTTACTACGCGCCCCGACACCCTCTTTGGCGTAACCTATATGGTCCTGGCCCCGGAGCACCCCCTGCTGTCCAAGCTCCTTTCAGGCAATCCCCAGGAAGAGGAGATCCGCAAGCAGGTGCAGGCCATGTGCCGGGAGAGCGAAATCAACCGCACCGCTGCCGATACAAAAAAAGTGGGTGTTTTTACTGGTGCTCATGCTGTGAATCCGGCCAATGGGGAGGCGGTCCCTATCCTGGTGGGCAATTATGTGCTCATGAGCTATGGTACAGGGGCGGTCATGGGTGTACCTGCCCATGACCAGCGTGATTTTTTGTTTGCCCGAGAATACAATCTTCCCATACGCCTGGTAATTAATTCCCCCCATGCGGACTTGCAGACAGCCCCCCTGGAGCAGGCCTACGAAGAAGCGGGCGTGCTCGTAAATTCGCAGCAGTTTAGCGGCCTTTCCAGCGAAGAAGGGGCAAAAGCCATTACTGATTGGCTCATTGCCAAGGGCAAGGGTGCATATAGGGTACGCTACCGTTTGCGGGACTGGCTGATCTCCCGGCAGCGTTACTGGGGGACGCCGATACCCCTGATCCACTGCGAAGCCTGCGGCCCTGTCCCTGTTCCAGAAGAAGACCTCCCTGTGCTTTTGCCCACAGACGTCAACTTTACGGGCAAACAGCAATCTCCTCTGGCTGATCACCGGGAGTTTCTAGAGGTAAATTGCCCCGTTTGCCAAGGGAAAGCCAGGCGGGAGACGGATACGATGGATACCTTCTTCTGTTCTTCATGGTATTATGCCCGCTATACGGATCCAAAGCAGGAGCGGCTGCCTTTCAGCAGAGAGGAGGCAGATTACTGGCTGCCGGTGGACCAGTATATCGGCGGCATTGAGCATGCGGTGCTGCATCTGCTTTACTCCCGCTTTTTTACCAAGTTTCTTTATGACCAAGGGATGCTTGACCTGCAAGAACCATTTCAGCGCCTGCTGGCCCAGGGTATGGTTTATAAAGATGGTGCCAAGATGTCTAAATCCAAGGGCAATGTTGTAACTCCCGACGAGATCATCAAGCGTTACGGGGCAGATACGGGGAGGCTTTTTATCCTCTTTGCTGCGCCGCCGGAAAAAGACCTGGACTGGAGCGACCAGGGAGTGGAAGGCTGTTATCGTTTTCTGCGCCGTGTCTGGCGCCTTTTCCAGCAGCATGGGGATCTTTTTGCCCCTGCCGGGGCAGTGGAGGCTATGCCCCCCCTGGGAAAAGAGGAAGAGGAGCTGCGGCGCCTCTGTCATGCTACTATAAAAAAAGTAACTGCGGATATTGGTGAGCGCTTTAATTTTAACACAGCCATCAGTGCCATCATGGAGCTTGTCAACGGCCTCTCCAATTATTTAAACATGCCGGCGGCCGCACAAAAGGATAAGTACCGGCCTCTTTTGCGGGAGATACTGGAAACCCTGCTCCTTTTGCTTGCACCCTTTGCTCCTCATATCTGCGAAGAGCTATGGCATAACTGCGGCTACGAGGCAAGCGTGCACCAGCAGAGCTGGCCGGCCTTCGAGCCCCGGTTTTTGGAGGTAGAAGAAGTAGAAGTAGTGATTCAGATTAACGGGAAAGTACGGGGCCGTATCCTGATCCCGGCCTCTACCAACGAGGAAGAGCTGCTGGAGATAGCACGGGGGCATGAAAAGATACAGTCTTTCCTGGCACAAAAAACGGTAAAAAAAATTGTTGCTGTGCCCGGCAGGCTTGTAAATATCGTAGTCTAGCCTATGATTTAAATGTCTGGGGGCTTTAAGAGATGACTGCAGGCCTAAAAAGGGAGTTTCGCCGGCTGCTGCTTGAAGCCGTTTCCCGGGACAATATTTTACCCCTCACCTCTGTCTGTAACCTGCGCTGCGTTTTTTGTAGTCACCGCCGCCTGCCGGCAGGAGTAGATATGCATAGGTTTCCTCCCCTGCCGCTTAAGGAGCTGGCAGAGCTGATCCCTTTTTTGGATCGTCATAGCAGAATTGTCATCGGGGAATCGGCGACGCGCCTTTGTGAAGGGGAACCTTTTACCCATCCCGATATCCTGGCGCTGCTAGGCTTGCTGCGCCGCCATTTTCCCTGTACTCCTCTGCAGATTACCACCAACGGGACTTTGCTGGGAGAAAAGGTTGTAACTGCTTTGCAGCGGCTGCAGGGAGAAACAGAGCTGGGAGAGCCGCTGCTGGAAATGGTTATTTCTCTTAATAGCAGCACGGCGGAGGTCCGCAGGGCTGTCCTGGGAGACGATGAACCACGGCGGGCCCTTGATGGTTTGGAGCTTTGCCGCCGCCGGGGTCTCCCTTTTCACGGCAGTGTGGTAGCTGTACCGCACCTTGGGGGATGGGACGACCTGGAAAAAACATTGCTGCTTTTGGATACCCAGGGCGCCCGCACTATCCGTCTTTTCTTGCCCGGCTATACCCGTGCTACCCCTGTAAAGGAACGGGGCCATAACTCCCTTTGGGAGGATGTATATCTTTTGCGGCAGCGTATGAGCGCGCGCCTGCGTTGTCCCCTGCTGCTGGAGCCGCCGCTGAAAAAGGATTTGGTGGCGCGGGTGGAAGGAGTAATAGAAGAAACACCGGCCGCGGCTGCCGGGTTACAGGCAGGGGATATAATTACTGCCGTTGACGGAAAAAATGTTTTAAGCGCGGTAGCGGCTTTCCAGCGCATCAAGGAAGCATCCCGGCCCCTGTTGACGGTGCGGCGCCCGGCCGGGCCACCTGCCCGCGACCCGGCCCGTCCTGAAACTGCGGAATACTGTATCCAGCTGGAGAAGCAAAAAGGTGCTTTGCCCGGACTGGTTATGGAACGGGACCTGACGAAAGAATCAATAGATCTTGTCTACGGTGCAATTGCCCGGCACAAAGCCCGTTTACCCCTACTCCTCACTTCCCGCGCTGCCGCACCTCTCTGGCAGGCGGCGCGGGAACAAGGCCTAATTCCTTCCTGCACCTGCATCAGTATTGTGCCAAACCGGTTTTTTGGCGGGACCATCTGTACAGCAGGGCTTTTAACTGTATCTGATTTGTACCGGCACCTTACTTCGGTGCTGCAGGAAAGGGAGGCGGATCTGCTCCTTCTCCCCGGCGCGCCTTTTGACCGGCGTGGGTTGGACCTCTGCGGCGTCAGCTACAGGGAGCTATCCCGGGCTTTCCCTGGGGCGATAATGGAGATCCTTTCCTGAAAGACCGGGTCCCCTGTGCCTTAAAGGCGCCTTCCTTCCGCCGGAACAAAAAAGAGCAAAAAGGTAAAGACCAGACCTGCTAGGAGAAGCCTTTTACGTTGCGGCGGCATATATACCCAGAAAGCTTCCCAAGTTACAGTAGCACTTTCCCGCCAGTTAATACGGGGGAGCTTTAGGGCAATTCCCTCATCGTCCCGGTAAAAGAGGGCAACTTTCAGGTTTTCGATGGGATTTTCTTTTTTCCCCTCATAGCTTACCCAGATATGGGTGGGAGAAATAAATAATTCGTAAGGTATCTCCAGCGCTGTAAAGAGGGAGGCGAGCACGATAAAGCGGGTCTTGCAGTCTCCCTTCCCTTTTTCCAGCGCCTCTGCGGGTGTAGGAAAATACCAGGGAAAGCCGTAAACCTGCCAATCATAATAATAGGGAAATCTTTCCAGAATATATTTTTCCAGCTCAGCCGGCTCCTGCTTTTCGGGCAGCTCCGCCAGGAGGGGCAACATGGCTCCTGCTTCTATGGGCGGCACGAAAAGGCGGTAAAGGCTCTCTCCCAGGGCAGTGGGCCTGGGATAGAGGACAAGAAAAGACCAGATTAAGAGAAAAACCAGAGCAAGGCGTCTGTTTCTTGCGGGCACGATCTTTTTACCTCCCCTTTCCCCTTGTTATTCTATAGTGTATCCCTTTTTCCCTGCAACGACGGTCTGGAAGAGGTTAGGGTAAGGGGCAGTTTTTTGTATTTATGGCAGGAGGATGGAGGTTACTGTCGAATGTAATTTTTATTTGAAAATAGTGAAAAGGGGCGTCTCTGAGGTGTGGAAGTTAACTCCCAAGGAGCAGAAACTGCTCCTGCTGCTGGCTTTTCTCCTTGTCCTGGGAGTCGTGCTGCGTTTTGCCCTGCCGGAAAATAAATACACAGGTGTACCGCAGCGTGCCTCCAATACTCCGATCAATGTTGTTGCCGGGAACAGCCCGGGTTTTACGGCCGGCGCCGGCGAGAAGAACGAGAAACAGATCGTAATCCACGTGGCCGGCGCGGTAGCGAGGCCCGGCGTATATCACCTGCCGGAAGGCTCCCGTGTTTACCAGGCCCTTGAACTGGCGGGAGGCGGCCTGGCAGAGGCGGATCTGGAACGAATTAATCTAGCCCAACCTCTGATTGACGGGCAGCAGGTTTTTCTTCCCTTCAAGGGAGAAGAAAGTACGGTCCTCCTTGCCGGTAGCGGGGTTTCACCTGGCGGCCGCATTAATATTAATACTGCTACTAGGGAACAGCTGGAAAGCCTGCCCGGCATTGGGGCGGTGAAGGCTCAGAATATTATTAATTACCGGCAGCAAAACGGTCCTTTCCGAAATATCGAGGACTTACTAGAGGTAAGCGGCATCGGCGCTAAAACATTGGAGGGGATTAGAGATCTTATTTCCGTATGGTAACTGCCCGGTGTATGGCATACGCCCGGCGGGGTTGGACGTAGTCCCCGTATATGTTATACTGTATAAGACAAAGCAGGAATAAAACTTATTGTATTTAAGGGCAAATATTAAAAAGGGGGCTAGATCCGGACAATTTCAGCCGGAAAAAGGATATGCGTCTGCGTTCTTGGTTGTTTTTTGCTTTCTTTGTCCTGTTGGGGCTTGTTTTTTGGGGCATCGGCATCTATACGGATTGGCTCTGGTTCAACAGCCTGGGGCTGGATGAAGTCTTTCTGACGATCATAATGACGCGCTGGGCGGTGCGCCTGGCGGCATGGCTTTTTTTCTTCCTTTTTTTATTCCTTAATCTCCTTTTCCTGCGCGGCGCCGTATTAAACCTGCCCAACCTTGAATTGCGGGAAAAACTGGTGACAGGACCGCTGGGGCGATGGTTTTCCCCGGGCCGCATCACCGGTTTTTTTCTGGCAGGCAGTCTGTTTTTTTCCTTTCTCTTTACGGCCTATACAGGTAATCTCTGGCTGGAGGTGCAGCAATTTTTCAAGGGCGTGCCCTTTGGCGTCAGCGAGCCTATCTTTGGACAGGACGCCTCTTTTTATGTCTTTGTCCTGCCTTTCTGGCGTTCGCTGTACAGCTATCTGCAGGCTCTCCTCCTTTTGACCATCCTGGTTGTGGGTATTATCTACTTTATTATTAACCCGCCTGTCCAGGTGGGCAGAAGATTTGTCTTTCTACCTTACCGGGGGCAGGCCCATATCTCCCTCTTGCTGGCCCTGTCTTTCCTGCTAAAGGCCGGGGATTATCGCCTGCAAATGTATGAGCTGCTTTTTTCTCCACGGGGCTATACCTTTGGCCCCGGTTATACTGATATCAATGCCAGTTTGCCCGCCCTGTGGATTCTTTTTTACCTTGCCCTGGCCATTGCGGCCCTGCTTGTTGTTAATGTTTTTCGCAGGCAGTTCCGCCTGATTTTTCTCAGCATTGCCGTGCTTGTGATTGCTTCTCTGGGTCTGGGGAGCATCTATCCTGCCCTGGTTCAGCAGTTCAGGGTAGAGCCTAACGAATTTGCCTTTGAACACCCTTTTATTGAACACAATATTGCCCTGACTCTGCAGGCTTTTGCCCTGGCCCGGGTGCGTACGGAAAACTATCCTGTGCTGCCCCGGCTGGGGTGGGACGATCTGGCCAAAGCTGCGGGGACAATTGAAAACGTGCGTTTGTGGGACTATCGGCCCTTACGTCAGACTTACAACCAGCTGCAGGGCATTCGCCCCTATTACGAGTTTGTGGACGTGGATACGGACCGCTATTACCTCGACGGCGAATACAGGCAGGTTATGCTCTCGGCCCGGGAGTTGAACACAAATGCACTGCCCACCCAGGCCCAGACCTGGATTAACCTGCGGCTCCAGTACACCCATGGTTATGGCCTGGCCATGAGCCCGGTGGCCAGAGTAACGCCCCAGGGCCTGCCTGAGTTTGTTATCGGTGATATACCCGTTGTTGCCACAGCAGGGCTTGTCGTGGAACGGCCGGAGATCTATTATGGCGAGATCAGCAAAGATTATGTAATTGTAAACACAAACACCCCGGAGCTCAACTACCCCATGGGTGATACCAATGTCTTTACCCATTATGAGGGGGAGGGGGGCGTGCTCCTTGACAGTTTTGCCAGACGCCTTCTCTTTGCTTTGCGCTTTTCCGACTACCGTATCCTTATCTCAGGCGAGATACATCCGGAAAGCCGCATAAAGTTCAAACGCAATATCCGGGAAAGAGTAGCACACATTGCACCGTTTTTGCGCTATGACCGGGACCCCTATTTGGTGCTCCATGAGGGACGTCTTTTCTGGATCATCGATGCTTACACCACCAGCAACCGTTTCCCCTATGCCCAGCCGTACGGGGGGATCAATTATATGCGTAACCCGGTCAAAGCCGTTATTGATGCCTATAACGGCCATGTGGACTTTTTTATCGTCGATCCCGCCGATGCGCTGATAACGACTTATGCCCGTATTTTCCCCGGACTTTTTAAAACATTGGAGGAGATGCCGGAGGGTCTGCGCGCCCATATCCGCTATCCGGAAACTTATTTTTCCGTTCAGGCCCAGGTTTTTGCCACTTACCACATGTATGACCCTGTGGTCTTCTACAATCGGGAGGACCTCTGGCAGGTCCCCATGGAAAAATATTTCGGGGCTACGCAGGCCGTAGAACCTTACTACACTGTACTGCAGTTGCCCGGCGAAACCAAACCGGAATTTGTCCTCATGCAGCCTTTTACCCCGGCCAGGCGTGACAACATGATTGCCTGGATGGCTGGCCGCAGCGATGGGGAAAATTACGGTGAGATACTGGTTTACCTCTTCCCCAAGGATCGTGTCATTTTTGGGCCCATGCAGATCGAAACGCGCATTGACCAGAACCCCGTCATCTCCCAGCAGCTCACCCTTTGGGATCAGCGGGGCTCCCGGGCGATTCGCGGCAACTTGCTGGTGCTGCCCATCAATGGGGCCATCCTTTATGTGGAGCCGGTTTTCCTGCAGGCGGAGCAAAGCGAACTGCCTGAGCTGGTGCGCGTTATTGTTGGTTTCGGGGAGACAGTGGTAATGGAACCAACCTTGGAACAAGCTCTGGTCAGCCTTTTCGGACGGCCGGGAGTGCCCCCTGTAACCCAACCGCTGCTCCCGCAACCTGGGGAACCTGCCCCGCCGCCCCAGCCGGGGCTTCCCGAGGCTCCTGTTGCTGTGACTATACCGGAGCTGGCCCGGCGTGCGCAGCAGCTTTTTGAAGAGGCGCAGGCAAAGCAGCGTGCCGGAGACTGGGCTGGTTACGGCCGGGCCCTCGATGAGCTGGGCAGGGTGCTGCATGAACTGGTGGCGGGCACGTCGCAATAGACCAGATTTATTTTCCGTTGATAAATTATCTTGACAGATGGTCCGGTGTGACCTAGAATAGGGAGCAGTAATGTCTCATGAAAAAAGAAGTAGAGATCTATACAGACGGAGCCTGCCGGGGCAATCCTGGCCCCGGCGGCTGGGCGGCGCTGCTCCGTTACGGCGACCGGGAGAAGGAGATCTCCGGCCGGGAACCAAACACGACCAACCAGCGCATGGAACTGACAGCAGCCATTAAGGGTCTGCAAAGCCTGAAAGAACCATGTTGTGTTAAAGTCTTTACAGACAGCGCTTACCTTGTCAATGCTTTTCATCTGGGCTGGCTGGGCCGCTGGCAGCGTAACGGCTGGCAGACAAAAGCAGGACAGCCGGTAGAAAACCAGGATCTCTGGCGTGAACTGTTGCAGCTTTGCCGCTATCATGATGTAGAGTGGCACAAAGTCGCCGGCCACAGCGATAATGAACGGAACAACCGCTGCGACCTCCTGGCCAGGAAAGCTATCGACAGCTGACTTTTAGCCGGCCCGGCTGTATATTCAGCTTGTGAGCCTTCGGCTTTGTTTCTTTAGCCAATGTGAGGAGGTGTAAAATTGCGTCCTGTCCTGCTGGAAATCGGTGGGTTTACCCTTTATGCCTATGGTCTGATGCTTATGCTTGCTTTTGTGGTGGGGATGATCTGGACTTTACGGGAGGCGCCGCGCAAGGGCTTTAATACCGATTACCTTTACGAAGCCTATATTATCAGCATTATCCTTGCTGTTTTCGGTTCTCGCGTTACCTATGTCTACTTAAATTGGGAGCTTTACCGTGATGCGCCTTTGTGGAAGACGCTGCTGGCCCGGGAATCGGGTCTTACCTTTTACGGGGGCCTCATTGCCGTATTGCTGGGATTGCTGGTTCATTGCTATTATCGCAGGGTATCTTTTCTCCGTTTAATGGATTTTGCAGCGCCTTTTATCGCCCTGGGTTACGGCATAACACGCATCGGCTGTTTTTTAAATGGCTGCTGTTACGGCCATATTACATCACCGGAATCGACTCCCTGGGCGGTGGTCTTTCCTTTTATTGACAACAACCCCCGCCATCCCACCCAGTTATATGGCGTTCTGGCGGGGTTCATTATTTTTGTGCTTTTGCGTTATCTGCGCAGATACAGCTTTTTTGACGGATACGTTTTTGTCCTCTTCTTTGTCTTTTATGGCATATACCGCTTTATTGTGGAGTTTTTCCGTGTCAGCGAACCGGTTTTATGGTTTTTATCCCAGGCACAAATCCTCTCTCTGCTTTTTGTAATTGCCGGCCTTCTTTTCTTTTTCTGGAAAAAAAGGCAGGCTTTATAAAGTACACCTGTAAGGTCGTGTATCCTTCCCGTTACTTGACATGGTGGCAGGCAATTGATATAAAAAGGGATAGTTGGGTATTTGTGTATAATATAAAATAACAAATTGCTTTGAACCTTCTGTCTATGAGGTGAAAAAATGCAGAACCCTGAATATAGAGAAGATCTTGCCGGTCTGGGGCTGGACCTCGGCACCTTTGCCGTGAAAGGCGTATTTATACGGGGCACAGAAATTAAAAAGGTTTCTGTCCCCACCGCGGGCAACCCTGTGGAAGCAGCCCGTCGTTGTTTTGCTCTCTTGCTGGAGGGGTATGAGGGAGAGATGTTGCGCCTGGGCCTGACCGGGGCCAACGGAGCACTCCTGGCCAATGCGCTGCAGATAAAACCGCTTTTGGAAATCGAAGCGTTAAAGGCCGGCCTTGACCGTTGTGCCCTAAATTGCCGGGCCGTTTTGTCCCTGGGACATGAAAATATGTATTACCTGGAGCTTTCCCCGGAAGGAACGGTTACTTTCTTTAACCGTAACGGCCAGTGCGCGGCGGGCAGCGGCGCTTTCTGGTACCAGCAGGCCTCCCGTATGGGTTATAATGATCGGGAGCTGGCAGAGGTGGCCCTGCAGGCGGACAGCCCTATTAAAATTTCAGGTCGTTGCGCTGTTTTTGCCAAATCGGATATGACCCATGCCATTAACGAAGGAGCTACCCAGAGCGCTGTTTCGGCAGGTATGGCCCGTGCCCTTACGGAGATGGTTATAAGCGGTGTGGCCCAGAACAGGATCAGGGGCGGCACTTTGCTTGCGGCCGGCGGAGTCATTAACAACAAAGCGGTTATGAAATACATAAACGAGTACTGCCTTGAACAAGGCGTGGAGGTAATTATCCCTCCCGACCATGAATATTTAAATGCCCTGGGGGCGGCACACCAGGCAAGCCAGGTGGTGCCTACGGCAGAATTACCCCGCCTCCTTGACCTCCTGCTGACAGATTGCTATGTAGCGGAAAACCCCCTTCCTCCCCTTAATGGAGAGCTGGTAAAATATATGCCTGCCCTTGCGCCGGAGCCGGTTTATGACCTAAGTTGTATCTATCTGGGAGTTGACTGCGGTTCTGTTTCCACAAAATGTGTACTCCTGGACAGGCAGGGGCGTTTTATCGGCGGTGTGTACCTCCCTACTGCCGGACGCCCGGCTTTACAGGTGCTGGAATTGATGAAAGAGGTGGAAAATCGTTACGGTGCGCTGCTTAAAGATGCCAGGGTCATTGCCTGTACCACGGGATCCGGGCGCTTCCTCTCCCAAAAAATACTTAACGCCGAATATGCTGTAGATGAGATAACCTGCCAGGCAGAGGGGATCAAGTATCTTTGCGGGGCGGAGGGGACCCTTTCCATTATTGAAATCGGCGGTGAGGATTCCAAATTTTTGCAACTAAAAGACGGCGTGCTGTACGATTATAACATGAACCCGGTTTGTGCCGCAGGAACCGGAACTTTTCTGGAGAATCTGGCCGGCTTGCTCGGTGTAAAAATAAACGAAGAATTTTCCAGGAGTGCTTTTTCTGCGGAATATGCGGTGGACCTGGGGGACACCTGTACCCTGCTCTCACAGTCCGCCCTGGTTGCTGCAGCTTCCCGCGGCCTGCCCCTTTCTTCCCAGCTTGCCAGCCTGGCTTACGCCGCGGCACGCAATTATATCAGCAAAACCATAGAAAATCGTTCTCTGGAAGGGAGAATTGTTTTTTCCGGGGCAACGGCATACAATCATGCCCTGGCGGCTGCTTTTGCTGCCGAATTTGGGCGGGAAATAGTTGTGCCGCCACACCCTGAGCTCTCTGGCGCCCTGGGGAGCGCCCTTATTGCCAGGATGTTCCATGAGATGGGGCAGAAAGGACGTTTCGTCTGTCGGGATCTGTGCCATCTCAATGCCTTCAGTGTAGGTAAAAGTAAATGCCGTGCCCAGTGTGAGCATGAACACAATTGTACCCTTGATGTAATCTCCTTCAGCGACGGCAGCAAGTTTCTCTATGGAGACCGCTGCGGCCGTTATTCCGGTTTGGAAAGAAAGGCGGCGGAACATGACCTCCCGGACTACCTGGCCCGCCGCAACGACATTTTTGCAGCGGCTGCGGGAGAAGCCGTAAAGGGTGGCCCTCGCGTGGGCATCGCCAGGGCGGGGCTCTTTTTTGACCTTTTTCCGTTCTGGCAGGCTTTTTTCCGTGAGCTGGGAGCAGAGGTGGTCCTCTCCCCTCCCACAAACGATGATATTCAGGAAAAGGGGAAGCGGGAACTGAAGGCGGAAATGTGCTATCCCTTGGAAGTGCTGGTGGGCCATTATGCCAAACTGGCCGAAGCCGATCTTTCCTATATTTTTGTACCCGAGGTAGTGGATATGGAGCCCCTGCCCTGGGCGCCTGCCTGGCCCCGCTCTTTTACCTGCCCCCTTATGCAGACAGTTAAGGGCATAGTGGCCAATTCTCTGAAATTGCCCCCGGAGAAAATGCTTTATGCCCAGCTGAATTACCGGGCGGGCCGGGAACGCATTACCAACCAGCTGGAAGCAACCGCCCGCCGCCTTCTCGGTAGCGGTTATAACCGGGAAAAGCTGAAAGCCGCCGTTGACGCAGGTTATCAGACCCAGGACCGTTTCCGCAGCCTTATGATGGAAGAAAGCAAGCGGGTCATGGCTGAATTAAAAGGGTTCAAAGATCGGGTAGTTGCTGTCTTTCTGGGGCGCCCCTATACTGTGTTTGATGACTATGTCTCTAAGGAGTCTTTGCGCCATGCCCGGGAACGGGGTATTGTCGCTCTGCCCCAGGAGTTTTTACTTTATTACCTGCAGGGCTGGTATACAGGCCGGCTGGCGGATCCGCAACTGGATAGCGCGCGGGAGCAATTTAAAGAAGAGCTTTCTCTGATCCTGCAGGATATGGATAATATTTATCCGGCCCAGCTGCAAAAAATGCTGTCAACTGTTCTCTGGGTGAATTTCCTCAATGAACGGGCAGCAGAAACGGGACTGCCCCTCATCCATGTGATTTTTCAGGATCCGTTTATGTGCGGCCCCAACGCCATGCTGCGTCATTATTTGGGCAGCCTTACCGCCTACCTGCGCCTGACACTGGACGAACATACGGCTCCCGCAGGCATGATTACACGCCTTGAAGCATTCAAAAACACCTGCCGTTCACGCAGGGAATTCGCCAGGCCGCCGTTTTATTCTGCCCGTACCCGTTATTTACATCACCCTGAGTGGAAAAAGATCCTTATCCCTGAACCAAGCCGCCATGCCCGGGTCTTTGCCGCTATGTTCCGTAATTACGGAGTGGAGGCGGAGGTGTTGCCGCGCAGCCGTGACCGCGATCTGGCCCTGGCACGCCGCTTTGTCAACGGCAGCGAATGCCTGCCCCTGATCCAGAATGTCCAGGATTTTCTGGAATATTTGGAAAGCAAAGGCAAAACTTGGGAGCAGGATGAAATCGTCTTTTTCCAGGGCTGGGCCTGTGGGCCCTGTCGTTACGGCCTATATGCTCCTACCCAGGCGCTGATTATCAACCGCGCCGGTTACGGGGAAGGCCGTATCTGCTCGGTTAAACTCAGCGATACAATTAAAAGATTTGGCTTGAAATATGTAGTAGGTGTTTATGATGGTATGGTAGCCATGGACCTGCTCTACAAACTTCTTCATGCCACCCGTCCTTACGAATTGGAGGCCGGCAGCAGTGATGCCGCTTTTGAGCTCTGGGCCAACAGGCTGGAAGAGGAGCTGCAACATTACCGCTTTTCCCTGACGGAACTTATCAGCGGGCAGCATCTTCGCCCCCTGGAAAAGTTGCTGCAGGAAGCGGCCGCTGCTTTTGCCGCAGTTCCGCGGCGTAAGGAAAAAAGGCCCTTAATTCTGCTGGGCGGGGAGTTTTACGTACGCCTTGATGATCGCTGCAACCAGGATATCATCAGGAAAATCGAGGCGGAAGGAGGAGAGGTTTCCCTGGCTCCGGCCTCGGAACTCTTTAATTACACGGTCTATATCAATTACCAGGAGGCTGTCGCTGCCTGTGAGACGGAGCGCAGCTGGCGCAATATCCTGAACAAAACAGCCTATGCCCTAATGAACCGCGTAGCACAGCGTGATGAGCACCGCCTTTTTAAGGCCCTGGGCGTTAAAATGGACGGGCACGGAGAGCCTTCACCAGCAGAGCTGCGCGAGCTTTCCCGTCCCTATGTTTCCGAACATTACGGTGGTGAACCACCCATGGCCATCGGCAGGGTCTGTTCCCTGGCCCGGTCCAACGGTGTGGGTGGGGCTATCTTCGTAGCGCCCTTTACCTGTATGCCTGCTTCTGTAGTGGACGCCCAGATGGGAGCTTTGCGTAATGCTTTGAACCTGCCCATGATTACCATCTACTATGACGGAAAAGATAACGCCAACCGGGACGAGTTTATCGAAAGCCTGGTATTCCAGGCCCGGCAGAGGATAGATAAATAAGAGGAGGTGATCTTTGATGCGCAGACGCAATAAGCCGTTGTCCGATCAGCTGAGCGCGTTGCTGGTGGTAATACTTTTATTGCTTACAGCCCTGGGGAATGCCGTTGTCCTCTTCCTTTTTTCCCTGGCAGGTATTTTGCTCGGCCTTGTTTATTACCGTAACAGCCTGGGAAAAGGCGCGATGCTGGCTGCCGCTGCAGGCTTTTGTACGGGACTGGTCATTGCCCTGGTAATGCTTTTTCGTTAAAAATGTGCCTTCTGCTTTATGACTGTAGATCCGGCGGTCATGGTGAATGTGGCCGTTAATTTTTTTGTATCGGCTCGTGTGGTGTCTAATGCCTGGTAAAAATTAATTAAGCTGTTATGGAGCACAATGCTATAATGTATGCTATAATATTTTTTGTGGCGAGCCCAGTGTTTACGCTTTTAATAATCTTATCATTATAAAATGAGGGGGGCAAGGTCAATGGTACCGGATCATCAGGAAAAGGGAAACGGAGAAAACATCTGCACAGGTGTTGAAACACAACCTGTTGCCCCCGGGATATCTTTCGCCCGCCCTTTTTCCAGGAACAGTGTGCTTGTTATCCTGGCGGTTGTCTTGCTTTTTACGGTTACAGTCCTGTTATTGGTTAATCGTAATAACAGACAGGACGAAATTGTGGCCGAAGTGAACGGGGAGAAGATTACCAGAGAAGAATTGTATCAGGCCATGTTGCTTAAAGAGGGGAAAAATACCCTTGACCATATCATTCTTAAGCGGCTGGTGCTGCAGGAAGGGGCCAAACAGGGCATAGCTGTAAGCGAAGATGAAGTTACGGAGGAAATAAAGCGTATTATTGAGGATAATTTTTTCGGGATGGAAGAGATGTTTCAAATGGCTTTAAGGGATTACGGGTTTACGGAGGAAAGGGTCAGGGAAGACCTTATGATCGAGCTGCTCCTGCGTAAAATAGCCGAAAAACAGATTAACATTACCGATGAAGAGGCGAAGGAGTATTTTGCCACCAACAGGGCTTTTTTTGACGAGCCGGAACAAATCGAGGCGAGGCATATTCTGGTTGATACCAGAGAAAAGGCGCAGGAAATAATGGCACAGTTGCAGGCAGGCCAGGATTTTGCGGAGCTTGCCGCTGAATTTTCAAAAGACACCTATTCAGCCATGCAGGGGGGCAAACTGGGCTATTTCCAGAGGGGAAGGATGGTGCCCGAATTTGACGAGGTGGCTTTCAATCTTCCTGCAGGCGGGCGCAGCGATATTGTAGAGACAATGTACGGTTTTCATATTATCGAAGTGCTGGAACGGCAGGAAGCGCGTAACGTAACCTATGAAGAAGTGGCGAAAGAGGTCAGGGAAAGGATGACCGATGAGCTCCTTTCCCAAAAAATGAATGAACTGATAGAGTCACTTTTTGCCTCTGCCAGTATTGAATACCATATCTATGTAAAAGGATAACCAGGAAAAAGGTAGAAGTATTTCCCGTTGTTGGTTGTTATCTTAGATCAGCAGGGAGAGCTTCCATGTCCCGACTCCTGGTTTTTGTTACTCTGGCTTACGTTACGGGCATAGCCGCAGGAGCTTACCTGCCGCTAAAGCCGTCCCTCTACCTGGTGGCGGCCATGCCGGTTTGGCTTGGCTGGAACCTGTGGAAAAAGCATCGGGGGCCCTTAACCCTTGTTCCATGTTTTATCCTTTTTCTGGCAGCCGGCTCCCTGGCTTTTAATTTGAGTTTGGACAGGGTGCATGGCCGTCTGCAGGAGTATCACCACCGTCGTTGTACCCTGGTGGGCATGGTGGCCGACGAGCCGCTCCTGCGTGATGGCAGTGTCGTCTTCCCTTTGGCATTGCAGCGATTGCAGGCTGGCGGCAGGGAAGAAGCAGTTAGTAGCACAGTACGCGTAACCCTCTATCAGGACGGGGGGAAAAAGGTTGTCCCTGTCTACGGTCAGGAGATCAGTGTGCGGGGCCTGCTTGTTGTGCCGGAAGGGAAGCGTAACCCGGGCGGGTTCGATTACCGTTCGTATCTCGAAACAAGGGGCCTGTCAGCTGCTTTTTACGCCGAGGCCCGTCATCTCTCTGTCCTTGGATATGGACAAAACCTGTCCGTCGTACGCCGCCTTGCCCTGGAAACAAAAGAAAAAATGGCCGCCGTGCTGCAAGGTCAGCTGCCTCCTGCCGCAGGCGGCCTTATGGTGGCCATGCTTTTCGGTGAGCGTCAGGCTCTTACTGCTGCCGTAGAAGAAGGGATCAGACGCAGCGGTGTCGCCCACCTGATGGCTGTCTCTGGTCTGCATGTGGGTCTTCTGGCGGCCATACTTTTTCTCCTTTTTAAGAGGTTGGGCCTTAAAGGGTGGCCTGCCTGCCTGCTCCTTGTAAGCCTGCTTTTTGCCTATACTTACCTTACAGGTTTGAAACCGGCCACACTGCGGGCTTTTATTATGCTTGCCCTGGGGGCCGTGTCCCTCTACCTGGGGCGCCGCAAGGACCTTCCTACTGCGGTGGCTGCGGCAGCCCTGTTTACTCTTTGCTACAACCCCCTCTTGCTTTTCCATCCTGGTCTGCAGCTATCTTATGCTGCGACCATCTCTATCCTCCTCTTTGCCGAACCCCTGCAGCGACTGTTGCTGCAGGGGTTTGCACGTCTCTCTCCGCCCTCTTTCTCACCGTCCTTGCAGGAGTACGGGGCCGGTCTCCTTGCTGTGACTACAGCTGCGCAGCTGGGGACTTTACCTCTCAGTGCCTTTTATTTTAAGGAGATCTCCCTGATAGCTCTCCCTGCCAATCTACTCCTCTTGCCTGTAATGGGGCTGCTGCTGGGCCTAGGGCTTTTTGTTGCGGCCCTGGGGCTTGTGCTGCCGCTGTTTGCTTCCCTGCTCGGCCTTGCTGCGTACCCTTTACTTATGTATATGCTTTGGTTGACAGAAACGCTGGGCGCCTGGCCCTTTTCCCTGCGGCAGGTATTTCCCCCGCGCCCCTGGGAGATGGCCGTTTACTATTTAAGTTTGCTCTTTATAGCCTGGATAGCCCGGAAGGGCGGCAGCCTGCCTTCTTTGTGGGCCTTGGTTAGAGAACAGTTGCACAGGATAAGGCTTTTTCATCTCCTTGCCGCCATCTTGCTTATTTTATTACCTTTAAGCTGGTGGGGGAGGCCGGTGTTTTCTCCCTTGCCGCTGGAGGTAGTCTTCCTTGATGTGGGACAAGGCGATGCAATTTTTATACGCACGCCAGGCGGTAAGCATATCCTCCTTGACAGCGGCGGCGGCCCCGTTTACCAGGATGATCTTGAACGGGCCGGGCGCCTTGTCGTTTTGCCTTATCTGCAGTACCGGCGTGTAAAAAAACTGGATCTGGTAATTGTGTCCCACCCCCACGAAGACCACTACGGGGGGCTGCTGGCCGTACTCGCACAGGTACCTGTAGACCTTTTTGTTACAAACGGGCAGGAAGTAGAAGGAGGGTCGTACCAAAAACTGCTGGCGTTGTCCGCAGAGAAGGGTATCCCTAGGAAAATCCTGCAGGAGGGGGACAGGCTGCTCTTGGAGCCTTACCTGGAGATGACGGTATTGAACCCCCCTGCCCGTCTCTTTATGGGGACAGGCAGCGACTTGAACAACAATTCGCTGGTGCTACAGCTCCGTTACCGGGAAGTATCTTTTCTTTTTACGGGCGATCTGGAGGATGCCGGAGCCAGGCAGATGCTTGCCCGGGGGCTTGTCCCCTCCAGCAATATCCTTAAAGTTCCCCATCATGGTGGCGATATGGCGGCCTTTGCTGCGTTTCTTGACCGTGTTGAACCTTCTGTGGCCGTGATTACAGTAGGCAACAACCCGTTTGGACACCCCCATGCCCGGATACTCTCTTTGCTTGAGGAAAGGGGGATCCAGACTTTTCGCCATGACCGTCATGGCGCTGTCATGGTGCGAACGGACGGTTACGGCTGGAAGATAAAGACCATGTTATCTCCTGAACCTGCCCAGGCTTTTCTGCTGCGGCAACCGGCCTTTGCCCGCGGTGTATGCTCATAAAATAAGCCGGGCAATGTACTGCACCGGCTTTTGGTTCATGGTTGGTCAGAGCGGCCAGACTAATTGCCCCACCTGTCAAAGAGCAGGACAGGACAGGGAGAACGCCTTACTACCTGTTCGGCCGTGCTGCCGATGAGTAGGTTGGCGATTTTGCCTCTGCCCCGGCGGGAGAGGGCAATGAGAGAGACGCCTTCCCTCTCTGCTGTAGCAATAATACGGGAGGAGGTGGGTGTGCCCCGCAGAACCATGCTGCGGACTTTAATGCCTTTAGCCCCAAATTTTTCTTCCCATTGCTTTAAATATTGTTCTGCCTCTGCTTCTAATTTTTCAACCTCTTCCACTGTTTCGCCCCTGTCGATAACATTTAGCAGGATCGCTTCTTTGAGCAGGCTCCCAAGCTCCATAATACGTTCCATGACATGTTCAGAGCTTTCGGAAAAATCTGTGGGCAGAAGAACGGTGGCTTTCCCTTCTTTAAAGATAGGGATGCGTTGGATTTTAGTGGCGGCGGAAAGGGGCTTTTTCTTGATACGTTCCGATAAATCCAGAAGTTCGCCGGATAAATGGGCATATTCCCGGGAGACAAATGAAATATTGGAGATGAGGACTTCTTGGGTAAATGCGCCCAGGCGGTCTGCCAGCTCACTCAGCTTTTTATTTAGGTCCGAAGCGAAATCGAAGCTATATTTTTCCACCAGCACAGCCACAGGGGCAATCCGGATCACATCGGCGGTGGTGCTGCCCAGCAATAGCTCCCTTACGGCGCTGCCTTCCCCGATGGAGCCAATGAGGATCAGGTCCACTTTCTGTTCCACGGCCAGGCGCTTAATCTCCTCAGCAGCCGCCCCTATGGGTACTTCAACACTCACACTGAACCCTTCTTTTTCCAGTTCCCTTTGCTTGTCCTTTACTTGATCTAAAAACTTTTTTTGCAGGGGATGCATGCCGTCCTGTTCCCCTATTTCTACCCTGACTACATGGACCAGAAGCAGTTCCCGGGCTCCTAGAAGCCGCAGGTCTTCCAGGGAGTTAAAAAGCTCCATGGCCGGGCCTGAAAAATCCAGTGCAATCAATACTTTTTTAAACATCTGCTACTCACATCCTTAAGGTTTATACAA
This sequence comes from uncultured Bacillota bacterium, assembly GCA_937973635.1. Classification (GTDB taxonomy): domain Bacteria; phylum Bacillota; class Dethiobacteria; order DTU022; family UBA8154; genus UBA8154. The sequence continues at coordinate 4,192 of CALJJZ010000053.1, read as the reverse complement.
TTTTTATCCTTGCCTTGGCTGCCAGCGGTCTTGCTCCGTTAACTGCCCGAATATCTTATTCGACGGGGTTTAAAAGAATCCTACAGCGAAAAGATGAAATTGTGTTTGGTTTAGTTAATTTTTTAGTATAAAATATAATGCAGTGACAGTCTGAGGAGTGAGAACATTGTTTGATGTCCATGTCCACCTCTTCCCGCCGGAAGTAACCTCCTGTATTGACCGCTATACTGCCGGTGATCCCTTCCTGGAACAGATCTGTAACAGCAAGGGGCATAAATTTGCCACGGTGGAAGACCTGTTACAGGAAATGGAACGCAGCGGCGTGGAGATGGCGGCAATCAGCGGTTTTGCCGCCCGGGATCAGGGGCTTTGCCGCCTGATGAACGATTATGTGCTGGATGCGGCCCGCCGTTATCCCGGGCGCCTTTTGCCCATGGCTGTAGTTTCACCCGGGCAGAGGGGCCTGGAAGAAGAGATTAGCCGTGCCGTTGGGAAGGGAGCGGCGGGCGTAGGGGAGCTTTTCCCCTGGGGGCAGGATTTCTCCCTGGATGGGAAAGCGGCCCGGAGACTGGCGGGCTTCTGCCGGGAGGCCGCACTGCCTCTGCTTTTACATATTAATGAAATTGTAGGGCACGATTATGTGGGTAAGGGAGATGTCTCCATCAAAGAAGCGGCCCTTTTTGCCGCCGCTCATCCGGAACAGGATATCATCTTTGCCCACTTAGGGGGTGGGCTTCTTTTCTATGAGCTGATGCCGGAGCTGCGGCAGCAGTTCCAGCGTGTCTGGTACGACACGGCAGCCGGTCCGTTTTTATATGATCAGGCCATTTATCGCGTCATGAGGGAGATTGGCGTGCTGCCGCGGATCCTGCTGGGTAGTGACTACCCCTTGCTCTCGCCGTTGCGCTACCGGCGCCAGATGGAAAAAGCAGGACTTACCTCGGCGGAGATTGCCATGATCTGCGGTGAAAACGCCCGGCGCTTATTCTTTAAAATTTAGACATACTTAATAAGACTGCGGGAAAACTAAGCCATCAACCGATATACGGAAAGGATGAAGATTGCCCATGCGCATATTAATGCTGGCCTGGGAGTTTCCTCCCCGCTCTGTTGGTGGCCTCTCCCGGCATGTCTTTGAACTCTCCCGGGCCCTTGCAGCCAGAGGTGATGAGGTGGATGTAGTTACCTGCGGTGCAGAAGGGATACCAGAAAAAGAAATAATAGACGGGGTCGGGGTCTGGCGTGTCCATCCTTATCCCGGGGCCAACCAGCGGGATTTTATAGACTGGGTGCAGCGATTAAATTTTGCCCTGCTGGAAAAGGGGGCCGCTATTGCCAATCTTTACGGGAGATTTGATCTTATCCATGCCCATGACTGGTTGGTGACCTTCGCTGCCCGGGCGCTCAAGTACATCTACACTACTCCTCTGCTGGCAACCATCCACGCCACGGAATTTGGGCGTAACAACGGGCTGCATACCAATGAACAAAGGCAGATTAACGATATTGAATGGTGGCTTACCTATGAGGCCTGGAAGGTGATCTGCTGCAGCCGCTATATGTGTGAAGAACTGCAGCATGTTTTCCGTCTGCCTGCCAACAAGCTTGTTTCCATTCCCAATGGTATCAGGGTGGAGCTGGAAGGAGAAGCAGCCGCCCCTTCTTCTCTTCCTCCTTCTTTACGGGAGGGTTGCCGTGATGCCCAATCGCCTATGATTTTTTTCATCGGCAGGCTTGTACCGGAAAAAGGTGTCCAGGTTTTACTGGAAGCGGCTCCGGCAATTATCGGCAGCTTCCCCGGGGCGCATTTTGTTATTGCCGGTTCCGGCCCTTTTGAAGGGTATCTCAGGCAGCGGGTTAAGGAGCTGGGGCTGGAAGGAAAAGTTGCTTTCGCCGGCTATATAGACGAAGGAACCAAAAACGAGCTTTACCGTGCTGCTTCTGTAGCCGTTTTCCCCAGCCTCTATGAGCCCTTTGGCATTGTTGCCCTGGAGGCTATGGTCATGGGAACACCGCTGGTGGTTTCCGCCTGCGGCGGCCTGGATGAAATTGTAGATCATGAAGTTGAAGGGCTGAAAATATATCCCGGCGATGCGGCTTCCCTGGCGGGGCAGGTCTGCCGGCTGCTTGGAGATGAAAAGTGGGCCGCCGAGCTTGCTGAAAGAGCTTATACTAGAGCCCTGCATAACTTTTCCTGGGAAAAAATTGCCGAGAGGACTTCCCATGTGTACAAAGAGATCGTTTTCTCTCCGGAAAATAGCAACTGGCAGCTGATGGCAGCCAAAGAGGCTTTGTTCCACAATGTAAAAGTAAGGCTGCAGGAAAAACAGGAAGTGCCCTATTTTGTTTAGAAGTAATAAGGGGAGGGATTTTTCTCCCCGGGACGCTTCTTAAATCACCCTGTTTCTGTTATAATGTTAAAAGAAAGGAGCTGCTATGAAGAGAATTACTATTGCCAGGCCCGGCTATCCTTATATTTTGGCAGCAATAATCCTGGGAACGGTTTTTTTAGTACTATACCCTCTGTTTCTGCTGCCGGCCCTGCTTTTTTACGGCCTGGCCCTTTTTTTTGCCTACTTTTTTCGCGACCCTGAACGCCGGCCTGCCGATGAGCGCGGCAGTATTGTTTCTCCTGCCGACGGACGTATCCTGCGTATTGAAAAGACTAATGAAAGGCAGTTTATGGAAACGGAAGCCTGGAAGATCAGTATCTTCCTCTCTGTTTTCGATGTGCATATAAACCGCTCGCCCTATGCCGGGTCTGTTCTGTACAGCTGTTATATCCCGGGTAGCTTCCGTGCAGCTTACCGGGAAGATGCGTCTTCCGGCAACGAACGTAACCTTATTGGTCTGGAAACAGAGCATGGTAAGATGTTGGTGGTTCAGATCGCCGGTCTGATCGCCCGCCGCATTGTCTGCTGGATTAAACCGGGGGATAGAGTTGGGCGGGGAGAGCGTATCGGCATGATCCGCTTTGGCTCGTGCACGGAGGTATATCTGCCCTTGCAGGTAAAGATAAAGGTGAAAGAAGGTGAGCGGGTTCGTGGCGGAGAAACCGTTTTGGGCGAATTTTAAAAACTACCTACGTAAAAATATTCCTAATTATTTAACTGCGGGCAACCTCATGCTGGGAATGCTGGCGCTGCTCTATGTCCTGGAAGGCCGACACCAGACGGCTATTTCCCTCTTATTTATTGCCATGTTGCTTGACGGCCTGGACGGCAAGCTGGCAGTGCATCTGAAAGCGGGCAGCCCTCTGGGAAAACAGCTCGATTCCCTTGCCGATCTCGTTTCTTTCGGTGTACTTCCGGCCATAATTTTATATGCTGTTTCTTTGAATCAATTTTCCTTTGCCGGTTTGTTTGTTACGCTTTTGTTTCCCGTCGCCGGAGCCTACCGTTTGGCTCGTTTCAACTTGAGGGGGGAAAGGGAGACAATTTTTCATGGTCTGCCGATCACCATTGCCGGAGGGGCCCTTGCTTCACTGGGGATGCATGAGAGCATTAACGCAGCCTGGCCGGCAGCGTTGTTAACTCTGTTGCTGGCTTTGCTGATGGTAAGCAGAATACATTATCCGGCGTTTAAGGGCAGGCAGCAGGAGGCAAATATCCTTTCTTTTTTGCTTTTCTACGGAGCGGTAATTGCTTTTACCGTCTTTATTTTCAGCTGGCGCGAATTTATTCTTTACATGCTTTTTCTTTATATTGCTGCAGGGCCGCTTTTTTCTGTCTACCGTTTGTGCGGCAGGCTCTGGCGCAAGCAAAGGCGTTTTGTAGAGCTGCGCTGGGTAAACAGGGGCCAGTAAAAAAAGGCGCCAAGAATCGGCTAGCAGAAAGCGTGTGACCTTGACAAAGAAAACAATTGGTGCTAAAATTACACTTGCCCCGGCCGGACAGAGTAAGTCCTGGGAATTGGGGTGTTTATTATTGCCAACGCGGGGTGGAGCAGCCAGGTAGCTCGTCGGGCTCATAACCCGGAGGTCGCAGGTTCAAATCCTGCCCCCGCAACCAGATTGACATAAAAGCATAAAAAATATGCTTGAGTTTTAAATTTAATTATATATTTTATTGCCAGATAAATGTTTGGTATCATCAATGAGAATGCTCACGTAGCTCAGGCGGCAGAGCGTATCCTTGGTAAGGATAAGGTCACCGGTTCAAGCCCGGTCGTGAGCTCCACGGCGGCGTAGCTC
>CALJJZ010000052.1 GCA_937973635.1 uncultured Bacillota bacterium | reverse complement strand
CAGGTTGCGGAAACAAAAAAACTTGCGCCGGGCATTTTAGGTACGATTGGACCTTAAAGGATGGAACAACAGTATCTTTTGAATGTGTAGATATTTTTAAAATTTCAGCAAAAGGCAAAATTATGGAGCTAACCATTATATATGATACTTTTGTGGTTAGAACTACTTTTAACCAACTAAAAAAAGGAAGTGGCTAGATCGTCGATGCCGGACAAACAACTGCTGGAAACAATGTTTAAGCAGCACAGTTTTAACGATTTTAAATGGATCAAGGCAGAAATAATTAAGATTGCCCAATGGGTACGTTTCAAGTGCCTGTTTGGCTGCCCCGGTTATGCCAAAACCGCCACCTGCCCTCCCCATGTTCCGTCTATTGCCGCATGCCGCGAATTTATTGCCGACTACAATAATGCTGTTATTTTCCATTTTGAAAAGAACGTGTTAAGACCGGAAGACCGTAAACCATGGAGCAAGGAAATGGGCGAGAGGCTTTATAAACTTGAACGTGAGGTCTTTTGGCCGGTTATTACAAGGCTTTTATGCTCCACTTTGACTCTTGCAACCTTTGCGCCGACTGTTCCGGCGAACGTGCTGCCTGCCGTCAATTATTCCAGGCCCGTCCCGGTGCCGAAGCACTGGGGATGGATGTCTTTGCTACCGTCAGAAGCGCCGGTTATAATCCGGTTATAATATCGAAGTCCTAAAAAATTATGACTCGACTATGCACCGCTTTGCTTTTCTCCTCGTCGAATAAAAAATGCGGCAGCAGAGCAAAATACCCGCCGCCGCATGGTCAAAATTAAATCTCTTGGTCTTTTAGATTTTAAATTTTTGAAGGCTTTCTCGGAGAGTCCCCGCTGCACGCTCCAGCTCCTCCGTAGCCGCAGCGATCTCTTCTATTGCCGCAGATTGCTCCTCTGTAGAAGCCGCCACCTCTTCACTGGAGGCACTGAGCTCTTCTGTAGAAGCCGCTACCTCTTCAATTTTGGTCATTAATTTTTTGATAGACTCTATAATCTCACCAAAAGTTTGGGCGGAGGCAGCCATAACCATCCTGCCCGAATCAACGGCGTCGGCACTTTTCTCCATGGCTGTCACAGCAGATTCGGTATCTTTCTGAGTGTCGGCAATCAGGCGAGCGATCTCGTCGGTGGAGGATGAAGAGCGCTCGGCCAATTTACGCACCTCATCTGCCACTACGGCAAAGCCGCGTCCGTATTCTCCGGCGCGGGCAGCTTCAATGGCTGCGTTCAAAGCTAAAAGGTTTGTTTGTTCAGATATATCGCTGATTACCTGCACAATCTCGCCTATTTCGGTGGAACGCTGTCCCAGTTTATCGATAATTTCCTGTAATTTTTTAAAGCTTTCTTCAATTAGCTGCATCTGTTGCTGCGCCTTTTGCATCTCGCGCTGGCCTTTTGAAGCTTTTTCTGTGGTTACCTCCACCTCATTTGCCATCTCCTGGGAGTTAGCGCCAAGCATACCGGTAGCCGCTGCCACCTCATTCGTTGAGCCCGCTACATCCTGTACTGAATTGCTGATACTCTCCGCCGTCTCAGCCACACCCCGGGAAAGGTCATCCACCTTATCAGCCATCTCGGCAATCTGGTTGACAAAGTTCTTAAGGCTGGAAACCATCTGAGCCACGGCTTTGCCCATGCGGCCGACTTCGTCATGGCCATAATCCTTTACGGATACCGTAAAGTCGCCCGTGGAGACGCTCTTAAATATCCCTGAAAGCTCGCTGATGGGGCGGGTGATACGCCCGGCAATTAGCAGAGAAACCAGAGCTGTAATGACGATGGCCCCTAGCATCATGCCCAGGGCTATGGTCCTGTCCTGCCGCTGCTGCAATTCATAAGGGACAGCGGAAGTGCCAGCAAAAAGCATGCCAATCACATTGTCTTCCGCATCGCGGATAGCAGTATAGGCGCCAAATATATCATTACCATCTACAATCTTCAGGCGGCCAGCCCAGCGTCCCCCTTCTGCAAGTACCTGTTGCAACACCTGAGGGTGGGTAATTACTGTGCCCACGGCCCGTTCTCCACTGGCATTAGTTATGGTGGTGGCTATGCGCATATCTCCGGCAAAAACGGTAAAGTCCACTCCGATGCGCGCTTTAAGTTGATCAAGGTAATCATTGTCAATGGCCCGGCCGACTTCCAGAATTCCTGCAAAAGGAGTGGCAAAACTGGATACGGGACCGGCCGCAAACAATACCAGCTGGCCATCTACTATTTCAAAGGCAGACACCAGCCTGCCACCGCCAAAACCCCGTGCCTGCATTAAGAGCGGCCTCTCCCCTGCATTGGTCCCAACACTGCCAGGGTTATAGCTGGAGTATAAAATGCGTCTGTTGGTATCATTAAGTTGAAGATGTGTAATACCATAAGTATTGCTAAATACGCTGCGTACAGGACGCATTACTTCTTCGATCAAACCACGTTCTCCTTCCGAGAGGGCCTCCATAAAATCATATTTTAACGAATCACACAACGATACAATTAACTTTTCCTGCTCTTCCAGCAGCAACTCAAATGCCGTGAGGCTGGAGTTGATATCCACAATGGCCTGATTTTCCACGAAGCGGGCGCTGCGTGAACTGAGAACAAGCGTAATGAGTATACAAAAAATTGCAACCAGGATGATAAAACTAAAAAGGAGCTTGCTTTTCAGACCGAGGTTCAACCTTAGGTTAAAATTTATTTTTTCCCTGGCGTTACTTTTTTGTTTCTTCAAATTTAAAGGCAACAACTTTTTAATCATAAACGCTCTCCCTTCTTAATAGATTATCCGCTTATAATAGTTGGAAAAATAACCAGGATTAACCTGCCAGACCATTTTACCATAAGAAAAACCATAAAAAAAGTCAAAGGCAGCAGAAAAATAAAATGCCCCAGGCAGCTATTTCGTCACTTCCCCCTCCAGCAGTGCCCCCATAGTTTACAATCTCACATTTGCGTAGACAAATTACCTGTCTTGTGGTATATTCTTATTTGCATTAAATAAAAATAAAGTTTTGCAATACTTCCAGGTTTTGCAAAAAAGGGGAAGCCGGTGCAAGTCCGGCGCGGTCCCGCCACTGTAAGTGAAGAGTTCACCTCCTGATAAGCCACTGGCTGCCGGCTGGGAAGGTGGAGGTAACAATGACTCACAAGCCAGGAGACCTGCCTGGTAGTTTAAAGATCCCCTTCGGGTTAAAGGGTAAATTCGTGGCCTGCCACGTGGTAATCCCCGTGGTATTTTTATTATCAGCTCCAGCTTCTCTCCACCGAAGGAAGGCTGGCTTTTCTTTAATTTTCGACCATCGAGGTGCGCCATGACCGCAGCATCCAACAAAAGCAGAGGGAAGTTAGTCCTGGTTACAGGAGGCGCAAGGAGCGGTAAAAGCACCTTTGCGGAAAAATATGCCTCCAGCAGCGGGAAAAAAGTAATCTACATTGCCACAGCTACAGCCTGGGATGAAGAGATGCAAGAACGTATCAGGGCACACCGGGAAAACCGCCCTGCAGATTTTATAACCATAGAAGAACCTTTCTCCCCTCATCTGGTTTTTACCAGGGAAGACGGAAAAAATAATTTCTTTCTACTTGACTGCCTTACGTTGCTGCTTAACAACCTGATCCTGAAAGAAGAAGGATTTCTGGAGGACTCTGCCCGCAAAGCAGCAAAATATACAGAGCTCCTCTCTTACATTATTGAATTATCGGCACAGATGCGCCGTCTGGCCGCCGATGTCCTGGTGGTAACAAACGAGGTTGGTTCGGGAATAGTCCCGGCCAACCCCCTGGCACGTTTTTACCGTGACCTTGCAGGAAAAGCAAACCAGATCCTCGCCGGAGATGCAGACGAGGTCTGGTTGCTGGTAAGCGGTATTGAGTTAAGGCTGAAATAAAATTAGCCGGGGCAGGGTTTTATTTGGAAAATACACAAATTTGGTTGCCTTTGTTAGCCCTTGGTGCAGGCTTCGGGATCGACCTTCTTTTGGGTGATCCACGCCACTTCCCCCATCCCGTCAGGGGAATAGGGAAAGCGGCAGCCTTACTGGAAAAACTGCTGCGCCTGGTTTTCATCAGCCCTGCAGGAGAGAGATTTGCAGGGATAACGATCGTCCTTTGCATCGCCGGCGGTTCTTTTTTTATAACATATTTTTCCCTGTATTATGCGGGCCTTTTTCACCGTGCCCTGGCTTTTTTGCTGGCTGTTTATCTTTATTATGCCCTGATCGCAGTTAAAGATATGGTTAAACATCTGCAGGAAATTAAATCATCCTTGGAAAGAGGCGACCTCTCTCAGGCCAGGAGAGGCGTAGGGACAATTGTCAGCCGGGATACGGACAATCTGACACCGGAGGATATCTCCAGAGCTTCCCTAGAAAGCCTTTTTGAAAATACTGCTGACGGCGTTGTGGCACCGCTTTTTTATGCAGCCCTTGGTGGCCCCCCCTTGCTGGTTTTTTATAAAGCCGTGAGCACGCTGGATTCAATGCTTGGATATAAAACAGCGCGTTACTTTTACCTGGGATGGGCAGCAGCCCGCCTGGACGACCTGCTTAACTTTATCCCGGCCAGGCTGACAGCGCTGCTTTACCTGGCGCTGGGCAGGCTTAAAGGGTTAAGATGGCGGGAGATGTGGTTACCCCTGCTGCGGGACAGCAAGAAACACGACAGCCCCAACAGCGCCTGGCCGGAAGCTGCCGCTGCAATAGTCTTAGGTTTACGCCTGGGCGGCCTGGATTATCATCAAGGTAAAGCGGTGCAACGGCCTCTTTTAAATGAAACCGGCAGGCCCCCTGGAAAAGGAGACCTGCAGCCGGCAATTAAGCTTTTTTACCAGGCAAGCTGCCTCTCCCTTGCCGTTTCTATAGTCCTTGCTTTTTTTGTCCGTCTTTGCCTGGCGCTTATTTTCCCGGAGGTGATCCTGTATTGAGGAGAAAGGTCAGCATAGCCCTTAGTTTCTTAACTGTTATACCTGTAAACGTAGGGGTCTTCCAAAACCAAAGAGAGTTTTCCGACGCGGCTGTATACTTCCCTCTGGTAGGCGGGTTTCTGGGTTCCATCTTTGCTATTATCTCCTTTTATGCCCTGGGTCGCCTTTCCCCCGGACCTATCATAGTGCTTCTTTTCATCGCCTCTTTTCTTCTGACAAAGGGTCTCCATGTTGACGGACTTGCTGATACAGCCGATGGCTTATTGGGCAGCACAAAAAGGGAACGAGCCCTTGCCATTATGCGGGACAGCGCAGTAGGGCCGATGGGCGCTGCCGCTGTATTTTTGCTCTACCTTTTAAAATATGCAGCCATGAGCACGCTGGCCCTTCAATTTATTCTTCCCCCAGTTTTTTTCTATATGCCCGTCTGCGGCCGTTGGAGCATGGTCCTTGCCGGAGCTTTTTTCCCTCCGGCCAGGGAAGGAGGCCTCGGTTACCAATTTATTAACGGTTTGGGGAAGGGGCATTTTCTGAAAGCTTCCCTTTGGGGCGCAATTCTTCTGGGAGCAGCATTTCTTTTCCCTGCTACAGATCTTATTTTTCCTGTCTTAAGCGGGGTTATTGCTGCTTTGGCCATAGCTCTTTTGCTTTCCTTTTTCGCTGCCCAATCCCTGGGAGGCATTACAGGGGATATTCTTGGCGCAGTTAACGAGGTGGCGGAAGCCAGTTTTCTTTTGGGGGTATTGTTATGGGTAGGCTAACAAGGGCAGAAACGGGAGGCCATGGCGGAGACCTGGCGGCGGCGGCCCAAAAATTTGGTTTCCGGGCAGAAGACTTTTGTGACTTTAGCAGTAATATTAATCCCCTTGGACCTCCACCGGGGCTGGTGGAAGAGCTAAAAAAACACCTGTCCTGGGATCTTTGCCGTTATCCCACGCCCCAGGCCAGAGAGCTACGCGCCGCCCTTTCCCTTTACCTGGGTATACCGGAGGAGAGATTGCTCCTTGGCAACGGCGCCAGCGAACTAATACACCTTCTACTACTCTGGCGCAAACCGAAACAGGTCTTTATCCCATCCCCTTCTTTCTCCGAATACGAAAGGGCAGCAAGGCTTGCCGGTGCAAAGATTACAAGGATTCCCCTGCTCTCCCATACCCTTCCGGCTTTACAGAAAATATTTCGTGATCTTTCCGGTCCGGGGCTGCTTGTGCTCTGTAACCCCAACAACCCCACAGGCTCCATGATTCCTGCTGCTCTGTTGCAGGAAATTATAGGGGACGCAAACACAAAAGAAATTGACGTCCTGATAGATGAAAGTTTTTTCCCACTAACAGGTAAGCCTCCTGCCGAAAGCAGCTGCCGCCTTGATTGTACCAACCTCTGGGTAGTCGTATCTCTGACCAAACTCTGGGCCCTGCCGGGCATCCGCCTCGGTTACCTTTACCATCCGGGCGAAAAAATAACTGCCCTGACAAGATATGGCGACCCCTGGAGAGTAAACGCCCTGGCGCAACGGGCAGGACTCTACTGCCTTGAAAACAAGGAGCATCTCCAAAAAACATTGGATCTAATCGCGAAAGAAAAGGAATACATGCAGCAGGAATTTCAGAAAATCAATACCTTAACCGTTTTTCCTGCAGCGGCAAACTTTTTTTTGCTTAAGTGCGAAAAAGAAGGCTTTTCCAGTACAGCGCTGCAGGAATTTATGGCCGCCAGGGCTATCCTCATCCGTAATGCGGCAAACTTCCCTTATCTGGATCAACGCTATTTCCGTGTAACCGTCCGACATCGGGCGGACAATATGCGTCTTTTAAAATACCTTGGTGAATATCTGGGGGAAAAACAAAATTTTAAAGGAGAAGACTAAAAATGCTGGCCAAATGTATTATGATTCAGGGCACTGCCTCCAATGCCGGGAAAAGTTTTATTGTCACCGGCCTCTGTCGCCTCCTGTACCAGGAAGGGTTCAGGGTGGCGCCATATAAATCCCAAAACATGGCCCTCAACTCCTACGTCACCTCTGACGGCGGGGAAATCGGCCGCGCACAGGGCGTTCAGGCCGAAGCAGCGGGCATTAAAGCTACGGTGGAGATGAACCCCATCTTATTAAAACCCAAGCAAGACATGGTAGCCCAAGTGATTGTCCTGGGCAAACCCCTTGCTGATATGAGCGCACGGCAATACCGGGAAGAATATGTAGCCAAAGGGCTTGAGGTGGTCAAGTCGACCCTTGCCAGGTTGCGCCGGGAATATGAAATTCTGGTTATTGAAGGAGCCGGCAGTCCTGCGGAGATCAACCTGCGGGAAAGGGATATTGCCAATATGCAAGTGGCGTTTCTGGCGGAAGCGCCTGTAATCCTCGTCACAGATATTGACCGAGGGGGGGCCTTTGCCTCGCTCGTGGGAACGTTGGAATTGCTCACGCCCAGAGAAAGGCAGATGGTTGCAGGCTTTATCTTCAACAAATTCAGAGGAGACGAAAGCCTCCTGAAACCCGGGCTTGATTACCTGGAAAAACGTACCGGGCTGCCTGTGCTCGGAGTGCTTCCTTATATCAAAGATCCGGGTATTGAAGAAGAAGACTCCGTTGCTCTGCAGGATAAAAGGAGAGAAGGTAAAAAGGCCGGTGATTTAGAGATTGTGGTTATCAGACTCCCCCTGATTTCAAACTATACCGATTTTAATCCCCTGGAAATGGAAACAGACGTCAATTTGCGCTATGTGGAAAGGAGTGAAGACCTGGGCAGACCCGATGCCGTTATCATCCCGGGAACTAAAAGCACCACCACAGATCTGCATTTTCTGCGCAGCTCGGGGTTGGCACAAAAAATCATGAATCTAGGCCTGCAGGGAACTACAATAGTAGGCATCTGCGGCGGTTTCCAAATGCTTGGAGAAAACCTCTTTGACCCGGAGGGAACGGAAAGCCATAAATTTCCTGAAGTTAGAGGTCTGGGTATGCTGCCAATTTCCACTACTTTTCTTCCCGTTAAAACTACACGACAGGTGAGAGCAATTATCTCTACCCATACCACATGGGGCAACTGTGCAAACCTCGAGCTGGAAGGCTATGAGATCCGTCACGGGCAAAGCAACGCCCCCGCCGATATGCCTGCTATCAGGATCCAGACCCCCATCGACAGCGCAGGAGAGATAATCGGCGTGGCTTCGCCGGAGCTGCCTGTAATGGGAACTTATCTTCATAATATATTTCATAATGACCTTTTTCGCCGGCACTGGCTGAACCAATTACGTGCCCAAAAAGGGCTTCCTCCTTTGACTACGGAACATCAAATGAAAAAATACCGTGAACAAAGCTACGATAACCTGGCAGCGACGCTCAGAAAACACCTTGATCTAGAGCGACTGTTTAAGATAATGGGAATTAACAGGAAGCAAGCATAGAGGGGGTTTGCCAAGACCATGGAAAAGCCTTTAAACGTAACTCCAGAAGAGCGCGAGCAGAACCGTCTGAAGTATGGTTCTTTTCAGCTTCCGCTTACCATCGAAGAAGAAGAGCTCTCCATATCTCTGGGGAAAAAAGGTGATTATCTCTTTTACCATAGAGACCATGCCGGTGAAACAGCAGATAAAATAATCCTGGTCAGCGAAGGAGATATCCTCTTTAATCCGGTAGAACCAGTAAATAAACCGCGGGAAATTACCCAGTTTTTCCTTGTGGAAATGGAGCATAGTCTAACCGTCAAACCCCGGGAGACAAGTGAAATCATCCTCACCTTTCCCGTGGAAATCGCCGCATTTTTCCTCCCTGACGACCATATACCCACGATTTTAGATGTCTTCTCCTTTGTTAAGCCCAAATATACTTTATACGGAGCGCCCCGAAACGGCTTGATCTGCAGATACTGGAAAAGCAAAGTTTATGCTACCTTGCCGACGCCGTTTCCCTACCCTTTTTTGGCAGGATTAATGCGTTTAAATATTAAGAACACCACCTCCAGGTGGATCCAGCTGACCAGGGCTGTTTTCAACGCATACGATATGCATATTTTTTACGACCATGAAATCGTCTTCACAGACGCCTATCTGAAAATCGTCAGTGAATCCACCGCAGAAACGGGTTTTGAGAACATGCCGCTGCATCAAGATATGGAAAAGTCGCTGGAGTTGTTTGCCTCCAAAAGAAATATTGTCACAGCACCCAGGTTAATTATGGAGGAAGGCTTATGATACCTGTACTTGACCGTATCATTTATGGAGATATAACTTTACTAAATCTGATCACGGCAGCCTTGATTTTTATGGGAGCTGTCTTGCTCTCTAAAATATTCTCTTTAAATATCAGGAGAGCCCTCAGAGACCGGGTAGCCAGAGAACATCTAGAATTAATTGTAAAGATTTCTTCTTATACGATGATCGTTATTGCCATCCTCTGGGCACTTCCCCAGATCGGCGTTGAACCATCGGGACTTATGGTTGCAGGGGGTATTGTAGGACTGGCCATAGGTTTTGCCAGCCAGCGCATTGTGGGTAATCTAATCTCCGGGCTGTTTTTAATTGTTGAACGCCCGGTAAAAATAGGTGATATTGTAGATATAGACGGCGTAGTCGGTTTTGTGGAAGATATCCGCATCATCTCCACCACAATTCAGACCTATGACGGTCTTTATGTGCGGATCCCGAACGAGACCGTTTTTACCTCTAAAATTACGAATCTGGTTTCCCACGTAGTAAGAAGATTTGAATATCGGGTGGGCATCCGTTACAGTGATGATGCAGAAAAGGCAATTATGGTGATTAAAGATACCCTCGCAGAACAACCTTTTGCCCTGGTTAACCCTCCTGTCCATGTCTACGTAGACGAGCTTGGAGACAACAGCGTAAATATCATGGTAAGGGTTTGGGCGCCTACCACAGAATGGTTTACGCTTAAAACAGAGCTGCTCTGGAAAATAAAACGCGCGCTGGAGGAAGCAGGCATGGAGATTCCTTTCCCCCAACGCGTCATCTGGTACGGAGACAAAAAATGATTTTTAATAGTTTTAATGGCAATCAGCTGTGCAACGCACTTGCTTCCAGCTTAAATGTCTTTCTTTGCCTAAATTCCTCTTTTTTGCCCTTGTTCCAGTTCTGCACCGGACGGTAATAGCCTACAACCCTGCTCCAGACCTCCGTTTCTTCTCCGCAGTAAGGGCACAGAGGCTGTTCGCCGGAGAGATATTTATGCGTACTGCAGACAGAAAAAGTAGGAGTAATGGAGAAATAGGGCAACCTGTACAGGCTGAATACTTTGCTGATTAATTTTTTGCAGGCCCGGGTGTTTTCCACTTTTTCCCCCAGGAAAGCGTGGAATACGGTCCCCCCTGTATACTTGTTTTGCAGCTCGTCCTGCAGGTCCAGGGCGGCAAAAACATCATCGGTATGGTTAACAGGCAGCTGCGTGGAATTCGTATAGTAAGGCTCAGCTTGACCTGAGGTGATAATATCAGGATAGAGCTCCTTGTCCAAAAGGGCCAGGCGGTAGCTGGTCCCTTCCCCCGGAGTCGCCTCCAGGTTAAACATCTGCCCCGTTTCCTCCTGGAAGCGAATCAAAAGGGCACGCAGGTGATCCAAAATGGTGTTAGCTAAGCGCTGGCCTTCCGCCGTGGCAATGTCTTTCCCCCTAAAATTAAGCAGGGCTTCGTTCATACCAATAATACCGATGGTATTGAAATGGTTGGCCCAGTACTGGCCAAAGCGGGTATAAACGTCACGCAAAAAATACCTGGAATAAGGGTAAAGGCCGCTTTCCGTCAGCTGTTCAAGCACTTTTCTTTTTGTAACCATGCTATCTCTGGCCAGAGCGGCAACATCTTCGACCCTCTGCAGAAAGTCGTCCAGATTTTCAGCTTTATAGCCGATACGGGGCAGGTTGATGGTCACAACCCCAATGGAGCCGGTTAAAGGGTTGGCACCGAAGAGGCCGCCGCCCCTGCGCCTCAGTTCTCGGTTATCCAAGCGCAGGCGGCAGCACATGCTGCGCACGTCGTCCGGGGAGAGATCCGAATTAATAAAATTGGCAAAATAGGGAATACCGTATTTGGCCGTCATCTCCATAATATTTTCAGAGACAGGGTTATGGAAAAATTCACTGGTTACGTTGTAGGTAGGTATGGGAAAAGTAAAGATCCTGCCGTCTGCGTCCCCCGCCATCATCACTTCACAAAAAGCCCTGTTGATCAGGTTCATCTCCTCTTGAAATTCGCCGTACGTTTCCTTTTGCAAGACGCCGCCCACCAGGACAGGTTGTCCGGCCAGGTTGGAGGGGACAGTCACATCCAGGGTAATGTTGATAAAAGGCGTCTGAAAACCGACACGGGTAGGCACATTAAGGTTAAAGACAAACTCCTGCATGGCCTGCTTTACTTCACGGTAAGTAAGGCTGTCATAGCGAATAAAAGGGGCCAGGTAGGTATCGAAATTAGAAACGGCCTGGGCTCCGGCAGCTTCTCCCTGGAGCGTATAGAAAAAATTAATCAGCTGTCCCAGGGCTGTACGGAAATGTTTGGGCGGAGAGGAGGTCACTTTTTGCGGCGCTCCCCGGAAACCCTTTGCCAGCAGATCCTCAAGGCTCCAGCCACAGCAGTACGGGGCGAGGAGGCCGAGATCGTGGATATGCATATCTCCGCTTTCATGGGCAGCACGGATCTCCGTAGGGTATATCTTTTCAATCCAGTACTTCTGGGTAATGCTGGCAATGATATGGTTATTTAAACCCTGCAGAGAGTAGTTCATATTACTGTTCTCGTTTACCCGCCAGTCATTGCGCTCCAGGTATTCCTGGACCATCTTGCCGGTGTTGACCATTAGGGATTGGAAATTCCTGATCTCTGTGCGCTGTTTACGGTAAAGGATATAAGCTTTGGCCGTCTTGGCGTGTCCGTGCTCGATGAGAACTTTTTCTACAACGTCTTGAATTTCCTCTACGGCAGGGATCCTGTCCCCAAAATTTTTCTCCAGGATAGCCACGGCCTGATCGGAAAGGAACCTGGCACGGTCAAAATCACTGCCACCCACCGCTTTGGCCGCCTTGAAGATGGCTATGGTTATCTTATCCTGGTCAAACGGAACGACCTGACCGTCTCTTTTCCTGATTTTGGTTAACAAGAAAAGCCCTCCTCCGCTTTAAAATTACAGTTTATCAATATTTAATGTATTTACCAGTGTAAAATACTGTTCGTAAATATGCAGGCCGTCACTGTAGGCAACAATGGGGCCGTCTTCCACGGGAAACGTCAGCTGGGCCAGCACGTATTCTTTAAGCAGCTGCAAGCCCCCTAAGTTTTCCGGCAGACCGGCAAAAAGATCCCAGCTGCGAAAAAATGCGGATAGCTGCAGGAAGCCATTTACCACTTTAAAAGAAAGGATCCTAAGGCAAGGGGGATCGTCCAGCTCAATGGAACGGGTATCGCCAATCTGAATACAGGCCTGATTTGTATTGCCGGCAGCAGCATTAAGCAGAGAAACAGCTCTAGGCAGCTGCGGAGCAATAAACTGCCCGTACGTATAATCTTCCCCCTCGCTTTTCTCCGCTCCGATGATATACCGGCTAAAATATTGCCAAATTTTATCCTCACTTGTGGGGGAGGCAAAAGCACATGCTTCGGGAACCCTTACACTGAGGGGCCGCGTATAGGGTTCCCGCACCCTGAGCACAGCGTAATCCAGCTGTTTCCTCATCTGCCCGGCATAGCTGCCTGCTTCTACCCGGTAAGCATAGCCGTTGCGAACACAGCACCACATGGCGTCCCGCCAGACGTCTTCAATCGTCCTTCCCTCAACAAAATTATGCTGAAAGATCAAACATTTTCCTCCCCACAAATCTGCAGAATCTTAATAAAATAAAAGTTTCGACAGCATTTACAAAAATCCTTCTTAAATAATAAATATTTTTATCCCGGTCAGTTGTTAATATTAAACCAGGTAGTCTACCCCACCATCAACAAACAGTTGTAAAATATGGGGTATGAGCACCTCCTCAACCCGCTTAAAAAAGCTCTTTTCATAGAGGTATTTGCCATAGCCAAATTGCCCAAATTTAAAACGACGCCCGTCCTCTTCATCAAGGGGAAGGGTAGTTTCCGGGAACAGTTCCATTATATTCTTTTTTGCCCGGACAGTAAAGCGATGGGTAATTAATTCAAAAGAAGGATCCGGTCCTTCCACCGGGGGAAAAGAGAGAGCCGCAGCCGCTTTCTGCCAGCGCTGGTGCAGTACACCCAGCAGATTACCATACTCTTTCTCCCAACCGGGAAAGGAAAAAATAGGGGCAAGCAAAAAACCAACCGGGTAACCCTTTTGCCGTAACAGCAAAGCGGCCTCAATCCGTTCTCTGACAGGGGGCACTCCTCTCTCGTAGTTCCTTTCCACGGCAGGGATATTGAGGCTGAAGCGAATACGGGTCCTGCCGCCATGTGGCAGGTTCAGCAGCGGGGTTACATCCGTCTGTTTTGTGGCAAAACGGAAGTAAGCTTTTTCTTCTGCAGCGAAAAAAGTAATACTCCTGGCCAGGGCACCGCTTAAATATTCCAGGGCCAGAGGGTCGGAAGTGGCACTTCCTTCGAAAGTGGTCTCCTGCGGCAGGCGGCGTTCCAGATGTTCCCGTGCAGCCTGTAAGATCTCGTCCAAGTTTACATAAAGACGTAAAGATGGAGTTTTACCCAAAGTAGTATGCAGATAGCAGTACCTACAGCTTCCCGGGCAGCCGGTGCTTAAAGGCAGCTGATAATCGGCGGAAGGACGACAGCCTGCCATTTTGAGGCTCCGACGCACCCCTACTACCAGGGTCCGTTTGGCAGCAAAGAAACGTTCCCTTGGGGTATCTCCTGGAAACCTGCCCGCACGGTTATGCTTTTCGATGATCTTGAGTTCTATTTTTTCCCCTGTTTTTGCAGCAAAACGCCGGTAAATCTCTTCCCCCAGAGGATAGATCAAAGCCTCTCTTTCAAAAAATACGCGCTCCGGTATAAACATATCCTTTCCCCATCTTCGTCATCAGGTGTTAGTTGAAGCCGTACTGGCAGGTTTATAATTATTTATAACCACATGCCCGGCTAATTATTGCCTCCCGCTGTGAAGAATAATTATAATATATTAAAGCCAGATTTTTGTGGGAGTTTTGCTATGTTGCTGGAACCGGCCCGTTTGGGTATGCTTAAAACGCTGAAAACCACTTTGCTCATGGCTAAAATCATTTTTCCCGTAACTTTGTTCGTCGTAATCCTGGAAAGATTGGCACTTTTAAACGCAATTGCACTTTTCTTCAGCCCCTGGCTGAGTATTTTTAGCCTCCCCGGTGAAGCGTCTCTGCCTGTCCTGCTCGGGTTTTTCGTAAATATTTATGCCGCCATGGGTGCAATCGTTGTCCTGGAACTTTCCGCACGGGAGATCACCGTCCTCTCTCTGATGATCCTGACCAGCCACTCCCTTTTACTGGAAGCGCCCGTGCTTGGGTTCGCCGGCCTTTCGCCGCTCCGTTCCATACTGCTGCGTATAGCAGCAGGCTTATTGTTGGGATACACTGTAAATATTTTCTATCTTTTATGGGGAGGCATGTAGTGTTTTGCTGTTTCTCATTTTCCAGGAAAGCCTGCTAAAAAGCCTGAACACGATGCTCCTGTTAGCCCTGATCCTACTGCCTATCCTTATTTCCCTGGAATATATACGTCATTACAACCTGTTGCAAAGGATTTCTGCCAGGTTTAAATGGTTGACGCGCCTCCTTGCCCTGCCACCGGAGGCAGCCCTGCCCCTTGTCGTAGGGCTTTTTGTCGGTCTCTTTTACGGTGCGGCGGTGATTATGGAGTACGCCAAAGAAGGTCTGCTAAAAAAAAGGGATCTTATGCTCATCGGTATCTTCCTGGCCATTAACCACAGCTTCCTCGAGGACAACCTGTTGCTGACAGCATTGGGAGCAAACTTCCCCGTGCTGCTGCTGGCCCGTTTCGTTGCCGCTTTCCTCGTTACCAGGCTGGCCGCAGCCTGGCTTGATCGCAAAAGAGACAGAGAAAGAAAACAGCTCTGGGTGGAAAAACCCGGGGATAAATAAAACAAAAGAAAGGATGATTAAATTTGCCTCTGCTCGATGGACATGCACATTGCGGCCTTACACTCCCCCTGTCAAAGATTAAGCCCCGCTGGCAGGCCGCCGACATTACAGGGGGCGTAATCTTTTCCCCCGTAGAGGAGATTTATGATCGTTATGATCAGAATTTTACCGACAGCACAGCTTACCGTGCCTCCAGGGAAAAAGTGCACGCTTACCTGGAAACTCTTATAACCGAGCATCTCTTCGCTTTTTGGTTTGTCTGGAATGATTTCGTGCTACCACCACCTGCATTCAAAGGCATTAAATGGCACCGCCATGCCGACGAGCCCCCTTACGACTATGATCATTCTCGCTGCGAGGCTTTTATCGCTCATATTTGTGCACGGAGATTGCCTGTTATTTTTGAAGAAGAATTTGACCATACCTTAAAATTTATCAAACGTCTGGAAGGACAGACTCCCGTAATCATTCCCCACTGCGGTGCGCTGAATGGCGGCTATATGCGCTTAAAACAGGCCGGCCTCTTTGAAAACCCCGCCGTATATGTAGACACAGCCCTGGCCTCTACCCGGGAAATCAGCGATTTTGCCGAAACATTTGGCGTAGACCGCATTATCTTCGGCAGCGATTTCCCCTTCGGGGAACCCGCCCGGGAACTGGCCAAGGTAGAAAAGATTTTTTCCTCCACCGACCGCGAAAAAGTCCTGGGCCAAAACATACTAAGGCTTATCAACGAGGTGCAAGAGTAAAGGGAAGGGCTTCCCAATGATTAAAAAGGGTAAAAAATATAGAAACTCTCCCGATAATAGTAATAGAGAACTTTAAAGGGGCAGTCGCTCATGTTAAAGCAGGTTGCCGCCCTGGGAACTACGATAAAGGATCAAAAACATCCTCCGTCCTCAAGGAAAAACCGCCCACGCCCGGAGAAGGAAAATTTTGGCGAAAACAGGGGAGAAATCCTTGAGCTCTCCCCGCTGGCGCGTTTTCTGGCCTCTTTTCATACTACTAAATATCATCAGGAAAGCCGTGATCAGACATTTTCTTTTACTCTGGAAGCAGCTGGCGACACATATACCATCTGCCTTAAGGGAGAACTGGATTTGCAGGAGTGCAGCTGGAATGTATCATGGGTAACAAATGCCGAATTGCGTGATACCGACAACAAAGACGGGCTTCCGGCAAAACTGCAGTATTTCTTGTCCGCTAACGGCAGCAAACAAAATTTAAAAGACAGGCAAATATTTTCTCTCACCTTACACGGCTTACAGGATCTAAGAAAAGCAGCGTTCCCGGGGACAGGTTTGCAGGAAACCTTACTTTACCTGCTGATGCAGGTTATCATCCTTTCTCACCTGCCACCCTTAAAGGGCTACCGGACCCGGCAGCGACAGCAGTTTTTTCGCTCTGCCAACGACGATTATCAGGCACTGCAGGAACAATGTTCTTTATATTTCCCCCTATCCGGCATAAAAACACTTACCCTGACTTTAAACTTGCTGTCAGCGGGGGAAAGATAACAGCCCTGCCCTTATAATTCCCCTTTAAAATGCTCAGCCACCTCTTTAAGCAGGCGGAAAGATTTTTCCACAGTTGCTTCGCCGTCTATGTTAACCAGGCAGCAGCGGGCCGGCGCCAGCCAGGCCTGCTCCAGAATTTGCCGCCGGGGAATACCCCCCTGTTGTTCCAGATACCCCCAAAGCTGCTCCAGGCGCTCAACCATGGTTTTGACATTTTCTTTAGCATATTCCTCCGTGAGCGTGGGTGTTATTCCCCAGGAAATGATGCCCCCTTTATCCAGAAAAGCTTTAATTTCCTCCCTGTAACGGGAAAAAATTTCACCCCGTGCCAAGGCATCAAGGGAAAGGACATCGAGGTCCTGTCGCAGTAAAAAAGACCAGTCCGGGTTACCGCAAAGATGGACACCCTTAGGTCCCGGGAATCTTTCCAGGAAAAGACGGTAATCTTCAAAGGCCTTTTCGCTTGTATATCCGGTAAAAGCCATAAAAACCATCTCCAGGCCCGGCTCGTCCACCCAAACGAATGATCCTGCATGCCTCTTGTACATCTCATTATATTGTGCCTGGACCTTTCTGGCCACAAAATCAAAGATTAACTGCCTCACTTCTTCGTAATAGATCATGGGTTTTCCATCTTGGTCAAGAATCTTTAGGCCGAAACTGACTGGCCCGATCGTCTGGCCGCGAATATTTGCATAGGAGGAGAGATCCTTCTCCAGGAAACGATGGAAAACAGCGGCATAGCGGGGAGAAAGACGAAAATACGCATCATCATCCAGGTGAACCAGATATTCCTCCAGCATGGCATAGAACTTCTCCAGAGAGAAACTGATGCTCCTGTTTCCCTGATCGAGGGAGATACCGGGGAAATGTTCCGAAATCTGGACGTACATATCTTCAAAAAAGCTGATGCGCGGCAGCTGCGGCCAAAAGGGGATATCAAGGCTGAGAGCCAACTCAAGGGCCCTTTCCACGTCCGTATGCGGCATAATCCCCATCGCCGTAGTCTGACATTTTCCCTGCAGCTTCATCGGTTTCACCTCTATAGAAATTTGCGACAGGGGAAAGTTCCACGGCTGTCGCGTTTCTTTAAATACCCCCTCTACAATAACAAACCGGCCAAACTGCGGGAGCTTTCCCGCCGGAGTTTATACTGCAGCTCCTTTTTCTCCGCGGCAGGCAAACTCCCCTTTGCTACGGCCAGTTTAATGGTAGTGAGATCTATTATATCGAGAAATAAGGCTGTATTTGTGTCCGGCGC
>CALJJZ010000051.1 GCA_937973635.1 uncultured Bacillota bacterium | reverse complement strand
TGGGCGGGTTGTATATACCAAGCCCCAGACTGATTACCGCCTGTTTACTAAAACACCCCGCGGCTCTAAAGCTTGGAAAAAGGCTTTCGCCCGGCGTTCATCGGTGGAGCGCTCCATTAAGCGTATCCTGGTCGATTACAGAATTGAACAGGCACGGGCACGCTCGGTTAAGCAGTGGTTCCGGCTCGTAACCCTGGCTGCGTTGAACCAGCATCTGGATGCGCAAGTTGCTGTTACAGAAATCTCTTTGCTTGAGCGTCTGGGATTAAAACTAAGAACCGCCTGAGCGTAGGCTTTTTTAAAAGACTTTGCCTGTTAAGCCCGGACGTAGCCTTCCCACCGCTGGGCTTAGTTTCGTATACCTTTTTCCCGGCCAAACCTGTTGTCTTACCTCTAAACATTGCCGTATGAAGTTGTCAAAGAGCAAGATAGCAACAATCTACCAAACATACCACTTATACCCTAATTTTTTTGCTGACTTTCCGAGAGGCTACTTTTTGGTAATTTTATACCTTATAGTAATAATAATGGTATTATTTTAATAAATAAATTATTTAGAGTAATATGTCAAGTTACACGTTAAAGCGGAAATTTATAATATCACCATCTTTGACGATATAATCTTTCCCTTCAAGCCGGAACAGGCCTTTTTCCCGGGCAGCAGCAGTGCTGCCGGCTTGTCTTAAATCATCATAGTGGAAAACCTCTGCACGTATAAAGCCCCTCTCCATATCGGAATGGACTTTTCCTGCCGCTTTTCTGGCTGTAGTACCCTGGCGAATTGTCCAGGCCCTAACCTCGTCTTCACCTACAGTAAAAAATGAGATCAGCCCAAGCAAATTATAAGCAGCCCGGGCCAGCCTGTTTATACCCGGTTCGCTTAGTTGAAGCTCCCGCATAAATTCCTCCCGGTCTTCCTGAGCCAGCTGATGAATTTCTAACTCAATGCGGGCACATATCTCCATAATGGGAATTTTGTGTTCGGCCCCATAAGTAAATATATTGTTTTTCCCCGGATAATCACCTGTTGACCAGCTTTTTTCATCTACATTAACAACAATTATAAGCGGCTTTTCTGTTAAAAAAACCTGATCGGCAATTAAACTCTTTTCTTCTTCTTTAAAATTAATTGTTCTAAAATGTTGTCCTTCTTCAAGGGCTGTCAGGACGCGTTGCAGCACAGCAATCTGGGCGGAAGCATCTTTGGGAGGCTTACGTGCGCTCTGAAGGCGAGCCAGGCGATTTTCCACGGATACCATATCTGAGAGAGCCAGGTCTGCACCAAAATCGATCAACTCTTTATAAGGGTCTGGAAATCCAAAGGTAGCATTTAGCGCCTCTTCTTGAAAAGCACGGATTACTTGAACCAGGGCATCGGCAGTTTTGGCTTCCTCTAGTAATCTGGTAGCTGCACCTGCCCCATCGCCACGATGTACTCCGGGAATATCTTTAAATTGTATTTGGGCATACGTTTTCTTACGGGGCTTATAGAGAGAGGCAAGAAAATCAATACGTTCATCTGGTACTATTGCGGTTCCGCTATATACCTCTCTTTTTCTGCTTAAACCTGTAGCCTCATCTGCTCCTGTTAAAAGGTTAAATAAGGTAGTTTTTCCTGTTTGAGGTAGACCCACCAGTCCAATCTGCAATTTTACATTCTCTCCCTCTTTTTTTAATCATTATAGCCTTTTCTTATAACTTTTAAAATAATAATTAAAGAAGGTATTGCTGTCGAGGCTGGAGAATTGTCTTTAAGTAATGTTTTTTGAAAGGTGGCCGTTTATGCCTTTACTGCGTAATGTTATGCGGGGACTGCTTCTCGGTTTTGTTATTGTGATGCCGGGAATGAGTGGGGGTACAGCCCTTGTCATACTGGGCTTGTATGGAAAGATAATTAGTGACTTGTCCCGTTTAAAAATAATACCCCATCTTCCCCTTATCATCGGTCTTTTTTTTGGTATTTACTTGGGAGGTGTAGCCTTTGCCAGGCTTTTAATATTTTATCGGGATGTTACAGCTGCATTTTTTCTTGGAGTTATCCTAGTATCTGTAAGAGTAATTATCAAAGGAAGACCTGCCTTTAACCCTTACAATATGGTAGCTTTGCTCGGAGGTTTTGTAGCCGGTTACTTCATGGCTGGTGAGCCCCTGGGCATAGTAGAGAGAGCAACAGCTGACCCTTTCCTCCTTTTTTCTGGAGGTGCAATTTCCAGCGCAGCCATGCTTATTCCAGGAGTGCCTGGAAGTGCCGTCTTGATTGTTATGGGTATTTATGATGATATGCTTTTTTTAGTTAATAATCTCGTTGTTTTTCCCCTGGCAATCTTTGCCTGCGGTGGTTTTGTGGGCATTGTTATTCTTGCACGCATTATGGCTAAATATTATGAACAGCACCAGGATTTTCTCTCGTTTCTTTTTGCCGGGCTCATTGGCGGTTCTCTGCGTATTCTTTTACCTCAGACAATAAATATCAGCGTGGTTATAGCTTTGTTTGTCGGAGGGTTATTGGTCTGGTATTGGGGTGAAAAGAACCTTGAAGCAAGATAGCATACCCAAGGGGAAGAGCAAAATTACTTTTGCCTCTCTTTAGGGGCGAAGCTCAGACATTTCATCCCTGAGGAATTCAAGACAACATTACAAGGTAAGATTTTTGACTTAAAATTTAGTGCCCGGCAACCCCCGGGAAAATTTTTTTCCCAGGTAATGTAATAATGTTTACAACGATAACAGTTTACAGGTTCGTTTTTCAATGTAATTCACCTTTTTCCCGCTCTGTTTCTAACAGAAATCCTCGCCGGTTTCTCGAAAGAAAAAAGTACGTTTAATTAATTCCCTCTGCTGTTTATTTTCAGATAGGATAAATGTTATGCGATTTATAAACAGGCTCTCTTTATCAATAAAAAGATAACATATCAGACAAGGCTCTTGTATAGGTAAATCAACTAGGGGAAGGAAAATATCAGGCGGCAATGGAAGTTTAATGACCCGGTTTTCCTCTTTTTCTTCACTGCTGCTGAAAGCTGCCTCTTTAAATTGTTCCTGATAACAGCTCAGGAGCTCAAAAGGGTTAATGAAAAAATCTTTAAGCCCATTAAGCCCCAGATCGTTTACATCTGTCCACAGTCCGCTAACGAGATCCTTTACATAAAGGTTTCCGCGCCTGTTTTGGTAGATCTCCAAATCATAATCAGACAGTACACCGCTTAAAGATTTTTCTCCCACTTTTTTCCCTTTAAAACTAAGAATGTATCCCTCTCCTTTTTCCAGGATCTCCATATACAGTAAAGTATGATTGTTATGCATGGCTGCCAACGCATCTTGCAACAATAGATGTGGTTTCTCTGCATCGCTGGCATTGCTTGCAGCAAATTCTCTCATGGTTATCACTAAAATTACGGGGCAGAGAATCAGCATCAGCAGGATAATAGCTTTTATCCTATTACGACGGGAAAATTGCTTGTATATGATTACGGGCATGTAATATTTCCTCCTCTCTTGAAAAAGCTTATGGCAGAGCAGAGGAAAGTATTACTGCCCGTGAAGATCATAATTTATGCCTGTGAGCTGCAGCATATTTCCCAGGAAATACTAAAATTGCCAAATATGACATATTGTCTAGATATAATCCATATTTCTACAATGCTTATTTTTTATTCCTGCAGGACTATTTTTTCGGCATTACTTGTGCCTAGCCGGGTAGCCCCTGCTGCGACCAGTTCTCTGGCAAAGGGGGCGCTAATTATCCCACCGGCTGCTTTTATTCCTATAGAAGGCAACAGACAAGACCTAATGGTCAGGATATCGTCAGTGGTTACTCCCCTCGGCCCCAGGCCGGTACAGGTTTTAACAAAATGGGCGCCTCCTTCCTGCACGCAAAAGCAAGCCTGGTAGATCTCTTCTTTTGTTAAATAACCTGTTTCGATAATTGTTTTGACAATGGCGCCACTTTTTACTATCGCAGCTATTTCTTTTATAACAACATCTTTTTCTCCGTTTTTAAAAGCAGCAAGGTTCATAACCATGTCTATCTCCGCAGCACCATGTTCCCTGGCAAGTTCGGCCTCACGGGCTTTGATCTTTCCATCATTACAACCCAAAGGAAAACCGGCGACAGTAACTACTTTAATCCCGCTGCCTTTTAATAAAGAAACAGCAAGGGAAACGTAATAAGGATGGACACAAACTGCCGCAAAACGGTAGATAAGGGCTTTTTCACATAATTCTATGATCTCTTTTGTTTTTGCTATAGGGGAAAGATTAGTTGTTTCCAGGTAGGGCGCCAGGTCCAGATTACTATTTCCCATCTTGCAAACCACCACTTGTGTTATTGTAATTTATCTTATATTTCCCAATTAATATTCCGCAGTTCTTCTATTAACTTATAGTTTGTTAAATCAAAATGAACAGGGGTAATGGAGATATAGCCATTTTTCACTGCATTAACATCACTGCCCTTCTCCTCATCCGCTGATTCGTCAATTTCTCCGGCCATCCAGAAATAACTCCTTCCCCTTGGATCGATTCTTTTTTGGAAAGCATTGCGATATTGCCTTATACCAAGATGAGTAATAGCTACACCGGCAATTTGCCGGCGCGACACGGCAGGAACATTTATATTTAAAAGGGTTTTTTCGGGCAGTTTGTGGTCTTTTATTTTTTTAATCAGCCGTAGCAGAAAATTTGCTGCAAAACGAAAATCAGGGTTTTCATAAGCTGTTAACGAAACAGCAAATGACTGAATCCCCAAAATAGTGGCTTCAATGGCTGCTGATACAGTACCTGAATAAAGCACATCCGTCCCCAGGTTGGCTCCCCGGTTGATACCTGATATAACCAGATCCGGTTTTCTGGGCATTAAGTATTCTACAGCCAGTTTTACACAATCTGCCGGCGTTCCGTTTATGGACCAACCTTTTAAGTAGCTGTTGTGTAAAAATTTTACCTCTTCAGCTCTTAAGGGCCGATGCATTGTTATGGCATGCCCTGTGGCGCTTCGTTCGTGGTCAGGTGCAGCAATGTACAGGTTGAAATCTTCCTCCTGCAGCAGTGTTTCTCCTAAAATTTGGATGCCTTCAGCATAGATACCGTCATCATTCGTCAACAAGATGATCAATAGAAAATACCTCCGCCTTTACGTTCTTTACGTTGTTTCCAGTATATATATTAAAGTACAAGTTAGTATGTGAGGTGGGTTGCCCTGGTATTGGCCTCGTAGAACACTCTTTCTTCATCTATGGTTAGCAGACGCCTTTTTTCCATTAAAATTTTACCTTTAACCATTACCATTTCTACGTCTGAGCTTTGTGCGGCATAAACAAGATGAGCATCGAGTTCATGTAGCGGATTAAGGTGGGGCTTCTCCAGATCCAACATGATTATGTCTGCGGGGCTATGCGTTTTTAAGACCCCCAGCCCGTCTTCCAGAAAGAGGGACTTTACCCCGTTCAGGGTGGCCATATCTAGAGCTTGATGTGCGGGTATCAGGGAGGGATCTTCCTGTGAACCTTTTGCCAGCAAAGCGGCCAGGCGCAATTCTTCAAGTATGTCCAGGTTGTTATTACTTGCTGCTCCATCTGTTCCCAAAGCTACAAGGGCACCCTCTTTGAGTAAATCAGCCAACGGCGCTATACCTGAGCCAAGCTTAAGGTTGCTGCCGGGGTTATGGGCGATGGCAACTCCCTTGGAAGCAAGGATATTAATTTCTTCCTGGCTTAGATGTACGCAGTGGGCTGCCAGTACTTTATGCTGAAAAAGTCCGATGCTGTCCATGAGCTCCACCGGCCTTTTGTTATGCTTTTGCAGAGATTCTTTAACCTCATTCCTGGTTTCTGCAAGATGAATATGCAAGGGCAGATCCAGATCTGCTGCGACCTCCATTACTTCTACCAGGTACTGAGGAGGACAGGTATAAGGGGCATGGGGGCCCAGCATAATGGTAATACGCCCTTCTCCAGCACCGTGCCAGCGAGAAACAATATTTTTGCTCTCAATAATGCCGGCTGCCCCCTTCGCCTTGTCCAAACCAATAAGCCCCTGGGACAGTGCAGCTCTGATCCCGCTTTCAAGGCAAGCTTGGGCCACCATATCCATGTGAAAATACATGTCGGCAAAGCATGTAATGCCGCCGCGTATCATCTCCCCGATCGCCAGCATAGTTCCCCAGTAGATATCTTCTGGAGTTAAACGTGCTTCAGCAGGCCATATTTTCTTTTCCAGCCAATTCATTAGTGCCATGTCATCGGCATAGCCGCGAAAAAGCGTCATGGCTGCATGGGTATGGGCGTTAACCAAGCCGGGCATTATCAGTTTGTTTTTACCTTCTATCTCCCTGTCAATTTCCCTTCCTTCATACTGGCGGCGTGGCCCGACATAAAGAATTCTATCATTTTCCACCAACAGTTCGCCATTTTTGATGGGTTTCCAGTTGTTGCCACCAACCAGAATAAAGTCAGGTCGTAGCAGAAGCTTTGTCAATGCTTGAGTCACGCTCCTTCCTCTGTCTGCAGGAATTACTCTCTTTCTTGATTAAGATCAGGGGCAGTATACTTGTTCTGAGTATATCGACCGTATGTATGAATAAAAGTATTGTGTAAAAAATTAATTTCTTTTTCCTCCAGGGGGATCGGCGTGCCCAAAAAAGCTGCATAAAGTAAAATACGGGCGTTTCTTTCTATAACCCGACAACGTAATAATGCTTCTCCAAGATTTTTCCCCACGGTAACAAGTCCATGAGATGCCAGCAGTACGGCATTCCCCTTTTTCCCCATGGCCTTAACAGCCTGTTCTGCCAAGGCACTGCTTCCAGGGCTGGCATAAGCAGCAACAGGCACTGCTCCTCCAACTACCTGGGCCATTTCTTCCAACCCCACGGAGATTTCTCTGCGTACTACGGCAAAAGCTGCAGCATAAACGCTATGCGCATGGATTATCGCTTTCACGTCCTGACGTGCCCTGTAAATGGCCAGATGTAAAGGCAGTTCCGAGGAAGGTTTCCAACGGCTTTCCTGAATATGTCCTTGCAAGTCAACCACGACCATGTCTACATAATGTAATTCTCCATAAGGTATAGCGCTTGGGGTAATGACAACCTGATTCTCGACTGGATGGCAACTAATATTACCCCAGCTCTCGAAGGCAAGGCCTTCTTCCATGAGCTTCCTGGAAATAATTACTATTTCTTCTTTTGCTTTTTCCACAAGATTCAAAGGTTATCCTCCTGGCTCTTAAAGGTAAAAAAATCTCTTATTGTCTTTTGTCCCGGGCGATTTATAATGCCGTATTCTGTAATGATTGCCGTTATCAAAGAGGCAGGAGTAATATCAAAAGACGGATTTAAAGCCCTTACCCCCTCCGGGGCAAGGGAAACCCCATTAAAGAGTGTTATCTCTGTTCCTGCCCGTTCTTCCACGAGAATCTCCTCACCGGAAGAAATGGAGAAATCAAAAGTCGAACGAGGAGCTGCCACATAAAATGGTACTTTATTTTTTTCAGCAAGGACAGCCAACATATAAGTACCAATTTTGTTGGCAACATCTCCATTGGCGGCAATACGATCTGCGCCTACAATTACACAATCAATTTGCCCCCGCTGCAAAAAGTAACCAGCTGCACTGTCAATAATTAATGTTACAGGAATCCCTTCCTGCAGCAGTTCCCAGGCAGTAAGGCGGGCACCCTGTAAAAAAGGCCTTGTTTCATTGGCATAGACCTGTATAACTTTACCGTCCTTGTAAGCGCTGCGTACTATGCCCAAAGCTGTGCCGTAACCTGCTGTGGCCAAGGCTCCGGCATTGCAATGTGTAAGAATTGTACAGGGAGAGCTCAGCAATGTTGCACCATGGGCGCCAATTTTTTTGTTCACAGCAATGTCTTCCGTATAGATATTGGAAGCCAGTTCTTCAAGGGATAAGAGCAAAACGTCCGGGGATGCTCCCCTTTGTTCCTCTGCCTGCTGTATTACTTTATCCACTCCCCAGGAGAGGTTCACCGCAGTGGGCCGGGTCATTTTTAAGGTGTTGCCTGCTGCTGCCAGTTTGCGGAGAAAAAGCTCCCATTTAAATGTATTCCCATCGTTTATCTCTGGAGAAGAAGCAAGCTCACGTGCAGCTAAAAGCATGGCATATACAGCGGTTACTCCAATAGCCGGAGCTCCTCGCACTACCATTTTACGGATTGCTTCTTCTACTTCCGTAATATTGTGGCAGGGGATATATTTTTTCTCCCATGGCAGCAACCGTTGATCCAGGAGCAAAAGCGCGTCTTTATTCCAGATCAGGGGACGAATTTTCTCCACAGTAAAGCCTCCAAAGCAAAATTTATGCTCATAGCTGTTAATAAACCTAATTTCCCAGCTTAAAATCTTCTTTAAAATTACAACGGCAATCTTTTTCCGGTGGTATTGTAATGATTACTTCCATAAATACATCACGAATTACGGCCATTTTTTCGTTCATCTCTTCTACCACTTCCTGGTGGGTAAGAGGGGATAAGGAGATGCCGGCGGCATAATTTGTCACTAAAGATAAACTGGCGTAACAGAGCCCCGCTTCCCGTGCCAGGGTGACTTCCGGTACATTTGTCATCCCCACTACATCACCACCCCAACTTGCGTATGCTTTTATTTCTGCCGGTGTTTCATAGCGAGGGCCTTCTGTACAGACATAAGTCCCCTGAGTTTTAAAGGGGATGGCTCTCTTTTTTAAGGTGTCACATAGATAGTGGCGTAAATGAGGGCAATAAGGTTCGGTAAAGTCGGTATGGACCACTTCTCCCTCAAGCCCATCATAAAAAGTATGCTCCCGAGACTTTGTTAAGTCAATAAATTGATCAATAACCACAAACATCCCCCGGGGGATTTCCTGTCGCAGCGAACCTACAGCTGTAGTGCTGAGAACATAATCAACTTTTAACTCCTTTAAAGCAGCTATATTGGCCCGGTAATTTATACGATGAGGAGGCAGATGATGTTCTTTGCCATGCCTGGGCAGAAAAAAAACGGTATATCCCTGGTAATCTATACGTTGTAATCTTACAATGCCGTAAGCGGTGTTAACTTCTATTTCCTGTAAGCACTCTGAGGAAAGAGGTTGATAAAAACCTGTTCCTCCAATAATAGCAAATATTGTTTCCATAATGGCATAGCCCGGCTAAAGTACCGGGGCAGACCTCCTCCCTATTTTTTTTACGGGTTTAGCCTTAAGGTTTTATTTTTATTATTTTAACTTTCCAGTTCCCAGCTTTCCATATATTTTTTTTGCTCAGGGCTTAACTTATCAATCTCAAGTTGAAGACCTTTTAGTTTTAGCCAGGCTACCTGGCGATCAACCTCCAAAGGCAGATTAATCACTTTGTTATCCAAATTACCTCTGTTACTGAGCAGGTAATGTAAAGATAATATTTGCAGCCCAAAAGACATATCCATAATTTCTGCCGGATGACCGTCGGCGGCGGCAAGGTTGACGAGGCGGCCTTCACTTAAAAGATATATTTTTTTTCCGCCCGGCATGATATATTCGTCTACATTAGAACGAACCCTGCGTGGTCCTTTAGCGTAAGCGGCTAAATATTTTTTATCAATTTCTACGTCGAAATGACCGGCATTGGCCAAGATTGCCTTATCTTTCATTATGGTAAAATGCTCGGCTGTAATTACATTGCTGCATCCTGTAACTGTAATAAAAATATCCCCTTTGGGAGCTGCTTCTAAAAGGGGCATAACCTGGAACCCGTCCATGTATGCTTCCAATGCCTTGATAGGATCGACTTCGCAAATAATTACTCTGCCTCCTAATCCGGCGGCCCGCATTGCTACACCCTTGCCACACCAGCCATACCCAATGATTACAATATTTTTACCGGCAACGGAGAGATTGGTAGCGCGCATGATGCCATCCCAGACGGATTGACCGGTACCATAACGATTATCGAATAAATATTTGCAAGAAGCATCATTAACGGCTACAACTGGAAATGCCAAGATTTGCTCTTTTTCCATAGCTCGTAAGCGAATTAACCCTGTGGTTGTTTCTTCTGCTCCGCCATAAACATGGGGCAGATGCTCACGAAAATCTTTATGTAAAAGGGAGATCAGGTCGCCTCCGTCATCGATAATTAAATGTGGCTTGCAGGCTGCTGTCTGGTAAATATGGTTATGATATTCCTGGGGGCTTGCATTATGCCAGGCATAAACTTCTATTCCCTCTTGAACCAGGGCGGCAGCAATATCATCCTGTGTGGAGAGGGGGTTACTGCCGGTTATAGTCAGCTGTGCTCCTGCTTTTTTCAAAACAAGGGCCATATAGGCTGTTTTGGCTTCAAGGTGGATGCATACAGCAATTCTCAAACCGTTGAACGGCCTGCTACGGGAAAAATCTTGTTCCAACTCGTTTAGCACAGGCATATATTCTTTAACCCAATTTATTTTTTCCATTCCCGGACCGGCAAGGCTGCCATCACGGATAAGAGACATAAGTTAGCCCTTCTTTCTTTTCCTAAAACATAATTGTTAACTCTGGATAACAATACTACTTCGAGTCAAGGAGAAAGATCTCCTGCTTTATTTTACACTGGAAATAATAAACCCAAACAGCCTACATATAAGAAAAACCCCCGGAAAAACTCCGGGAGTTTACAACTGGTGCGAGAGAAGGGACTTGAACCCCCACGAGCTTGCGCCCACTAGGTCCTGAACCTAGCGCGTCTGCCGTTCCGCCACTCTCGCAAAACTTTGGTGAGCCATCCAGGACTCGAACCTGGGACACCCTGATTAAAAGTCAGGTGCTCTACCAACTGAGCTAATGGCTCTTGCAAGGAGCAAATTGCTTCCTTTGCATATTATAATAATGGTGGAGAGGACTGGATTTGAACCAGTGAAGGCAACGCCAGCAGATTTACAGTCTGCCCCCTTTGGCCGGACTTGGGTACCTCTCCATGTTTTTGCTGGAGCCGACGGTGGGACTCGAACCCGCAACCTGCTGATTACAAATCAGCTGCTCTGCCGTTGAGCTACGCCGGCACTTTAATCTGGTTGTTTATGAGCGCATTCAATAGTATACAATATAATTACCCTAGCGTCAACATTCAGTTGAGATTGTTTTTGTGTTGATGACTAAAAAAATAAAGAACATTTTTGAGCTGGCAAGTATAACAATGAGTACAACAAAAGGAGGAAAAGACCATGTTCTTTTACCAATTCGAGATGATCTTTGATGCTCTTGATGAGATTGAAAAAGGTTTTAAAAACGACCCTCGAGAAGAAGAGAGGAAAGCCTTAAGCAACAGGTTATTGCAATTACGCAATCTAATGGATGAATGCCTAAAATGCTGGTTAAATTTTGAAGAAAGGGTAAATACTTTACAAAAAAAATATGAGTTTAGCTTACCTGATATCTTACCTGATGATTTTTTGCAAGGCTTAGATATTAATCAAGAAAGGAGAGGTAAAGGAACGGAATTTAGATTTAACGCCAACAACCAAAAAAAAACTTACCCGTTTTTCCAACTGGAAAATGAACAAAGCATAAACTCATTTCGTAAAGGGATGGGATTTTGGGATCTGGCTATGCTTGATGAGGCTATTGGTGAATTCGAGAAACTTGTTGCCCTTGAACCAAACTATATCTTTGGTCATTTTTGTCTTGGCCTTGCTTACAATCAAAAAGGATTAAACGAAAAGGCCCTGGTTAAATTAAGGCTGGTAAAGGCCTTGAGCCAAGATCACCAGTTAAAAGCGCTGGTCCACAACTCCATGGGGAATATTTATGCAAGTGAAAAAAAATATGAGGAAGCTTTAAATGAATTTAGCTGTGCTCTAGAAGAAAATCCTCTTTTTTTCGCAGGGTATTTTAATATGGGGGCTGTTTTGTATAATATGCAGCGCTATAAAGAGGCTGGAGAAGCTTTTGAAAAAGCTAAAGAGTTATCTCCACAGGATTGGGAGGTATATTTTTATCTGGGGAAAATATACACCCTCTTAGAAAATTATCAAGAAGGCCTGCAGAATTATAAAAAAGCTTTTTCTCTTAACCCTGCTGAAAAGAAAATACTCTTTGAAATGGGTGTGATCTATGATCTGCTGGGAGATCAGCGCAATGCCTTATATTATTACAACCACTTATTAAGTGAGCCTAAGTGAAATAACTTGTTAATCCTGTTGTAAAAGCCCTGAACTGATAGCATACTTTACCAGGTCGGATCTGTCGGTTAAATGTAGTTTTTCTTTAATTCTGGCTTTGTGGCTTTCAATGGTTTTAATGCTAAGAAGCAATTTATCGGCAATCTGTCTGTTGGTGTACCCCATGGCCACCAATTTAAGCACTTCTTTCTCTCTGCCACTTAATTGTTGCTCCTGCCTTCTTTTTTTTGGTTTTTCAGGCCTTCCATAAATATTTCGTAAAACGCTTTTGGTCATAGAAGGATCAATATAAATTTCGTTACGGTTAACGGCCCTAATTGCCGTAATCAGTTCTAAATCAGCAGCTTTTTTTAGAATATAACCGTCCCCCCCCTTGCTTAAGGCCTGCAGCAAAAAGCTTTCGTCTTCATGCATGGTTAGAATAAGTACACGAATCATAGGGTCTATTTTTTTTAAATCAGGTATTATATCCAATCCGTTGACGCCTTCCAGGGTTATATCTAAAAGAATAACGCGAGGGATAAATTCCCTGGCTAGCTTTATGGCTTCTCTCCCATTTCCCGTTTCTGCTACAATTTCCATATCGTGCTGGTTGTCCAAAAGCAAGCCAATACCTATTCTTAAAATTGTGTGGTCATCCACAATCATAATAGTGATTTTATCCACAAAGGACCCTCCGATATAATTATTGAGCTTGGTATCTTAGCATCCTTAAAGGTTGTCTCTAGAACAGCATTTCATATTCATATCAAAATTATATATAAGCTTATAAAGATAAACAATCTTAAATGTAAAAAAGAAATAGAGGAAAAAAGAGAAAAAAAGAAGGGGAAAACCCCCTTCTTTTTTAGAAAGCCTTTCCAGGAGAAGGTTAGCTTGCTTTCTCCATCGTTTCTTTTTTCTCGGCAATTTTGCCGATAAGCCCGAAAGTAAGACCGACAGCAGCCAGAAACTTGACCGGCTTTAAAGCCACATTCCAGACATATGTGGAGAGGGCAACTTCCGGATTTACCGGTAACTTGTATTTGTCCGGTGTATCTGCCAGGACGTAGATCACACCCAGACCACCCAATTCTTCTTTACCGTAAAGCTGTGCCCCCGCAACGCCCCGCTTTTTAAGTTCTGCTACCCGTGCTTCAGCTTCGGCAATTTTTGCACTTTCATCACCATAGGAAATTGCTCCGGTAGGGCAGGCGGTGGCACAGGCCGTCCCTTTGCCGTTGGTAATGCGGTCAAAACAGAAGGTACATTTCCAGGATGCAGGCTTGCCTGTTAAATTGCCAATGCGCGGTATATCGAAGGGGCAGGCTGTTTTGCAGAGGCCGCATCCAATACAGGTATCCTTATCAATTAACACGGCATTGTTATCCATTTTGTGAATGGCATTTACCGGGCAAATGTTAGCACAGGCCGGATCTGAGCAGTGCATGCAGGAGGAAAAGTTCATATTCCATTTAACTTTGCCGCCAGACTCATATTCGTTGAACTTAACACGGCCCCATGTCTCCGGAGCAAAGTCAGCCGGGTTCTCATAGCTGCCCGTAAACGTGGTTTCAGTTGCAGGCAACTGATTCCATTGCTTGCAGGCGACCTGGCAGCCTTTACAGCCCATACACTTGGTGGTATCAATCAACCTTACCTTCTTTGCCATTTAGCCCGCCCTCCTTATATTGCAGATAAAGGACTTAAACTCGGGAATGGTGGTGTTGGCACAACCAATGGTGGGAGAAAGATCGTTGCAGGTGGCTCCGGTAGATAGCCCCATAAAGCCCCAATGCATAGGCATGCCTACAATTTCTTTTTCCTCACCATTAATTATAAGGGGTCTTACGCGCGTTGTTACGGCAGCTTTCATCTTAATCTTGCCCCGTTTGCTTTCTACTTCCACCATGTCACCGTTGCTTACACCAATTTTGGCCGCCAGGGACGGGCTGATTTCACAGAACATCTCCGGCATCGCCTCTTTCAGCCAGGGCATATTGCGTGTCATGGCTCCTGTTTGGTAATGCTCTACAAGCCGGTAGGTAGTAGCAATATAAGGATAGTCTTCAGCGCTGCCCCGGTCTTCCGGATACCAGACAGTGCTGCAGGGGTTAAACTCTACATTGCCTGTCAGCTTGTTCTTGGTTACGCTTTCCCATGGCTCATAGTGTTCAGTGAAGGGACCATCTACCATGCCTGCGGCAAAGAGGCGGGCCTGCAGTTCTGGGGTCATGATAAAGGCCTTACTAGCTGTATCTTCGGG
The DNA here is from genome assembly GCA_937973635.1 of uncultured Bacillota bacterium. GTDB lineage: Bacteria > Bacillota > Dethiobacteria > DTU022 > UBA8154 > UBA8154. Next base: position 3,876 of record CALJJZ010000051.1, on the reverse strand, counting down.
GGGTACGGCAGCGTTGAAGTCAGGCACGTCATGGCGTTTCCATTCCTTGCCGTCCCACCATACTACTGGCAGATCAGGATTCCAGGGGTTACCAGCTGCGTCACAGGAAGCCCGGTTGTAGACGATACGCCTGTTCATAGGCCAGGCCCAGCTCCACTCCAGGTTACTGCCAATGCCTTCTGTCTCTTTAATGCGCCGCTTGCAGTTGGGGTTTGCTGCATCTTGATAAAAACCGGCATAAATCCAGGCACCTGCAGCCACAACACCGGGATCATTGTTGACAAAATCGGCAAATCCGGTCATTAATTTGCCGTCGGCAACGTAATAACCGTTTATTTCCATACATACCTTTGCTACATCAGGCTCATTGCCGTAATCCCAAGTCATCTCCAAAATTGGTGCGGGGAAAGCCCCACCCTCTTTTTTATACAGTTCTCTTACAGCTTTAAAGAGTTTATCCACAATCCAGAGGTCTGACTTGGCATTACCAGTCGGCTCTTGAGCTTTATTGCGCCACTGGATCCAGCGTCCAGAGTTGGCAACTGTGCCTTCCTTTTCAAAAGGTGCAGCGGCAGGCAGCAAAAATACCTCGGTGTCGATTTCTGCAGGATTCATATCTGGGGCTTTCCAGAAAGCAGCTGTCTCGTTTTCAAACAAGTCAGCACATACCAGCCAGTCTAGCTTGGCCTGGGCTTTGCGCTTTTTGATTGTGGAGGCGCCGCTAACTACTGGGTTATCGGCGAAACAAAAGAGCCCCTTGATTTCGCCCTTTGCCATATAGGTATAATAGGCAACGGAAGAGCGGTCTTTGTCCAAGCGCGGCAGGTAATCAAAGCAAAAATCGTTCTCTGCCGTGGCCTTGTCTCCATACCATGCCTTTAGCATAGCAGCGATAAACTTGGGCCTGTTTACCCAGAAACCGCCAGCGGGTGTAGCAGCGTTATAAGCTGCCAGATCCTGGCCATCGCGGGGCATGGGCATATATCCAGGTAAAATATGGTAGAGCATCCCCATATCAGTAGCACCTTGTACATTAATCTGTCCCCGCTGGGCGTTGACACCGCCGCCGGCAATGCCCACATTACCTAACAGGAGCTGCAGGATGGAGATGGCGCGGGTGTTCTGGGAGCCATGGGAAAACTGGGTTATCCCCATGGCGTAGGAGATATTGCCCGCTTTGCCCGGTTGGCCAGTACTGCAGAAAAGTTCAGCGACCTCAATAAACTTGTCCTCAGGGCAACCGGTAAGCTCGCTGACGGTCTTTACATCGTAGCGGGAGTAAAACTTCTTGAAGAGCTGCCAGACACAGTTGGGATCTTGCAGCGTTTCGTCTTTTAGGATCTTGCCCTCAGCATCACGCTGGTAGGTCCAGGTATCAGTTTTATAGGATTTCTGTCCAGGTCCTCTGGCTGGGGCATCTTCCGCTCCGGTAAATAAACCATCGCTATAACCAAAAGCAGGGTTAATCAGGCTTGAGGCGTTGGTGTACATTTTGACGTAATCTTTATGGTACTTGTTGTTGACGATAGCATAGTTGATTAAACCGTTAAGAAAAGCGGTGTTGGTTCCGGGGCGAATGGGGGCATAGACATCGGCTAGTGCAGCGGTCCGGGTAAACCGCGGATCGACTACAATAAGCTTGGCACCTTTATCCAGGGCTTTCTGAATCCATTTCATAGAGATGGGGTGGTTTTCGGCAGTGTTGCCACCAATATTCATGATTACGTCTGAGTGCTGGTAATCTATCCAGTGGTTGGTCATAACTCCCCTGCCGAATGTTTGGCCCAAACCTTGGACCGTGGCAGAATGTCAGAGGCGAGCGCAGTGGTCTTGGTTAACAATACCTGTAGCGGCGACAAATTTCCTATAGATATAATTCTCCTCGTTGTTGCACATGGCACTGCCTATCCAGGCTATGGCTTCTGTACGGTTAACAATAGCCCCAGCAGCATTTTTTTCTTTAAAAGTCGCGTCCCTTGTGGCCTTGAATCGTTTGGCAATTTCATTGATGGCCCAATCCCAGCTCTTTTCTTCCCAGTTAGAAGACCTAGGGGCACGGTAGAGCACTTTTTGTACCCTTTGTGGATTGACTACCGCGTTACCTTTCTCATCATAGATATAATACTTGTTGAAAACAGCGGATCCCTTGCTGCAGAGGGAACCTTCGTTAATGGGATTATCAGGGTCGCCTTCGATGGCTACGATTTTACCATCCTCGACAAAACAGAGCACACCGCACCCGACGCCACAGTAAGAGCAGATCGAAGTTACTGTCTGGGCATACTGGATGCGCAGGTCCTCCTTAAAAGATGGCGCTACTGTAGGTTCTTCGCCCGGGGTCGTCGGTTCAATAGGAGGTTCTTTAGGAGAGCATCCCAGTTTGGCTGCCAGCGTGCCGGTTACCACGGCGCCGGCTGCCCATAGAAAATTTCGCCGTGAAATCTTCATCTAAAATTCTCACCTCACTTGTTTTGTACAAACAACCTTAAAAGTTGCAAACCCCTCTAATAAGCTTAAAAATGTCAGCTTAACCTCAATGTAAGAGAGGGGCCCTGCTGCCAGGAGGCTTATAACCTTCTTGCTCTGCAAGCAAGTCCAGCTGCCCAGTAGCAATACTTTCTATTTCTAGGATAACGTCTTTTTGCAAACTTTTTGCATCAACTGTTTTTAAGTAACTTTTACATACCTCACACACGTGTACTTGATAACCCTTGTTGCCTGGTACATAAAAGAAACGCAGCTTTTTTTGTTCCTTGTTATCACAATAAGGACACTCTACGCGGGGAAACACCCACTGTGCATGGCAAAACCAGCATTCCAATAGCCTGGCACCGTCTTCGTTCCGGTGTTTGGCAATCTGTGCAGTTTGCCCGCAAACAGGACAATACCCCTGACGCCAGAGAGAGAAACCTGCTACCGTTTCTACTGCTTGCATGATCCGCACAACGAAAGGGCTCAGGCTCATAAAGATAACGAAAGCAATTACTTCGCTATCTAAAGCTGCCCTTTTGTCCATTTCTTTTTCCTCAATAAAAGCTTCCATCTCTTCTTTATTAAGGCAGATAACCTGCTGCAAGAATGAATCTATGTTTTTTGTTTCAAATTCGGCCAGCTCAGCAAGGTTGGTAAGCTCTTCCGGTGCATCGGGACTTGCTGCTTGAATTGCCTTAATTATGGAAGCTAAAACTTCTTTAAACAACAAGCTGTCCAGAACAGGCTTTTGTTCTGCGAGCAAGTGTTTTCCCTGCCGGAAACAGTCTTTAATTTTTTCGGTAGCCAAAGTCAAGTTAACCTCAATCTTGCCGAGGTAATCAAGCTGTACAGTTAATATGCTTTTGTACACAGCAAAAACAGGTGCAAGGCTTTTGTCCTTCTCTAAGTGGAAATTGATTGTTTCCTCTACGTTATCCATAGTTGGTGGGTATGACTGCTGCATTGCATCACCTCCTTGAGCCCAATCAGCTTGAGCCGATTTCCTTACCAGGCCAACACCCCCTATTCATTAATCACCTCCTGAATACTGCTAAAACATCTTAAAGACAACAACTAATAACAACAAGCGATTATTACATTTCGATTATATATTGCCATAAAAGATGCTTATTTGGTATCGGGTGATCTACCTAGTTTTAGCGTATTAATAGGTGGTGAATTAGGGTATTACCCTGTGAATAAAATAAAATATTTTCAAAAATGTATTGTAAATTTAAACAATTATGCGGGTTATTCCTTAATTTGGTTAGTGTAAAATTACTGTAGGCTTTTAAGAAGGGATTTCCTATCTTAGAAGAGAAGAGGAACCTCACATTCACCACGAATGAATACCCCCTAAAAGGAGGCAGAGGTTCCTCATGGAAGTAGTTCGTCTAGTGGAAA
>CALJJZ010000050.1 GCA_937973635.1 uncultured Bacillota bacterium | reverse complement strand
GCTCATTGTCTCGCCTCCCAAAGCCGGCAAGACCCTGTTGCTGAAAAAGATTGCCAACAGTTTAACCCAGAACTATCCCAGCCTGGAATTAATTGTCCTGCTTATCGATGAGCGGCCCGAGGAAGTAACGGATATGCGCCGTTCGGTGCGGGGGGAGGTTTTAAGTTCTACTTTCGACGAAAAACCGGAGAACCATATCCGCCTCGCCGAACTGGTGCTGGAGCGGGCGCAGCGCCTGGTAGAGCAAAAAGTGGACGTGGTGATCCTCCTGGACAGCATTACCCGCCTTACCCGGGCCTATAACCTGGTCATCCCGCCCAGCGGCCGCACCCTTTCCGGCGGGATTGATCCGGCAGCCTTTTATAAACCGAAGCGTTTTTTTGGCGCTGCCCGGAAAATAGAAGAAGGAGGCAGCCTCACCATCCTGGCCACCTCTTTGGTGGATACGGGGAGCCGCATGGATGACGTTATTTACGAGGAATTTAAAGGCACCGGCAACCTGGAGCTGCACCTTGACCGTAAAATAGCAGAACGGCGCTTCTTCCCGGCCATCGACATCCCCCGTTCCGGCACGCGGCGTGAAGAGCTGCTGCTGGACCATAATACCCTGGAGCTGATGTGGGCCCTGCGCCGCACCATGAATATCTCCAATGCCAACTCGGCGGAGTTTCTGGAAGCCCTGGTTGAGCGCCTGAAGACAACCAAGGACAACGCCTCTTTCCTGGCCAACCTGCACAGTATGATGTAATTTTAAGCCCATTTCGCCCCGTAAGACCCCAAAGATCCCTTTTTTGCCTGCTCTCCCAGGAGATCCTGTATATTTATGTCGTCCAGGGTCAAAACTATGGGGTAAGTTTAGTAAAGGAGTGCAGGTACTTTGCCTGATTTCAACGAGAGGACGGCGGGCAGAGAGGCACGGGCCTTTCCGGCTCGGCCCGGCGCCGGCGGTTTTGGCCGTGCCGCCCTGTTGCTTTTACTCTTTTTTGTCTTAGCCTTACCCCCGGGCCTGCCGCAGGTCGAAGCTACATCCCGGCAAGGGAGCTCGAGTCCCGCTTATCTCCGGCAGCTGGAACTGTACAGCAGTGAGGCGGCGGCCTCCTTGAGGTTGGCGGAAGCAAGGAGAGAACAGGCGCGCCGGCTGGAAGAAGCGGTGCTTGTGCACAGAATTAAAAGAGGGGAGACGCTGAGCCAGATCGCCCTTCATTACGGCGTGCCGGTGGAAGCCCTGGCTTACTGGAACGGGATTAAAAATCCCGACCATATCAGGGCCGGCGAGACCCTTTATCTCCTTACCGTGGCAGGGACGCTGCACCATATCCGGGAAGGGGATACCCTTGCGGCGGTGGCGCAGCTTTACAATGTTGACCGGCAGCTTGTGGCAGGTTACAACCTGCTGGCCGAGGATGCTCTGCTGACAGCGGGACAAAGACTGGTCATCCCCGGGGTGGAGGCCGTCCCGGCCCTGCAAAGCGGCACAGTTACGGGCGAAGTTGTAAAGGAGGTCTCCCTCCTCTCCCTGGCTTCCCGGGGCACGGGGACAGGCGCAGGATCGCCCCCTGCTTTTCACTGGCCCTTAAAGGGAAGCATAACTTCCTTTTTTGGCTTAAGGGAGGGCCAGTTCCACTACGGGCTGGATTTGGCTGCGCCCTATGGCAGTGAGGTGCGGGCCATGGCCTCCGGGACGGTGGAATTTGCGGGTGTCCAGAGGGGTTACGGCCTGATGCTGGTCCTCCACCACGGCCAGGGCTGGCGTTCCCTCTATGCCCATAATTCTCGCTTGCTGGTAACGCAGGGAGAGCGTGTCCTGGCCGGGCAGCCCATCACCCTTGTCGGTTCCAGCGGCAATGCCACAGGACCACATCTGCATCTGGAGATTATGCAGGACGACAGAAAACTTGACCCCCTGCTTTTTTTGCCGTAAGGGCCTGCTTTAAGCCGGCCGGGCCGGCGGGGGCAGGGGAATGATAACAGCTTAAAGGGGCACGACCCGGCGGGACTTGCGCTTGTACGGTGCTGGAGAAAGGCCCGCGCCGGGTATTTACAGGAGCCTCTTTTTTATGTTATTATATCTTTTGTGCCACAGATGGAGGCATAAAGGGCGCAAAGGCTGTGGGGAAGCGAGGTGAAGATAATGAAAAAAGAGATTCATCCCCCTTATGCAAAGACGACGATAACCTGTGCTTGCGGGTCCACCTATGAAGTGGGTTCTACCAGGAAAGAGCTGAAAGTGGAGATCTGCTCCCATTGCCATCCGTTCTTTACGGGCAAACAAAAATTCGTGGATACGGGCGGACGGGTGGAGCGTTTCAAGCGGAAATACGGTATGCAATAGAGCATTGCCGCAAGGGAGCAGGCAGGGCTTTTTTCAGGCCCTGTTCTTATGTATAATACAGTTATGACCGCACAATTATTACCGCGGCGGCTGCGGGCAGCCGCCCTTTTGAAAGCAGAGGAGATATTTTGGCGCAGGAGAAATTGCAGGTCGGAGGCCAGGCTGTAATTGAAGGGGTGATGATGCGCCATCGCTCCCGGGTGGCTATTGCCGTGCGGCAGCCGGAAGGCTCCATTGCTGTGCACGAGCAGAGTTTCCGTTCCTTCGGCGACCGCTGGCCGGTTTTTCGCTTGCCCCTGTTGCGGGGCATGGCTGCCTTTGTGGAAGCGCTGGTCCTGGGCCTTAACGCCATCTCTTTTTCCGCCGGCGAAGCCCTGGCGGAAGAGGAAGAGGAGCTAAAGGGCTGGGAGCTGCCCCTGACCATGGTCGTTTCCCTTACGGCGGGGGTTGCCCTCTTTATCCTCCTGCCCACGTACTTGATGCGGTTTATGCGCCACCTCGTTGAATTGCCCCTTTTATTGAACCTAGGAGAAGGCCTGTTGCGGCTCTTGATTTTTTTAAGCTACGTCTTTTTCATCTCCCGCTGGAAAGAGGTGGGCCGCATTTTCCAGTACCACGGGGCGGAGCATAAAGCCATTGCCTGCCTTGAAGCGGGCCAACCCCTCAGCGTGGATAATGCCCGGGCTTTCAGCACGCTGCACCGCCGCTGCGGCACCAATTTTCTGCTCATCGTCATGGTAACGAGCATTGTCCTCTTTTCCTTTTTTGGCTGGCCGGTGCTCTGGCAGCGCATATTGCTCCGCCTGGCCCTGTTGCCCCTGGTGGCCGGCCTTTCTTATGAGGTAATCCGTATGGCTGCAGCCCGGGAGAACTGGCTTACCGCCCTCGTATCCCGTCCCGGACTGTGGCTGCAGCGCTTAACGACCCAGGGGCCGGCTGACGACCAGCTGGAGGTGGCTGTAGCTGCCCTCAAGGCCGTCCTTCCTACGGAGACGGAGGTCAAATAAAATGTGGGACAAATTAAAGGCCCTGGAAGACCATTATCTCTCTTTGGAAACAAAGCTTGGCGACCCTGAGATCATCAGGGACCAGAAGCAATGGCAGCAGCTGGCCCGGGAACATGCGGGCCTGCAGGAGACGGTGGAGACCTACCGGCAGCTGCTAAGCACGCAAAAGGAGCTTAAGGAAGCGCGGGAGCTGTTGCGGGAAAAACCGGACGAGGAGATGGCCCTCTTTTTAAAAGAAGAGATCGCCTCCCTTTCTGCACGCAGGGAGAAACTGGAAGAAGAGCTGAAGCTCCTCCTTTTACCCCGGGATCCCAATGATGAGAAAGACGTAATTATGGAGCTCCGCGCCGGGGCCGGAGGCGAAGAAGCGGCCCTTTTTGTCGCTGATTTGCTGCGCATGTACCTCCGCTTTGCCGAGCGCCGCAACTGGGCCACGGAGATACTGAACTCCCACCCCACGGATATCGGGGGTTTTAAAGAGGTAATCTTTGCCGTTAAAGGCCGGGGCGCTTACAGTTTCCTCAAATACGAGCGGGGCGTACACCGGGTGCAGCGCATCCCCACTACGGAATCGGGCGGGCGCATCCATACTTCCACGGCAACAGTCGCCGTGCTGGCCGAGGTGGAAGAAATTGAGCTGGAGATAAACCCGCAGGACCTGCGCATAGACACTTTTTGTTCCACGGGCCCCGGAGGCCAGAGCGTAAATACAACGCAATCGGCGGTGCGCATTACCCATCTGCCCACGGGGACGGTGGTATCATGCCAGGATGAGAAATCCCAGTTAAAAAACCGCGATAAAGCCATGCGTGTTTTACGTGCCCGCCTCCTGGCCAATATGCTGGCCGAACAGCAGCAGGAACAGGCCGAGGAGCGGCGCAGCCAGGTAGGCACGGGAGACCGGAGCGAGCGCATCCGTACCTACAATGTGCCCCAGAACAGGGTTTCGGACCACCGTATTAACCTTACCCTTTATAAGCTGGACCAGATCTTAGACGGCGAGCTGGAAGACGTGCTGGAGCCGCTCATTGCCCATGACCGGGCCGCCCGGCTGGGAGAAGTGGCAGTTTAAGTCCGGGTATGGGGGTTAGGCCGGCACTTCCGGGAAAGGAGCTTTTGCCGGCAGAGGGCGGAGAAGGAGAAAACGGGTGAAAAGATATGGGAAAGAAGATCAAAGAGGCCCTGCATGAGGCCGCTTCTTTTTTAAAGGACTGCAAGGTTGAAGGGCCGCGGGGGGAAGCGGAGCTGCTCCTGGCTTTCCTTTTACAGGTGGAGCGGCCCTATCTTTATGCCCACGGCGAGCTGGAGCTGCAACCCGGCCAGCTGGAGCGTTATGCGTCCCTCTGCCGGCGCCGGGGCCGGGGTGAACCCCTGGCTTATCTCCGGGGAGAGAAGGAATTTTGGGGGCGGCTTTTTTACGTGGAGCCGGGGGTTTTTATCCCCCGCCCGGAGACGGAGCATCTGGTGGAAGGGGTCCTGCAGTGGGCCAGGGAGACCGCCGGCGTCCCGGATGGGCAGGGGCCGGGGATCATCGATCTGGGGACGGGCAGCGGCTGTATTGCCGTTTCCCTGGCCCTGGAGCTGCCCCGCTCCCGGGTCACCGCCGTTGACCGGGAGGATAAAGCCCTGGCCTTGGCCCGCCGCAACAGCAGGCGGCACGGTGTGGCCCCCCGGATCACTTTCCTGCAGGGGCATTTTTTCCAGGCCCTGGGGAAAAAGGCCGCCGGGGAGGAACGTTTCCATATCATCGTCTCCAACCCTCCCTATGTGGAGGCGGGCAGCCTGGCAAGTCTCCCGCGGGAGCTGGGGTATGAACCCCGCCTTGCCCTGGACGGCGGCCCGGACGGCCTGAGAGCCTACCGGGAGATCATCGGCGCGGCGGAACGGCACCTCCTTTCACCCGGCCTGCTGGCCCTGGAGGTGGGCGCAGGGCAGGCGCCGCAGGTGGAGGCCCTGGCCCGGAGTGCCGGGTTCAGGCTCCTTAAGATCATTAACGATTATGCCGGGATCGCCCGGGTGGTCTTGTTCACCTTTTAGGCCCGGAGCGGGCTTTGCCGCTGTTCCCTGGCCCCGGCGCGCCTTGCTCCTTTGCTAGGTCAGGTTCCGGCCCGTGGAGGTGATGGTCAGGCGCCCGTGCTTGACGCCGCGCACGCCGATAAGCTGCTGGGCGGCCTGGCGGATCTCCCTGACCATGCCTTTGACGGCCAGGACCTCCAGGCAGTTGTGGTGATCCAGGTGCAGGTGCATGGTGGAAAGAATAAGCCGGTGATAGTTGTGCTGGACTTCCAGCAGCAACTTGCTCAAGCCGCGCACGTGGTGGTCGTAGATAAGGGTGATTGTCCCGGCCACTTCCTGCTCTTCGTCCTGCCACTCCAATTCCACAAGCTGGTTGCGGATAAGGTCCCGTATCGCTTCGGAACGGTTGTTGTAACCTTTCTGTACCACCAGGCTGTCAAATTTGTGCAGCAGCTCCTCGTTAATGGAGACCCCAAAACGGACCAGGTCCGCCATCGGCATAACCCCCCTGTTTTTCAGGTACTTTAACTTAAGCTAGATTATAGCATAAAATTTTTTCCGTCCCTATGCTCCGGTATGTCTAAAATATGGGAAAATTACACATACTATAAAACAGGAAGGAGCAGGGGGAGGAAAAAGGATGAAAGGTTATCCAAAAGTAAAGATCAGCGGTGTTAATTCCTTTGCCTTGCCGGTCCTCTCTGCCGCTGAAATGCGCTCCCTTTTCGTTCACTGGCAGGCCGGCAATACGGCTGCCCGGGAAAAAATTATCCAGGGGAACCTGAAACTGGTGTTAAGCGTGCTGCAGCGTTTTAAAAACCGCGGCGAAGATCTGGACGATCTTTTTCAGATCGGCTGCGTTGGTTTGATGAAAGCTGTGGACAACTTCAGCCTCGAGCATAACGTCCAGTTTTCCACCTATGCCGTCCCCATGATTTTAGGCGAGATCAAACGCTACCTGCGGGACAACAACTACCTGCACATGAGCAGATCCCTCAAAGCCACGGCCCAAAAAGTGCAGGAGATGCGCGAACTGCTCCTGCAGAAATATGAGCGCGAGCCCTCCGTGGCGGAAATTGCCGCAGAGATGCAGCTTGCGCCGGAGGAAGTGGCTCTGGCTGCCGGTGCGGGGCTGGAACCCGTTTCTATCTTTGAGCCTGTTTATCAGGACAGCAGCGACCCGGTAGTGCTGGCGGAGCTGTTGGCGGACCAGGAGCATGGCGACGAGCAATGGCTGGAAAACCTGGAGATCAAAGCAGCCCTGGAGAAACTGAGCGTACGGGAAAAATATATTATCATCGCCCGTTTCTTCCAGGGCAGGACGCAGGAAGAAGTGGCGGTCAGGCTGGGTATCTCCCAGGCCCAGATTTCCCGTATCGAAAAAGGGGCCCTGGCCCGTTTGCGGCATTATTACGGGGGACAGGTTCTTAAACAGGGTGAAGCCGGACAAAAGGAGACCCTGCCCTGTTAATCTTCTTTCTTCAGTTTAAAGGGCAAAAAGGGGGTAAAATAATGGAGCAAAGGGGGCAGGTTCATGCTCTTAAGTTTAAAGACGGCCCTGCAAAGGGCGCTGCTTCTGGCCGCGCTGGCGAGCCTTTTGTTTTTCTCTCCCCGCCCTGGCGGGGCCGGCTGTCTCCCCTTGCGTCCGGCGGGGGCGGGAGCGGAGGAAGAAATTTTACGTTTCCACGTCCGGGCGGACAGCAACAGTATTCCCGACCAGCAGGCCAAAAATGCCGTGGCGGCGGCTATCCTGCAGCACTTTGCCCCGGCCTGGCACGCCTGCACAGAGCGGGAAGAGCTGGAGCAGATCCTGGCCCGGGATCTGGAAAAGATGGCGGAAAAGGCCCGGGCTGTCCTCCAGGAGCGGGGCATGGAGGAGGATGTGGCCGTTACCCTGGGCAGAAGCACTTTCCCCGCACGCCTTTACGGGGGCAGCTATTACCCTCCCGGCGAGTACGCTTCCCTGGTTCTGGTAATCGGCACGGGCAGAGGAGAAAACTGGTGGTGCGTTATCTTTCCACCCCTTTGCTTTAATCTCTTCCCCGCCCCCGGTGAAATTTTGCCCGGCGGCGGCAGGGCGGCGGAAAGAGCGGGATCTGCTCCCGGAACCGACTCTGGCCCGGCGTGCCGGGAGCAGCCGGAGCAAAAAAACGGCGGGGAGAAGAAGTGGCGCTTCTGGCTGGCAGAATATTTTGTCTCCCCTTAAAGGGAAAAAGACCATCTTTGGAGAATAACCATAATTAATCATCCTGAGGCAAAGAAATTCCCCAGGCTATCCCTGGGTCAGGGCGGTGCAAAACCATGGAAAAAAAGATTACGGCGATGAAAAGCCAGTTCAAAGATCACCGTTTTACGCCCCAGCGCAGGCTGGTGCTGGAGCTCTTTCTGGAAAACAGGGAGCAGCATCTCAGTGCCGAGGAGTTATACCAGAAAAGCAGGGAAAAAGGGGAAGAAATTGGCCTGGCCACCATCTACCGCACCCTGGAGTTGCTGGAAGAGCTGGGGCTGCTGCAAAAAATGAACTTTGGGGACGGCCGCAGCCGTTATGAACTGGTCGCCATGGACAAGCCGGACCGCCACCAGCACCATCACCACCACCTGATCTGCCTGGAATGCGGCCGTATCCTGGAAGTGGAAGAAGACCTGCTTACCCGGCTGGAAAAGGTTGTGGAGGAAAAACACGGCTTCCAAATCGTCAACCATTACCTGCAGTTTTTTGGTTACTGCCCCGACTGCCGTGACACGGGGAAAGGGCGTAAAAAAAAGAGAGCCTAGGCGGCCCTTCAGCCCTGATCCTGATAGTATGCCCCCAGGTACTGGTAGATCTTTTTTAAGGGGAGGCCCGTTTCCCGGGCGATGCGGAGGCAATCGGCATATTCGGGGGCCACGTTGAGGAAGTGGGGGCCGGAGCCCGCCACTTTTATTTTTACTTTTCCCCAGGGAGTATCAACATAACGTTCTTCCCGCCGTAACATAATTTTTTCCGCTGCCTGGCGGCGGTAGCCCAGGGTGGTTGTCTCCTGCAGGAGGATCTGCCCCAGGGCATGGCTCTTTAGCGGTTCCGCCAGGATTGTCACCTTTACGGCGGGCCTGTTTTTTTTCATCTGGATCGGGGAAAAATAGACATCGAGGGCGCCGCCGTCAAAAAGGCGCTCCAGCAGGTAGCCGTAGATCTCCGGGTTCAGGTCGTCGATATTGGCTTCGATGATCTCCAAAGGGGCGGTTAGATACGCTTCTTCCTGCTCTTCCCCGGGGCAGCGGGCCGGCTTTTCTTCCAGCAGGGTGCCCTGCCAGACGCGCAGCACATTGGGATGGGGAAAGTCTTTCTGCCCTGCGCCGTAGCCGATACGTTCCACGCGCATGGCCGGGGAGGGGCCAAAAGCGGTGCAGTTGACGGCCAGGAGCGCGGCCCCGGTGGGGGTAACGGTCTCCCCCTCCAGGTCAAGGCCGTAACAGGGGAGGTTAAATTCCCGGATGATTTCCAAGGTGGCCGGGGCGGGCAGAGGGATGGGGCCATGGGCTGTATGCTGCCAGCCCCGGCCCAGGGGCAGGGGCGAGGCCAAGAGCGTCTCCGCTCCCAGCAGCTCCAGGGCCAGCAGGCTGCCCACAATGTCGATGAGAGAATCCACCGCCCCCACTTCATGAAAATGCACCTCTTCCAGGGGAAGGCCGTGCACCCGCGCCTCGGCGCGGCCCAGGGCCTGGAAAACAGCCAGGCTTTTTTCCTGGACAAAGGGGGAAAAGTTTGCTTTTTGGATCAGCTCTGTAATTGCGGCCAGGTCGCGGCGGGGCTGCTCCTTGAAGCAGCCGACCCGGACCTGTAAGGCGCGCAGCCCGTGCTTGCGTGCAGTCCCGACCTGGAACTGGTAGCCCTCCAGGGGCAGCTGCCGCAGTTTTGCCTCCAGCAGCGCAGGGGAAAGGCCGCAGTCCAGGAGAGCGGCCAGGATCATGTCGCCGGCGGCGCCGGCGGAGCAGTCAAAGTAAAGGGCGGGCATGGCAACCAACCTCTCTAAAAATATAAGTTAGCGGGCTTCGCGCCGGCGGTTAATCAGGGCGGCGGCATAACCTGCGCCGAAGCCGTTATCGATATTGACTACGGTGACACCGCTGGCACAGGAGTTTAGCATGGTTAAAAGGGGCGCCAGGCCGTTTAAGGCGGCCCCGTAGCCGCTGCTGGTGGGTACGGCGATGACGGGGCAGCCCACCAGTCCCCCCACCACACTGGGCAGGGCGCCGTCCATCCCGGCTACCACGATAATTACCGCCGCCTGGAAGATAAGCTCGCTGTTGTGGAAAAGGCGGTGGATCCCCGCCACGCCCACGTCATAAAGTTTTTCCACATGGTTGCCCATGAGCCTGGCCGTGAGCAAAGCTTCTTCGGCCACGGGGAGGTCTGCCGTACCTGCGGAGATAACCAGGATGGTCCCTGCTCCGTAAAGCGCCGTGTCTCGTTCCAGAGTGATCATCCTGGCCTGGTCGTGGTAAGAGGCGGCAGGGAAGCTCTCCTTTACCGCAGCGTAAATTTCAGGTGTGGCCCGTGTGGCCAGGATATTGCCCGGTGAGGCGTGCAGGCTCTCCATAATGCCGATGATCTGCGCCGTGGTTTTCCCCGGACAATAGATAACCTCGGGAAACCCCCTGCGCAGCTGGCGGTGGTGATCGACTCTGGCGAAGCCCAGGTCTTCATAGGGGAGCAATTTCAGGCGCTCCAGGGTTTCCTCCACGCCGGTTTTGCCCTCCTGCAGGGCGGTCAGGAGACGTCGCAGCTCTTTTTCATGCATCTTCTTCTTTTCTCCATCTTGCAAGGTGTTTGACAAGCTGATAGAATTCATTATAGCACAATGCTGCCAAAAAATGTAGGAGAGCCTGATGGAGTGGCAGGAACTTAAAGGGACCAAGATACTTGACGCTCAAGACCCCGACCGGGCCGGGGCGGCAGTCCGCGAGGCTGCAGCCATCTTAAGAGAGGGAGGGCTGGTCGCCTTTCCCACGGAAACGGTTTACGGGCTGGGCGCCGCGGCGGGCAACAGCGCGGCGGTGCATAAAATATTCGCTGCCAAACAAAGGCCTCCCGATAACCCTTTGATTGTACACCTAACGTCAATGGAGCAGGTACGGGAGCTAACCCTTGCGCTTCCCCCCGCAGCCTACCTGTTGGCGGAGCGTTTCTGGCCCGGCCCCCTGACCCTGGTGCTGCCGAAAAACGCTACGCTGCCTGCTGTGACGACGGCCGGCCTGCCTTCCGTGGCTGTACGTATTCCCGCCCATCCCCTGGCCCTGGCCCTGCTCAAGGAGGCGGCCCTGCCCGTGGCCGCCCCCAGCGCCAACCTTTCCGGGTCTCCCAGCCCCACCACCGCCGCCCATGTCCTTGCCGACCTGGCGGGGCGGATCGACGCTGTCCTCGACGGCGGCAGCTGTCCTGTGGGGGTGGAGTCCACAGTGGTGAGCCTGCTGGGTCCCAAGCCGGCCATTCTGCGTCCCGGCGGTGTCACCCTGGAGATGCTGCGTGGGGTCCTGGGAGAGGAGCTGGTGGATCTTACGGCGGACAGGGGCGATTTTACGGGCACGCCGCCCGCTCCGGGCATGAAATACCGCCATTATGCTCCCCGGGCTCCCCTCTATCTTGTGGAGGCGGGGCGCAAACAAGGCAAGCGCCTTGAGGCGCTGCTGCAGGACCTCCTGGCCCGGGGTAAGCGGCCGGGGCTGCTCCTTACCCGGGAAACGCTCCAGGCCCGGCCCGGCCTGAAGGCCTTCCCCTTAGAGATCCTTGCTTCCCGCCGGGACCCGGCCGCGGCGGCCAGAGAGCTCTACGGGGCCCTGCGCCGCCTGGACGACAGCCCTGTGGATGTCATCGTTGCCGAAGGGTTTAAAGAACGGCAGATAGGCCGTGCCCTCATGAACCGGCTGCGCAAGGCAGCCGACCTTATTTTTGCAGAAAACGGCAGGGATTAAGTGGTGTTTTCTCCGGATCCCTTTGGCCCGGCCAACCGGCCTTTAAGCCGAAGGGAGTTTGACGATGAGGAATGGAGTAGCAGCAAAATGGAAGAGATACTGCAGGTTCTTTTTGTTTGCAGCGGCAATACCTGCCGCAGCGTCATGGCTGAAGCCTTCTTCCGCCGGTTGTGGGAGAAGGAAGGCCCCGGGCAGGTGAAAATAAAGGTTGCCTCGGCCGGCCTGCACACGGCGGGCGGCCAGCCGGCCAGCGCCGAAGCCCGGAAACTGCTAAAAAGTGCCGGCCTCTCTGCCGCGGAGCACCGTTCCCGTCCCCTGACGGCGGCGCTCCTGGCAGAAGCCGATTACATCTTTACCATGACTGCCGTCCATAAAGAATTTATAGCTGGCCGTTTTCCCGCCTTTAAGCATAAAGTATGGACGCTGGGTGAATTTGGCGGCACTGCCGAAGATATTGACGACCCTTACGGCGGGGGGGAGGAAGCCTACCGCCGGGCTGCCGCCCAGATCACGCAGGCCCTAGAGGGCGTCTTGGAACACCTGGGACAAAATAAAGGAAAAGCCAAATAAATTCTGGGCCGGAGCAGGATAAAGGTAAGGGGAAAGAGAATAATCTAAGCTATGCCCAAAAAGGGTTTTTCTCAGGATCACGGCATTATACGTTTAAAGGGGATAAAGCAGTGCAGGTAGCCCTTGCTGCGGATCATGCGGGTTTCTTCCTCAAGGAAAAAGCAAAGGAATTTTTGCAGGAAAAAGGTTTTACCGTTAAGGATTTCGGTACATACAGCGAAGAAGCGGTAGATTATCCCGACCTGGCGGCTAAAGCGGCCCGGGCGGTCCAGCAGGGCGAATGTACTTACGGTATTCTTTTTTGCGGCACGGGGGTGGGTGTTTCCATCGCCGCCAACAAGCTGCGGGGCATCCGTGCCGCCTGTTGCACCGACTGTTATACGGCGGCCATGGCCCGGGAGCATAACGATGCCAACGTCCTTGCCCTGGGCACGCGGGTAACGGGCCCGGGCCTGGCCATGCGTATCATCGAGGTTTTCGTCCAGACCCCTTTTGCCGGCGGGCGGCACCTGGCGCGCCTTGAAAAAATCAGGATACTGGAGGAAAAAGAGCTTTAACCAATATCATCTGCACTTGGAAAGGGGGTGCAGGCCTGGTCCATCTGCCAGGCCTCTCCATGCAAGCGGAAGAAAAAAGAGGCAGTAAGAAAAGTAAAAGTTTTAAGGAAAATAGGGCGCTCAGTATTTTTGATCCCCAGGTGGCCCGGGCAATTGAAGCAGAGATCAAGCGGCAGCAGGATAAAATTATCCTCATCGCTTCGGAAAATTATGTCAGCCAGGCTGTCCTGCAGGCCCAGGGCTCTATCCTGACGAACAAGTACGCCGAGGGCTATCCGGGGGCCAGATTTTACGGGGGCTGCGAGTACGTGGACGTGGTGGAGGAGCTGGCCCGCACCCGCGCTGCGGCGCTTTTTGGCGCCGAGCATGTAAATGTCCAGCCCCATGCCGG
>CALJJZ010000049.1 GCA_937973635.1 uncultured Bacillota bacterium | reverse complement strand
CCACCTTTGAAGCCCAAGCCTTATTTTACTTTTTACAGACATTTTAAGACATTACCAGGCGAGAGCGTTGTCAATCAACAAAACACCTTCTATAAATTTATAAATTTGTGGAACTACTTCTACTACAATATATTATTTATGGCCCCCCAGATTAAACCCAAACACCGCTTTTTTGCCTTTTTCCTCCACAGAAATTGTGATAAACTTATTTACGGGAAGATGGAAGGGTTGGAAAGGCAAAATATTAGATTTAAAAAAATAAAAAAATATGGAGAGGTCTTTCCCCATGGCTGGCGGTCAGATAAAAAAGGATTTTGAGAAACTGCGTAAAGTTGTCGAAATGGAGGCTACGGCCGTACTGGAGAAAATTATACAGGCCCCGGAGCAGGTGCTGTGTGGGGCGGACCTGGCCAAATTGCTACAAAACCTCCATATCTACCAGGCGGAACTGGAGATGCAAAACGAAGAGCTGCACCAAGTCCAGGCAGAGCTGCTCAGGTCGCGGGACCGCTTTTTTCGCCTTTTCAACGAGGCGCCGGTAGGTTACCTTGTCTTGGACCGGGAAGGACTAGTCCTTGAGGCTAACGAGACCTTTTGCCGCATGGTTGGCTGTGCTCTTTCCCAGGTTAAAGGTAGAAGCTTTACCACTTTTCTGGCAGAAGAAGATCGTGCCCCTTTCCTGGGGCGCTGGCGGGCTTTTTTTAAGCAACCGGCGGGGAAAAGTATCGAAGCCGGCCTTTATTTGTCCCAGAGCAACCGCCCTCTGGCTGTACATATTGAAGCTTCTCCCTATGAGGACGAAGGTCAGGCACCATCTTTGCTCCTTACTGTGACAGACATCAGCGCCCGCAAGCGGGTGGAGCAAGCACTACGTTTCCTGGCCGAAAGCAATGTTTCTTGCGGCGAAAACATTTTCCGCTTGCTAGTACGCCAGATAGCCCTCTCGGCGCATAAACGCTTTGCCCTCATTGCGGAGGTGGAGGAGGGCGAGCAGGCGATGGCCTATACTGTTGCCGTCTGGAACAACGGCAACTTTGCGGAAAATTTCTGTTACCCCCTGGCTGGGACACCCTGCTTTAATGTGGCTGAGCAAGGGGCCTGTTTCTATCCCCGTAATATCCAGGCCCTTTTCCCCCGGGACCGGCTTCTGGCGGAGATAGGCGCCGAGAGCTATTGGGGAATATCCTTGCGCGATACGGCGGGGAAGGTGCTGGGGATCTTCGCCATCCTTGACGACAAACCCATGGAAGATGATCCCCAGTCTTTTTCCCTCCTCAACAGCTTTGCCGTCAGGGCTGCTGCCGAGATGGAACGGCGCAGCCTGGAGGAGAAATACCGCACCCTTTTCCAGTCCATGAGCCAGGGCGTGGTCTATCAGGCTGCGGACGGGCGCATTGTCTCTGCTAACCCGGCTGCAGAAAAGATCCTGGGGCTGACGCTGGAGCAGATGCTGGGGCGTAGCTCCGTAGACCCGCGCTGGCGAGCCATGCGTGAAGACGGTTCGGCTTTTCCTGGCAATGAGCACCCGGCCATGGTAGCGCTGCAGACCGGCCAGGAGGTACGGGACGTGGTCATGGGTGTCTATAACCCTGCTAAGGAAGCGGTTAGCTGGATTAACATCTACGCCAAGCCCCTTTTCCGGCCCGGTGAGAGGAAAGCGTACCAGGTCTATACCATATTTGAAGATATAACAAGGCGCAAGCTCGCAGAAGAAGAGATGAAACTTAATGAGAGCCGCTTGCAGGGGCTGGTTAACCTGACCCAGCGCCGCTACGGGAGCGTGCAGGAGCTGCTGGAAAAGGCCCTGCACGAAGCCCTCAGGCTAACGGGTAGCAAACTGGGCTATCTCTACCATTATAGCGAAGAGAGGCAGGAATTTACTTTGACTTCTTGGTTAGAGGGCACCGGGGAAACATGTGAGGCTGTCAGCCTCCAGGCCCGTTATCACCTGGAGAGCACCGGCATCTGGGAGGAGGTGGTCTGCCAGGGCAAAGCCGTTATCCTTAACGACTTCCAGGCGCCCCATCTTTTGCGGAAAGGATATGGGGAGGAGCCCCTAGCCTTTTACCGCCATATGGTCCTGCCTGTTTTCAGTGAAGGCCGCACTGTGGCCCTTATTGGCGTAGCTAATAAGGGTAGTGATTATACCCATACGGACGTATTGCAGCTAACCTTGCTCATGGAATCTGTCTGGCGCATGGTAGAATACAGGGAGGCAGAAGAGCGGCGCCTGCAAAGCGAGATTATGGCCCGGGAAGCGGCAGAAAAAGCCAACCTGCTGAAAAGTGAGTTTCTGGCTAATATGAGCCACGAAATCCGCACGCCCATGAACGTCATTATGGGCATGGCAAACCTCCTTTGCACTTCTGCGCTAAACTCGGAACAGCGGGAGTATGTGGAGATGATCCGCGAGTCGGCTGCCTCTTTGCTGACGATTATTAACGATATACTGGACTTTTCCAAAGTCGAAGCGGGCCGCCTTGAACTGAAAACGGTGCCTTTTAACCTCCCCTCCCTGGTGGAGAAAAGCATCTCCGCCTTCTCCCCCCTTGCCCAAGAAAAGGGGCTGGGACTTTTATGGTCCGTTGATGCTGCGGTGCCCCGTTATTTTTATGGCGACCCCACCCGCCTTAAACAGGTCTTGCTTAATCTGCTGGGTAATGCTTTAAAGTTTACAGAAGAAGGACAGGTCGCCCTCAGCGTGGAAAAAACGTCCGCGCCTTCCGGAGAGGGATCTGCAAGGGCACAAGGGTCACAGGAAGCCGGGGAGGAAAGAGACGCCTCCTCAGTGGCAAGGGTATGGCTGCGGTTTTCCGTGCAGGATACGGGCATCGGCGTACCGGAGGAAAAGCTGGGACTTATCTTTCAGAGCTTCCAGCAGGTGGACGGTTCCAGCACCAGGAGGTATGAGGGGACAGGCTTGGGCCTGGCCATCTCTAAAAAACTCGTAGAGCTGATGGGAGGCTTTGTCGGTGTAAGCAGCCAGGTCGGGCGGGGCAGCACTTTTTACTTTACTGTACCCCTGCTTCCTGTCCCGGACGGCATAGAGATAGAAGGTCAATATATCCTGCACAACACCTGCCCCCTGGCCCTGGGCAGGGAAAAACCCCGGAAGGAGGGCGGTCCTGTCCCAGCGGCGGGAGAAACCCCTGCAAAGGAGGCAGCGCTGCAGATCCTGTTGGTGGAGGACAAACCCATGAACCAGCGGCTGGCCAAGGCTTTGTTGGAAAAAAAGGGGTGGGCTGTAACGCCGGTTTTTAACGGCCGCCAGGCCCTAGAAATGTTGGCTGCCCGTTCTTTTGACCTTATCCTCATGGACGTGCAGATGCCGGAGATGGACGGCCTGGAAACAAGCAGGCACATCCGCGCCGCGGAGGCGCAAAGGGGCGGGCATATCCCCATCATCGCCATGACGGCCCACGCCATGAGCGGTGACCGGGAAAAGTGCCTGGAAGCAGGCATGGACGACTATGTTTCCAAACCCATTGACGCCGCGGCCCTCTACCAGGCGGTGGAGAGGGCAGTCAGCTTTTGGAAGACGGGAAGGGTCAACAAGTAACCAATTATGGAGATCTCCCGGGCGAAAGAGAGATATGGTGAAAAATGAAAAACAGGTGGTTTTATACAGCCCTGTTAGCGTGCTATGTGCTGCTGAGCGCCTCCCTCGTCTCCTATCTTGTCTGGGAGAAAGGGAAATATGTGCTGACAGCGGCGGAACGCAGGCTCCTTGCCCAGGCGGAGGAAATTATCCTAGCGGGAGATGCGGCTTATCCTCCCTTCTCCTTTACGGATATCTACGGACAGCATTCCGGGTACGAGGCAGACCTGGTAAAGGCGCTGGAGGTATGGCTGGGCAGACCCATGAAGTACCGTCAGCTGGCCTGGGCCGACGCCCTGGAGGCCTTGGCTGCAGGCAGGGTAACGGGAATCACGGGGATGCGCGTCACTCCCGAACGGGCACGTATTTTTACTTTTACCAAGCCCTACTGGCAGACTGTCTTTGCCCTGGTATGCGCTATTGAAAAGGATCCGCTGGAGATCCTGGCTCAGCCGGCCTTCACTGTGGCTGTGCAGGAGGGGTCGGCCACCCATAACTATTTCCACCAGCACTATTACCAGGAGGGGACTACCTATATTTTTTTAACAGACCCCGTGGAGGCCCTCTCCATGCTTCTACAGGGCCGTGCCGACCTCTGGATAGAGAATTACCAGGTTGCCCGCTATGAAGCTTCGAGGCTGGGTTTGTCCCATCATTTTTTTAGTTTTCACCCCCTCCCCGGCAGCGAAGGAGGCTACGCCCTGGCCCTGGGGCCCAGGTATGGCCACCTGGCACCCCTTTTTAATAAGGCCCTGGCCAGCCTGGAGGCCCAAGGCGTCCTTTCCATGCTGGACCAAAAATGGTTTGGCCTGGAGGGAAAAAGGCTCGTCCCTTCCCCTTACCGGACAGTTATCCCGGCGGTGCTGCTGGTTGTTTTAACCATGGTTATTTTCTTTGTCTTTTGGAACAGGTTGCTCCAGGAGAAAGTGGAGCAGAAAACGGAAGAGCACCGCCTGCTCCTGGATAATATCGCCGTCCATGTCTGGTACCTCTATGATCCCCAGACCTACGGCATGGTTAACGCGGCCCATGCGGCCTTCTTTGGGCGCCTGCCTGGGGAGATGCACGGCAAAAAGCTTAAGGCGCTCTTCCTGCGGCCGGAAGAAAGGGAGAGCCTGGAGCAGCATAACCGCGAAGCCTTTGAGCAGGGCCTGGCCACAACCCGGGAAGAGCTCTTGCATAACCAGAGGGGCGACCCCCGCCTTTTTCTTGTTAGCAGGAACCCTATATTGCGGGAGGGCAGGGTAGCCTACCTGGTCTGCACAGGGGTCGATATCACCGTGCAAAAAGAGGTGGCAGAGGCCCTGCAGGAAAGTGAGGCAAAATTCCGCTACATCGCAGAATTTTCTCCCCTGCCCATCGCCCTCATCAGCCCGGACGGCAGGTACGAATACGTAAACCCCATGTTTGAAAAGGTGTTCGGCTATACCCTGGCGGAGATCCCCACGGGCAAAAGGTGGTTCGAACTGGCCTACCCTGACCCCCTTTACCGCAGGATGGTAATCCAGGCTTGGGTCAACGACCTCAAAGAACTGGGGCAAGACGTTGTCCGTCCCAGGTCCTTCAGGGTTGCCTGCCAAGACGGCACGGAAAAAGAGATCCTTTTTCTCCCTGTTTTGATGGCTAACGGCAAACATCTGCTCATGAGCATGGATATAACCGAAAAGCTGCAAAGCGAAAGGGAGCTGCAGTTTCAGAGGAGCTACTTTGAAACCCTCTTTGCCCACTCCCCCGATGCTGTAGTGTACATGGACGCCGAAGACAATATTAAAGCTATAAACGAAAGTTTTACTAGAGTTTTTGGCTATACGCCGGAGGCGTGCGTGGGGAAAAACATAGATCTGCTCCTGGCCGGAGAAGGGGCCCTGGAGCAAGCCCAGGAAATTACCCGGGAGGTGAGGGCAGGCAAGCCCCAGAGCATAGAGGCGGTACGCTACAGGAAAGACGGTAGCCCTGTGGAGGTGAGCATCAAAGCCATCCCTTTGCTCATTAACGGTGTTTATGAAGGGGGCTTTGGTATTTACAGCGATATTTCCGAACGCAAGCAGGCCGAGCGGACCATTGCCGCCTATAACCTGGAGCTGGAGGCGCTAAACCGCCAGCTAGAAGAGGAGATAAGCAAAGCCCGTTACGTGCACGGGCGCCTCCTGGCGGCGCAGCTGCCCGAGATAGAGGGCTACAGCGTAGCGGCCCATTATCAGCCAGCCCGCGAGATCGGCGGCGATTTTTTTGACGTGATCAGGCGGCAGGACAAGCTAGTTTTCTACCTTTCCGATGTCTCGGGTCACGGCTTGGACAGCGCCATGCTGAGCGGCTTTGTGAAGCATACGGTCAATACGTACCTGGCTCTCTGTACAGAAAAGGAAATAAGGCCGGAGCGCATTGTCCGTTTCCTGGCGGAGCAGTATGCCCGGGAAAATTATCCCGACGACTATTTTATCTGCGTCTTTATGGCCGTTCTGGATCTTAAAAACCATCTTTTAAGCTGCTGCAGCGCCGGCTTCCACAACCCACCCCTTTTGTGCGCTGCCGGGGGCGGGGAACCCGTAGAGCTGCTCTGCCGGGGGCTGCCCATCGCCTCGACGACGTTGCACGGCCTGCAGGATCTGCCTGCAGAGCAGCTCACCCTGCCCCCCGGGACGACGCTTATTTTTTACTCCGACGGCCTGGTGGAACAGGAAAGCGGCGGCCGCTACTATCTGGAACGGCTGAAAGACGTCTTCTCCAGGCACAGCAATCTGCCCCCCGAATTAATTGCCCGCGCCATTAATGAGGATTTCCGCGCTTTTAACCATAATTCCCAGCAGGGGGACGACGATATTACTTTCCTCGTCCTCAAGCGGGAAGGGGAGCGGAAGGTCATCCACCGTCTGGAGCTGGAGAGCAGCTACCGCGCCCTGGAAGAGTTCCAAAGAGAAACGCTGGCATATTTGACTTTGAACGGTTTGCCAGAAAGGGAACACTGCCTTGTGGGCCTGTACGAGCTGGTGGCCAACGCCATGGAGCACGGGAACAGATTCGCTCCGGCTAAAAAGGTGACGGTGGAGATTGGTCTCCTGGAGGATTACCTTTTTGTGACCGTGGAGGACGAAGGGGAAGGCTTTGACTGGCGGGGCAAAATAGACCTTCCCCTGGGTCTTGGGGGAGTAGGGAGAGGGGACGGGGCATTCCCCTTACCCGGCTTTGCTGTCAGAGCTTCTTTTATAACGAAAAAGGCAACCGGGCCATCCTCTATCTGCCCCTGAGCCGGGAGACAGCCCGGTAGCCGGCAGCCGGCAGGGGCAAATAAAAAGGTCAGCAGCCGGTTGCTTCTGGGGAGGAGCTGGAAAGATGGAAAGAGAGAGGCCTGATACTCCCTTTGTTCTCCTTGACCGAGATAAGCTGGAGGCAAATATCGCGGCCATGGCCGCCTTCAGCCGGGCGGCCGGCGTGGCGCTGCGCCCCCATGTAAAAGCGCACAAGACCTCTGAGATTGCCCTTAAGCAGCTCGCCGCAGGGGCGGTGGGGGTTACCGTGACTACGCTAAAAGAAGCGGAAGTTATGTATGGGGGCGGCGTCAAAAACATCTTCCTCGCCTGCCAGCTTGCCGACTCCGGGAAAATACGCCGCCTTTTCTCCCTGGGGGAGAAGGCGGAAGTAAGTGTGGCCCTCGACAGCAACGAGGGCGCCCTGCTCCTGGCCGGCGCGGCAAAGGAGAGGAAAAGGCGGCTCTCTGTTTTGCTGGAGGTCAACACGGGCCTGGACCGTTGTGGCGTGCTGCCGGGCAAGGAGACACTGGAGCTGGCCCGGGAAGTAATGAAAATGCCCGGCCTGCGCCTTAAAGGGATCTTTACCCATGCCGGCCAGGTCTATGGGGCCTCATCTCCCGCCGAGGTAAGCGCCATTGGCAGGCAAGAGGGGGAACTGATGGTTAAAACGGCGGAAATTTTGCGCCAGGCTGGGATCCCTGTAGAGGTAGTGTCGGTGGGCTCTACGCCTACGGCCTGTGTTGCGGGTATGGTTAAAGGAGTAACAGAGATCCGCCCGGGAAACTACGTGTTTTATGATGCCATCCAGGTCGGCCTGGGCGTGGTCCCAGCACAGCGGTGTGCTCTCAGCGTAGTGGCTACCGTGATCAGCAAGCCTGTTCCCGGCAGGATCGTCATTGATGCGGGCAGCAAGTCCCTGGCCCTGGACCGTGGCGCCCACGGCACCACCGTGGTAGAAGGCTACGGTATCATCAAAAAATACCCCCACCTTACCTTGGCGCGCCTTTCTGAAGAACACGGCATCATTCAAAGCGCACCGGAGGGTGGCCGGGAACCAGAGATCGGGGAGCAGCTGGAGATTATACCGAACCATGCCTGCGTTGTTGTCAACCTTGCTGACCACCTTGTTGTTGCCCGGGACGGTGAGATAGTGGAACGCTGGCAGGTCAAGGCTAGGGGCCATTAATCATTAATAGTGTGATATACCAATAGTGTGATATACCGAGGGCTTATGCTTTAAGGCACTGTAATTTTGTGCCACAGGGTCCGCCCCCAGTGTACATGGACCTCCATTTTTGTCCCTGCGGCGGCCGGCGTAAGAGGTACAGAAAGATTTACTTTACGCTTTTTGGTGACGGAGTCGTAGACCTTTATAGTCAGCCATCCGGCCTTGCTGGCAGGGGCTTTCTCCCCTCTTCCCCCTTTGACGGGGAATTTGCCCGCATCCACCAGCTGGACCGCTTCTTCCGTGGAAATTTTGCCTTCTTCTACCATTTTGAGAATCCGCCTGATTTCTTCGCGCATCTGCCTGTTCCTTCCCCCCTTCCCTGTTGTTTTTAAACTAGACCCGGCCTTATTTTCCCGCTGCATTTCCCTTCTTTTTTTTTACTTTTTCCTGCTTAAGGGTAAGATTTAGCACCTGGGCAATTTTCTGCACATACTTTCTGCCCGGGGTAGCGCCATAAAGGATCTCGGAAAACCTCGTGGCGGGAATCCCGTGCCGACGGCAGAACTCCTTTTGTGTAAGGCCCATCTCCAGTAACCTCTTTTTTACTTCCAGCCCAAAGGGAGTAAGGGTCCTTTTCTCCACGGCGCTTCTCCTTCCGGTAACAGACGTGCCTGCGGGCAAAGATAAAGGCAATGTGCCAGTAGAAGATTTTCAGGGTCTGTGGTAGAATAACGTAAAGAATTACGGGTACCTTAAATTATAGGCGTAATATTACGCGCTGTCAACAAGATTTTTATGTACTTTTACAATATTTTTATTTTAAGTTGAAGATAAGGTGGTACCTTGGACACGATAGGCAAGAGGATCCTTTTATTAAGAAAAATATCAGGCCTTACCCAGACACAGCTTGCCGCTGCCACCGGGTTGCAGCGGGGCAATCTAAGCCACTACGAAAAGGATAAAATAAAACCTGCGGCGGAAGCCCTCATTGCCCTTTCCACGTTTTTTAACGTCAGTGCCGATTGGTTGCTTACCGGGGAAGAGAAGGCTAAAGGGGCAGACCTCCCCGGCATACTGAGCCAAGAAGAGAAGGCGGAGCTGGAGAGGTACGCAGAATTTCTCTTGTGGCGCCGGGAGCAGGAAAGGGATAGGGATAAAAAAATCTATGCTTACCTGGCGGAAAATATGCAAGAATTCGGGAGTAAACGGGAGAAGGAAGTGCTACTGCCACTCATCGGCAATACAGCCGGGGGGCTGGCCGGAGGGAAATTGATCGAAGGGGTTCTCCCTGTGCCCCTAGTGCTGGCCGGAGACAACTCCTTCCTTTTCCGGGTCGGTGCTGACGCTTTGCAGGAAGCGGGCATTGACCCTGGCGACCTTGCCGTTATACGCTTGCAGGACTTTGCGGCCAGGGGAGATATAGCCCTCCTCAGGGAGGGACAGGAGTTATTCCTGCGCATCTTGGACAGTGACCAGCCGCAGGGCAGGGCCGGCAAGGCCGGCATTGTAGGGAAGGTAACCGGAAAGATCAAAAAGACCATCTTGACGTAAAATTACGCAGCGCTTCCTGAAAATAAGGGGTGTGCCCCCAGGGTGTTAGGGATGGACTTTTCCTTTGATGTCTGCTAAACTAATCCTGAAGGACAGTCTTAAGTACATACGCATGAATATTTTGTAAATAATCTCCCGGTGCTTTTAAATTAAAACGGAGATGGTTCTACCTATGTCCAGGCAGGGCGAAATATCCTTAAAAGGATTCCATGAGATCCTCACCAAAACTAAGGATGCTTTTTTAATCTCCGATTCCAAAGGCAAAATCCTTTACGTTAATTCTGAGATCGAAAACGTGACAGGCTTAAAGGTAGAGCTCCACTTAGGGAAAAATATCCAGCAGCTGCTCAAAGAGAAGCTGATTAATAATTCTGCCACCTTTGAGGCGGTATCACAACGTAAACCTGTGACTAGGGAAGTGGGTACGGCAGCAGGCAAACGTGTCTTAAGCACGGCTTCCCCTGTCTTTAATACGGCGGGGCGGATAAACCGGGTTGTCTGTAATATTAAAGACATTACTTCCTTATATGAAGCCTTAAACCCCCAGTCCGACCTGCAGATCGAACCCTATCTCATCGTCAACGGCACCGTTGCCGGAGAAGTAATCAAGATCGGGGAAGGGTGCGACCTTGCCTTCGCCCACAATAGCCCCCTGCGCCAGCTGGTGGAGATGGCCTTGCAGCTGGGACTTGTGGACTCAACGGTGCTGATCACGGGGGAGACGGGGGTGGGCAAGGACCTGATTGCCCGCCTCATCCACAGGAATAGCAAGAGGTCGAAGACGGGGGCTTTTGTCAAAGTTAACTGTGCCTCCCTCTCCGAAAGCCTCTTTGAAGCAGAGCTTTTTGGTTATATGCCCGGCTCTTTTACGGGGGCGCTGGCTAGTGGGAAGGTGGGCTATTTGGAAAAGGCCGATGGGGGGACGCTCTTCCTTGACGAGATCGCCGAGCTTACCCTGCACCAGCAGGCAAGGCTGCTCAGCGTCCTGCAGGACCGCAAGATCACCCGCATCGGGAGCACTGATTCTCGGCCCCTTGATTTAAGGGTCATTGCTGCCACCAACCACAACCTGGAAAACCTCGTTGCCGAGGGCAGGTTCAGGAAAGACCTCTATTACCGCTTAAACGTCATCCCCTTAAAGATACCGCCCCTGCGTGAAAGGGTGGAGGACGTCCCTGTCCTGGCGGCGTATTTCGCCAGCAAGATTAAAAAGGAATATAACCTGGACAAACAGTTAAGCGGTGATCTCCTGCGCTTTTTCTGTTCTTTCAGCTGGCCGGGAAACGTAAGAGAGCTAGCCAACCTGGTAGAGAACTTGCTGATCACCAACAACCTAAAGTTGATCAACCTCTCTTCTCTGCCCGAACCTTACTGCTGCCAGGGTTCCCCTTCCTCATCCCTTTTCCCTGACCTCAACAGTAGCCATGGCACCTCCCTCAAAGAAAAAACGCGAGAGTTCGAAAAGGCTTTTATCCGCAACGTGCTGGCGCAATCGGCCACCCAGGAGGAGGCGGCGAAGAAGCTCGGTATCAGCCGCTCCAGCCTGCTCAGGAAGATAAGGTAGCGGGGGAGAGGGAGCAAGCCCATTCCTACGGCAATTTTTGTACTAACCGGTGCAAAATTGATACAATTTGTCATTGTAGAAATATGACCTGAATGGCGTCCCGAGCCACCCGGTGGCGAAAAGGTCATACTTTTTGCCTTTGGCACGAAAATTGCAAAAGTATAGTTACAGCAAAAAATTAGGCAAAGGGGGCTCTTTTTTTGGCAGTTAAAAATAGCGACCGTTACTGGAATCCCGTGTTGGAGACGCTGCCCCGGGAAAAACTGAGGGCGATGCAGTTTAACAAATTTAAGCGTATTGTAGAGTGGGGCTTTCACAACTCCAAGATGTACCGCCGCAAATATGATGAGGCGGGATTTGAGCCGGGTGACCTTAAGACCTGGGAAGACATCGGCAAGGTGCCGATGCTGCAAAAAGATGATTATCGCAGTGCCCAGGCCAAGGAACCGTGGCCTTATGGAGACAGCCTCTGCGTCCCCTTGGAGAAGGTGACGGAGTACCACCAGACCAGCGGCACCACAGGACAGCCCGTTTACCAACCTGACACCTGGCAGGACTGGGAATGGTGGAGCGAGAGCTGGGCCTATATCCTCTGGGCCCAAGGTTTCCGTAACACGGATCGCGTCTTTATTCCTTTCGGCTATAATGTTTTTGTTGCTTACTGGGCCGGCCACTATGCCTGCGAGAAGATCGGCTGCGAGGTGGTGCCCGGGGGGATCCTGAATACGGAGGAACGGCTTTTGAAAATTCAGGAACTAAAGGCTACCGCCCTTATGGCTACCCCCACCTACGTGCTCAATATGGCCGATACTTGCAAGCGCGTGCTGGGCAAGGATGCCAGCGAGCTCACAGTGCGGCGTATCCTCTGTGCCGGGGAGCCTGGTGCCAGTGTTCCCACCACAAAGAAGCGTATGGAGGAAGCCTGGGGTGCTAAGGTCTTTGACCATGTGGGTGCCACAGAGATCGGCGCCTGGTCCTACGAATGCACCTTTCAGCCCGGCGGTATCCATGTGAACGAAGCCCTCTTCCTGGTGGAGCTGGTGGATATAGATACAGGCCTGCCCATTGAGGAGCTGAACAAACCAGGCAAGATCGTGATTACGGCTTTTGACCGTTTTGCCCAGCCCTGTATCCGCTTTGACTCCAAAGATGTGAGCATGTGGGGGGAAGCCTGTGCCTGCGGCCGCACTTTCAGGCTTTTAAAAGGGGGCGTGCACGGCCGTGTGGACCATATTACCAAGGTAAAGGGCGTGCTTTTCAGCCCTGTCTCCGTGGAAGAAGTGGTGCGGGGGATGCCCCAGCTCGGCGACGAGTATGAGCTGATTGTCTCCAAGAAAGGCGATGTGGATGTCATTACCCTGAAAGTGGAGCTGGTTCCCCAGGCCGGCGTAACTCCCCAGGAGATACAGCCCGAGCTGGAGAGGCAGCTGCGCCTGAAAACCAACCTAGCGTACAAGATCGAGTTTCACCCTTTTGGCAGCTTGCCGCGCTACGAAGTTAAGGCCAAACGTTTTAAGGACCTGCGCCACGAACACAAGTAGCCAGGTGCAGGCGGTACAGTTTAAAGTATGAATAATTTTGCCGGTTTAAAAGGAGGTGAAGCCATGCTTGCGGCAGAGGTCAACCTTAAAGAGATGGATGCGCTCATTAAGGAAGTAAAGGGCAAGATTGAGAAGCTGGTAGAGATTTCCGGCGGTATGCAGTGTGTGGATCGGAATTGCGACCGTATCCTGGCCAGTATTAAAATGCTGGAGATTAATATTTGCGACTTGCAGGAAATCCTGGAAAAAGAAGCCGTGCAACTAAATAGAAATTAACTCAGGAGTGGTATTATTTTTGGGGAAGGTGGTAATAAAGAATGTATTTGCCCGATTTCGATTATATAGCTGCCACAAGTGTGGCCGAGGCAAGCCGGCTGCTGGCCAGCCTGGGCCCCGAGGCCAAGATCCTGGCCGGGGGCACCGACGTCCTGCCCATGATGAAGCAAGAAACAATTGCCCCCAAAACCCTTGTTTCCATTACCAGGCTGGATGGACTCAAAGCCATCTCTTTGGAAGAGGGCAGAGGGGTTGTCATTGGTGCCCTCTGCACCCATAATGAGGTTATGAAATCGTCCCTTTTGCAGGAAAAATATCTGTCGGTCTGCGAAACGGCCCACCGCATGGCCAATAACCAGATCCGCAACATCGGCACCATCGGTGGCAACATTACCAATGCGGTCCCCTCCGCCGACTTTCCACCCATCCTCATTGCCCTTGGTGCCACTGTAACGCTCCAGAGCAACAGCGGCAGCAGGAGCGTGCTCTTGGAGGACTTTTTTACGGGCCCGCGCCAATCGGTGATTCGGCAGGACGAAATCTTAACGGAGATTGTCATTCCCGTAAACGGTTTTAACGGCAGTACCTACCATAAGTTCGGCCTGCGCCGTTCCGGCGCTTTGGCTGTGGTGGGTGTGGCTGTGGCTGTGGTCATGGAGGGTGATCTCTGTAAAGATGTGCGTATCGCCCTGGGAGCTGTGGCGCCCACCCCTATACGGGCCAGGGAAGCGGAGGCGCTACTTAGAGGCAAAGAGATAAACGACGCCCTCCTGGAAGAAGCAGGGAAGCTCGCTGCAGCGGCAAGTAAGCCTATCAGCGACATGCGCGGCTCAGCAGAATACCGCCGGGATATGGTCAGGGTCTTTACACGGCGCTGTCTGCGCAAGGCCATCGATCAGGGCCACGTGTAACTATTTGTTTTGTAAAGGACGCATAAGGAGGAAAATGCTATGCAGGCAATTCAGGATAAAGAAGGAGTAAAGCGTTATCTCATTACTTTGTATGTCAACGGCGACTCCTATACTAGGGTGGTTAAGGCCAATACCCTGCTGGTTAACGTGCTGCGGGACGAACTAGACCTTACAGGGACAAAAAAAGGTTGTGAGCTGGGCGACTGCGGTTCCTGCACTGTGCTTTTAGATGGCAAACCTGTCAATTCCTGTCTAGTCTTGGCCGTGGAAGCGGACGGGCACGAGATCCTGACTATCGAAGGCCTGGGGGAGAACGAAAAGTTGGATCCCCTCCAGGAAGCCTTCATTGCCAACGCGGCCCTACAGTGCGGTTACTGCACTTCGGGGATGATCATGTCAGCCAAAGCCCTTTTAAACAGCAACCCCAACCCCACAGAACAGGAAGTGCGCGAAGCCATCGCCGGCAACCTCTGCCGCTGCACTGGCTATGTGAATATCGTCAAAGCTATACTCAGCTGCGCCCAGCAGCCTGAGGGAGGGAGTGAATAAAGGATGAAAAGAGAACAATTTGCCGTCATTGGCAAGAGCAAACCCAGGATCGACGGGCGCGTAAAGGTGACGGGCCAGGCTAAGTACACGGGAGACATCAAGCTCTCCAACATGCTGGTAGGGAAAATACTAACCAGTCCTCATGCCCACGCCAGGATTTTAAACATTGATACCTCCGAAGCAGAGCGCCTGCCTGGCGTCAAGGCGGTAATTACGCATAAGGACGTACCCTCTTTAAAATATGGCATCAGTCCAGCGCGCTGGGACGAGAATATTTTCTGTATCGATAAAGTGCGCTTTGTGGGTGACAAAGTGGCCGCCGTGGCTGCCATTGATGAGGAGACGGTCTATAAAGCCCTCAAATTGATCAAAGTGGAATATGAGGTGCTCCCTGCTGTCTTTGATCCCATTGAAGCGCTGCAGGAAGGCGCTCCCCTGATCCATGAGGAATTCCCCGGCAATGTGAATACGGAGATCCACCAGAGCTTCGGCGATGTGGAGAAGGCCTTTGCCGAGGCTTACTACGTGCGCACTGACACTTTTGTAGGGCAGCGCACCTACCAGTGCCCCATTGAGCCCCATTCGGCTATCTCCGTTTGGGAAGGGGGCAAGCTCACCGTTTATTCCAGCACCCAGTCGCCCCATTATTTCCAGTACTATATTGCTCGCCAGTTTGGCCTGAAAATGGGCGATGTGCGGGTAATTAAACCCCATATGGGCGGCGGGTTTGGCGGTAAGTTGGAGCCCACAGGGCTGGAGTTTGCTGGGGCGGCGCTGGCCATGAAGACGGGGCGCCCGGTAAAGATGTTCTATGACCGCCACGAGATGTTTGCCCATAATAGGGGCCGCCACAAGCAGATCATGAAAGTAACCACTGGCGTCGATAAAAACGGCAAGATCCTGGGCGTGCACGCCGATTTTATCATGGATGGCGGCGCTTATACGAGCTTGGGCGTGGCTACGGCCTATTATGCCGGGGCCATGCTACCCCTTACCTATGAATATGAAAATTATAAATTTGATATGGTCCGGGCTTATACCAACCTGCCCGCCTGCGGTGCGCAGCGCGGCCACGGCCATCCTCAGCCGCGCTACGCTTATGAGTGTCACCTGGACATGATCGCTAAGGACTTGGGGATGGATCCCCTGGAGTTGCGCCTAATCAATGCGCGCAAGCCCAATACAGTGACCCCCAATGCCTTCCGAGTGAATTCCTGTGAGTTGGAAGCTTGTCTGAAGAAAGCGCGGGAGATCTCCGGCTGGGACGAGAAAAGGAAAAACCTGCCTTCGGGGAAAGGTATCGGCCTGGCTGTAGGCAGCTTTGTCTCTGGTGCCGGTTATCCCATCTACCGCACCAACCTACCCCATGCTGCTGCCATGATCAAGGTCAACGAAGACGGCACCTCTGCCACCCTCTATACTGGTGCGGTGGACATTGGCCAGGGTTCTGACACGATCCTCTGCCAGATGGCTGCCGAAGCCATGGGCTATACCTACGAGCAGATGAAGATCGTGGCTGCTGATACAGAGACTACGCCACACGACTTTGGTGCCTACGCCAGCCGGCAGACGCTTATGTCCGGTGCAGCGGTCAAGCAGGCCGGGGAAGAGATAAGGAAACAGGTTATTGAGATGGCCTCCATGATGCTGCAGACGGACTACCGTGACCTGGAGATCTGCGAAGGACTGATCTGGCGCCGGAGTGATCCTTCCGTAACTATTACCTTTGCCGAAGTTGCCCGGGAATTATTCGTGCGTAAAGGCCCCCTGGTGGGTAAAGGCTCTTACGCCCCACCCCGCCTCGGCGGCACCTTTAAAGGTGCGCCGGTGGGCACCTCTCCAGCGTACAGTTTCTGCGCTCAGATCAGCCAGGTAGACATCGATGAGGAGACGGGCGAGATCAAAGTGGAACATGTTTGGGATGTCCATGACTGCGGTACCGTCATCAACCCCGCCCTCCTGCACGGCCAGGTCCACGGTGCCCTTTTCATGGGGGTAGGAGAAGCGGTGTGGGAGGAAGTGGTCTTTGACGACAAGGGCAAGATCCTCAATGCCAACCTGGGCGAGTACCGCCTGCCCACAGCCCTGGATATGCCCAAGGTCACCTCGGAGCTGGTCTTTAGCGAGGAACCGGAGCCGGCCGGCCCCTGGGGGGTCAAAGAAGTGGGTGAAGGCTCCACCATCCCCACTATGGGCTGCTACTCCAACGCCATCTACGACGCCATGGGCGTGCGTGTTTACAGCTTGCCCCTCAGCTACGAAAAAATCTGGCGCGCCCTCAAGGGAAAAAGGGAGCAGGAGCAAAAGGGTTAAAATTGTTGAAGAAAAATTGTTGACGGCTTTGAAAAAGGCGTGTTAAAATATGTTTCAAGTTAATATATTTAATATATATAATTGTAATGCCACTAAAGACAAAGAAAGAGGAAAGTAAGCCGGTACCGTTTTCCCCAGAGACGAGGGGCCGCAGGCTGAAAGCCCCCCGGTATAACGCCCGGCAGAAGTTCCCTCTGGAGTCGCAGGCTGAAGAGCTGGAGCAGGCAGTGTTTTATACCGGTATGGAGAAGCTTGGTTAAGAGATCAGGCAAAGCGATGAGGGAGAGGAGTAAGCAAGGGCAGGGCCCAAGAGAGCCGGGGGTTGGTGCGACCCGGAGCCCTCAAGTTGCTGAAATACACTCCTGAGCGGTAAACCGAAGCCGGTGGTGCCTTGCCGGTGGGTAGGCTTTGACGGAAACTTCCACCGTTAAAAGGAAGGGGGTATAAGGCCGGAGCGATGCGGTCCGTACCCGACACCACCTTGGCAAAGCAACTTGTTTGGTAACGGTATCGGGCGGAGCATGCCGGTCCGTATCCTTAAATGAGGGGGGGCACAATGTGCCCAAGCAGGGTGGTACCGCGTGAAGCCTAGAACTTCCGTCCCTATGGGGCGGAAGTTTTTATTTTTGCTAAAGCCTTCTTGAGAGAGGAGAGAGGTAAAATGGGGATCTGAACAGGATAGGCTTTAGGGCCTAACTTAAAAAAGTCTTTCTGGATCAAGGTAAGCACAGTTTAATCGGGATTTTAAATTTAAAAAAAAGGAGCGAAAAGTATGGAACTGACAATTAAGCCTGCGGAGAGAATTGAAGGATTGGTAAGGATACCGGGGGATACGGAGATCGCGCTGGGGGCCTTATTATACTCTTCCTTGAGCGAAAGTACGGTGGAGCTGGAAGGCGTGGCGGAGACGGAGGATACCCGGGCGGCGCTGAGGTGTTTGCAGGGGCTGGGTGTAGAATGGGAAACGAGCGGCCAGAAGATTAAAGTAAAGGGGAAAGGGCTGCGCGGCCTGGAGGAGCCGGAAGACGTGCTTGACGCAGGCGAATCCGATGCCACGGCGCGCCTGCTCACGGGGCTGCTGGCGGGACAGCCCTTCCATTCTACCCTTACCGGGAAAAAGTCCCTGAAGAGACAGCCGATGAAGGTGGTAATTGCACCGCTGACTATGATGGGGGCCTCCATCAGCGGCCGGCATAACGGCGAGCACCTGCCCCTGTCCATTAGGGGCTATGACCTGCTTCCCCTGAACTACAGCCTGCCCGTGCCCTCTTCCCAGTTAAAGGCCGCACTGCTGACGGCAGCCCTTTATAGCCGTGGTGTGACAGAGATCACAGACTTATACCAGACCAGAGACCATGCACAAAGGGCGTTGCACTACCTCGGTGTCCCCCTTAAAGCCATGGGTCTCCGCTATGTCAGCCTGAAAAGTCCTACGCGCCTGCAGGGAGAAAAATTTTATATTCCCGGCGACCTCTCTAAGGCTGCTTTTTTTATCGTGGCGGCAACCTTAGCGCCAAAGGGGGAACTGTGTCTTGTGGATGTAGGTATTAACCCTTCTCGCACGGCGATCATCGATCTCCTAAAGGAAATGGGGGCGGAGATCCGCCTAGAAAACCGCCGGGAGCTGAATAACGAAGCGCTGGCGGATCTGGTTGTGCTAGGCGGGCGCAAGTTGAAGGGGACAGAGGTAACGGAGCAGCTGTTGCCCCACCTTGTGGAAGAACTGCCGGCCCTTACTGTGGCCGCCCTCTATGCTGAAGGCGATACACTCCTAAAGGGGATAAATACGCTGCCGCCGGACAAAACGGAGCGCCTGGGATTGCTCCTGCCCGAGTTGCGCCAGATGGGAGCCCGCCTGGAGGCGCAAAACGGCAACCTGCTGATCAGAGGCAGCGGCGGCCGGAAGCTCTCCGGTGCGAAATGCCAAAGCCACGGCGATCCTACGGTAGCCATGGCCCTGGCCATGGCCGCCCTCTTAGCCAGCGACGCCTCAACGCTTGATGGAGCTGAAGCGGCGCAGGCCGCCTTTCCAGGATTCTTCGACACCATAAACAAAATAGCCTCCTAGGGATGGTGTGACACGGGGACGTTTTGTTTGCCACACGCCAGGGCAAATAAAACGTCTTTTTTTTGCCCTGCTGCGAAAAAAATTTTTTCTCAGCAGGATTTTAGACAACGGCGAAGAAATTATTAACTATACTACTATAGACTATAATATAATAGGGGTAAAAATGGAACAAAAATTATCTAATATTGAGGTCATCCTGCTCAGCATCGTCAATGAAAAACCTTCCTACGCTTATGAGATCGATAAAATTATTGAGATGCGGGAGATGCGGCGCTGGATCAG
This sequence comes from uncultured Bacillota bacterium, assembly GCA_937973635.1. Classification (GTDB taxonomy): domain Bacteria; phylum Bacillota; class Dethiobacteria; order DTU022; family UBA8154; genus UBA8154. The sequence continues at coordinate 840 of CALJJZ010000049.1, read as the reverse complement.
GGTGGGAGTGGCATCTATCTACCAGGTTTTAAAAAAACTCGAACGCAAAAACCTGGTTTATTCCCGGAACGAAAAGGAGGGGAGAATGCCGGAGCGAAAGCGTTATTATGTAACGGCCGAAGGCAGGAAAGCATTGGTGGAAACGTCAAAGCGGCTCCTTTCAAGCCTGGAGTGGTATTACCTGGATTTGAATGTAGGGCTGGAGACCTCGGACCTTTTGTCCACCGCAGAAGTGGCAAGGTGCTTGAAAATAAGGCTGGCCCGGGTGCAGAACAACAAAAAGCGGCTGGAGGAGATTTACGCGGCGGGTAACGGTGAAGCGACGAAGAAAAAAGCGGTGATTAATAACCTTATCAATTTCCGCGAGGCCGAGATCAGGTTCCTGCAGGATTACCTCAGGCAGATCTCCGGGCAGGTTGCGGCCCGGACCGATGGTTAGAATGGCTTTTTAACCGGGGTTTATTGTATTTAAGGAGGTGGCACCATTGTATCTGAACCATTTTGAGTATTTTGCCCCGCAAACGGCAGGGGAAGCCTTTGAGCTGGCAGGCCGCCTGGGGGATCGGGCCAAGATCCTGGCCGGGGGGACGGACCTTTTGCTCATGCTCAAGGAAAAAATCCTTAACCCCCAGTATCTTATCGACATCAAGGGCGTCCCAGAGTTCCAGGGCATCAGTTATGAAGCAGGCAAAGGCGCTTTCATCGGGGCGTGTGTGAAGATAGCGGAAATTGAATTTTCGCCCCTGATTAAGGAAAAATATTTTGCCCTTCACCAGGCGGCAGGGGAGCTGGGCTCGGGCCAGGTCCGCTACATGGCTACGATCGGCGGCAACAGCTGCC
>CALJJZ010000048.1 GCA_937973635.1 uncultured Bacillota bacterium | reverse complement strand
TTCCCTGAAGCGGTGGTAAAAGTTGAACATTCCCTGGGCAAAGGCCTCTATTGTGAAATAGATAAAAAGCCCGGCTTAAACGAGGCAGACGTAGCGGCCATCGAGGAACAAATGAAAGAGCTGGTAGAGCGGGACCTGCCTGTAAAAAAAAGGAAAGTCCCCCTCTCCGAGGCGGAACAGGTCTTTAACCGCCAGGGATATGACGATAAGGTTTACCTGTTAAAATACTGGATAAAAGATTATTTAAGTCTTTACTCCATAGGCAACATCGAAGATACCTTATACGGCTATCATGTGCCCCGGACAGGGTTGTTGCAAACATTTGCCCTTAAATATTATCAACCGGGCCTGGTGTTGCTTTTCCCTGAAGAAAAAGATCCCTTTACTCTTCCTCCCTTTATCCCCCAACCCAAACTTTTTGAGATTTTCCGTGAAACTGAAAGATGGGGCATCATCCTGGGTTTTGATACTGTAGGCGCCATGAACAGCCTTAGTGAGAAAGGGCAGGGGCCGGAGGTAATTCGCATTGCCGAAGCACTACATGAAAAGAAAATCGCCCAGATCGCCGATATGATCACCACGCGCCGGGAAGAGATCAAGATCATCCTCATTGCCGGGCCGTCTTCCTCCGGGAAAACAACCTTTGCTCAGCGCCTGCGCATACAACTGCTGGTCAACGGCATGCGGCCCTATCCTATCTCCATTGACGATTATTTCGTGGACCGGGAACATACGCCCCTGGATGAGTCCAACAACCCCGACTTTGAACATATCGAGGCCATTGACCTACCCCTTTTTAATGAACATTTGCTCGAATTAATCGCCGGTGCTGAAGTGGATCTCCCCACCTTTAATTTCGCCACAGGAACACGGGAATACCACGGAAAGCGTATTAAGCTGGAAAAAAATCAACCCCTCATTGTCGAGGGAATACACGGCTTGAATGAAGAGCTGACCCGTTCCATTCCCCGCAGCAACAAGTTTAAGATCTATATCTCCGCGCTGACAACCCTCAACATCGACAGGCATACGCGCATCCATACCACAGATTTGCGCCTGCTGCGGCGTATTGTGCGCGATGCCCAGTTCCGCGGTACGGGCGCCCTGGAAACAATCAGGAGATGGCCGTCGGTGCGGCGGGGTGAGGAGCGGAATATCTTTTACCTGCAGGAAGAAGCAGATACCATGTTTAATTCCGCCCTGGTCTATGAACTGGCGGTACTAAAAGAGTACGCCGATCCGCTACTGAAAGAAATCCCCCGGGCCGAAGCCGAATATGTTGACGCCAAGCGTTTGCTGACTTTCCTTTCCTCATTTATGCCCCTGCCATCGTACCATGTGCCCTCCAATTCCATACTAAGGGAATTTATCGGTAATTCCTGTTTCTTTGCCGGGTAGCCCAGCTTGAGAAAAACAAAAAAGTTAATCTTTAATCTTTATAAAAATCTAAATGGGGGGTTGATTACCTGCTGTTTGCGGCCGCTGTCTCGTTCAGCAGGTAACCTTTGCCTTCCTGGATCACCAGGGAAGTATTTAGTCCCCGGGAATATTTTTGCAGTTTCTGCAGGATCTCCTTCCCTTCTTTCCCTTGTACAGGGCGAGGCCGGGCATTTTCGATCTTTACAGGGATAATTATCGCCTCCTGCCACTCCCCTCCGTGAACAGACAGCTCCAGGATAATCGTTTCGTCTGTTCCCGGCTGGATCTGCCGGTCAAAGACAAAATTGCCCAGGCTGTAGAAGATAAGTTTATCGCGGTAAAGCTCGATCCCCTGCAGTACATGGGGATGATGGCCCAGTACTAGTTCAGCGCCGCTGTCCACTGCCAGGTATGCCAGCTCCCTTTGTTGCTCACTGGCATAATAATCATATTCCCGTCCCCAGTGGAAGGAAACTACAAGAAAATCGCAGTTTTCTCCGGCAGCGGCAATCTCAGCAGGCATACGCTCAAAATCCACACGGGCAACCTGCGGGTGCCGGGGCAGGACGATGTATCCCTCCGGGGGAAAAAGAGAATAGCCTAGGAAGCCGATGATATTGCCTTTAACGCCAACATATACAGGCTGACGTGCTTCAGCAGCACTTCTGCCCGCGCCCAAGGGGAGAATACCGTTTTCCTCCAGGACAGCCAGGGTTGCCGACAATCCTTCCCCACCATAATCCATGCTGTGGTTATTGGCCAGGCTGAGGAGGGTAAAGCCCGCTTCCCGCAAAGCGGCACCGTTTTCCGGGTCCCCGCAGAAAATAAGGGCGCGGTCCTTGAGTACAGGCACACCCCCCGTTGTAAGGGGACATTCCAGGTTGGCAAAGGCAATATCCGCTTCCTGGAAGATCCCTTTTACCTGGAGATAGGGATAAGCATAGCCGTGGTTCTCCAGCTGCCTGCGCACACCCCGGTCCAGCAGAATATCCCCCACAGCCACCAGGGTTATCGGCTCCCCCCCGTTTCCCTCTGAACCTGCCGGCAACAACAGGACAAGCGCCAGGAGCGCTAGAAGCGGCATGGCCAGCCAGTATTTACGTTCCATATCAATTTATTCCTTTAGGGCTCCGACTTTGGGATTTTTTTCAACAACCTGAGCCGTAAGGATTAACCGGGACAGGGACTTCTTTCCCCTCACCGCGTTTAAAAGTTCTCATCCATTCCGGTTGTGCGGGAGCTCTGTCTTCCCTTAACATCTGCTGCCACTGTTCATCAGTTAAACGCTGCGTGGCGTCAAATTCATAATAACTGAAAACCGCTCCCCTGGTCAGCTGCAGCCGGCCGGCGATGGGGACAACCACGTAGATCTCGTGGGCCGGACCCACGGCCACGTGGAAATATCCACCGTCGCTGAAGGGGTTGGGGGCGAGAGTATGAATATCGGCGATCACGGCCATATTTTTGTCCGTCTCCGAAGTGATCTCAAACCAGCGCATGCCGTCACCGGCGAAGGAGCTGGTAAGATATTCAAGCATGCCACCGTAGGTCAGCAACTGGGCATACTCTTCCTCGCTCAATTCTTCATTACGCAGCTGCTTGACTGAACAGTTAATCAGGAACTGGAGCAGGTCTTCAAAGTGCTGCATTTTATTTTCCAGGTCGCCTGTGAGCATATCCCGCCCTTGTAGGTTCAGCCGGGAATACCGGGTCAGCCAAAGCAGCTTTTCATAAACAGGGATATTCGGCTCCACGTATCCCCTGACGCGGGGGGGTTCTTCCCCGCCGCCGCATTCGGCGCCGCTCTGCTTGCCATAAAGGATGGTATCGTGGCGCAGCTGGGCCCAGCTTCCCAGGGCGGTGCTCAGGGACTTATCCACCCAGGCCGTGTTGGTCATAAAGGAGGGGAATCCTGCGCCGAAGGGCTGCAGCAAGCTTTTAATCACCCACAACCAACCGTAATACATGTTGGATTGCCAAGTGCTCTCGGGCAGGCGGGCAAATTCTTCCTTGTATTTTTGCTGCATCTCCAGGTAGCCCGGCCATTTTGCCTGCGCTTCCAGCACTTCCAAGGCCAGCTCCAGGGCCCGTTCGGAGCCCAGCACGGCCATTACATCCAAGCCCGAAGGGATCGGCCGCACTATGGGCTCGACCAGTTCCTGGATAGCTTCCGAATCAGGGATGTAACGCTGCCCCAGCAAACGGAACTGTTTGCCCACAGGGGTAGTAACAGTGGTATACTTGGCCTGTATCCTGGGTTCAGGCAAATTTTTTGCTGCGGCATAGAGGGCATCAAGCTTGACCGGGTCATTTAGCGTATTGAGGTCGAAATCTTTTCCGTAAACCTTGAGGATGAGGTCCTGGTAATGGTACACATTGAGGTCGTCTGTATTGCCCACATAAAACTCCGTAGGGTCATAGATGTTTTCCCAGCGCTCGATGTCGGCAAGGCCTTCGTTTTCCATGAAGAGGCTGTAAGTAAGCAGCAGGGCCTGTAGCGTCTGTTCCACGTTACGCACTGTTTGCTCACGGTCCAAATACAGGGGGAAGGGCGCCTGTCCGTACCACATCATGGCCCGGAAAAAGCGCTGCAAGTCTTCGCTGCGGGTGTAATGGCCCCGGGGCTTATACTGGCTGTAATCAAGCTCATAAGGGAAAATGGCCGAAGGGGAAAAACCTGCTTCGCTTCTGACAAGGGCATACTCTTCCTCGCCCATACGTACGGCGGCCCGGGGCAGCTCAGAGGGTAAAGGTTTGCCCAGCGCCTGCTGCGCCACGGCGAGGACAGCCATGTTTTTTTCCAGGACCCCCTTTAATTCTTCATCAGTTATTTGTTGATAAAGAAACAGCGACTTTCGCAGCAGGCTCTGCGTCAAATCCTCCAGCAGGGGCAGGAGTTTTTCCTTTTCCAGGGTGCGCAGGGAGTAATCAAAAAAGACATGGTAAACCTGCAGCACAGAGTCGGTGGTGACAAAAGAGGGCAGTTTCTTGTATTCGTTATCCTCATAAATATAAAACAGCTGTTCTTGCCGGGAAGGGATAACCACAAAACCATTGCGGGCCAGGAGTTCCCGCTGTTCCGCCGTAAAATCACCGAACTGATCCAGGTTAACAATATTGGACAGGTCCTCTTTTACCTGGTAGGGCCGAACCAGGGGATCCACCTGCAGGGGCATATAGGGAACTTCTATGCGCTTCCTCCCCTGCTCTTCACGAAAAACCGCCTTTAATTGCAGCGGAAAGGCAGGCGCTTTTTCTGCATCACCATTTTCCCAGGAATCCGTTGTCGCAGCTGCGCTATCTCCCGGGGCAGTGGCAGAAGCCATTTCCTTACCACACCCTGCCGCAAAAATTATGAACACCAGGACACTGCAAAGAAGCAGACAACGACACCAAGGATGTAAAACTTTAACGCCTTTCATCTGCCTTTTCCCCCTTATTTATTTACGTTTATTTACGTTCAGTTAAGTGCTCACCGTCAAAGCAGAACATCCTGAGGGTGGCCTTATCCCCTTCTTTTACCAGTGCCTGCACAGCCCAGGTATAATCAAGGTAATTTCTTTGCAAATCCTGAATATCTGTAAAGGGTGCTGATTCCCCCACCCCCTCGAAGCCGAACCCTTTCCAGGAGTAGGCCTGCAGCACTTTTTGCCCGTTCTCCAGCAGCTCCACAGCAATCAATTCATCCCGCCCATTGCCGTCCAGGTCGGCAAAAATGTAATCCGTAAAGGGCCGGAAGAGGCGGGAACCGCGCCACTTGGGAACAAGGCCGTCTTCTTGCCAGTCATAGATAAAAGGCCTTTTGGCCATAACAGGATGGAACGGCGCTTCCTTGTAAACGCCCAGAGATATCTCCATCCTGCCGTCCCCGTCCACATCGCCGGTCAACACTTTCCAGGGATTGAGCACGCTAAAAGACTGTCGGAATATTTCCCGGAAATAATCCTGGAAATCGAGGATGATCAGGGTATCGCCCACGGGGAGGCCGTCTAAACTAAAGCCATCCTCTCCGCTAACGAACAGCACTTTCTCCTGCCCGTCACCGTCCAGATCGGAGACGCACCAGCTGAGAACAACCCGGCCTGCACCGGGGTCATAAGTGCAAATCAGATCCCCTTCGGCGGAGAAGAGAGAGAAAACCTGTCCTTCCAGATAAAGGTAATACGTTTCCCCGCCCCGCTGCAAAGTTTCCATGACGGGGGCAGCGCCATGACTGTTATCTTTGCCCGGGTAAGCAAAAAACAGCCCCAGAAGAAGCAGAAATAATAAGCTTGTAACCGCTGCCTGCTTTTTCTTCAAAATGACGCTTCACCATCCCGGTAATCTTACTCTTACATGGGATCGTTCAATGCTCCCATGAACAGGAGCAAACCGGTCTTGTTATCTGCGATACTGAAAAAGAAAGGACGATCTGCTATCATGAAAAACCTGTCCAGGGGAGCAGACTCAGCTCTTATCTCCACGGAAGTGGCAGCGGCGGCTTCGGTGCCTTTTTCGTCAACTTCGATAAAGGTCTTGTGTTTGACTTCGGCAATAAAGAGCCTGGGCGGCGTGGGCCGCATACGGGAAAAATCGGCTGCCGTCTCGTTAAAAGCGATCTCCATGCCCATGGCCTTCAGGACATCGTTGAGGGATTTTTCATATGTAAACTTGAAATGGGGCAGCCCCAGCAAACCTTCTGTTTCACGAAAAGACTCTCTCCACGATTGCCAGGTCTCAGTGGTCATGCCATGGTAAAAGTCCTGCAAGGTCAGTTCGGGATCGGGCAGGAAAATATACATGGAGATACGCCCATTTTTGCCGTAAGGCAGGGCTACCGCCTGAAAGCCGTCACCCTCCAGATAAGGCAACTTAGCTTCCCGGAACATAATGGGGTGCTGCTTGGTGCTGCCACCGGGCAGATGGAAAGGCAGTTCCTGGGTTAACCCGGCGTCAAAGGGTTCAGACCAGGCGGCTTTGAAATAGATGGCATTGATTAAAAAAAGGACGGTCAGCGGATGAATGGGAGGTCTAATTAAATCCTTAATTTTCTCCTTTGTTTGCTGTTCTACCCAGCGGTTGATCTCAGACACAGCGTCGGGGTGGTCAAAATCCAGTGCCCTGACTTCTGCCCCGTAGTACCGGCGATTACGCTGCAGAAAATCCTCGTAAAACTCCACCCCTTGACGTGCCCAGAGGGAGTTGGCCAGGGCCAGTTCCACTTTCGGGTCGGGATTTTCCAGAATGGTGCGCAGATCGGCAAAGGCGGCATTTAGCTCCTCCAGGCTCATCTCCTGGAAACGCAGCACCTCCCCCATGGCTGCAGCCGTTTCCCCGGCAGCCCCGTTGTAGGTCATGGCCAGAGCCAAGGAGACGCTGGCAGGGGAGATGAAGATATTCTCGCCGGGAGCTTCTTCCTGCAAGGCATGGAAAAGATTAAAGGCAAATTCCGTGTTGGCCCGGGTCAGGCGCAGATCCAGATTGTCGGCAGGTCCGGCATAAATGGTTTTTGCCTCGGGCCGGCAGCCTGTGTCTGCCATTACGGACAGGAAGAGCAGCAGCAGCAAAAGCATGGCGACGGACTTTTTTACCTTTGCGGTCATTTTTAACCCTCACTCTGTAAATTTAATTTTTATTACTTAATAAGACTGGGTAAGGGTTAAAAAGTTCCGGAAAGATCAGGGTAAGCTTTCAAAAAAAGTCGCGATAATTTCCCGCACACGGACAATTTCTTCTTCAGGAACAATCTCATACCAGGCCCCGTTTAACAGATAACCGCCGCCTTGTAGTGATGTTGTTTCCAGACCCTGCAGATCCACCGCATAATACTTTCTAATCAATAGATCCAGTTCATCCACGGTTAAACTGGTTTTAACGTTGTCGCTCAGAATATCCATAATCCGGTTGAGCCTGGCTATTGTCCTGATGGAAGCAAGTTTGCTGCTCAAGGCGGCAAGGGCCTCCTGCTGGCGTTTCATCCTTTCATAGTCGCTGGCATGCCTGCCGTCATTGCTCAGGCGGAAACGCACAAAGTCCAAGGCATTTTTACCGTCAAGGAGCTGCTCTCCCTTTTTTAGATCAATACTGGTGCCATCGACAGGATCGTCATAACGCATATCCCGGGGCACATACACTTTAATGCCGTCAACCAGGTTGACCAGGTCAATGAAACCCTGAAAATTAAGGCGTACATAACCATAAATATCAATATCCAGCCAGTTTTCCAGGGTCTGTACCAACAGGTTCGCCCCTCCCCGGGAGTAGGCGTAGTTGAGCTTATTTTTATTATATCCGGGTATCTCCACGTAGGCGTCCCGGGGGACAGAGATCAGTTGAACCCTGCCTCTGTCGGCGTCTACCAAAGCCAGCATAATCGTATCGGCCCTGCCGGGGTCATGGATAAACAGCCTGTCGCTGATACCAAACAAAAGAAGAATAAAAGGATTTCCCTCTTTTTTTTCTTCCGCAGCTTCTGATGCGGATACAGATTCAACTTCACTGCTGTTTCCCGGATCTTCCTGGACAGCAATATTGGCCAGCGTCTGCTTGTACTTGACATTGATGGAGAAGCTATAAATGGCTATAGCAACAATGATGCTAAAAATAAGAATTAACAGAAGCGGCCTTTTCATGCTTTGCTCCCATCTTATGAGATAACAGGCTGTAAAAAGTTTATGGTGATAAATTATAGACGTTTTACCCAGGAAAACGGTTTCGTCGTTTTTTGCCGGTCATGGTCAACTACCCTTTCAGCACGGCAAGGGGCGTCAGTTTAACCAGGGGTCTGACCAGATCGCGCTGGCAGTCCATTACCTCCTCGATATCTTTATAAGCCATGGGCGCTTCGGCATAATCACCTTTCCAGGGGCTGTAAATAATCCCCTGCATGGCGGCGTTAGCCATCTCCTCCGTAATTACGCGGTTGGCCTCTTGGCGGCTCATAGTGCGCCCGGCCCCGTGGGAAGCAGAAAAAAAGCTTTCTTCGTTACCCAGGCCCTCCACAATATAGGAAGGAGTCCCCATGGATCCGGGGATCACTCCCCTCTCTCCCGCTCGGGCACAGATGGCGCCCTTACGGTGCACCACAACTTCTTTACCAAAGTGTTCCTCTTTGGCAGCATAGTTATGGTGGATCTCCAGGCGTTCCAATACTGTCCCTCCGGAAACAACAGCGGCAAATAGCTCGCTAAAACGGCGGGAAAGCAGTTCCCGGTTGGCCCGGGCAAAATCCAGGCAAAACTGCATGGCCGTAAAATAATCTTCACCTGATTCTTCTTGCAGGTTTAAAGGGGCCAGATCATATTCCGGGGGCACGATTTTCTTTACTTTATTCGCCGCCTTCGCCAGGTTGTTATAATAAGAAGCCACTTTGAGCCCGATATTACGGCTTCCCGAATGGACAAGCAGCCAGATATGTCCGTCGCTGCCTTTTTCAATGCTGCAAAAATGGTTGCCCCCACCCAGTGTGCCAAGCTGGCGGCGTGCCGAATCCATTTCCCGGCGAATTACAGGTAAAGGGGGAGCAGTGCTAAAGCCTTCCCAGGGTTGGGGTCGCGTATGGTGCTTAAAGCCCACAGGGATAACCTCCCTGGCTTTATCCAGGATCTGCCTGAGTTGCTCTGTACTGACTGCGGTAGCTTCGGTACGCAGCGCCACTACACCGCAGCCGATATCCACACCCACCGCATTGGGAATAATAAACCCCCCAACAGTAGCCAGCACCCCGCCAATAGGCATACCATAACCCTCGTGCGCATCGGGCATAAGGGCAATATGGCTGAAGGCAAAAGAAAGGTTGGAAAGGTTATGGGCCTGTTGCAGCGCTCCCGGCTCCAGCGTGCGAGCCCAAATTTTCAGCGGTATACGTCCTGGCTGAATAATATACATTCTTCCTCCCCGCTTCAAAAAAACACCTGCCGATCCTTTTTCTATGCAGCAGGCATAATGAACCAAACATAACTGCTCAGGCAATCTACGTTTCAGTGCCGGCAGAGAAAATCTCCGGCGCTGCATACCGGCTTATTCCGGCTGCAGCACAATAGTAATAGAAGTCTGGTAATCTTTCAGCTCATTGCTGGGGCCAACATCCAGGCTATAGCTGTAACCGTCCTTTGTTCCAAAGGAAGTTAAACTATCTGCAGCCTTGGTCTCCATGATCACCTGGGCCGTGGCCAAAACCCCTGTATAGAATTCCATAACGTCTTTCACGCTATCCTTGCTGAAAGCCGTAAGCAGATAGCCACCCTCCAGTTCATTGACCATGAAAATATAGCTGTCCTTATAGATGGGGAACTTGTCCTGGGGGTAACCTTTGGGCAAGTCAACGCCTTTATCCGTATCTACAGATACAGAAACGTTCCCTTTAGGCTCTGAAGGCGCAGGCTGGGTCTCTTTTGTGCCTCCGGGATTTGCCGGCTCAGGCTGCGTTTGCACAGTCCTGCCGGCATCCTTGCCCTGTCCCTCTGAAACTGTGTCATTTTTGCCGCATCCCAGGGAAAAGAGAAACAAAAAAATAACCAGGCAACAGACTACTACCTTTTTCATAAAAGTTCCCCCTAAAGTTTTGTTTTACCTTTATTTTAATGTTTTTTCTTTTTTTTGGCAACTAAATTTCTTCCCCCAGGATTGATTATTTTCTGCTGCGCCATCCCTGGCAGGTGCCGCGGCGACGCAGCTCCGCCTCCACCATACTGGCAAAACGGGCACGGGATAGCTGCCAGTCAGGGGCAATAAGCAGCTCGCGGCATGGCGTCTCCGCCAGCAGGCGGTGTATGGTAATCTCCCCACGCAGCAGTTCAAGTTGGTCACAGACAGTTTTCAGGTACTGTTTAAGAGTAAGGGGCACTACACCCCCCTCATGGTAGAGGGCTTCCAGCCCGGTGCCCTTTAAAATCTGCAGCTGATGAAATTTTACCCCGTGTACGGGCAGGCGGGAGATACGTGCCGCTGTCTGCTCCATGGCAGCAGGGTCTTCGCCGGGGAGACCGTTAATCAGGTGCACGCAAAGATAAAGGTCGTACTCCTGGCAGGCCAGCACCGCTTCCTCAAAACAGGCAAAGTCATGCCCCCGGTTAATCAGCCTAAGGGTACGGTCATGGGCCGATTGCAGTCCCAGCTCCAGCCAGATATGGTGCCGCTGCGCCAGAGAGCCTAGGAGCTTTATCACTTCCGCGCTGAGGCAGTCGGGACGCGTGGCCACGCTGAGACCGATCACCCCCGGCGCCTTAAGGGCTTCTTCATAGAGCTGCTCCAAAAGGGAAAGGGGGCCGTAGGTATTGCTGTAAGACTGGAAGTAGGCCAAGTAGCTGTTAGACGGCACAAAGGAGGACGGCGGCTCAATTTCTTTTGCTGCAGAATCCCCGGGGTTTTTCCCTTTCTCCGCCTGCCATTGAAAACGCCGGATCTGCTGCCAAATACTGGCGGGTAAACTTTTTGCAGCTCCATCTTCTCGCCCGGCTACACTGGGGCTAAATGCCGGATTATAACAAAAAATACAACCTTCTCTGGAAAGGGTACCATCCCTGTTGGGACAGGTTAAGCCGGCATGGAGGGGGATTTTGGTAACCCGCACCCCAAATTTTTCTTTAAAAAAACTACTAAGACGATTATACCACCCCGGGGACCTTAAAGCCCAGCCTTTTGGGAAGGCGTCTTTTCTTCTTTGGCTCTTTCCGGGCATACTGGCCTCCTCTCCAGATGCAGAGCAAGCAGGGAGAGATCTGCAGGTGTAACACCGTCTATGCGGGAGGCCTGCCCCAAGGTGCGGGGCCTGATCGCCTCCAGCTTTTGCCTGGCCTCACTAGAGAGGCCGCTGATGCCGGCATAAACAAACCCTTCGGGAATGAGCTTATGCTCTATCTTTTGCAGCTGTTTCAGCCTTGTTTCCTGCTTGGCTATATACCCGGCATATTTAATTACCGTCTCCACTTCGCTGACAATCTCCGGCCCCTCCGAAGGGAGCTCTTCGCCCGGCGGCAGCAAGTTAGGGAGATTAGCAAAACTCAGTTCCGGCCTTTTTAAAAGCTCAGCCAGTGTTTGGGGCCTGGCAAGGGGAGCCGAATGGAGTGCGGCCAGTCGTGCATCAAGTTCCGCGGAAGGATAGATGCGGGTCCGTTCCAGCCGATCCAGCAGTGCGGCCAAGCGCTGCTTTTTCTCCTGAAATATACGGTAACGTTCGCTGTCTATCAAGCCCAGCTGGTATCCCTTTTCTGTAAGTCGCTGGTCTGCATTGTCATGGCGCAAAAGCAGCCGGTATTCGCAGCGGGAAGTAAACATACGGTAGGGTTCGCTGACCCCCTTGGTTACCAGATCATCGATCAGCACCCCGATATAGGCCTCCGATCGGGTGAGGATAAAGGGTTCTTCGCCACGACAGGAGCGGGCGGCATTAATCCCTGCGATGAGGCCCTGGGCCGCTGCTTCCTCGTAACCCGTCGTGCCATTAATCTGTCCGGCGAAAAAAAGGCGGGCCACCCTCTTGGTTTCCAGGCTGGCCTTGAGCTGGGTGGGCGGGAAATAGTCGTACTCAATGGCATAGGCAGGACGGGTAATCTCCGCCCGCTCCAGGCCGGGAATAGTCCGTAAAAAAGCGTTTTGCAGCTCTTCGGGAAGTCCGGTGGAGATACCCTGCAGGTACATCTCCTCGCTTTCCGCGCTTTCCGGTTCGATAAAAATGGGGTGGCGCTCCCGCTCCCGGAAACGCACAACTTTATCCTCAATGGAGGGACAGTAACGGGGACCACGGCCTTTAATCAAGCCCGAGTAGATGGGGGCATAATTCAGATTATCCAAAATAAGACGATGTGTACGTTCATTCGTGTAAGTAAGGTAACAGGACCATTGGGGAAATTCCCGCTGCGGGTTAAGAAAAGAAAAGCCGCCTGTTCCCTCTTCTCCGGGGACCTCCTGCAAGCCTTCAAAGGTAATGCTGCGTCTGTGCACGCGGGGAGGCGTACCCGTTTTAAACCGGTCTGCCTGGAAACCAAGGGCCACCAGGTTTTCTGCCAGATCCGTGGCCGGCAAATAGTTGGCGGGTCCCCCTGCATAATGATTATGTCCCAGAAAAATTTCCGCGCGCAGGTAAACGCCTGTAGCGAGCACTACCGCCCCGGCCAGGTATGTATTCCCCTGGAGCGTTACAACCCCCTTTACCTCACTGCCCTCCACAACAATGCCGGCGGCGGTACCTTCGCGCAGAAAAAGACGCGGACAATTTTGTAATAGGCTTTTCATCTTCCGCTGGTAAGCATTTTTATCGATCTGGGCGCGCAGGGCCTGCACTGCCGGCCCTTTGCTCGTATTCAAACGGCGCATCTGTAAGACGCATTCGTCGCCATTGATCCCCATAATGCCCCCAAGGGCATCGATTTCCCGCACCAGGTGTGCCTTGCCGGGGCCGCCCAGGGAGGGGTTGCAGGCCATAAGGGCAGGATGATCAAGGTTGGGGTTAAGCAACAAGGTAGAACAGCCAAGGCGTGCTGCGGCCATGGCAGCTTCGCAGCCGGCATGGCCGGCGCCGATGACAATGACATCATAGTATTCTTTGGTCAAGCTTCCTTCTGTTCTTTTTTCACCTGTCTGGACCATAACCTTTCTTCCCTTTCCCCGGTTATCCCAGTCTTTGCCCCCGGCCGCCGGGCAGCTGCCCTTATGCCTGTAATCCTCCGACATTTCCGCCTTTAAATATGCTGCCACATCATTATAGCACATCCCGGTGGCAAAAAGAAATTGCCGGGTCAGGCAGACAATATCTCTGCTGCATACCCGGCATATTTGCAGGTATTAAAGGGACTATAAGTTCCTGCGTATATTTCTCCTTTAATCTTTAAAAAGTACCCAGATACTGCTCTACTTCCCAGGGATGAACGCAGGTACGGTAGGCATCCCATTCAATCATCTTAGCTGTTTTAAAGCGATCCCATACATGTTCTCCCAGCGCTGAGAGGATTACAGGGTTCTTCTCCAGTTCTTGCAAGGCTTCCTGCAGGCTGGCTGGCAGGCTGAAGATCTTACGGTTTGCCCTCTCCTCCGCTGTCATGGCATAGATATTACGGTCCTCCGGCTCGGGAGGGGTAAGGCCGTTTTTAACTCCATCTAGACCTGCTTTAAGCATGACCGCCAGAGCCAGATAGGGGTTACATGAGGGGTCAGGGCTGCGTAGCTCCACACGCGTACCAAGGCCACGGCGGGCGGGAATACGTACCAAGGGGCTACGGTTGCGCTGGGACCAAGCGATATAGACAGGTGCCTCATAACCAGGGACCAAGCGTTTATAAGAATTAACCGTGGGGTTAGTAATGGCCGTAAAAGCAGGGGCGTGTTGCAGCAACCCCGCGATGAAACTAAGGGCTTCTTTACTTAACTCATAGCGGCCCTGGGGATCATAGAAAATATTCTGTTCTCCTTTGAAAAGAGAGAGGTGGGTATGCATCCCCGAACCGTTAATCCCAAAAATAGGTTTTGGCATAAAGCTGGCATGCAGGCCGTGCCGCTGTGCGATGGTCCGAACCACCACACGAAAAGTCATCAGGCTGTCAGCGGTACTCAGGGCATCGCTGTATTTAAAATCGATCTCGTGCTGGCCCGGCGCTACTTCATGGTGTGAGGCTTCGATCTCAAAGCCCATTTCCGTAAGTGTCAGCACCATGTCCCGGCGTGCATTTTCTCCCAGATCCACCGGTGTCATATCAAAGTAGCCAGCCCTGTCATGGGTGATAAGAGTGGGCCTGCCGTCGGCATCGGTATGGAAAAGGAAGAATTCTGCCTCCGGTCCTGCATTCATGGTATAGCCCAGCTCCGCAGCCTCAGCGATAACCTTTTTCAGAACACCGCGCGGGCAGCCGGCAAAGGGGGTGCCGTCGGGGTTATAGACGTCGCAAATGAAGCGGGCCACCGCTCCGTCTTTCGGCTTCCAGGGCAGCAGTTTAAAGGTATTTAGATCAGGGACCAGGTTCATATCCGATTCTTCAATACGCACAAAACCCTCAATAGAAGAACCATCAAACTGGATCTCCCCGGCCAGAGCTTTAGGTAACTGGGATATGGGTATGGCCACATTCTTTAAAGTACCTAAAATGTCTGTAAACTGCATACGTATAAACTTAACCTGCATCTCCTCCGTCATCCGCATTACATCTTCGCTGGTGTATCCCATTTCTTTCAACTCCCTTTATTAATATAAAAAACACCTACCGCTTTTTTTATACAAAAAGCTATGTAGGCGCCTTTGCCTAAAAATTATGAAACTATAGTTTTGTTTTCAAATATTGCCTTCAAGCACGGCCCGGGCCAGCTTTTCTAGGGGCATGCGCAGTTCCATACTTTTTCTTTGCATCAGGCGATAGGCCTGCTGCTCATCCAAGTTAAACTTTTTCATCACAAGGCCTTTGGCCTGTTCAATGACAATGCGTCCCTGCATACGCTCCTTTAAAATACGCAACTCACTCTGCAGGCCCCGGCGCCGTTGAAATTCCCGCCAGAGGACATCCACAACAGCTATAAGCACTTGGCTGCTGACCGGCAGCGCCACTAGCGTATAAGCTGTTTCAGGCATGAACGAACGGACCCGGGAGCCGGCTGCTTTGTCTTCCAGGAGTAAAAGCGCAGCCAGGGATTCCTGATCAATAATGGCAGCGGTCTCCCATACGTTTCCCGGAAGAGACAACTCAAGTATGGCCAGGTGGGGCTGCACGCTGCGTATGAGTCTCAAAAAATGGTAACAATCGCTGCCTTCACCCACGCAGTTCAAGCCTGCCAAGGACAGGGCGGAGATAATTTTTTTCCGCTCCACTGTCCCAGGAATCCCCAGGCAGTACTCCAACCCGTTCATTTTCTACCCTCCCGGCTCATATCTATCTTACTCCAAGCAACCAACCCTGTCAAAACAAATTAATTTTTCACAGATACACGATGAAAATAACCCCGGGCCAGGGGCATGCGCCGCCCGGTACCAAAAGCCCGGGTAGTGACGCGCAGGCCCGGTGCCGCCTGAAACCTTTTATACTCTGTCCTATCAATCTTACTTACAATCTCTTCAACTAAATCCCGCTCATAGCCAAGGGCAACAATCTCGTTAACATGTTTGTTTTCTTCGATATAAAGGTAGAGCAAAGAGTCCAGCAGTTCATAGGGGGGCAGCGTGTCCTGGTCTTTCTGCCGCGGGCGCAGCTCGGCAGAGGGTTCCTTATAAATGATCCTGCCAGGAATAACCTCGTAGCCAGCCTGCCCATTAATCCATTCTGCCAACTTGTAAACCATGGTTTTGGGCACATCGGCAAGGACGGCCAGCCCGCCGCACATATCTCCGTAGAGAGTGCAATAGCCCACGGCCAGTTCAGATTTGTTGCCCGTAGTCAAGACTAGGCGCTTCTCTCGGTTGGAAATAAACATAAGTATATTACCACGGATACGGGCCTGGATATTCTCCTCGGCAAGATCTAGCTTTGGCTCTACCCCATCATTCAAAAGCGCCAAATAGCCACTAAAGGGGACTTCGATGTTAATGGTGCGTGTCTGGATCCCTAAATTACGTGCCAGCAGCAGAGCATCCTCCACGCTGTGCAGCGAAGAATAACGGGAAGGCATCAGCACCCCCAGCACTTTTTTTGCCCCCAGGGTTTGCGCAGCAAGGACTGCTGTGACAGCTGAATCTATGCCGCCGCTCAAGCCCATAACCACAGAGCTGAAGCCAGTCTTGCCCAGGTAATCGCGCAGCCCTAACTGCAGCGCGCCATAAACCCAGTCCATACCCTCTTCCGGTGCCAAAATCTTTGCCGGCGGGCTTGCCTTCTCCGGTACCGGCGCAGTTAGCAAAACCTCGTCCCGTTCAAACCCCGTCACAGCCACAGGTAGGTTATCTTCTAACTCACAATAAATAACTTCTTCTTTAAAGGGCTCAGCACGGTAAAGGACTTGGCCTTCCCCGCTACAGATCAGGCTGCTGCCGTCAAAAATTAATTCGTCATTGCTACCCACCTGGTTGACATAGAACAGAGGCACGCCGTATTTCTTTGCCATGGCACAGAGCATACGCTCTCGCTGCTGCGCTTTGCCCAGGTGGTAAGGCGAGGCCGAAATATTTATCAGCAGGCGGGCACCTTGGGCAAAAAGTTCTTCTACGGGATCTTCGGCATAAAGGCGGCGTTCCCAGTAATCTTTGTCGTTCCAGACATCCTCACAGATGGTAATCGCTGTTTTCAGGCCGCTAATCAGAGCAGGCTGGCGCAGCGTGGCAGGGGAAAAGTAACGGCTTTCGTCAAAGACATCATAATTGGGCAAGAGGGTTTTAGCATGACAGGAAACAACCGTCCCTTCATCCAGAAGCAGCGCAGCATTATAAAGCAACCCTTCCTTTTTGCGCGGCCGCCATGGCGCCCCCAACAGCACTGCCACTTTACAGGTAAGGGGGAGCACTTCCCTGTAGACAATCCGCTGCACTTCATCCAGGAAAGCGTCATAAAGCAGGAGGTCCCGGGGAGGATAGCCCGTCAGAGCCAGCTCCGGGAAAATTACCAGTCCCGCCCCGGCACAGTCTGCCTGCCTCATAATTGTCCTGATCTTATGCAGGTTCCCCTGTAGATCCCCCACCGTCGGATTTATCTGCGCCGCAACAATTTTCATCACATCCCCCCCTTTCCACGTCCCGCTTCTACATATCGCATTCTGCAAAGCTGGTCAATCAACTGTCACGGGCAACCATCCTGATCACCCCCCCGAGACAGGTTGACGCGCAGGTGCCACAACCACCACACCGGGAAAGATCTACGGAAAATTCTTCTCCGTGGCGGGTGAGGGCCTGGCGCGGGCAGGCTTCTATACAGGCGTCGCACTGGACACAGATGCCACAATGCAAGCAACGATCCTGTTCGTCCTCGATCCCCGTCCCTTCTGCTTCCAGCGGAGTAGCCCTGCCGGGAAAGAGATAAGCCGGATCTTGCGGTTCTATTACCGTAGGGGCGTACTCCCGGCCCTGCAGCAAAGCATCTACCTCCCGGGCACACTGCCGGCCCCGCCCAATATTGGTAGTTACCAGCCCCAGCCCTTGCGTATCGCCAACAATAGAGATACGGGGATGGAGCGTACGGAAAGTGCCTTCCTGCGTATGGCGGTAAAAACCCCTTTCATCTGTCTGCTCCTGAAGCAATGACGGCAACAATTCCAGTGCCGGCTGCTCATTAATAAAAACAAGGACAGTATCAGCCGGAATAAACTCCCGCTGCCCCAGGATGTTATCAACATAAACTCCCTGGGAAGTGGCCTCCTTAAGGAAAAGGGGATAGCGGAAGATCACTCCCTGCTGCTCCAGATGACGGCGGGCCTCAGGATCGGCCGATGGCTTCTTTATATCTATTACTGTAATCTGGTCCGCCGGAACCCCTATCTCCAAAAGCGCTTCAATGCCATCTACAGCGGCATCGCCTCCGCCTATAATCACTATTCTTTCTCCAATAGGCTTAACCATTTTCTCCCCTTTAGCCTGGCACTGGTTGTATTCTTTTAGAAAATCCAGGCCAGCCTGCAGGTATTCCCGGCCCTGAACCGGGGGTATAATCGCTTCGTGGGCGCCCACCGCAACAATAATATGGTGGTATTCTTCCAGCATCTTTTCTAGGGCTTCAGCAGTAACACGGGTATTGTTAACAAATTCCACTCCCATGGCAGCGATACGTGACAGGTCATGCTCAAGATCGTCCAGCGGCAGGCGGCGACGCGAGATAGCTTGATAAAGCTTTCCTCCGGGCCGGTCGGCCTCGTCAAAAACCGTTACTCTATAACCGCAGCGCGCCAGCTGGTAGGCAGCACTTAGGCCCGCTGGACCGGCGCCGATGATAGCAATTTTTTCTTTATGCTGCCATGCCGGCGGTGTTACAGGCAGATCTTTAAAGTGCCGCGCCAGCTCCGCTGTGCGGACGGCGAAGTCTACCTTAGCCCGGGTACAATGCTGCACGCAAAGGTGCGGACAGATAAAACCGCAGCAGCTGTAGCGTAAAGGCGTCGCTTCGTCAATAAGGGCCACTGCTTCCTCCATCTTTCCCAGGCGCAGCGCCCGCAGGAAACGCCCTGTGGGGACACCGGCAGGACAGGCGGCCTCGCAGGGAGAGGTGCGCTGCACGTGCTGGGGTTTAAGGCCCGTAGCAACTGGATATGCAGGGTGATAAAAGGCGGCAAAGGGCCGGCTGCCGGCAGGGACTATCCTAATTAACGGCCTTTCCAGCAGGGGTGCAGCAGGCAGCTGAAAATAACTACAAAATTTTCTCACATACTGCTCCACTTTTTCCCTCTCTGCCGCCCCTGCTTCCACAAGTTTGGCGCCGATGCCCAGCAGTTTTTCCGGTACATGATAAGCATAGATATAAATTTCCCCACCATGAATACCGGTGGCAAGGGTGCGAGGAGATGTCCCGGCAACCATCTCTTGCGCGTCTGTTCGGTTAAGCAAGATAAGTATACCGCCAGCCATATACTCACCCAGGTAGTCACCGGCAGTGCCACCGATTACGACCACAGGAATCTTATCGCCATATTGCTTCATGTGAATACCTACGCGATAACCTACGTCGTCCCGCATGTACAGCTCGCCGCCACGCATACCATAAGCCAGGGCATCTCCGCCCAGGCCGTGGATGATAATGCGCCCGCTGTCCATGGTGTTGGCTACAGCATTCTGGGCAGGGCCAAAAACTTCGATCGTAGAGCCGCTAAGGTTAAAGCCAAGATCTTCGCCCGGCACGCCCTTTATCTGCAACAGCAGATCGGGGAAGTTGAGCCCACTACCCAGGTAACGTTGCCCCCGTACCCCCTCCAGGATAAGATGCCGCTCCCCAGCTTGGGCAAGTTCCCGTATCTTGCTGTTTAATTCCCGGTAAGGAATACCGCGGGCATCTATGACCAATGCTCCATTAACCGCCGCTTTCCTGCTATTCTCCCGCGTGCTTGATTCCCAGCACGGACAGTTCCCGGTCACTCAAGCCCACCCCCCTTAAAATCAGCCTGTTTCCTCTAAACGACCCAATATCGTAAATCCCGTTTAAACCCATAATTTCCTGCATTTCATGGTGCCAGCCCTCTACTAAATTGGTTAGGCGCTCTTCTGCCCAGTCGGGGTCCAGCCTCGCCGCCAGCTGCTCATCGTTAGTAGTAATCCCCCACGGGCATTTACCGCTGTTACAGCGCTGGCAGACATGGCAGCCGCAAGCCACGAGGCAGGCAGAGCCGATAGCCACCGCATCTGCACCCAGGGCAATTGCTTTCATTACGTCGGCGCTGTTGCGGATACCTCCGGCGGCAATAATAGAGGCCTGATGCCGGATACGTTCATCGCGCAAGCGCTGGTCCACAGCAGCGAGGGCCAACTCCAGGGGGATGCCCACATTATCCCGCACAATCGCCGGCGTAGCGCCACTACCGCCCCGGTAGCCATCCAGGTAGAGCATATCGGCTCCGGCCCGCACAATCCCGCTGGCAATGGCAGCCACATTGTGTACGGCAGCTATCTTCACGCAGACAGGCTTATAGCCGCTTGCCTCCTTCAGGGCATAGATAAGCAGGCGTAGGTCTTCAATGGAATAGATATCGTGCTGCGGCGCCGGAGAAATGGCATCGCTTCCTAAAGGGATCATGCGTGTCTCAGAGATGCCCGGCAACACCTTTTCCCCAGGCAGGTGCCCGCCGATACCCGGCTTGGCGCCCTGTCCAATCTTGATCTGGTAAGCCCGACCAAGTTGCAGGTACTCCCGGCTTACGCCAAAACGGCCCGAAGCAACCTGAAGAACAACGCAGTCGCTGTATGGATAAAGGTCCCGGTGCAGCCCCCCCTCGCCCGAATACCAGAGCAGTCCCTTCTTTTGGGCCACACGGGCCATGGCCAGTTGAAAATTAAGGTTGATGCTGCCGTAGGACATGGGCGCAAAAACCAGGGGCATACTTAAAGGAATAAGGGAACGGTGATAACCCCTTTCCCCTTCTCCATCTAAATCCTGCCAGGAGAGGGCCTTGCGCCCCAGGTATGTTACTGTCTCCATCAGCTCTCGCTGCGGGTCAATGGACGGGTTGGTTACTTGGCAGGCATTGAAAAGAAGGCGGTCAAAATAGATAGGCACATCTGTATCGGCCCCCATACCGGTTAAAGTTACTGCTCCAGAGGCAGCTTGCAGGTGGATGCGGTTTACCGCCTCGGGCCGCCAGACTCCATGGGGCCTAAGAGCCAGCGGTTCCCCTGTGATCCTGATTGCCCCCCGGGGACAGGTCAGCTCACAGCGGTGGCAAGCGCCACAGGCACGGCCGTTAGCCACAGGTATTTTTTGGCCTGCCCGTGTCTCCATGCGGATTTCGTTGAAAGAGCACTCTAGCGCACATTGCCCGCAGCCGTCACAAGCTTCTCGCTCAAAAACGGGACGGAAAGACGACCTTAGTCCAGGAGTATTTACAGCAATGGCCATTAGACTCAAGCTCCTTTCCCAGCGTAATCTGGTTCCAGACAATGCGCTGCATCATCGCTTTCCTCCAGCCTGACAATACAAGGCTGGCCTGCCCGTGGTGTAGTCACGCTTTCCAGCCCGTCCTCCATCTCATAGAGAGCTGAAACTTCGCTGGCAAAATAAGCATAATCTCCGGCGCGGCCAACGGTCATGGGCCGCAGTTTAGTGTTATCTGTAATACTGAAAAGCCCTTCCGTGCAAGCAGCCAGGATGGCAAAGGGGCCATTTAGCATCGCCGCTTCATAAATTATTTTCAGGGCCAGCAGTTTATCCCGGAGGGGCCCATCGGCTTGCTGCTCCACCGCCACCCAGTAAGGAGGGGCCAGGACAAGAGTTGCTTCTTCGATGCTGAGCTTGTGCCGGCGGATCAGCAGGTCCAGCAAGTAAGCTACAACTTCGCTGTCCGTTTGCATGCGGCAGTAATAACCAAACCCCTCCAGAAAACGGCGGTTAATGCCATAAGACGAGATCTCTCCATTGTGCACAATGGAATACGAGAGCAAATTAAAGGGGTGTGCTCCTCCCCACCAGCCCGGCGTATTGGTGGGAAAACGGTTGTGCGCCAGCCAGCAGTACCCTTCATAATCGTCCAGGAGATAGAAATCGTATATCTCCTGCGGTGTCCCCACCCCTTTGAATACACCCATATTTTTACCACTGGAAAAGACAAAGGCATCTTCAAAAATCCTGTTTAGCTCCATTACTTTTTCAATGGTGTAATCATCGGCTTGCTGCAACAACTTCTGTTCAGTGCGGTAGCGGCGCGGCTCTACGAAATAACGGAAGAGGAGGGGATGATCTGTAATTTGACGGTCCCAGACGGGGATCTGACCTGCAGCATGGATAAAAAAATGTTCCTCCAGGAATTTTTGCGCCACTTCCAGACCGTGCCGATGCGCCACCATAAGATGAATGGCATAAAGATCGGGAAATTCAGGGTAAATTCCATAGGCGGCATAGCCGGCGCCAAGACCGTTGCCCCGTTCTGTCTGCAGCACAATTCCTTTTTTAATGCGGCTCCCGTTTTCCTTGATTTTTTTCTGGCTGATCAGACCCGCGATACCGCACATTTTTTACACCTCTTTGTGTTTTTTTTAGTTTTTTGAAAAAACCCGTAAGGCTCTCTGCACCGGCAGACCTTACGGGCCCCATTGCCCATGATCCGGAATCACATTCCAAAAATCTTTTCTGCTTTTATAAGTAACCGCAAAATAGGATAAAAAAAATAGCTCCCTGGGCATCTTGCCTTTCAGGCAGCTAAATTATAGCACGACATCTTTTTTGTGTCAATAAATTTTGGAATAGGTTTTTACATTATGGAATAATCTGTTTTGCCCCGAGATCTGACCATGCTTCAGCAAAGCTACTTTGCTGGCGGCGTAAAGGTACGCTGCGCCAGTTCGCTGTCAAGGAGATAAAGACCCTGGGGACCCAGCATTTTTACCTTATGCAGGAGGTCGGACATGCTTGCTTCTTCCTCAACCTGTTCATCGATAAACCATTTAAGAAAACTGATTGTGGCGTGTTCTTTTTCTTCCTGGGCCAGATCCATCAGGGTATAGATTCTCCCCGTAACAAATTTTTCATGGTTAAGGGCCAAGGTAAAAACTTCCTCCAGGGAATTGTACTCATTTTTGGGCTCATCCAGCTGCAAGATACGCGCTCTGGCACCCATCCCGATAATGAAATTAAAAAATTTCATGGCGTGAAAACGCTCCTCTTCCGCCTGGACCACAAAAAAATTAACAAAACCATTTAGCCCCTGGGCCGCACAATAAGCAGCCATCGCCAGATAATAGTTGGCTGAATAGAGCTCATACTTGACCTGTTCATTCAACTCTTTCAGCAGTTTTTCCGACAACACAGGCAACGCCTCCTCTTTTTTAGAAAAAATATTATTTCTTTGATTATTTTTATCATATACGCTTACAATATGATTGTCAACTATTACCAACCATTGCGGACAGGAGAAGTACGGTTGGTTCTCCCAATCTATTTACATATTTTTAAAGCCAATGCTATAATTAATGGCATATTATAATTATTCTTCAGGGAAAGGGTGTCAGCTTTGTCCAGGACTGTAATCATTATCGGTGGTAATGCCGCGGGGTTGAGCGCCGCCAGCCAGGTAAAGAGGCTGCAGCCTGAATGGGAAGTTATTGTATATGAAAAAGGCTCCTATGTCTCTTACGCCGCTTGCGGTATGCCTTACTTTATCGAGGGAATTGTCAATAAGTTTACGGATCTGTTTGAGCTTTCACCGGATACGCTTATAAATGAAAGGAAAATTGACCTGCGTCTGCACCATGAAGTGCTGGCTGTAAACCCGGAAAGAAAGGAACTGCTGGTTAAAACCCCAGTAAAAGAAGAAACAGCCAGCTTCGATTTGCTGCTTATTGCCACAGGGGCACAGCCGGTGGTGGAGGGAATTCGCCTTAACCCCGCCGGAGCCGGCCGGATTTTTACACTGAAGAACATGGAGGACATGCAGGAACTTTCCGCTTTTTTACACGAGAAAAAACCCCATCGCTGCGCCGTCATCGGCGGAGGTTATATCGCTGTGGAGATGCTGGAAGCTTTCCTGGCCAGAGGGCTGGAGACACACCTGGTGCACCGCCGTGACCAGCTGGCAAATACCTTTGAACCGGAGATTTCAAAACTGATACTGGAAAAAATGCGGCAGTCCGGTATCGTCCTGGACCTGAACCGGGCGGCCCAGGAGCTTACGGAAGAGGGAGAAAAAGTCATCGTCCGCACAGCTGATGGAGAACTGGTTTTCGACTTTGTCCTGGTAGCCACAGGCGTACGCCCCCAAACAGATTTTTTAGAGGGCAGCGGCATTACCCTGGGGCTTAAAGGAGCGGTAGCGGTGAATAAACGCCTGCAGACAAATTATCCTTTTATTTTCGCCGCAGGGGACTGTGCGCAAACCACCAGCGTCATCACGGGCCAGCCCGCATACGTGCCCCTCGCCCCCAAGGCCAACAAAGAGGGTTACATCGCCGGCATTAATATTGCCGGGGGGCAGGAGGAGTTTCCGGGAATCTGTGAAACAGCGATCACAAAGTTTGCCGATCTGGGAATAGCCCGGGCAGGCCTGACTGCTGAAGGAGCACAAAAAAGCGGCTTAAAGGCCATAAAATATACCTTCAGCAGCCGCAGCAAAGCTCGCTACTATCCCGGCGGCAACGAAAATATTTTTTCTGCCATTGTCATAGACAAAGGCAACGGGCGTTTCCTCGGTGCCCAGCTGGCCGGCCCCACAGACAGCGTAAAACGCATCGACCTTTACGCTACACTAATCCAGAAGGGCATAACCCTTGAAGAAGCGTTCCGCCTTGACCTGGCCTATGCTCCTCCTTTTGCACCTGTTTACGACCCCGTTATCCTGGCCGCACGGCTGGGACGTAAGGAGATGGAAGCATAAAAAAATTGATCCGGCAAACTCCCAGCCAGGCGCAAAACTCAGCCTGTCGGCACGGGAAAGCGGGGAGCACGCCCTGCCAGCACCGCCACCATATCTTCAGCAGCTAAAAGGGCCATTTTGGTGCGCGTCTCTACGCTGGCGCTGCCAATATGGGGCAGAGCTACCACATTGGGCAGGGTTAGCAGCGGGTTATCTAGGCTGACCGGCTCTTCGGCAAAGACATCGAGCCCTGCACCATGGATCTGCCCCATCAAAAGGGCAGCATAAAGGGCCTTCTCATCCACTACCGAACCACGGGAAGTGTTAATGAGAATGGCATTGGGCTTCATTAAATTTAATTCACGGAAACTGATAAGCTGGAATGTCCCCGGGTTCGCGGGAACGTGCAAAGAAACAAAATCGCTATACTGCAGCAACTCATCAAGGGGCAGATAGGTGAGCCCCAGCTCTTTTTCCACGTCCTCCCGGCGTGTACGGGAATAGTAGCATAACTTCATGTTAAATCCCCTGGCACGCCGCGCCACAGCCTGCCCAATGCGGCCCAAACCAATGATCCCCAGGGAAGCGCCATAAACATCCCGGCCAGCCATGAAAAGGGGGCCCCAGGATTTCCACCCTCCCTGGTAGATAGCGTTATTAGCTTCCACAAGCCTGCGGCTTACAGCCATAAGCAGAGCAAAAGCCAGGTCAGCCGTAGTTTCGGTCAGGACTCCGGGGGTATGGGTTACAACAATACCACGGCGGGATGCGGCAGCCAGATCGATATGATCGTATCCTGCTGACATGGTGCTAATTACCTCCAACTGGGGGGCCGCAGCTAGAAGATCCGCATCAATACGGTCAGAAAGCACACAGTAAAGCCCCTTTGCTGTGGCCACTTCACGCAGGAGCACCTCCCGCGGCACTGGCTCATTCTCCTGGCCCCAGAACCTGCAATCACAGCTTTCTTCCAGGTAAGCCAGGCCTGCTCTAGGTATTTTTCGCGTTACGTACACACGCTTCTTTTTTGTATCGCCTGACATTCTGTTGTTGCCTCCCTTTTTGATCTTTGCCTCATAGTTTTAAGGCCCTGCACCAACACTAAAAAGATTATTCGTCGGAACAATTTCCTTATCCTGCACACCTACCATGATAATATTGTGGGCAGGCGGCCTTTCCCGGCGGCATAAGCTATTGGAAACACTTGTATGCCCCTGCGAGATATTTTATAATAATTATTAACACCAACAATCTAACTAATCATAGGCAAAAATCAACCACCATAAATTTCCTAAACCAGTATCCTGAAAGGCGGGGTTAGAGATATGGCTGTAAAATATCAGGATTATTATAAAATACTCGGCGTAGAACGAAACGCTACAGAAAAAGAGATCCGTAATGCTTACCGCAAGCTGGCACGCAAGCACCACCCCGATCTCCAGCCCCCGGAGAAAAAGGAAGAAGCGGAAAAAGAATTTAAATTAATTAACGAGGCTTACGAGGTGCTCAGAGACAAAGATAAACGGGCACGTTACGATCGCCTTGGCGCCAACTGGGAACACGGAGACGATTTTAACGCCTACCGCTACTACCAGCAGGGGCAACCAGGTGCCGGCTGGAGACAGACTACGCAGGATTTTGGCGACGGCTTTGAAGGTTTCTCCTTCAGTTTCGGCGGAGAACAGGGTGCCGGAAGCTTTAGCGAGTTTTTTGAGTCAATTTTCGGCAGCGCTTTTGGCAGCGGCACGGCAGGCAGGACTTCACGGCGTACGCGCCGTCCCCGGCGTGGCCTGGACGTAGAAGCAGAGCTGGAGGTAACCCTGGAAGAAATCTATGAAGGAAGGGAAAAACAGATCCAGTTTTCCCTGCAGGACCTGTGCGGGCAGTGCGGCGGCTCCGGCCATTTGGGGAACAGCTTCTGCAGTCTCTGTGGCGGCAGCGGCCACGTTTCTGAATTAAAAACCATAAAGCTGAAAGTGCCCCGGGATGCCCGTAATGGTAAAAAGATCCGTTTAAAGGGCCAAGGGGGCGAAGCCGAACCGGGCGGTGAGCGCGGAGATCTCTACCTCAAAGTAAAAGTCCTTCCCCACCCCCGTTTTACCTTAAACGGGGACGATCTCGAGG
>CALJJZ010000047.1 GCA_937973635.1 uncultured Bacillota bacterium | reverse complement strand
CAGCCCAGCACAGAGCGGCGCGACCTGCCCCTGAGTATGCTTTTGCCGGTGCTGCTGCTGGCGGCGGCAACTATATTTTTCGGCTTTTATCCCCGGCCGCTGGTGGAACTGCTGCAGCAGGCTGTTAAGGCGCTGGGTTTAAATTAATAATTCTGTCATCATATATCGTAATGTGATATAATATTTGGCGTGGAGGTGGGCAGTGTGGAGTCGTTGGTTTACAATTTTATACCGGTATGGGTGGTGCTCTTTCCCCTGGCCATGTCTGTGGTAATCTTCTGGGTGAGCAAGTTTGCTGAGCGTTGGCGCAACGGGCTCTCCGTAGCTACGGCCGTAATTACTTTCCTCTCGGTGGCTGTCTTGTACCCTCCCATGGCCGCCGGGGAAGTGATTGCCTATACCATCTTTGACATTCTGCCCGGCCTGGGGCTGTCTGTGCGGGTCGACATCTTAAGTTTCTGCCTGGCCTTGATCTCCTCCCTGGTATGGGCCCTTGTTTCTATCTACTCGCTGGACTATATGTCCCATGAGCATGGTACGGACCGCTATTATCCCATCTTTATTTTTGTGCTGGGCAGCTGCCTGGGGATCTTTATGGCCGGCGACTTTTTCACCCTGTTTGTTTTCTTTGAACTTATGTCCCTCCTTTCCTACGTGCTGGTGATCCATGAAGAGACAAAGGAAGCCCTGCGCGCCGGCTACAAGTACCTGATCATGACGATTATTGGAGGTCTGGCCCTCTTTTTCGCCATTGTCATTGTCTTTGAGCTGGCGGGCACGGTCAGCCTGAGCGCAGGGACCCTTGTGGCCGTACCGGGCACCATGGCCTTCCTCGCCTTTATCAGTTTTTTAATTGGTTTTGGCATGAAAGCAGGGATGTTTCCCCTCCATGTCTGGCTGCCCGACGCTCACCCCGTGGCCCCCTCTCCTGCCAGCGCTCTCCTTTCCGGGATTATGCTCAAGACGGGGGCTTATGGTTTGCTGCGGGTGATCTATACCGTTTTTGACGTCTCCCTGGTCAAAGAAGGGCACTGGGATCTGCTGGTGCTGGTCCTGGCGGTGATTACTATTTTGCTCGGCTCTGCCGTGGCCCTTACCCAGGAAGACCTGAAACGGCGCCTTGCTTACTCCAGCGTGGGGCAGATGGGGTATGTGCTTATGGGGATGGTGCTGTTCACGGAGCGCGCCCTCATCGGGGATATTTTCCATATTTTTAGCCATGCCCTGATGAAGAGCACCCTCTTTTTGGCGGCGGGAGCGATTATCTGGAAGACGGGGCTGCGCAATATTAACGACCTGCACGGCATCGGCAAAAAGATGCCCCTGACCATGGGGGCCTTTACCCTGGCGGCCCTGGCTATGATCGGTATTCCACCCTTAAACGGCTTTTTAAGCAAGTTAAACCTGGGGCTCGGAGCCCTGGAAGCCGGAGCGCCCGTATACCTTTTTATTTTACTGGTGAGCAGTTTGATGAACGGCCTTTATTACCTGCCCATCATTGTTGCGGCGTTCTTTGGCGAGGAGCATCCCTCCGACGGGATAGAGCAGCCGGAGCCGGAAAAGATGAATGAGGCCACGGCGGGCATGGTCATACCTCTGTGCTTGCTTGCCCTCTTCTGCTTCATTTTTGGGCTTATGCCGGGTAATATCTTCTTTGATTTGTCCAGGCAGGCGGCCGCTTTCCTCTTTACCCTGGGGGGGCTTAATTAAGGCAGAGCAAGGAGGCCGGCACTTTGCTTTATACGGCAGCAGAATACAGCAAAGAAATAACCCAGACGGTATATACATGGCGACCTGTGGCTGTTGTTCTTTTCCCCCTGCTGGCTGCCTTTGTCACTGCCCTCCTTTTAAGGAGGCACGGCAGGTCGGCTTCCCTTTTTGCCGTCTGCGCCAGCGCCCTGACCCTGCTGGGCGTCCTCTCCCTCTATCAACCGCTGCAGCAGGGGGTCCTGGCTTATCCTTTTTACAGGCTCATGGGCGTAGGCCTGCTTTTTCGCGTGGACTACCTGGGTTTTATCTTTGCCCTGATGATCTCCCTGGCCTGGTTTTTGGCCATGCTTTATGCCCTGGCTGCCGTAGAAGAAGAAGGGCAGCGGCGCCTTTATTTCCCTTTTTCCCTGATTACCCTGGGCAGCTGCCTGGGCGTAGTTTTGACGGGTGACCTCCTCAGCCTTTTCCTTTTTTTCGAGCTGATGACTTTTAGCTCCTATGTTCTGGTGATCCTGCGCCGCGACACGGAGTCCATGGTCGCCGGTTCTTTTGCCCTTTACCTGGGGTTGGCCGGCGGTCTGGTCATGCTCTTCGGTCTCCTGGCCCTCTACCATGTGGCCGGGACCGTTGAGCTGGCGCCGCTGATGGAAAAAATCGGGGACGGCACAGCCGGCCTTCCCCTTATTTTTGCCTGCCTTTTTGTGGGCTTTGGCATCAAGGCTGTAATTGTGCCGCTGCACCTCTGGATCCCGCGGGCGTACGCCGCCGCCCCTGCTGCGGTCAACGCCCTTTCTTCCGGAGCGATGATTAAAGTGGGCATTTATGGCATCTTGCGCCTCTTTTTTGTTATCCTTACCCCTGCTTCCTTGGAAGCGGAGCATCTCTTTATTTTTGCCCGCAGCAGCGCTTACCCTGTGCTCTGGCTGGGCCTGCTCACCATGGTGGCTGGCGCCATCATGGCCCTGCAGCAGGACAACATCATGAAGCTCCTGGCTTACAGCTCTGTCAGCCAGATGGGGTATATCGTTACCGGCATCGGGGCGGGCGCTTACCTTTTTGGCCTGGAGGAAGCTATGGGCTACGGGGGGGCAGTGCTCCACGCCTTAAACCATACCCTTTTTAAGGTGGCCTTTATTTTCATCGCCGGCATGATCTATTACTGCTGTGGCGAGCTGGAGATGCAGAAAATGGGCGGGCTCTGGAAAAAGATGCCCCTGACAGGGGTCCTTTTCCTCATCTTTATGCTGGCCATTGCCGGTGTTCCCGGGTTTAATGGTTATCTCAGCAAGACGCTGATCCACGATGCCCTGCTGGAAGCCTACCGTCATTACGGCGGCCTCCATCTTTACCTGGCGGAAAAAGTTTTCGTCTTCGCCGGCGCCCTTACGCTTTGTTATTACCTTAAATTTTTCCAGGGCGTTTTTGGCGGAGCCGCCCCTGCCCAGGCTTCCTGGCGGCGTCCGCCCCTGCTGCTTTACCTGCCCCTTTTGCTCCTTCTCCCTGCGGTGCTGCTGGTAGGGTTGCAGCCGCATTACGCCATGGAGGGGTTAATTATCCCTTCGGCCAAAGCCTTTACCTTTGAGCCGTACAGTATCAAGCATATTACCGGTTTTCCTTTTTTCAGCGCCGCATCCCTGGAAGCCGCCATGGTTGTGCTGCTGCTGGCCCTTTTCCTTTACCTGCCGGTTGTGCGCCTGGGCCTTTTGACCCGTCCCCTGCCGCGCTGGTTTAGTATTGAATACCTTTTGTTTGCTCCCCTGGCCCGCCTAGCCTTTGTCGTGCTTTTACGCAGCGGCGGCGCCCTGGACCGCGGGGTAAACCGTTTCTATTTTGCCCTGGCCAGCCGCTTTCTCAATCTTTGTTCTGCGCTGAGCATTTTTGATAACCGTGTAGACTGCTTTTACAGCAGCTCGGGGCAGCGGGTGCGTTACCTGGTGGAGAGTTTTAGGCAGGTAGACGATTCCCTCAACGAAGCCTATGCGGCTACGGGCAAGGTAGCCCGCGAGCTGGCAGAGCGGACTACGAACCTGGATGAAGCCCTGGACAACAGCTATGAGCAGGCAGGAGAGTTTGCCCGCCGCTTGGCGGCCCGCAGCAGTGAGCTGGATGAAGCCCTGGATCAGGGGTATGAAAAAGCCGGCCTGGCGGCACGGCGCCTGGTAGACAAAGGGAGGGGCGATGCGGGAGAAACGGAGGCGGCTGAAGCTGCGGGCCGGGAAAGGAAACGGGGGCTTCTTTCAGGCATCAACCCCCAGGAGTGGAATATCAGGAACCTCAGTTTTGACTCCTTGTTGCTGGCGGTGATGCTGGGCCTGGTAATCTTTGTGCTTTTATTTTTTGCCAGGGGCCTGCTAAATCTCTGAACCGCCTGCCGAAGCTGCTGTCCCCCCGGCTTGCTTAACCTCTGTAAAAGTGTTACCATAGTACAACAGCATGATGCTGGAAAACAGACCGGGGCTACCTCCTTAGCCAAAAAAAAGAAAGGGATAAACTTATAAGGGGAATGAGAAGCATAAAAGTAAGCAAAACGGCCGCCGGCCCTGTTCTCCTGGCGTTGTTGTTTTTTTGCTTTTTCAATGTTGCAGGCTGCGGCAAGGAAGAGCGTAAGCTCTCCAGGACCATATTTTTAATGGATACCCATGTGGATGTGACCATCTACAGTGCTTCCACGCAGGCAGCACAAACGGCCATGGGGGCCATGTTTGAGGAGATGCAACGTCTGGAGGGCTTATTGAGCCGCCATATTCAGGGAAGCGACCTGCACCGCATCAACGCAGCTGCCGGCGAAGCGCCCGTGCAGGTCAGACCCGAGACGATCTTTGTGTTAAAGCGCGCCCTAGAATTTGCCGCTTTGAGCGAGGGTGCTTTCGACCCCACAGTAGCGCCCCTCCTTGAACTCTGGGGTTTCGGCGGCGCCGCCCCGGCTGTGCCCTCTGTGGCGCAGCTGGCCCGGGCCCTGGAGCTGGTGGATTACCGGATGGTGGAGCTGGATGAGGAGCTAAAGACGGTCTTTCTGCCCCGCCGGGGGATGAAGCTGGATCTCGGCGGTATTGCCAAGGGATATATTGTGGACAGGGGGCTGGAGCTGGCCCGGGGTGCTGGGTCTGCCGCTTTTATCAATGCGGGGGGCGATATCAGTGTGCTGGGGCGTAAACCGGGCGGGGGCGACTGGCGTATCGGCGTGCAGGACCCCCGTGACTCGGGCAGCCTTGTGGCCATTATAAATCTGGACGCAGGCAGTGTGGCCACCTCCGGTGATTACCAGCGTTTTTTTGAAGTGGAAGGGGAACGTTTTCACCATATCCTCGATCCCGATACGGGGATGCCAGCCTCGGGGCTTTTCAGTGTGAGCATTGTGGCGCCTGACGCCACTACGGCCGATGCCCTGGCCACGTCGGTCTTTGTGCTGGGCCAGGCCAGAGGAATGGCCCTGGTGGAGGGCCTGCCCGGCGTGGAGGCCCTGATTGTCAATGAAAAGGGCGAGCTTTTGCTTAGCAGCGGCCTGGATGGACGGGTGGAGATCCCCTCCAAGTAATTTGGTGTAGAAAGATGATGCCTAATGCGTGCCCATAAAACATTCCGTCTGGTTTACCTTGCCCTGCTGGTGGCTTTTGCTGTGGCCCTGCATACGGTGGAGGCCGTTTTGCCCCTGCCGGTGCCGGTGCCCGGAGCCAGGCTGGGCTTGGCCAATATTATTACGCTGCTCACCCTCGTGCTGTACGGCTGGCGCAGCGCCCTGACCGTCGCCGCCTTGCGCAGCGTCCTGGGCAGCTTGCTGGCC
This sequence comes from uncultured Bacillota bacterium, assembly GCA_937973635.1. GTDB lineage: Bacteria > Bacillota > Dethiobacteria > DTU022 > UBA8154 > UBA8154. Next base: position 73,578 of record CALJJZ010000047.1, on the reverse strand, counting down.
GGTTCTTTTCTGGGGTTTGGCTTTTATCTGAGCCTGGGCGGCGCCGTCACCAGCAGCCTGGCCATGGCCCTTGTTTTCCCCTTTTATCTGCGGGGGAAAATTACCCTTGTTTCCGTTAGCCTGGCGGGAGCGGCGGTTTTTAACCTTGTCCAGCTGGGCCTGGCCGCCATCCTGGTACAGAACGTGGTGCTTTTCCGGGGCTATCTGCCCTTTTTGCTGCTCCTTTCCGTGCCCACCGGGATTTTTACGGGACTGGCAGCCTGGCAGCTCCTTAAAGCCACGGCCCACCTTGACCTGCGCCTGGCGCCGGGGGCAAAGCACCTGCCGGCTTTGCGCCAGGGGCGAAAGTAGCCGCCCGGCGGAGGTGCTGCCGGCGGAAAGATCGAGAAAGAAAATGGGGAGGAAAACTTGAACAGACTGATCCTTGCTTCGGCTTCGCCCCGGCGCGCCGCCTTATTAAAACAGGTCGGCCTTCCTTTTCAGGTGGAAAAAAGCAATTTCCGTGAATTTCCGCCGGCCCATGAGCGTGAGGTAGTGGAGCTGGCCCTGGCCAAAGCAAAGAGCGTGCAGCCACGTTTTCCCGGAGAGCTGATCCTGGGAGCTGATACCATCGTCCTTTTTAAGGGGGAGATATTCGGCAAGCCCCGGGATGCTGCAGAAGCGGCGGCCATGCTTGCCGCGCTGAGCGGCAACGTGCACCGTGTGGTTACCGCCATGGCCCTCTTGCAGGGGGAGAAAACCTTTACGGCAAAGGAAGAAACGCGGGTCTTTATGCGCCCTTTTGCCGTAGAGGAGATCGAAGCTTACCTTGCTACGGGAGAACCCTTCGACAAGGCCGGTGCTTACGGCATCCAGGGGAGAGGCGCTGTTTTAGTGGAACGGATTGAAGGTTGTTACTTCAATGTTGTGGGGTTGCCCCTTTCCTGCCTGGCCCTGGGCTTGCGGGAGTTTGGCCGGTCCATCTGGGAAGGAGGCGGCGGCGCTGCAGAAAAAATTGACGCTTAAAGACCTACCCCAGGAAGAACGGCCCCGGGAGAGGATGCGGGACCTGGGCGCGGAGAGGCTTTCCAATACGGAATTGTTGGCCATTATCCTGAGGACAGGCCATCGGGCCGAAACTGCCATGCACCTGGCGGAGCGTATACTGCATGAGGCCGGGGGGCTGCGTTTTCTGCCCGATTATACCCTGGAGGAGCTGCAGCAAATTAAAGGGGTAGGCCTGGCCAAAGCCGTCCAGATCAAAGCAGCCCTGGAGGTAGGCAGGCGCCTGGCCGCTTCTGCTAGGCCCGGCACCCCTGCCTTCAGTTCGCCCCGGGAGGTGGCTGCTTACCTTAAGGAAGAGCTGCGCTATTATAAAAAGGAATATTTTAAGATTATCCTGCTCAATACGAAAAACCAGCTCATCTCCCTCGAAGATGTCTCTGTGGGCAGCCTGAATTCCTCCATTGTTCACCCCCGGGAAATTTTTAACCCCTGCGTGAAAAAAAGCGCGGCGGCGGTAATCCTGGTCCATAACCACCCCAGCGGGGACCCTTCGCCCAGCCGCGAGGACCTGGAGGTGACCAAAAGGCTGGTGGAAGCGGGAAAGATCATCGGCATCAAGGTCCTTGACCATATGATCATCGGCGAGAGCAGCTACTTCAGCTTTAAGGAGAAAGATTTACTGGTAGATTGATTAAATACCATTATTTTTTTCAGCTGGTAAAGATGGCTCCTTGCACCCGTTCTCCGGGGTTGATATAATCCAACTGGAAAAATGCGGTGGGGAAAACGGGGATAACCCCGGAAACAATCTGGAAAACCGGTTAACACAGCATCAAAAGAGGGAGAAGTTATTAGCACAGGGAAAGGGGAAACTGTAGATGGCCTTTTTTTCGCGCCTTTTTTCCAGAGATATTGGTATCGACCTGGGAACGGCCAATACCCTGGTTTACGTCAGGGGCAAAGGTATTGTGCTGCGTGAACCTTCGGTGGTGGCAATCCGCCGGGATACAGGCACGATCCTGGCCGTGGGTGAAGAAGCAAAGAAGATGATTGGACGTACCCCCGGGAATATTGTGGCTATCCGTCCGATGAAAGACGGCGTTATCGCCGATTTTGACGTAACCCAAACCATGTTGCGCCATTTTATTGCCAAGGCCTACCGCCGCCGCGCTGTCTTTCTGCCTCAAGTGGTTGTGTGCGTCCCTTCCGGCGTGACCGAGGTGGAGAAAAGGGCGGTGTTGGATGCTACCAAGCAAGCCGGCGCCAAGGAAGCCTATCTGATTGAAGAGCCCATGGCGGCCGCCATTGGAGCCGGCCTGCCGGTGGAAGACCCCACAGGGAGTATGATTGTGGACATCGGCGGCGGGACTTCCGAGGTTGCCGTGATCTCCCTGGGGGGTATCGTCTCCAGCAGGTCTATCCGTGTCGGCGGGGATGAGATGGACGAGGCCATTATCAATTATATCAAGAAGACCTATAACCTGATGATCGGCGAGCGCACGGCGGAGGAGATCAAAATCCAGATTGGTTCGGCTTACCGCCTGGAGGAGCCGGTGGAGATGGAGATTCGCGGCCGGGACCTGGTCAGGGGGCTGCCCAAACTCCTGAATATCAGTTCCACCGAGATCCAGGAGGCCCTGGACGAGCCGGTGAACGCCATTCTGGAAACGATCAAAACGACCCTGGAGCGGACGCCGCCGGAACTGGCCGCTGATATTATGGAAAAGGGGATCGTCATGAGCGGGGGCGGCGCCCTCTTAAAAGGGCTGGATCGCCTCATCGCCGAGGAGACGGGCATGCCGGTCTATATTGCGGAAAACCCCTTGGATTGCGTGGTCCTTGGCGCCGGGAAAGCCCTCACCGCTATTGACCTTTTGCGGCGCGTCTCCATCACTCCGCATAAAAGTTTTTAGGGCAAAAGGCAGGATTAATTTGGGAGTGTTAAGAAGGTGGAGCAGACAACCCGCAGATTTTTTGTTTTCCTGACGCTAATTGTCTTACTCCTTGCCGCTATCTTTTTTACCGGGGATTATCGTTCCCGTTACACCTTTGCCGAGGACCTGCTTTTAATAGGCCTTTCTCCCGTGCAAGGGTTTTTTTCTCAATTGGGCTGGCGCATTTATCGCTTTACCCAGGCAGTACGGGATCACAATGCCCTGGTGGAGGAGAACAAAGCGCTGCGGGAAGAGCTGGCTGCCAGGGACAACCTCCGCTACCAGCTGATGGAGCTGCAGAAAGAAAATTACCGCCTGCGCCAGATGCTTAATTTTAAGGAACGGGTTTCTTACGAGCTGCTCCCTGCCCAGGTAATTGCCCGGGACCCCAGCCAGTGGTTTGAAACGATAACCATTAACAGGGGTTATGCCGACGGTGTGGAAAGAAATATGGCCGTGGTGACCTCCGAAGGCCTTGTGGGCAATGTAACTAAGCTGGCCCGAAATTCAGCCCAGGTCCTTCTGCTCACCGACTCAAGAAGGGCGGTCAGCGCCATGGTCCAGCGGACGCGGGAGCCCGGAGCAGTGGGCATTGTCGAAGGTTATCCCGAAGCAAAGGGCAGCCTGCGCATGGTCAATATACCGCCTGAAGCCAGGCTCCAGGTGGGGGACACGGTTATCTCTGCGGGCATTGGTGGCATCTTCCCCAAGGGGCTGATCATCGGCCATATTGTGGAGACGGGTTCCGACCAGTACGGTTTGCTGCAGCAGGCCATTATCAGGCCCGCGGTGGATTTTAACCGCCTGGAAGAGGTATTTGTGGTTTTGCAGCTTCCCTACGAGGAATAGCCTGCCCGAGAAGGAGGGGATGATTTGTCTGAACTGGAGATAAACAAACATAACCTCTCCCTTTACCTGATGGTTTTCCTGCTCAGCCTCTTTATCCTGGTGCTGGAAGGTTCATTCCTCTCTGTTTTTTTTAAAAGTGCCAAGATGCCCGATTTCCTTCTGGTTATGCTGGTCTGCCTGGCCTTTATCTGGGGTGAGCAAACAGGCATCGTCCTGGGTCTGCTCACCGGCTTGCTCCAGGATCTTTTCTTTGGCCCCGCCCTCGGTTTTTTTGCCCTGGCCAAAATGGTTGTGGCTTACCTCGTGGGCCTGACGGCCCGGGAGGTGTACAAGGACCAGCTTGCCGGTCCCATGCTCATCGTCTTTATGGCCACCTTTGTGCACGAATTTATTATTTTTTTCCTGCGCCTTTTATTCTGGGGCCACGGCGGAGACTTTTTTTACTTCCTTGATGTGCTCTTTTTAAGAAAAGCAGCCTATCACCTGTTGCTGGCCATGCTCTTTTACCCGCTTCTTTACCGGGCCGGCCGGAGGGGCTTTTTCCACGTTTTTCAGAAACAATAGCAAAACTGCAGGTGGGTCTCATGGACAAAAAAATGCTTAAACGCATGCGTTTCTTTATTTCCCTGGTGCTGCTGGTTTTTATTTTTCTCTGCGCCCGCCTTGCTTACCTGCAGGTAATCCAGTACGAGACCTACTGGCTGCGGGCGGAAAAAAACAGGCTGCGTATTCTGCCCATTACCGCGCCCCGCGGGGAGATATATGACCGCCATAACCGTCAGATCGTCACCAACCGGCCGGGGTTTACCGTCTCCCTGGTGGATTTGGGAGACGGCTACAGCCAGGAGACCATCGCCAGCCTGGCTGAGCTGCTGGAGATGGAAGTAGAAGAGATTCGCCATAAGATCAGGTCCCAGTATTATCGCCGCTGGCTGCCCCTCCGCCTGAAAACCGACGTATCCATGGAGACCGTAGCCCGGATCGCCGAGCGGCGCATGGAATTGCCGGGAGTGCTCATCGAAGTGCAGCCCATCCGCAATTATGTTTACGACCGCTGCGCCGCCCATGTCCTCGGTTATCTCAGCGAGGGGACGGTGGCTGCCTGGGTGGAGGAATACTGGCAGCAGCAGAATTACCGCCCTCAGCTGGGCGAGCCGGTGGGGCAGGCAGGGCTGGAGCTGGCCTGGGAGCCGATGTTGCGGGGCATAGACGGCGGCATCCAGGTGGAGGTCAACTCTACGGGACAGGCCATAGCCGAATTTGAGCGGGTAGAACCGCAGCCCGGCCACGATATTTACCTGACCCTCGATATACCCCTGCAGCTGGCCACGGAGCGGGCCCTGGAGGAGGCGGTGGAGAGGCTGAAAAGCGAAGGGAACCAGTATGCCGGCGAAGCGGCCGCCGTTGTCCTGGACCCGCAGAGCGGCCGTATCCTGGCCATGGCCAGTATCCCTTCCTACAACCCCAACACTTTTCACCGGGACTTTCCCGAGCTGAGGGAAGACCGGCGGCGCCCGCTGGTGAATAAAGCCATTGAGGAGCACTATCCCGTGGGCTCCACTTTCAAAATGGTCCCCGCCCTTGCCGCCCTGGAAGAAGGGGTGATCGGCCGCAACGACCGGGTCTTCTGCGGGGGGACAATTACCCGCTATGGCGCCACGAAGTCCTGTTTTCGCGGGACAGCCCATGGCGGGTTGAATGTTGTGGAAGCTATCACCAAATCTTGCAATATATTTTTCTATGAAATGGGGCTGCGCGTGGGCATTGATAACCTGGCCCATTATAGCCGGGAATTTGGTTTTGGTAACCAGGTGGGGCTGCGGGATATCTTCGGGGAAAGGAAAGGCATTGTGGCCAGTAAAGAATACAAAAGGCAGCTCTATAACGAACCCTGGTACCCGGCGGAAACCATGGATGCGGCCATTGGCCAGAGCTTCCAGGATATTACCGTTTTACAGCTGGCCAATTACGTGGCTATGATTGCCAACAGGGGGATCCATTATCGCCCTTACCTGGTAGAGAAGGTGGTAAACAGTGCAGGGGAGGTGGTCATCTCCGCAGAGCCGGAGGTCTTGCACCGCCTGGAAGCAGCTCCCTCCACCTGGGAAGCTATCCAGCTGGGGATGGTGCGCGCCACCCAGCCCGGCGGCACGGCCTCCCGCCTGGCTACTTTACCCGTAAGCGTGGCGGGGAAAACGGGGACGGCCCAGGCTGCCAGGAGCGGCAGCCTCATCCCTTCCCATAGCCTCTTCGTTGCCTATGCGCCTGTGGATGAACCGGAGATCGCCCTGGCTGTCTTTGTTAAGCACGGAGGCACGGGGGGGACAACGGCGGTGCCGGTGGCCCGTGTGATCCTAGAACAATATTTTGGCCTCAGCCCCACTGCTGAGGCCGGGTCAGAAGCGGGAGAAGAAGATGACGAGGCGTACTCTTTCTGATTGCCAAAGGGGACAGAAAAAACCATGGACCGGCGCCTGCTGAAAAACTTTGATTACTGGCTTTTTTTCCTTACCCTCGCCCTCTGCTGTTATGGCCTGGTGGTCCTCAGCAGCGCCACCCAGGGTTTAAGCAGCGACCCCCTGCTCTATGTGAGCAAACAGGCCAGCAGGATCGGGGTGGGACTGATCATCATCCTTCTCGTGGTCAGCGTGGATTATATCAACTTCTATCGCTGGTCGTGGTATTTTTATCTGCTCAACCTCGTTTTTTTGGGCTTGGTGCTTTTTTTGGGCCGGGATTCCGGGGGGGCTTCCCGCTGGATCGACCTGAAAGTATTTGATTTTCAGCCTTCGGAGCTGGCCAAACTGGTAATAATCATTACTCTGGCCCGTCTCCTTGTGGACAATGAACAACGGCGGGAAAATTTTTTGGCTACCTGGCCTTTTCCCCTCCATGTGCTGCCGCCCATTTTGCTGATTTTTTTGCAGCCGGATCTGGGTACCGCCCTTGTTTTTATGGTCATCTTTTTTGGTATGCTCTATATGGCCGGCGTTCCCGTAAAATTTCTGGCTGCCTATATTGCCGCCGGGCTGGCCGTTTTCCCCCTGTTCTGGTCCCGTCTTATGGACTACCAGAAGATGCGTCTGCTTGTCTTTCTTAATCCCGAGCTGGATCCCCTCGGTTATGGCTACCAGTTGATGCAGTCCATGATTGCCATCGGCTCCGGGGGGATCAGGGGTAAAGGGCTGTATGCGGGGACGCAGGCGCGCCTGCAGTTCCTCCCGGAACAGCATACCGATTTTATCTTTTCCGTCCTCGGCGAGGAGCTGGGCCTGCTGGGCGGCGTGCTTCTGCTCCTGCTTTACTTTTGCCTCATTTATCGTATCCTCAAAATCGCCGCTTATGCCAAAGACAGTTTTGGTGCCCTGGTCTGTACCGGTGTTGCCACCATGTTTGTCTTTCAGATCCTGGTGAATGTGGGGATGACCATTAGCGTCATGCCTGTGACGGGCCTGCCTCTGCCCTTTATCAGTTATGGCGGCAGCTCCATGCTCGTCAACATGCTTTCCATCGGTGTGGTCCTGAATATAGGGATGCGGCGGCATAAGATCCAATTTTAAAGATAAGGGGGAATGAGGCCTAGGACCGGGCATCATAAAGGAAGATCCCTCCGCATATATTTTAGTACAGGCAGCAGCAAGCAGGGGGGGAGCGAAAAATTTGGTGTATAAAAATAAGGGACGGGATGTTGCTTTTTCAGACCTGCGGGCCCGCCTGGAGGAGTACGCCGCGGGCAAAGACCGCCAGGCGGGGTGGTATGCTACAGGGGAGACGGAGGGTAAAAAGGAGATCCTGGATTTCTATCCTTTTTCAGCCTTAAGGCAGATGCACAGCTATCTCCTCCTCAAAACAGGCCTCGTAGCCCTGCTGATCTCCTTTGTCTTTCTCCTTTCTTTGCTCAAAATGCCCTTCGCCCTGGCAGTGCTGTCCAATATCAACAGGCTCACGACTACGGAGGCAGACTTTGTCGGCTGGGGGCGGGAGGTAATGCCGGCCCTGCGCTATTTGTGGATGGGCAGTGTGGAGGACGGCCTGGAGGCAGTCTTTGCCCCGGGAACGAAGGGGCAGAGGGAGACGGAAGGGGAAGGAGCAGGAGAAACGGGGGGTTTTGTTCTCCCCGGGGAGGGGCGTATTATCAGGGGATTTGGCCTTTATGAAGAGGCTGCCGGGGAAACAAGGATGTCTTATGGCCTGCTGCTGGAGGTGCCGCCCCGGTCCCCCGTTTATGCCGCTGCGGCCGGGCTGGTAAAAAGAATTGAGCCAGACCTTTACGGCGGCTATATCATGGTCCTCGCGCACGGGGAGGAGATGGAGACGGATTATGCTTATCTTCAGGAAGTGCTGGTAAAGGTAGGGGAAAGGGTGGAACAGGGGCAGGCAATTGCCCGGGCGGGGAGTGCAGGGGCGCAGGGCGGAGCCATCCTCTATTTTGAGCTGCGGGAAGGTGGACGGCCGGTGGATCCCGTACCCTTGTTTGTTAACCGCTAAGCTGTCTAAAAAGTTTTATGCTTCGCAGCGCTGGAGGGTTACGTTTGCGCCTTAATCTGGACGGGCCAAAAGATAGGACAAAAAAGCTGCAGTTTAAAGTCCACCCCTATTTTCTCCTTTTTATCTTCCTCTGGTTTTTGGCCGGCCTGTCCGGGCAGATCCTGCTCCTTTTTTTACTTGTCCTCGGCCATGAACTGGCCCATATGCTCACAGCACATTTTTGCAGGCTCCCTGTAAGCAGGATCGAGCTTTTTCCTTTTGGCGGGGTGGGGTACCTGGAGCGGCCCCTGGAGCTGCATCCCTCCAGAGAGATACTGGTAGCGGCGGCAGGCCCCGCCTTTAACCTGCTCCTTTTTGTTTTTTTCTACAACTGGGGTGTAGGCACCTATAACCTGCCTGTAAAGGTCCCGGCGAACCTCCTTTCTTTCTTGACCAGGGCCAACCTTTTTCTCTGTTGTTTTAACCTGTTGCCGGGGCTGCCTTTAGACGGGGGGAGGATCCTGCGTGCTTCCCTTAGCCCGCGGCTGGGGTTTTACCGGGCGACGGAACTTGCTGCGCGGTCAGGGCGCCGGCTGGGAGTACTGCTCGTTGGCCTGGGCCTGCTGCTTTCTCCTTTTGCTCCCTTTAACCTTTCCCTCTCGCTGATCGGCCTTTTTCTTTATGCCGCCGCGGGGCGCGAGCAGGAGACGGCCATCTATACCTTTCTGCGTTACCTCTTGCGCAAAGAGAAAGCGCTGCGCCGCCGCGGCGTGCTAAAGGGCGAGCTGCTGGTCTGCCTGGAAAGCACGACCCTGATGGAGGTATTGAAGCATTTTAAGCCGGCCCGTTATCATAAGGTCGTTGTCCTGGGAGCAACCTTCCATGTAAGGGCGGTATTGTCCGAAACCCATATCCTTGCCGCAGCCATGCAGCGGGGCCTGGATTTGAGCCTGGGCGAAGCGGCGCGGAAAGTATAGCTCCCCGGGCGAAATTTTACGGCAAATACCTTTTCTTGACGGGAAGGTATTATTTCTTTATGCTAAAGGAAAGGGGTAAGCCCGGCTTTTTTGTCCATAATAAAAGTTAAAAAAGAAAATTCAAAGGAAGATGTGAAAATAACAGATGAAAGATATTTCCGGCCTGCTGGCCGGCGTGCAGCGGCCGGCCCGCTACCTGGGCAGAGAGATAAACAGCGTTTGCCAGGACCCCCGGCAGGCTGAAGTGCACCTGGCCCTGGCCTATCCCGATCTCTATGAAGTGGGCATGTCGCACCTGGGCTTGAAGATCCTCTATGAGCTGGCCAACAATCTCCCCGGGGTCTATGCGGAGAGGGTTTTTGCCCCTGCCGCCGATCTGGAGGGGCTTTTACGGGAGCGGGGGGTCCCCCTTTTTTCCCTGGAGAGCCGGACCCCCCTGCACCGTTTTGACCTGGTGGGCTTCACGCTGCAGTATGAGCTGAACTATACAGCCCTGCTTATGATGCTGGATTGCGGTCGTATCCCCCTGTACAGCAGCCGGAGGGAGAGAGGGCACCCCTTTGTGCTGGGCGGAGGGCCGCTGGCCTATAATCCTGAGCCGCTGGCTCCTTTCTTTGATCTCCTGGTCATCGGCGACGGCGAGGAAGCCCTGCCCGAACTCCTTGACCTCTACCGGGAATGGAAAAGAAAGGGCGGGCAGGCGCGGGAGGACTTCCTGCGGGAGGCGGCGCAACTTCCCGGTATCTATGTCCCCTCGTTATACTGTGATAATTACGACGGCGAGGGCAGGTTCGCCGGCGTGGAGGCTCTGGCGCCGGAGGCGCGGCTGCCGGTGCGCCGGCGCGTGCTCCGGGATCTGGAAGGGGCTGTTTTCCCGGAATGTTTTGTCGTTCCCTATATGGAGATCGTCCATGATCGGGGGGTGCTGGAGCTGTTCCGCGGCTGCTCCCAGGGGTGCCGTTTCTGTCAGGCGGGTTATGTTTACCGGCCCGTACGGGAACGTTCTGTGGCCAAGCTGCGCGCCCAGGCGGGCCGCATTGTGGAAAATACGGGCTTTTCCGAGCTATCCCTCTCTTCCCTTAGTAGCAGCGATTATCCTGCCATCGGAGAGCTGATCGGGACGCTGGAGGCCGATTTTTTCGGCAGGCATCTGACCCTTTCCCTCCCTTCTTTACGTGCCGCTGCTTCCGCCGTACGCCTGGCCGGCAGCCTGCATAAAGGCAGGGCCGCCGGAGTGACCATCGCCCCCGAAGCGGGGACGCAAAGGCTGCGGGATGTTATCAATAAAAAGGTGACGGAGGAGGAGATCCTGGAAGCGGCTGCAGTGGCGCTTAAGGAGTGGCAGAGCCATCTCAAGCTCTATTTTATGCTGGGGCTGCCCACGGAAACCATGGCCGACCTGGAGGGTATGGTGGAGCTGGTGAGGAAGATCAGCTCTCTGGGGCGCAGCGGCGGGCGCAAAAAAGGGCCGTCTCCCCTCAATGTCAGCGTCTCTGTTTTTGTCCCCAAAGCCCATACCCCTTTTCAGTGGGAGCCCCAGCTGGAAATGGGGGAGATCTTAAAGCGGCAGGATTTTTTACGCCGGGAATTGCGCAGGGTCAAGGGCGTAAGCTTTTCCTGGCACGATCCCTCCATGAGCCTGCTCGAAGCGGCCCTGGCCCGAGGGGACAGAAGGCTGGCCCCGGTCCTAGAAAGGGCTTACGCTCTGGGCAGTCGCCTCGATGCTTGGGGCGATGCTTTTTCCCTCTCCCGCTGGGAGGAAGCCTTTGCCGGGGAGGGCCTGAGCGCCGCCCGGTATGCCTGCTGGGCTCCCGCTTATACAGACCCCCTGCCCTGGGACCATATTGACACGGGGATAAGCAAAGACTACCTTATCAGGGAACACCAAAGGGCGTTAAAAGGAAAAATTACGCCCGATTGCCGCAGCGGCAGCTGTGCCGGCTGCGGCCTGGAAGAATGCCCACTGCCGCAGGGGGCGGGGGAGGGCCGCTAAAAATATATTTTCGGGGTGGTGCTGACTTTATGTACCGTTACCGAGCCGTCTTGATCAAACAGGGAGAATTTACCTTTTTATCCCACCTGGACTTGCAGCGGACCCTGATCCGGGCCCTGCGCCGGGCCGGCCTGCCCCTGGCTTACAGCCAAGGATTTAACCCCCAGCCGCGCCTGAGTTTTGCCGCACCCCTTGCCCTGGGCATAGAAAGTGACGGGGAATATCTGGAATTTGAACTGACCCGGCAGGAGGACAGCGAGGAGCTCCTGGCGGCCCTAAACCGGCAGCTTCCCCCGGAGCTGGCGGTGCGCAGCCTGCAGGAAACGGACCCCCGGGCCCCTTTCCTTACCAGCCTAGTGGAAGGGGCGCTGTACATGGCTGTTTTTGCCGGCCCTTTAACGGGCCTGGCCGGGGCTGTGCAGGCGCTGCAGGCTGCGGCGGTGCTTGAGGTGGAAAGGAAAGGAAAAAATGCAAGTAGACGGGTCAATATCAGGCCGTTTATCTATAATTTGTGCTTGCAAAATACTGGCAAAGAGGGTAAACTTTTCATGTTTCTGGCTACCGGCAATAAGGGCGGTGCCCGCCCCGACGAGGTGTTGAGCCTCCTGCCGCCGGAGTACAACTTAAAACAGGTGCGGCGCCTGGCCGTATTCGTCAGGGACGCGGCGGGTTACCAGACGCCCCTGGGGGAAACCCTCTCCGCTTTCTGCGGGTGTAAGGAGCATTAAAAAATTGGAAAAATTAATCCGGAGTAGCTTTTAATGGAGCAGAAAATCATCGTTAACTACGAGCAAAGGGAAACACGGGTAGCGCTGCTTGAAAACGGTAAAGTGGCGGAGATTTACATTGAGCGGCCCCTTAGCCAGCGTCTTGTGGGCAATGTCTACAAGGGCGTGGTGGAAAATGTGCTTCCCGGCATGCAGGCTGCCTTTGTCAATATCGGCGAGGAGCGCAACGCCTTCCTCTATGTGGATGAGATCCCCCAGCCCCGGGGGAACGATACCCCAGGAGGGCGTATGCCCATACAGCGGCTGCTGCGTGTGGGGGAAGAAGTCCTTGTCCAGGTGATGAAAGAACCCTTTGGCAGCAAAGGGGCCCGCCTGACGGGGCATATAACCCTGCCCGGCCGTTACCTGGTGCTGATGCCCGGCTTAAATTATGTGGGTGTTTCCCGGCGTATCGCTAACCAGGAGGAAAGGGAAAGGCTGAAAAAGGAGCTGGAAGCCGTCAGGCCCGCCGATGTGGGCGTAATTGTCCGCACGGCTGCGGAAGGGGTGGAGCCTGAGACCCTGCACCACGACCTGCATTTTCTAAACGGCCTCTGGGAAAACATCCTTAACCTTTACCGGAAGGAAAAGTCCCCGGCCCTCCTTTACAAGGATGTAGCCCTGATCTTTCGCATCGTCCGCGATCTTTTCAATGACAGTATTGATGAATTTCATATCGACAATGAACAGGAATACCACAAAATAAAAGAGCTGCTGGACTGCCTCTCGCCGGCCTTGAAAAAAAGGGTCAACCTCTATTGCCACAAAGTCCCTATTTTTGAATATTTTGGCATCGAAAGCGAGATAGAGCGTTCCCTCAACCGGGTGGTCTGGCTGAACTGCGGCGGCTATCTCGTTTTTGACGAAACGGAGGCCCTTACCGTCATTGATGTAAATACGGGCAAATACACGGGCAAAAACAACCTTGAAGAAACGATCTTTAAAACGAACTTGGAAGCGGCGGTGGAGATCTCGCGGCAGATCCGGCTGCGTGATATCGGCGGGATTATTATCGTCGATTTTATTGATATGAGCTCCCAGGAAAACCGCCAGCGCATCCTGGATAAACTTAAAGAGAGCATGGCCCATGACCGCACCAAAAACCACGTGCTGGGGATAACCTCCCTGGGCCTGGTGGAGATAGCTCGTAAAAAAGTGCGCCAGGGTCTTGCTGCGGTCCTGCAGCAGCCCTGCAGTTATTGCCAGGGCAAAGGGCGCATTCTCTCTCCGGAAGCGGTCAGCGGCAAAGTGGAACGGGAATTAAAAAAGGTCCTGCAGCGCAAAGACGTGGAGGCGGTGCTGGTGGAGATGAACAGCGAAGTCGCTGCTCTGCTCATCGGCAGCGGCGGCCTTTACTTAAAAAAGCTGGAGGCGGCCACAGGGAAGAATATCTTCATCCGCGGCTCCGACAATATGCACCTGGAGAAGTACAAGATCCTGATGATGGGCAAACTCAACGAGGTGGAGCGCTTTGCCCTCCCTGTGGAGGAAGGGGGTATCTACCGCGTCAAAGTAGAGGGAACCCACGCCTCCCACCCGGAGCACGGGATCGCGCGCATGCACGGTTATGTCCTTGATATTGAAGGGGCCGGGGCTATGGTGGGGGAAGAAGTGCAGGTAGTGATTAAGGAGGCGGGGCGGACCTTTGCCCGGGCAGTGCTCTGGGAAAGGGAACCATAAACCCCTGTGGAGCAAAGTTTTCCAGCGAGGAGATGAACTGCCCTGGATATTCGCGGCCTGGTCAAAACCAGCTTGGTCGATTACCCCGGTGAGATCTGTGCCACCCTTTTTACCGCCGGTTGTAATCTGCGCTGTCCTTTTTGTTTTAACCGGGATCTAGTGCTGGCGGGGGAAACCCTTCCTGCTTATGGAGAGACGGAGATCCTGGATTTTTTAAAACGCAGGGCCAGGCAGCTCGATGCCGTCTGTATCAGCGGCGGGGAACCGACCCTGCAGCAAGACCTGCCCGCCTTTATCGTCAGGGTGAGGGAGACGGGCCTGAAGGTAAAGCTCGATACAAACGGGACACAGCCCCGGATGCTGGAGCTCCTCCTTACAGCGGAGCTCCTGGACTATGTGGCGGTGGATATTAAGGCCCCCCGCAACAAATATGCCGAGCTCTGCGGTGTGCCCGTAGACTATACAGAGGTGCTCTCCACGGTAACCCTTTTACGCCACAGCAGCGTGGAACACGAATTTCGCACTACTTTTGTCCCCGGCCTGCTGCAGGCGGCGGATATCCTGGCCATTGCTGCGGAGCTTGCCGGTTGTTCCCACTATGTTTTACAGAAGTTTCAACCGTCTGACACCCTCATCGATCCCGCCCTTAAATCTGTCTGGACCCCGCAGCTGGAGGAGATGGAAGACCTGGCTTTCCGTTGCCGTAAGTATGTGCAGATCTTTGAACTGCGGGGCTTTTAAAAGCTGGAGCCAAAGGCGTGGTGCGAAAGATGGTCCGTAAATGGCACCCTGTGACCCTGGCAGGGGCACTGGGTATAGGAAAAAGGGAGATGGTCGCCGCCTATGGCGGCGGGGGAAAGACCACCCTGCTGGGCCTTTTAGCCCGGGAGATTACGGCGGCGGGAGGCAGGGTAGTCCTGACCACAACCACGAAAATTTATCCGCCCCGGGGGTTGCCCCTGATTGTAAGCGCTGCGCCCCGGGAGATAACCAGGCAACTCAAAGGGCTGCTGCCGCACCATCCTGCCGTGGCCCTGGGCAGTGCTCTGCTGCCGGAGGGAAAGCTGCTGGGGGTGGAGCCGGACCTGCTGGAAAAACTTTACAGACAGGGAGGCTATTCCCACTACCTGGTAGAAGCAGACGGAGCCAGGGGCCGGCCGCTCAAGGGCTTTGCCCCTTATGAGCCGGTGATCCCGGCGGCTGCGGGCCTGGTCATAGCCGTGATCGGGCTGGACGGCTTAGGGGCGCGGCTGGATGCGGAGACGGTACATCGTCCGGAGCTTTTTGCGCGGCAAAGCGGGGGGAAAGATAAAGAGTTCCTGGACGTGGCCATATTGAAGCAGTACCTGGAATTTATGCTTGCCCGGGGCGGCAGCCTTGCCCCCGCTGCCCGTATCGTCCCTGTGCTGAATAAGCTGGACCGCCTGCAGGGAGACGGGGCTTTTTTCCGCGCCGCGGCCCTCGCTCTGCGGGAAAGCGCCGACCTAAAAAGCGTCGCCCCCTTAATTTTTACCGGCGCAAAGGAAACGGCGGCGGTTAAGTTTATTTTACCCCCCGGCGGGGAGCCGTCTGTGGCCTGCGTTGTCCTGGCAGCGGGAAAGAGTGAGCGGATGGGGAGGGACAAACTTTTGCTGCCCCTAGGCCCCAAAACGGTCCTAGAACATGCCGTTGACCATGCTTTGCAGGCAGAGGCAGTCCGTGAGGTAATCCTGGTAACCCGTCCCCGGAACAGAAAAAAAGTGGCGGAGCTTTTCCGGGGCAAAAATGTGCGTATCGTTGTCAATCCCCGTCACCGGGAGGGGATGGCCTCTTCGCTGCAGGCAGGCCTGGCCGCAGTTGACCCGGCTAGTCAGGCGGTGCTCTTTGCCCTCGGCGATCAGCCCTTTGTTCCGGCTGCGGTTTTTGATCTCCTCACCGACAGCTACCAGCGGCACTGGGATTTGGTTACGCTGCCCCTCTACCGGGGTAAACGGGGTAACCCTGTCCTCTTTGACCGGCGCCTCTGGCCCAGGCTGATGGAACTTAAAGGGGATACGGGCGGGCGGGAGTTGCTTTCCTGCGTGCCAGAAGCAGAGATAAGCCAGGTAGAGACAGGCATACCGGGTATTATGCAGGATATTGATACGCCGGAAGACTATGAGCGACTGCTCCGCGGTGCCTTGGGGAAAAAGATGACAAAGCTAAAATAAAGAAGATCCAGGGGGCGGCCATAACAGGCGCCCCCTGGTCTATGGCGCAGGTCTAGGTGCGCGTCCCTGCGGCGGGGGAACTAAGCCTCAAACCCGGCCCAGATCTTATCCAGCTCCTCATCGGGGATGTCAAAGACCTGGTTGTGGGGCGGCAGCTTTTCGTAGCGCATATATTCGGGTGGCCGGTCGTCTTCCCGGGTAAAGCCAGCCTTTTTATTGAACTGCCACTCCAGTTTGAGCGTCTCCAGACCGAGCTTACCTACATCGTCTGTGGTCCAGTTTGTTCCCAGCACGCCGTTCATTGTCTCTACCATGCCTTCCATGCCCGCGGGAATATCCAGGACGGGGAAGGCGATAAAGAGGCAATAACCGGTGGCGTCGATAAAGGCGGTGGCTGCCTGGAAAGACCGGGAAAGGTCTACTTTGCCTGCAGGAGAAAGGGGGTCGGCTTTGCCGCCTACAGCGAGGATCTCCGGCGCGATGGTATAACCTGCCGTATGGTCTGCCCCCATGGGGCTGGTAATATAGGTGACGCCGATGCCTTTGACGGCCCGGGGCTCATAGGCGGGCATACCCTGGCGCTTGACCACGGGCACGCGGGTCAGCCCGTAAGCCTTGCCTGTAAACCAGGCCCCGTTGCCCAGGATCCGTCCCAGGGGCGTGCCCTGCCGGATTTCTTCCAAGAGGCGGATTGCCCCCGCGCCGTCGCCAAAGGGGATGATGCCGGCTTCCATGGCTACACCGATGGTCACGCCCGCTTCGATGGTGTCCAGCCCGATTTCGTTGCACTGGTCCACCAGTTTAGCGATGGTGTCCAGGTTGTCAATACCGCAGTTGGCGCCGAGGGCCCAGGTGGATTCGTACTCGACGCAAGAGGTAAGCTCGCTGCCATCAGGGTTAGGATAAACGTTGGAGCAGCGGATAATGCAGCCGGGATGGCAGCCATGCCCGGTCATACCGCCGTTTCGTGTCTTGACGGCCTCCAGGATGGCCTCGCCGCCGGTCTTGCTCGCTCCTTCAAATTGCCCGCTGCTAAAGTTACGCGTAGGGTAGCCCCCCGCTTCGTTGAGGATATTTACCAGGACGGCGGTGCCGAAGGTGTTTAGGGCCCCGCCCGGCTTAGTCACATCGTGGCTACGGATGGCCTCCACCACTTTTTTCTGTCCCCGTTTGAAGAGCTCCAGGTCTTTAATCGCTACGCCCGGTGCCCCTTCATCGTCCACTACCATGGCTTTTAACCCTTTGCTCCCCAGCACGGCGCCGAGACCGCCCCGCCCGGAGTAGCGGCTGGCCCGCCCTTCCGTATCGTTGAAGCAGATGCCAGCCATGCTCATTTTGTAATCTCCTGCCACGCCGGTGGTCATGATTCCTACTTTTTTCCCGTACTTTGCAAAGAGAGCTTTATTGATTTCCCTGGTTGATTTCCCTTTGAGGTCATCTGCAGGTAAAAGCTCCGCACCGTCTTTGTCCACTTTAAGTAAGTAAGACCCTTCGGGGGCCTGTCCCTCAATAACGATCATTTTAATCTGGAGACGGCCGAGCTTTTGAGCCACCGGCGTGCCCGCATTTGATTCCTTAATCCCCCCGGTCAGCGGCGATTTGCCGCCTACGGAGATACGCCCCGAACTGGGGGCAGCGGTGCCGGCCAGTACTCCCGGGGCGATGACGATCTTGTTGAAGGGCCCGAGGGGATGGCAGTTTGCCGGCACTTCTTCATAGACAACGCGGGAGGTGAGAGCACGCCCTCCGAAGGCGGCATATTGCTCTGGTACAGGTCCAACGGTAACGGTCTTTTCCGCCATATTAACCCTAATTACCTTTGCCATAAAAATACCTCCTCTAATAATGATGTCTTTCATCATAAAATATTCTGGCCAGGGAGGCTTAATTCCTGCTTTGCCCCGGATTTTTCCTCAAAGAAAAAGGCGGGTTTGTAAAAAAAAACTAAAACCCGCCGGCACGGCTCCCTGTGCGGGTCCTGACGAGGGTTTTGCTGGAAAATTTTCAGCTGGTCTTACCCGGCCTGGTGCTGTAAGCCAGGAGGATGATTTCTTCCCCCTTATTATCGTCATAATTTTAATACGGAAAGATTATACGGCTGACCCTTTAAGGAGATAAAACCCTTCACTCCGAACTGGCAGCAGCAGCCCCTTGCTTCTTAGGGGCAGAGCAGGTATAATGGAATTGTTTACCATAAAATGGCGGGGGGTCTGTTTCCTGTGCTTTTCTGGCAGGTAGTAACGGCTGGTTTTTTAGCGGTGATCCTGATTTTAATTTTAATCATGCTGCTCAAAGGCAGGGATAAAATGCCGGAAATGGGTGCAAAGCTCGACCAGCTAGTGTTGGTCTGGCAGAGCACCGAGCGTGCCGTGCGGGAAGAGCTGGCGAGCCACCGCAGCGAGATTGGCACCGCTTTCAAGCAGGCGCGGGAAGAGCTCAGCCTTTCCATGGGGAGCTTCAGGGACACGGTGGAAGGGAAGCTGACTCTGCTGCAACGGCAGATAAGGGACGATGCTGGGCAAAACAGGGAGGAGCTGAGCCGTTCCCTTAAATCCTTTGAGGAAAACTTCCGGGCCAGCGTGGGAGAATTCAACGAGCTGCAGCGGCAGAAATTTGACGCCGTGACGGCAGAGATGAACCGGCTGGTGCAGGGCACCGAAACCAAGCTAGAGAAGCTGCGCGATACGGTGGAGCAAAAGCTGCACGCCCTGCAGCAAGAAAACAGCCAGAAACTGGAATCCATCAGGGCTACAGTGGACGAGAAGCTCCATGAAACCCTGGAAAAAAGGCTCGGCGACTCCTTCCAGCTGGTGAGCGAGCGTTTAGAGCTGGTGCATCAAGGGCTGGGGGAGATGCAGAGCCTGGCTGCTGGCGTGGGCGATCTCAAAAAGGCCCTGCTCAACGTCAAGACCAGGGGGACCCTGGGCGAGGTGCAGCTGGGCAATATCCTGGAGCAGATCTTGACCAGGGAACAGTACCTGGTCAATGTGGCCACATGCAAAGACAGCGGCGAGCGGGTAGAGTTTGCTGTCAAGATGCCTGGCCAGGCAGATCACCCCGTGCTGCTACCCCTCGATGCCAAATTTCCCCTGGAAGACTACCAGAAGCTCCTTGATGCCTATGACGCTGCAGATCCAGCCCTGGTGGAGGAGGCGGCAAAACAGCTGGAGGCCAGGGTGAAGCTATGTGCCAAAACCATTAAGGAAAAGTACCTGGAGCCGCCCCATACCACCGATTTCGGCATCATGTTTTTGCCTGTGGAAGGCCTTTACGCCGAGGTGCTGCGCCGGACAGGGCTTTTTGAAACGTTAATGCGGGACTACCGTGTGGCTGTTACCGGCCCTACCACCCTGGCGGCTTTTTTAAACAGCCTGCAGCTGGGTTTCCGCACCCTGGCCATCGAAAAGCGCTCCGGTGAAGTCTGGTCTTTGCTTGGCAGCGTGAAAAGCGAGTTTGGCAAGTTCGGCGCTATCCTGGAGAAAACACAGAAAAAACTGCGGGAAGCGAGCAGTAATATTGAAACGGCCACGCAAAAGACGCGCAGTATTGAAAGGAAGCTGCGGAGGGTGGAAGAGCTGCCCCCCGCAGCCGGGCCGCCCACCCCTTTCTAAAAAAAACAGGGGGGAATCGCTTATCCCCCTGTTTTTAGCCTCGGGTTTTTTTATGTTTATGTTTCATATTTGAAGGAGACGTTAAGTTTGACCCGGTAGATCAGGCTGCCTCCTTCGACCTTTATGTCCATCTCTTTGACTTCGGCTACACGCAGATCCCGGAGGCTCTGAGATGCTGTCTCCACAGCCACCCGGGCTGCGTCCTCCCAGGATTTCTCGCTGGTTCCCACGATTTCAATAATCTTATAGACGCTTTCCATCATTAAGGACCTCCTTTCTTTAAACATAAATAAAATCCTTCCTTTTTATATTACTAAACATTAAGAAAGCAGTCAATATTGAAAATATTATAAACAAAGCAGATTTATTTTCCTTCTGGCTGGAATGGCTGAAGGAATTCAGGAGAAAAGAAAAAAATATTAAATACAGGAGGGATAAGTAAAAATGAAAAAAGCTATTTTTGTGCTAGTGCTGTTGTTTTTCCTGGCCATTCTGGTAGCGCCCTCTTTTGCCCAGCCAGACCAGGACATACGGGTTATTGTCAATAATAAGCTGGTAGATTTTTCCGATAGCAGGCCTTTCATCAACAAAGACTTAAGGACAATGGTCCCCATCCGCTTTATCAGCAACGAGCTGGGGGCCAGTGTGCACTGGGACGGGCCAGCGCGGACGGTAAGCATCGGACAGAGAGGCAAAACCATTGTCCTGGTAATCGGAAACACCTTTGCCCATGTTAATGGCCAGAGAGTGGCCTTTGACACGGCAGCGGAAATTGTAGAGGGCAGGACCATGGTGCCGCTGCGCTTCATCAGCGAGACCTTTGGCGCTCAGGTCAGCTGGGACGGCCGGTTGAAGACCGTCTATATCACTTCCACGCCGGCAGAGCCCCAGCCGCCTCCGGCGCTGGCCACCGTTACGCTCTATTTTGCCGATAGCCAGGCCCAGTATCTGGTGGCGGAAAGGCGGGAGGTGCCCTTGAGCAAGCCCAGCCTGGCGGAGCTGGTTTTCGACGAGCTGCTAGCCGGGCCGCGACGCCCTGATCTTTTGCCTACCATACCTGCAGGCACCAGGTTGCGTTCCCTGATCATGTTCCGGGAGATAGCCCAGCTTAATTTAAGCGCCCAGTTCCGTGAAAACTATACCGGGGGCTCTGCTTTTGAACAGATGGCCCTCTATTCCATCGTTAATTCCTTGACGGAGCTGTCCGGGATCAACAGCGTGTTTTTTCTCCTGGAGAATGTGCCGCAACCTGCCATTTTGGGCCATATTGACACCTCGCAGCCCCTCACGCGCCGGCCGGATCTTATTAGAGACTATTAAGTGCTGTTAAACACCGTGGAGACGGGGGAAGGTTTTTGTGCAGTTCTTGAAGACATGCTTGCTGGTTTTAATTTTCGCTGCTCTGGTACTTACAGGATGGGTTTGCCTGGCGGCCCTGGCGGTGGAGAGGACGGCCCTCAGCCCGGCTTACTACAAAGGTTTGGGCCAGAGGACAGGCATGGCCTCTTTTCTCTATACGGCCTTTGAAGAGAGCGTCTATAACCGCCTGCCCCGGGACCTGCCCGCGGAGCTGCGGGAAATGATGGTCAGGGAGCTGGCCCGGGCTTTCCCCGAAACATGGTTTGAGGAACAGTATTTAATTGCGGCGCAGGATTTTCTGGCCTTGGCAAAGGGTCGGCAGAAAAACCTCTCTGCCGTTGTGGACCTACGGGAAGGCAAGGCACGCTATGAAGGGGAGCTCTTTGCCCTGCTCTCCCGGCTTCCGGCTTCAAGGCTTGAAACGTTGGGGATCGACGAGGGGGAGATTGGGCCAACGGTGCAAAGGGTGCTCAGGGCTGTAAACCTGCCCGATCAGCTCCTGCTGCCCGCGCTGCTGGGGAAGGAAGGAGTGCCGGGGAAGCTGGAAACGGCGGCATCTTTGCTGCGAAAATACCGTTGGTCCTCCCTGTACGCTCCCTTTTTCCTCTTTCTGTTGTTTTTATTTTTTTACTACCGTCTGGCCGGGCTTTTCCCCGGCTTAAAGTGGTTCGGCACGGCATTTTTTGTTGCCGGCACCACTTTTTTTACCTTCTTGCTGCTGCTGCAGGCGGCATTATTGTCTTCCCTCATTACCCCTCCCCGCAGTTTTTTGCCCTTCAGCACGGAGCTCTTTGCCGCCGCCATCAGATATACCCTGGCCAGGAGCTTTACCGCTCCCCTTGTTTTTGCCCTGGGCGGCCTGTTGCTCTTAATTGGCGCCTTCATCCTGGAAAGGCGCTCCGGAGATAAAACGGGTACGGCCAAAATGCATTAGAAGGGGGATGAAATAATTTGCCCGATTTGGACTTTAAAGTGATCTTTTGGGGAGTGCGGGGAACCCGGGCTGTGCCTGGGGAAGATACGCTCATCTATGGCGGCAATACCTCTTGTGTCCAAGTCCAGGCAGGAGAAACGGTGCTTATCCTGGACGGGGGAACCGGACTGGCAAACCTCGGTATGCAGCTGGCGGCGGAGAGCGCAAAGCCCCTGGAGCTGCATCTTTTTTTCTCCCATTTCCACTGGGATCATATCCAGGGCTTTCCTTTTTTCTTGCCTGCCTACAACAGGGACAACCGTCTGCTGTTGTACGGGGAAGCAAAGGG
The DNA here is from genome assembly GCA_937973635.1 of uncultured Bacillota bacterium. GTDB lineage: Bacteria > Bacillota > Dethiobacteria > DTU022 > UBA8154 > UBA8154. Next base: position 51,506 of record CALJJZ010000047.1, on the reverse strand, counting down.
ACAGGCGAGCTTCGCTTCTCTCCTGGGCGGGTTAATGTCCGCCCCTTATTTCCCCCTTCCCTTCGACGGGCTGCCTGCACGCAAAGATCTCCGGGAGATTAAACCCGGCCAGGCCCTGGAGCTGGCGGCAGGCTTAACCGTTAAAACAGCCCGCAACAACCATCCTGGAGGCTGCCTCTCTTTCCGTATCGAATATGCAGGGAAGTCCTGCTGCTACTGCACCGACACAGAGCACTATCCTGGCCGCGTAGACGCGGTTCTGCGGGAGTTCGTCAGGGAGACAGACCTGCTGATCTACGATGCAAACTATACCGATGCCCAGTACCTGGGAACAGACGGTGGCCGCTCCCGCGCTGGCTGGGGGCACTCCACCTGGCAGGAAGGGATCAGGCTCGCTGAGGCTGCTGGGGTAGGGAAACTTGTCCTCTTTCACCATGATCCCTTGCGCGGCGACAGGGAGCTGGCCTCTATAGAGGAGGAAGCGCAAAAAACCCTCCCTGACTGTATCGCCGCCCGTGAGGGTTTAAGCGTCTCCCTTTCCCCTTACTGATACTCTCCCTGCTCTGCCGGTCCGGCCTGCCCGGCAATCCGGCAATAATGATGATAACAATAAAGCTTTAGCGCAGGCGGTAGGAGTATGTCGGCATGGGGTAAAAATATTTGAATATATAAATTTTTGTTTGAGGCAGGAATAAAGATCTGTAGCAAGAATTATTAAATAGTAACACTGGATACAAGTTGGTAATACGCGTGGCGTGGTGCGTATGCTGCTGGTGTTTTTTTTACCCTTTAAGTAGCATGTTTATTAAAAAAATAGCACTAACTATGGGGTGGTGGGGAAGGTAGCAGATCTAAAGCAGATAAAGGACCCTGTGTTTTGGGAAAAAGCCTGGCGCAAAGACCGGGAAAATTCCCTCTTTCGTCGCGGGAGGAAGACGCTTAAGGACACGGTCAACTTCTGGAACAGGCGGGCGGACAACTTCCAGAAGAACGTGATGGGGGAAAAGGGCGACAAGCGGGTAAATAGGGTGTTAAGATGGCTGGAAAAGCAGGGGGTGGAACTTACAGGAAAACGGGTTTTGGATATCGGTGCCGGCCCCGGCGCCTTTACCCTGGCAATGGCGCAGCGCTGTCGGGAGGTGGTAGCCCTTGAGCCTGCTGAGGTGATGGTGGAGTACCTTAACGCAGAGATTAAAAGCAGCGCTTTGCAAAATGTGCGGGTTATCCAAGAAACCTGGGAAGAAGTTGATCTGGAAAGGGAGGGGCTTAAAGGTGCTTTTGACCTGGTATTTGCTTCCATGAGTCCTGGTATCAACAACCTTGAAACTATAGAGAAGGCCTTTGCCTGTTCTAAAGGGTACTTCTATTACAGCAGCTTTGCCGGGCGGCGGGAAAGCGAGTTGATGCCAAAGCTCTGGCGGCTGCTCTACGGCGAGGAGCTCCCTCCTTGGCCCGACCAGTCAATCTTTGTGCTCAACCTCCTCTATGCCCTGGGGCACCAGCTAACTTTTGAAGTCTGGGAAGAACGGAGCAGTTTGGAGCTGTCTCCGCAGCGAGCCACCGCCATTATCCTGGAAGAACTGCATATCTACGGCAAGGAACCTCCCTACCCTGAAGACAAACTGGCTGATTTTATAAATACCCATACCCGGGAGGGGTGGCGCCAGGAAAGCGTAACACGCTTGGGGCAGATCCTGGCAAAGATAAAAAAATAATTTTTAAGGGAGGAGAAGGTCTATGCTTGTAAAGGGGGTAAAGAAAAAAAATTGTTGGCATGTTGCTTTGGTTTTTGCTTTGTTTTTGTCCTTGCTCGCAGGGGCAGCGGGCTGCGGCGGCAAGCCTGAGCCGGCGCTGGGAGCTGCTGTGCCTGCACCGGCAACGCCGCCACCGGGTGAAGTTGCGGAAGGAAAAGCAGCGCCCCGCGAACCGCTGGTGATCAGGCTGGAGGGGGGCGACTGGGGCTACTGTTCTCCCTTTACCCACTACCCAAGGGGCCCTGGTATCTTTAAAATGCAGCTTATCTTTGACTCTCTCCTGGAGCGGGGCGAAGATGGCTATATCCCCTGGCTGGCCGAGAGCTGGGAGGTCCAGAACGATGGGAAAACGTACTTGTTCAACTTGCGGCAGGGTGTGAAATGGCATGACAGCAGGGAGATGACCGCAGATGACGTGGTCTTTTCCATCAACTATTACCAGGAACATCCCCCTGTCTCCATCTTTTTTGGAGATGTCCTGCGGGACCCTGAATACTTGTTGGAGGTAACCGCTGTCTCCAAGTACCAGGTACGCTTTGTTACGGCCGGGCCCAATGCTACCTTCCTGCCCGCTGCAGGCCTGGCCCGCATCATTCCCAAGCATATCTGGGAGCATGTGGACAACCCCCAGGAATACCTGGAGGCGGAAGCGGTGATGGGCTGCGGTCCCTACCGCTTGACGGGCTACAGCAAGGAACATGGCACTTACCGTTTCGAGGCCTTTGAAGCTTACTGGGGACCTAAGCCCAGGGTGGATATAATTGAATTTGTGCCTGTCAGCGACAACGTCCTCGCCTTTGAAAAGGGGGAGATCGACCTTACGGAGGTCCCTGCGGATCTGCTGCCCCGCTTCCAAAACAACCCTGAGTTTGCCATAAAGGAAAACCCCGGCTTCTGGGGTTATCGCCTTATTTTTAACTATGAACGCAACAAATTGTTTCAGAACAGAGAGCTGCGCCAGGCCCTGGCCTACGCCATCAACCGCCAGGAGCTGGTGGAGAAGATCGGCCGGGGTGCGGCTATCCCCGGCAATCCCGGCATCCTCTCCCGGCACCACGTCTGGTATAACCCTTCAGTTCCCGAATATGCCTATGATCCGGAGCGGGCCAGGCAAATACTGCAGCAGCAAAGGCTCGCGGGCCTTTCCTTTACCCTGCTGGTGGGCCAGGACCGGGAAGTCAGGATTGGGGAATTGTTAAAAGAGCAGCTGGCCAGGGCCGGTATTCAAATACAGGTGGAGTCTGTGGATATGAAGTCCCGGGATGCCCGCATTAGGGAGGGGCAATATGAAATTGCCCTGGTGGGGCACGGGGGCTGGGGAGGTGATCCCGACTACCTGCGCACCCGCTTTGCCAGCGGCCTGAGCGACTGGTACAGCGGTACGCCCGGTTACCATAACTCCCGGGTGGACGAGCTGGCCCGGCGGCAAATCCTGGAGACGGACGAAAATAAACGCCGGGCGTTGATCTTCCAGCTGCAGCAGGAGCTGGCGCTGGATGTGCCTGAAATACCCCTTTACAATACTACCGGCTATAGCGTCTATCGGCCCGCCAAGTACGACGGCTGGATGTACATGTTTGACCACCATGCCCTCTCCCATAGCAAGCTCTCTTACCTTGACTGGAAATAAGGCGGTCCAGCGGGAGATATGACGCTTTGAAGCGAATAATTTCCTTGGTAACACAATATTGGTTTTAATGATACGGCTGGAGGGTTCAAAATGTGTATGGCAAAAACACCATGGGAACGGGCAGTGGAATTCCACGGCCATAGCTGCATGGGGTTGGCCATGGGGGTCCGCGTAGCCGAGGCGGCGAGGGAGTCTCTGGGAAGCGAGCGGGATGTGGACGAAGAGATAGTCGCCATCGTAGAAAATGACAGCTGCGCCGTGGATGCCATCCAGGTGCTTACGGGGTGTACGGTTGGCAAGGGGAATCTGATCGTACGTGATTACGGCAAGCAGGGTTACACTTTTGCCCTGCGGGAGAAGAAGAAAGCGGTGCGCATTACGGCAAAGTGGCCAGAAGGGTTAATGCAGGACGAATTCCAGTCTTTGCGCCGGAAGGTGTTCGGCAAAACCGCCTCTGCGGAGGAGAAAGCCCGTTTTAAAGAGCTTACTGGCAAGCTCATGGAAGAGTATCTTGTCAAACCGCTGGCAGAGGTCTGTGTGGTAAAAGAAGTCCCCTATGCTGTGCCGGAGAAGGCCCGCATCTTCCCCTCCGTAACCTGTTCTAGCTGCGGCGAAGGGGTGATGGAACCTCGGGCCCGCTTTAGAGATGGCCAGCCGGTCTGCATCCCCTGCGCCGATAATTATGACCGGGGCTGGGGGGCCGGCAGTTAACAAGGCGGGGTTGAGCTGCCCGGGGATAAATGCAAGAGGAAAGGCAATTGCCAAGCGCTATGAAGAAAAAAGGCCTGACCTTGATGGAATACCTGGTTACCTTTCTTGTCATCCTGACCATGAACTTTTTCCTCCCCCGCCTCATGCCCGGCGACCCTTTTGTGCACCTCTCCGGGGAGGCGGGGGAGGAGATCGCAGCTTTTACTAGAGAGCAACGGGAATATTTTACCGTGTACTACGGCTTGGACCGGCCCCTGCGGGAGCAGTATTTCCGCTACCTGGCCGGGTTGATGCGGGGGAACCTGGGATTCAGCTATTATTACAAAAATGATGTGGCTGCCATTATCTTGGGGCGGCTGCCCTGGACCCTCCTCATGGTCACGGCGGCGACGTTCCTCAGTTTGCTCCTGGGGATCTTGCTGGGCAGCTTTTCCGCCTGGCGCCGTGATTCCTGGCAGGATAAGGTTACCTACCTTTTCATGGTTGTCTTCTCCGAGATTCCTGCTTTCTTGCTGGGGAGCATGCTTTTAATCGTTTTTGCTGGAGGGCTGGGCCTTTTCCCCCTGGCAGGAGCCATGACCCACTTTGCCAGCTACACCGGCTGGGAAAAAATAGAAGACGTGCTCCACCACGCTGCCCTGCCCGTGCTTACCCTCTCCCTGGCCCGGACGGGGGGGATTTATTTGCTGGTGCGCAATACCCTCACCACTGTCCTGGGGAAAGACTATATGCGTACCGCCCGGGCCAAGGGTCTCAGGGAGCAGCGTATCCGCTACCGCCACGCCCTAAGAAACGCCCTTCTGCCCCTGGTGACCCGGGTGGCCCTGCAGCTTGGAGGTATGGTGGGCGGTGCTGTGCTTGTGGAGAACGTTTTCGCCTATCCGGGCCTGGGCCGGCTCATGCGGGAGGCCGTTTTCGTGCGCGATTACCCCTTGCTGCAGGGGATCTTCCTGGTGCTGGCCTTTGGTGTGCTGGCAGCCAACCTGCTGGCGGATCTGCTCTACCGGACCCTGGATCCCCGGACGCGGGAAGGAGAGACATACGGGAAACAGAAGGCAGCAAAAACCGAACAGAAGGAGAGGAGCCATGTTCCTGCTTAAACCCATAAACAAAATGTGGCGGGGACTAACTGTTTTCGGCAGGGTTGGCCTTCTTATTCTGGTGTTGCTGATCTTTATGGCGATAGCCGCCCCCTATCTAACCTGGCAGCCCCACCATGCCTCCTCGGGACCATCCCTGGCGCCGCCAGGGGGCGCCCACCTTTTGGGCACAGACGAACTGGGGGTAGACCTCTGGGCCCAGATCTGCTACGGGGCGCGGGTCAGCCTGATCGTGGGGCTGGGGACAGCCCTGCTGGCCGGCCTGGGTGGTGGTATCGTGGGCACCTTTGCCGGGTACCGCGGCGGGTGGAGCGAACGGGCGCTCATGCGGCTCATCGATATTATGATCGTTATGCCAGACCTGCCTGTGATGGTGGTTTTAGCCGCTTTTTTTGGCTCTAGCCTGCGTAATATTATCCTGGTGCTGGCCCTTTTTTCTTGGTCCTACCCGGCGCGTATTGTGCGGGCCCAGGTGCTGGCCCTGAAGGAACAGGCTTATGTCAAAATAGCCCGTAGCTACGGGGCAGGCGCGTTATATATTATTTTTCGGCATCTTTTACCCGAACTTTTACCCATCCTAGCAGTGAGCATGATCCGCCTTGCCGGGATGGCCATTGTCACCGAAGCGAGCCTCGCTTTCCTGGGCCTGGGGGATCCTACCTCCCGTAGTTGGGGGTTGATCATCAACCATGCCTTAAATTTTCGCGGTATCTATTTTACGCCGTATTGGAAATGGTGGCTCCTTTACCCCTGGGTGTTTTTAACCCTGCTCGTCAGCTCCCTGGCCCTTTTGGGCCGGGACCTGGAACGTATTGCCGACCCCCGGGTGGCCAAAGGGTAGCAGCCGTTTCCGCGGTATTTTTTGCCTTATGCAGGAGGTCATGCCCATGTCAACCCTTGAGGTAAAAGGTTTAGGCGTAACCTACAACTCTACCGGCCGGGCCGTGCGAGCCTTGGAAGGCGTTTCTTTTACCCTGGCTCCGGGGGAGACGCTGGGGGTTATCGGCGAGTCGGGGAGCGGCAAGACGACCTTAGCCCTGGCCCTCATGGGCTTGTTGGAGAAAGGGGAGAGGGTAGAGGGGAAGGTGCATTACGGGGGCTCCGAGCTGCTCTCTCTCCCTGAGGCGAAGCGCCATACCTACCGTTGGAAGCGCATTGCCATGGTTTTCCAGAACTCCCTGGAAGTATTAAATCCGGTACTCAGCGTGGAGGAGCAGGTAGCTGAGCCCTTGGCCAGGCATCTAGGGATGAAGGGCAAAGGGTTGGAGGCACGGGTTGACGAGCTGCTGGGCCTAGTGGGCCTGGATCCATCCTGGAAAACAGCTTTTCCTCACCAGCTTTCCGGGGGGATGCGCCAGCGGGTGCTGCTGGCCATGGCCCTCTCTTGCCGCCCCGAGCTGCTCCTGGTGGATGAGCCCACTACCTCCCTCGACCCTATCGCCCGCAGGGAGGTAATGGAGCTGCTGGAGAGGCTGCAAAGGGAAGATGGTTTTTCTCTTGTGCTTATTTCCCATGACCTGGCCTGCATCGCCCGCCTGGCGCGCCGCCTGCTGGTGCTGTACGGGGGCAGGGTAGTGGAGACAGGGCTGACGGAGGAAATTATGGAAGATCCCCTCCACCCTTATACACGGGGCCTGATTAATGCTTCACCCAACTTCTTTGCTTTCCGTGATCTCTGGGGCATCCCCGGCGAACCGGCCGGCGGTGGGACGGTAGGCTGCGCCTTTGCTCCCCGTTGTGTCCAGTCCCTGGAGCGGTGCGGCACTGACACACCCTCCTTGCGGCATATATCCCCCGGGAGGCAGGTCGCCTGCAACCAAGGTGGGATTACGGCCCTGCTGGCAGCGAGGGGGCTTTGCAAGGAATACCGCTTGAAAAAAAAGGTTGTGCAGGCGGTAAGGGACGTTGATTTGGAGATCAAACACGGCGAGGTGCTGGGGCTGGTGGGGGAAACGGGCTCAGGCAAATCCACAGTGGCCCAGCTGTTGGGGGGGCTGCTCAAGCCTACTGCCGGGCAGATTCTTTTCCAGGGCAGGCCTTTTAACGCCGGGGCAACCCGCCGGGAAAAGGGGATCCAGCTGGTCATGCAAGACCCCTTTGCCTCTACCAGCCACCGTTTTACGGTGGAGCAGACCCTGCGGGAACCGTTGGAGATCAATAAAGTGGGCGGCAGGGGAGAGAGGCAGCGGCGCCTCCTGGAGGCCCTATCCCGCGTCCAGTTGCCCGCAGACGAAAAATTCCTGCGGCGTTATTGTTTTGAGCTGAGCGGCGGGCAAAGGCAGCGCCTGGCCATTGCCCGGGCCCTGGTGATGCGGCCGGCCCTGCTGCTGGCCGACGAGATTACCTCCATGCTCGACCCTTCCACCCAGGCCAACCTGCTGCGCCTATTAAAAGGGCTGCAGAATGAAGAGGGGTTTGCCATGCTCTTTATTACCCATGACCTTGACCTGGCGCGCAAGGTGGCGGACCGCATCGTGGTGATGCAGCACGGCGCCGTCTTGGAGCAGGGTTCGTCCCACCGCATTTTCACTCAGCCCTGCTGCTGCCATACCAGGGAGCTGCTGGCCGCGGCCTTTGGGCACAGCCATTGATCAAGAAATTAAGCTGTAACAGGTAGGTAAAAAAGAACCATCCCTCACAAAGTGACTAAAACAGGATGGTTCTAAGGCTTATAACCTGGAGCCGGCGATGGGACTTGAACCCATGGCCTGCGCATTACGAGTGCGCTGCTCTGCCGCTGAGCTACGCCGGCGCGCAGTTCCTATTATAGCACAAACCTTGCAAAAAACAAGGGGGCAGCCCTTTTTGGGGGATGTTGCGGCCTTTGTTTTAATTTGTCTTAAAAATTATGGCTTTCTCCTGGGGAGATGACGATACAGCGGCTCTTTGTTTTGGTCTCTACCTTGCTTTTGAACTCCTGCGGGTCGGCAGCGATGAGGGGCCAAGTATTGTAGTGGTAAGGGATAACGGTCTCTGCCTGGAGGAAAGAGGCGGCGACCACGGCGTCGTCGATGCCCATAGTGAAGTTGTCCCCGATGGGCAAGAGGGCGATCTCCAGGGGGGTAAGTTCCCCTAGCAGCTTCATGTCGCCAAAGAGGCCTGTGTCCCCGGCAAAATAGATGTTTTGGCCGTAGTAGTTTATGATGAAGCCGCAGGCTATCCCCCCGCTCATGCCTGCGCTGTGCAGGGCCGGGGTGCATTTTACCCACCCAAAGGGGAAAGGGTATTTGCCGCCGATGTTCAGGCCGTGGGAGGCAAGGCCCTGGGCTGCTGCGTCCTTGGCGATGTCTGATGTGGAGATAATCGTACCCTGCCTGCGGGCGATGGCATAGGCGTCCCCCAGGTGGTCAAAGTGGGCATGGGAGATGAGCAGGTAATCGGCTGTTACCTGCTCCGGCAGCAGCGGCGCGTGGGGGTTTTCGCTGAGGAAAGGGTCAAGGAGCAGCGTTTCCTTCCCTTCGCTTTCTAGCAAAAAGCAAGCATGGCCCAAATAAACCAATCTTGGCATCTGAAACACCTCACCAGCAAAATATGGGTAGTTACTCCCTGCCCAGTCGGTGCCGCACGGGAAACAGCATGGCTGAGCCAGTACAGTAATTATACCATATTTATGCCCACAATTCCCCTTACCAGCCTCTTTTCTGGCAAGCTCCTCCTACTTGGCAATCTTCCCTTATTTAGCGGCGCTCTGGCAGTATCTTCGTCCCTCGCAAGGCAAGCAAGGTTTTTAGGGGCGCAGCAGACTGCGGCTATTGCCATTTATGTTCTGCTGCGCTAAAATAAGCTGGCAGGCTTAATAATTTTTATGATGGCAAAATTATTTTCCCCACGGAGGTGTTAAGAGATGCCAGGGATGTGGCGCTGTGATCTTTGTGGTTTCCTGTATGAGGATGAGGTGCCCCCCACATTTTGCCCCAAATGCGGTACTCCCCGGGAAAAGTTTATTTTACTGGATGAGGAGGAGACGGAGTTGATGCGGGAGGCCCTCCTTGTCCGGGAAAAGTACACGCGGCTCCTTGCTCTGCTTGCAGAAGCGCTGGACGTGGCCCAGCAGGGGATTGCCTTAGACCTGGATGAAGGGTGCAACAAGATCTTCAACCGTACTGTAGAGGAGATCTCGGGGGTACATAGGATGATTAAAGACGAGCTGGCCGGCCACGCCCAGCAGTGCGTCTGGGCGAAGCTGGCTGGTGATGGCAGCTTATAATCTCCTCCCGGGTGGTTTTTTTTTTCATATATTGTATAATATGGGTATTGGCCTTCAGGGAGTTAATGCGGGTGCGAAAGGTGAAGGTCCCGGTGCCGGCGTTTTTACCCGGTCTGACCGCGGGTTTTGCCCTTTTCCCCGGTAAATAAAGGACAAGGAGAGGTGCATTAAATGGGAAAAGAGAAGCTGGTCGCCGTTGCCGGCAAAGGCGGGACAGGGAAAACTACCTTTACGGCCCTGATGTTGCGTTGCCTGGTGGAAAAGAATAAAGGCAAAGCTATCCTGGCTGTAGACGCCGACGCCAACGCCAACTTAAACGAAGCCCTTGGCCTGGAGGTAAAGGAGACCATCTCCATGGCTTTGGATGAGATAAAGGATTTTCGTAAAGTCCCCCAGGGCATGACTAAAGATATGTTTATGGAGATGCGCGTTAACCAGGCCCTGGTGGAGACGGAGCACATAGATCTCCTCGTAATGGGGAACCCCCACGGTCCCGGCTGTTATTGCTACCCCAACGACCTGCTGAAAAAATTCCTGGAAAAGCTGCGTGTAAACTACGACTACGTGGTGGTAGACAACGAGGCGGGCCTGGAGCACTTAAGCCGGCGCATCATTGACGACCTTGACCTGCTGGTCATTACCAGCGACGCTACGGCCCGGGGGATCCGCTCCGCCGGCCGTGTTTACGAGATTGTACGCACGCTAGGAATTAAAGTCAAAGAAGTATATCTCCTGATCAGCCGTGCTGGGGAAGATACAGCCCAGGTGCTGGCCGGGGAGATTGAGAAGACGGGCCTGGAGCTTTTGGGCACGGTGCCCATGGATGAGCTGGTCGTTGAATTCGACCTGCAGGGCAAGCCCCTTTTCCAGCTGCCTGGGGATACGCCGGCCATGCAGGCAGTAAAGGAAATAATGAGGCGCCTGGCCCTCTGATAAGGTCCTGAAAATAATATGGCGGCGGCAAGTACAGGTATCTTGGGGGAGGAAGGGAGAAATTAAGTGGTGACAATCAAATTTTGCGGGGGTGCAGGGACGGTCACGGGATCCTGTTTTCTCCTGCGTTACGGCACAAACCAGGTGCTCGTTGACTGCGGCATGTTCCAGGGAGGCAAAGCGCTCAGGCGCAGGAATTATTATGATTTTCCCTTCGATCCCGCCGCCCTGGATGCGGTTTTTCTCACCCATGCCCATATTGACCACAGCGGGCTTTTGCCTAAGCTCGTGCGGGACGGTTTCCGCGGCAGGATATACGCTTCCCGCGCCACCGTGGATCTCTGCTCCATCATGTTGCCGGACAGCGGCCATATCCATGAAATGGAAGCGGAATGGGAAAACCGTAAGGCCAGGCGGGCCGGGCGGGAAGAGACGTCTCCCCTTTATACGGTGGAAGAAGCGCTGCAAGCTTTAAACTATTTCCAGGGGGTGGAGTGCGATGAACTTATCACCATCTCTCCCCGGTTGTCCTTCCGGCTGAGCAACGCCGGCCATATTCTCGGTTCTACCTTGCTTGAACTCTGGATCTTTGACGGGGAGGAGAGGCAAAAATTTGTATTTACCGGGGACCTGGGCCGGGAAAACCAGCCCATTATCTGCGACCCGGCTGTGATCGAGGAGACCGATTTCCTTATTATGGAATCTACTTACGGCCTGCGCCGCCATGAAGGGGAAGAGGAAAAAGAAAAGCTGCTGGTGGATATCATTAACGAGACCTTGGGACGCGGCGGCAATATTATTGTCCCTGCCTTTGCTGTGGGGCGCACCCAGGAACTGCTCTATACCCTGAACAGGCTCATTGACAGGGGAGAGATACCTCCCCTGCCTATTTACCTGGACAGCCCCATGGCGGTCCGCACCACGGATATGTTCATGCTGCACAGCGAGTGTTTCGACCTCAAGATGCGCGCTGCTGTGGCCCGGGGTGAGAGCCCCCTCCATTTTCCCGAGGCAACCTTTACTTCTTCCCTGGAGGAGTCTAAGGCCCTCAATGAAATCACGGGCGGGGCGATGATTATCTCTGCTAGCGGTATGTGCGACGCTGGGAGGATCAAGCACCACCTCAAGCATAATCTCTGGCGCAGGGAGAGCACGGTTATTTTTGTGGGCTACCAGGCGGAGGGGAGCCTGGGACGCCGCCTGCTGGAGGGGGCCAAGCAGGTTACCCTTTTTGGAGAAGAGATCGCCGTGCGGGCTCGCATCGTTTCCCTGGAGGGCTTTTCCGCCCACGCCGACCGGGAGGAGCTGCTCAAGTGGGTGGGCAAATTCATCAAAAAGCCCAAACAGGTCATCCTCGTCCACGGCGAGCAGCAGGCCCAGGAGAGCCTGGCCGCGGCCCTGCAGGAAAGATACGCCTTGCCGGTCTATATCCCCTCTTACCTGGAAGAGATCTCCCTTTTCCCCCTGGAACGCGAACATGAATCTTCTTCCGCTCTCTCCGCCCGCTTAAAGGCGCAGCAGATCCTCAACCTCTGGGAGGAGTACAGCGCTGCTTTCCAGGCAAGGCTTTCTCCTTACCTGGAGGCGGAGCAGGACCTGCAACGGCTCCAGGCCCTGGAGGAGCGGATCAGGATGGTCGGCGGCCTTTTAGAGCAAGAGGGCAGTATGATGGAAAGCCGTCCCCGTCTTTTTTCTCCAGCAGCAACAACGGGGGTAGGAAACCCTCCCCCGCTGCTGCTTGACGATGCGGGGTAAAATAAAGATAAAAGCGCATAATTGCGAGAAGGAGCGGTAACTGTGGCTGCAGAATATTCCAGGCGTGAGATCGAGGAGATAATTCCTCACCGGCCCCCTTTTTTGCTGGTGGACCGTATCACCGAGCTGGTCCCAGGGGAGAAAGCTCGGGGTATCAAGGATGTACAGGCCGAGGAACCTTATTTTAAAGGGCATTTCCCCGGGGAGCCTGTGATGCCGGGCGTACTCATTGTGGAAGCTCTGGCCCAGGTGGGCGCCGTGGCCCTGCTCAGTAAAGAAGAAAACAGGGGGAAACTGGCCCTCTTTCGCGGCATCGACAATTTTAAATTTCGGGGGGTAGTGCGCCCGGGGAGCACCCTGGAACTGGAGGTAACGCTGACAGCGCTAAAAGGGGTGGCAGGCCGGGGCCGTGCCCGTGCCCGCCTGTTCGGCAAAGTTGTCGCTTCCGGAGAGCTGGTCTTTGCCCTGGCGGAACGGGGCGGCCTGGACAGTAGAAGCGCCGAGTAAATAGTAGCAGAAAGCAAAAGCAAACAAGGCAAAGAAATCTGAAGAAACAAGCGGGGGGAGACTCCCGGGACAAAATAGAGGCAGCAAAGCAAAGAGCAAAGAGGAGCAAAAGAGTAAAGGAGGCAGTGCAAAGTGAATCATGACGGTGTTGTTTATTTTACTTCCGAGTCGGTAACGGAAGGGCATCCGGACAAGGTATCGGACCAGATCTCCGACGCCATTCTGGATGCCATCATGGCAGAAGACCCGCAGGGCCGGGTAGCGGTAGAGACCCTTGTAACCACCGGGCTGGTGCTGGTGGCGGGGGAGATCACCACCCAGTGTTATGTAGATATTCCCCGTATTGCCAGGGATACGGTCAAGGAGATAGGATATACGCGGGCCAAATACGGTTTTGACGGGGACACCTGCGCCGTAATTACTTCCATCGACGAGCAGTCCGCCGATATTGCCCTCGGAGTAAACCAGTCCTGGGAATTAAAGACCGGCGCGGAAAAGGAGAACGCTTACAGCACCATCGGGGCCGGGGATCAGGGCATTATTTTCGGTTTCGCCTGCAATGAGACGCCGGAGCTTATGCCCCTGCCCATTGCCCTGGCCCACGGGCTGGCCAGGCGCTTGGCCCAGGTGCGCAAGGAGAGGATTGTAGATTACCTGCGGCCCGACGGCAAGTCCCAGGTTACAGTGGAATACCGCAACAGGAAACCGTCCCGCGTCTCCACCGTAGTCCTGGCGGCCCAGCACAGCGACGAAGTATCCCTTGAACAGCTGCGGCAGGAGCTGGTTGAGCTGGTTATCAAGGAAGTCATCCCCGGGGAACTGCTGGAGGGGACCAAGTACTATATCAATGCCACAGGGCGCTTTGTCGTGGGCGGCCCCCTGGGCGATACGGGTCTGACCGGGCGCAAGATTATTGTGGATACATACGGCGGTTATTCCCGTCACGGCGGCGGCTGTTTCTCCGGCAAGGACCCCACCAAAGTAGACAGGTCCGCCAGCTATATGGCCCGCTATGTGGCCAAGAACGTTGTGGCGGCGGGACTGGCCGACAAGTGCGAGCTGGAGCTTGCCTATGCTATCGGCGTGGCCCGGCCTCTCTCCGTTTTTGTGGAGACCTTTGGCACGGAGAAGGTGGCGGTACAAAAAATAGAGCAGCTTATCCGGGAAAATTTTGACCTCCGCCCCGGCGCGATTATTGACTACCTGAAGCTGCGCCGGCCCATCTACAAGCAGATAGCTGCCTATGGCCATTTTGGCCGCAAAGACCTGGATCTGCCCTGGGAAAGAACGGACAGGGCGGAGCTGCTGCGCAAGGAGGCAGGGATTTAAGGCAGGGGATTAACGGCGGGCGGCAGGATGCCGGCGCGGCCGCCCTTTGGTTTTTTGGATTTTTGCCACGGGGGAGGCCCTGTTATTGGAGAGCCTGGAGGGGATCCTGGAGAGGATTACCTTTTATAGCAGCGAAACGTCGTATATGGTCGGCCGCCTCAGCTGCAAAGGCAGGGAAAATGTCACCATTGTGGGCTATTTTCCCCCTTTGCAGGAGGGGGAGAGTCTCCTTTTGCGCGGCGAATGGACGGTCCATGCCCGTTACGGGCGGCAGTTTCTGGCCCGGGAATGGGAGATGGTCATCCCCACCAGCAGGAAGGGTTTGGAGCGTTTCCTCGCCTCCGGCCTGATCAAAGGCGTGGGTACGCACCTGGCCCGCCTGCTGCTCAAACATTTCGGCATGGAGGTCCTGGAGGTGATCGCCACGGAACCGGCGCGGCTCACGGAGGTGCCCGGTATCGGCCCCAAAAAGGCCGCCCTGATCCAACAAAGCTATCTGCAGCAGCAGGAGATCCGGGAAGTGATGCTTTTCCTCCAGCATTATGGGGTGAGCCCTTCTCTGGCGGTGCGCATCTTCAAGCATTACGGCAAAGAGAGTATCCCCCTGCTTAAAGAGAACCCCTACCGCCTGGCGGAGGAAGTTTACGGTATCGGCTTTATTACGGCGGATAAAATAGCCCGCAAACTGGGGCTGCCCTTTAACGCCCCCCAGCGGGTCAGGGCTGCTTTTCTTTTCCTCTTAAACCAGGCCGCCGACGAAGGGCACGTGTACTTGCCCCGGGAGGAGCTCTGCCGCCGCGTTGTGGATATCCTCTGCCGGCCGGGAAAAGAAGGGAGCGGCGGGGCGGACGGAGAGGCCGACGGAGAGGCCGACGGGGATACGGGGGGAGAGGCAAAGGGCACGAATAAAGGGGCCGCAGCAGAAACGGCGGCGGCAAAGCCGGAACAAGACCCCGCCCTCCGGCTCTCGGAAGGGCTGGTCCTGGAACAGCTGCAGGGCCTGCTGCGGGAACGCCTCCTTTTCCAGGAGCAGGACGCAAGCGGGGAGCCGATTATCTACGCCGCGCCCTTTTACTTTGCGGAAAAAGGCGCCGCCCAGAAGCTCCTGGCCCTTTTGCAGAAACAGCTCATCCTTTTTCTCCCCCGGGAGGGAGACGTCCTGCAGGCTGTCCTGCAGGAGGAAAAAATAAAATTGGCGGCGGAGCAGGTAGAGGCGGTCCGGGGGGCCTGCGAAAACGGCGTCATGGTGATTACGGGCGGCCCCGGCACCGGAAAGACGACCACCATCAGGACCTTAATCCGGCTCTTTCAGCGCCTGAAGCTGAAAATCATGCTGGCCGCGCCCACGGGGCGCGCCGCCCGGCGTATGGCTGAAGCCACGGGGATGGAGGCCAGGACGATCCACAGGCTCCTGGAGTATTCCTATACAGAAAGCCAGGGTTTTCGTTACCAGCGCAACGAAGACAACCCCCTCCCTGCCCAGGTCGTGATCGTGGACGAGGTTTCTATGGTGGACCTGATCCTTTTTTACAACCTGCTCAAAGCCCTGCCTGACGGGTGCCGCTTGATCCTGGTGGGGGATGTGGACCAGCTGCCTTCCGTGGGGGCGGGCAATGTCCTGCGGGACGTGCTGGCCTCGGGAGCAGTGCCCAGTGTCCGCCTGCAGACCATCTTCCGCCAGGCCCGCGAGAGCATGATCGTTGTCAACGCGCACCAGATCAATAAAGGGGAGTTTCCCTATTTAAACAGGCGGGAGAAAGATTTTTTCTTTATCCCTGAAGAAAACCCGGAGCGGGTTACGGAGATCATCGTGGAGCTCTGCCGGGAAAGGCTGCCCCGTTTCGGTTCCTTTGACCCCGTGGAAGAGATCCAGGTGCTGACCCCCATGCGCCGCACCAGGGCCGGGGTGGAGCTCCTGAACAAACTGCTGCAGGAAGAGCTAAACCCTGCGGCCCGCCACAAGGGCGAGCTGAGCTACGGCGGCTTTACTTTCCGCCTTGGGGACAAGGTAATGCAGATCCGCAACAACTATGAAAAAGAAGTTTTTAACGGGGATATAGGGCGTATTACGGCCTTGGACCGGGAAGAAGGGGAGCTGGTGGTGACTTACCCGGACCAGCTCGCCGGCCGGGAGGTCGTCTATGATTCCTCGGGCCTTGACGAACTGGTCCTGGCGTACGCCGTTTCCGTGCATAAAAGCCAGGGCAGCGAGTACCCCGTGGTGGTAATGCCTGTAATCACGCAGCACTATGTCATGCTCCAGCGCAACCTGCTTTATACGGCCATTACCAGGGCCCGCCGCCTGGTGGTGCTGGTGGGTTCGCGCCGCGCCATTGCCATTGCTGTAAACAACAACAGGGTGGTGCAGCGCTACAGCAACCTGGCCCTGCGCCTGCAGCAGCGTGGCAGTTAAGCCCCTGCTCCCTTACCTTAATTTAAGGTTTCGCTGCCCGCTTTAAGGTAAGCGTAGATAGACCTGTCCAACAAAACCGATGTATGTAGTACCGCTTCCGTAATGCCGTTGTCCCGCAGGTAAAGCTGGTGCAGCTGCTCGCGCAGACGGTTTATTTCTTGGAGAGCTTTTTCCTTTTCCATCCTCTGCTTCCTTTCTTTGCCGTTGCTGACTGCTGGCATTTATTCTACATTTAAGGCAATTAGTTTAAATATATCAAATTATAACCAAATTTGTATCTTTTAGCAACGATAATTTTAACTTAATTTGAGCAAGATCTGCACGCTTATCCTTACTTTTTAAAGGGGGAACGGAGCGCTCGGCATGTCCCTGTTGCAGGCAATACTAGATCTTTTCTTCCCTCCCGCCTGCCCCTTTTGCGGCAAAATCCTTGCCACCGGCGCCGGGGCGGCAGCTTCGCCGGGGGGGACGGGGGAAAAACTGCCCTCGGCTCTGCCCGGCTTTGGGGAGGGAGGTATTCTCTGCGCAGGCTGTGCGGCCGGGCTGCCTTGGCTGGAAAACTGTTGCCCCCGTTGTGCCCGGCCCCTGCCGGAAGCGGAAAAGGTGCAGGAGTGCCGCCGCTGCCGCGCCGCTCCTCCCGCCTTTGACCATTGCTGCGCCCTGGGGAGCTATACAGGGGCTCTGCGGGAGGCCCTGCACCGTTTTAAGTACAACGGTGCCAGGGGGCTGGCCGTGCCCCTGGGACGGCTCCTGGCGGCACGTCTCTCCGCCATGCCCTGGCTCGGCGAGGTGGAGGCGCTGGTGCCCGTACCCCTGCACCCCCGACGTCAGCGGGAGCGGGGCTATAACCAGGCAGCCCTGCTGGCGGTAGCGGCGGGTCGTGAGCTGGGGATCCCCGTCAGGGCCATGCTCAGGCGTAACCGGGAGACAAAAAGCCAGACGGGGCTAGACCGTCAGGGACGCCTGGAGAATATGCAAGGGGCTTTTTGCTGCGACGCTCAGCCCGGCGGTGGGGATAGCGGTGGGGATAAGGGGACGGGCCTAAAACGCCTGCTGCTGGTGGACGACATCCTGACTTCCGGCGCTACGGCCCATGCCGCCTGCCTGGCGCTCCGGCAGGCAGGCTGGAGTTCTGTCAGTCTGGCCGTAGTTGCCCGCTGAGCGGCAGAAATAGAGATACGGAAACGGCTAGGTAAAGAGCCTTTTATAGAGGGATAACCCGAGGGCGAGGCCAAAGCCGGCGAGGAAACCGCCGATATGCGCCCACCAGGCCACGGTCTGGGCCCCTGAAACCAGGCCGGCCAGGGAAGCATTGAGGAGCTGCAGGATGAACCAGATAAAAAGGAACAAAGGCGCGGGCAGGCGCGCCGTAGTAAGGAAAAAGCCGATGGGGATAAGGGTAAGCACCCGGGCCCGGGGGAAAAAGATCAGGTACGCTCCCAGCACCCCGGCGATGGCGCCGCTGGCGCCGATGGTGGGGATCTCGGACTGGATGTTGGCGGCGATATGGGCAAAGCTGCCCGCGGCCCCGGCAGCCAGGTAAAAGAGGAGGTAGCCCCCGTGTCCCAGGCGGTCTTCCACATTGTCGCCGAAGACCCACAGGTAAAGCATATTGCCCAGCAGGTGCAGCCAGCCGCCGTGCAGGAAGATGGAAGTAACAAAGGGCAAAAAGGTCTGCTCCGGGGAGGCGCCCTGCAGCAGGGAGAGGACAAAGGCGCGGGGGATCACGCCGTACTCGTTAAAGAGCCGGAGCAGTTCGCCCGGGGATAAATTAAGGGTGAACAAAAAGACCCCTATGTTCAGGAGAATGAGGGAAATATTTACATAGGGGGTACGGCGGGGCCGGACGCTGTCCCTGAGGGGTATCATCTTTATTTTCTCCCGTTATTTGGCGTAAAATAATCTTAACATGCCCTTCTTAGTATAAGCAATAGCTTTTGTCTTTAATATAGGGGAAAATTCTGCTGACGGAAGGGCAAAAGGTTCTGCCGTAAAGGACCAACCGGGCAGGCGGTAAAGGGGAAAGGAAGGGCTTCATGGAAGAGCGGGAGGAAAACAGGGAGCAAAAGACGACGGGACGGGGCCGGGCCGCGCCAAAGATAACCTCTCCTTCTGTTCTGCGGGAGCTGCTGCGCGCCCGCGGCCTGCAGCCCCGCCGTACCCAGGGCCAGCACTTTCTTGTGGACGAGAATATCCTGGAAAAAATTATGGAGGCGGCGGCGTTAAAACCGCAGGACCGGGTCGTGGATATCGGCGCCGGCCCGGGGGCTATCTCCCTGACGGCGGCAGAGCGCGTTTCCAGTGTGGTTGCCATTGAACAGGACCGGGGTTTGGCCGCTTTTTTACGGGAGCAGGCCCTGCTCAGGGGGCTGACCAATCTCCGTGTTGTGGAGGCGGACGTGCGGCGCCTGAACTTGGATATATTTTTCTGTGGGCCCGGCGCAGCGGCGGAGCAGGAAAGCTTGGCCGCGCCGCTTACCCGGGAGGAGGTAAAGGTAGTGGCAAACCTTCCCTATTACCTGACGACGCCGCTCCTTTTCCAGATCCTGCAGGGCAACTGCCGCCCGGCGTTGCTGGTCCTCATGGTGCAGCTGGAGGTGGCGAGGCGTATGCTGGCGGAACCGGGGAGCAAAGACTACGGCGCCCTGACGGTCCTTTGCCGTTACTACTGCCGCTGCAGTCTGCTCTTTAAGGTGTCGCGCCAGGTCTTCTACCCCCGCCCGGCCGTGGATTCGGCCGTAGTCCTGCTGGAGACCCTTCCCCGCCCTGCCGTCTCTGTCCCCCATGAGCCCCTATTCTGGTCGCTGGTCCGCGCCGTTTTTCAAAAGAGGAGAAAAACGCTCTTAAACGCGCTGCAGGGAGTCGGCGGAGGCGGCCGGCATGATTGGGCCGCCATACTGGCGCAGGCCGGCGTCGACCCCGGACGCAGGGGAGAGACCCTTTCCCTCGCCGAATTTGCAAAGCTGGGCGAAATAATTTATAATTATAAGTAAAAAGAAGCAAGCAGCCGGGTTTTGGGGCAGCAATTTCAGGTGGTCCATGTTATAAGATCTTTTGTCTTATCTTTAGTAGGAAGAAGGCTTTTTGCCCATGCTTTTCACCAGCCCCAGTAAAGGGAAGATGACTTTGCAGGAAACTTTCAACGATATTGTCGCTTTCATCCGGGAACAACCGGGCGATCAATACAAGCTGATTATCGGCACCGATTCGCAGACGCACCATGAGGCAGAGACTACTTTTGTGACGGCCGTCATCATCCATCGTGTGGGTAAAGGCGGCCGTTATTTTTTTTACCGGGAAAAAAGGCGCTTCCTGGAAAGCCTGAGACAGCGTATCTTTTTTGAAGCCTCCTTGAGCCTTGATGTAGCCGGCCGTTTTTCCGCGCTGCTCTCAGAAAACGGCCACGCCCAGCTAAATGTGGAGATCCACCTGGATGTGGGAGAAGCGGGGGATACGAAGGAGCTGATCCGCGAAGTGGTGGGCATGGTCATCGGCAGCGGTTTTGATGCCCGCATTAAGCCTGAATCCTATGGGGCGAGCAAGGTTGCAGATAAATATACAAAGTAAGGGGTAAAAACAAGCGAAAATGCGGGAAAGTAAGGTTTTAAAGGGAATAAATCGCCGTTTTACTTGACAAATCTCTTTTTTTATCTTAAAATTAGTTTTGAGGTGATGCAGCATGGCGGAAAAAAATTCCCTGGTTCAAATAAGGAAGGAACTGGAGAGCCATGTGGGGGAGCAGATCAGGCTGCGGGCGAACCGGGGCAGGCGTAAAGCCTTCGAAAAAGTAGGGGTCCTGGAAAGCACCTATCCCTCGATTTTTGTTGTCCTGGTGGATGAAAAGACCTACCATCAGCGGTTTTCCTTCAGTTATGCCGACGTACTTACAGAAACAGTGGAATTGAGCCTTTGCAGCGGCAACAGGAAGATAAATGTCTGTGCCGTGGGCGAGTAATCAATAATAATAATAATAGCAAGCAGGATTATTATTGAAACGGCAAAATTTTTACCTTTATCCCGTGCTCTTGCAGTGACGGGTTTTTTTTATGGCCTTCCGGCTCCCTGTCATAATCTGTCCCCCCCCTTAATATCTATAAATGGAGAAGGGCTTTGCCAAGGAGGTATAAAGATGGGACGGACGCCTTTGCAGAAGGATAAATTAGAGCTGATCACCACGGATTTTCACCACAGGCTCCTGGTGGGAGAAAAGATGACCCGCTGCCTGGTCGAAAACGAGCTGCTCCTGCAGGAAACGCCTTTACGGCAAAGGGGTCAGCCCCTGCCCCTTTGCAACCTGGCGGCCTGGATCCGTTTGCTGGAGGTGCGGATAGAAGGTAAAGACAGCGTAGCCATCAGGGGCAGGGTGGAGGGTAAAGCCGACTTTTACAGCGAAACAGGTCTTAAAGAAGTCAGCTTTGCAGAGAAGGATTTTTTCCAGGAGGTGGCTCTGCCCGGGGCCGAACCGGGTATGGAGGTTAACGCCCATGGGCGCATAGTTTATCTCGGCGAAGAAGGGCCGCCCCTGGAGGCGGAAGGGCAGCTCCTTTACAAAATCAGCGTGGAAACAGAGGTCTGCCTCTCCGTTGTGGATAACCGGCAGCTGACCCTGGCCCTGGGGGCAAAAAAATTTTTGCCGGAGCAGCTGGAAAGAAAAGTCGTGGTTTTTGAAGAGCTGTTTTTGGAAAAAGCCATACCCCTGACCTTAAGCGATGAACTTGAATTTTCTGGCACCCTTGAGTATTTCAAAATCCTTTCCTCTTACCTCGCCGATTTGGAATGGAAAGAGGAGAAAGAAAAGATCCTGCTCCAGGGGAACCTTGTTTCCGTCTATTTTTATAAAAGCGAGGACGGCAGCGGTTTTGGCGAGAACAGCCAGTTCTTTAAACAGGAGATTGCCCTGCCCGGCCTGCAGAAAGGCGACCATGTTTCCCTTTTCCCCGTTGTGGAGTATGCGGCCTGCGACCTGAAGGGCGAAAAGGCCAGGCAGCGGGCTTATGTGGATCTTTTCCTGCGCGTAACGCGGCAGCTGCAGCAGGAAGTGCTGCTGGAGATCAGAGGGACCGGCACTTACAAAGAGCCCCTCTTACTGCCCCGTGCTGCCGGAATGGCGGGGGAAGAGCTTGAGCTTGTGCAGCGCCTTCCTCTGCCCTACCCGCAGGAGCTTGCCGCCGGAGCGCCCCGCCTGCGCAGCGTGCAGGTGCGGGTTGAGGACGACGGCGTGGCCGTTTCGGGGATGCTGAAGCGAAAGATCTATTATCTCCCGGAACAAAAGAGGGAGGAGGATATTTTCTGGCAGGACGAAGGGCCTGGGGAGCCGGACAGCCCGGCAGCCGGGAAAGGAGACGGCGGAAGGTGGCCCCTCAGCATGGAAGTGGAGGAGCCGTTCCAGAGTTACCTGCACCTGCCGGGAGTGCCGGAGGATGCCGAAGTGCTGCTCTGTGTAAAGGGGGGAAAATCTACCTACGCCCCCGCCGAGGCGGCCACTTTGCAGATCAGCCGCCTTGCCCTGAAAGTAAAGGCGCGCCGGGTGGAGGAGGTCGCCGTCGTCGTGCCGCCCCGCGTACCGCCGGGAACGAGCATGGTTGTCTATGTTGTAAAGAAGGGTGACAACCTGCTGCGTATTGCCCGCTATTACGGCCTCCGGAGCGCCGATCTGGCGGAGAGCAACGGGCTGGTGGAGGACGAACCGCTCATGGCGGGGCAGAAGCTGCTCATCCCCCTCATGTATTACCGGCGTTGAACCCGGTCGGTTGTAAAGCAGATAACCTTTGTGAGCCCTAAACCCCGCAGGTATAAACTACAGGCGGGGTTTTCTCCTTTTAAATCCGCCCCGCCTTTCCGCCCCCGCCTTTCCCGGGTCCATAGCCCTGCAGCGGTTAGCGCTCCTTTTACCAATCATCTGGAGCGAAATGCTTTTTTACCAGGCGCAGCAGGGGTAGGCCAAGGGCCAGCACGGCCACGGCCTGGCCTGCACCGATGTAAAAAACCGTAACCCAGTAAGGGAGGCGGAAAAAAGCATAAAGGTAGAGGCTGACACCAAAAGCGTTGAACAGGATGGGGCTGAGATAGGCTGCCGGCGTATAGCGGAAACGGTAGGTGATCAAAGCGGCGACCAGCGTAATCAGGCTGCCGAAAATAATATCAATGGTCCCCCAGGGCCCTAGCAGGTTGGCAAGGAGGCAGCCAAGGAAAAGGCCGAGCACGGCCTCGGGTATGACCATGGGTAAAAGGGTCAGCGCCTCTGCCAGGCGGACCTGGACTTGGCCGTAGCTGATGGCGGAGAAGGTAAAGGTCACGGCGACATAAAGGGCGGCAATAATACCGGCCCGGGCCATATAACGGGCGGTTATACCCCAGGGTTTCTGCATAGCTTACCACTCCCCCGATTGCTTTTTTAAAGGGAAGCTCCCTTCCCTTGACACGCTGGGACAGGCAGGGTATTATTTCTTTATTATAACCCAATGTGCGGTAAAAAGGAGGGGCCAGACCTGGTGAAAAAAACCATTGCAGAAATTAATGCCCGTATTCAAGCCGGAAAGGCTGTTGTCGTCACAGCCGAGGAGTTAATTCCCATGGTTATGGCACAGGGGGTTACGGAAACGGCCCGCCATGTCGATGTGATTACCACGGGGACGTTTGGGCCCATGTGTTCCTCGGGGGCTTTTTTAAACCTGGGCCATCCTGCGCCGCGCATGAAAATGTCTAAGGTACTGCTAAACGGCGTGGAAGCTTATGCCGGCCTGGCAGCGGTAGACGCTTATTTGGGCGCCACCCAGATCCCGGAGACAGACCCGGAAAATAAAAATTTCCCCGGCGAGTTTAATTATGGCGGCGGCCATGTCCTGGAGGACCTGGTGGCGGGCAAAGAGGTCCTCTTGGAGGCCTACGCCTACGGGACGGACTGTTACCCGCGCAAGAAGCTGGAGAAGATGATTCGCCTGGAAGAGCTGCCCCAAGCTTTCCTCTTTAACCCCCGCAATGCGTACCAGAATTATAATGTGGCCGTCAACCTTACCGACCGCACGCTCTATACCTATATGGGCATTCTCAAGCCCAACCTCGGCAATGCCAATTACAGCACCTCGGGCCAGCTCTCTCCGTTGTTTAACGACCCTTATTACCGGACGATCGGGCCGGGAACGAAGATATTCCTGGGCGGCGGCGTGGGTTTTGTGAGCTGGTACGGCACGCAGCATAACCCCTTGGCGCCGCGCGGCGCCAACGGGGTCCCCACTTCTCCGGCCGGGACCCTTGCCGTGATCGGCGACCTTAAACAGATGTCACCCCGCTGGCTCAGGGGCATATCCTATCTCGGCTACGGTGTTTCCCTGATGGTCGGCCTGGGGATCCCCCTGCCGGTACTGGACGAAGAAGTGGTCAGGTTCGCTGCGGTGAGCGACAGCGAGATCTTTGCCCCGGTGGTGGATTACAGCGAGTCTTATCCCCAGGGGCTGGGGCAGGTCTTGGGTACGGTGAGCTATGCCGAGCTGCGCAGCGGCGAGATCAGCGTGAACGGGAAAAAAGTTCCCACGGCCCCCCTTTCCAGTTATTACGGGGCCAGGGAGATAGCCGCCACGCTGAAAGACTGGATCCTGCAGGGGGAGTTCCTCTTGACGGCGCCGGCTTTTAACCTTCCCCGGGAGGCGGGGGTGCCTGCCTACGGCCGTTTGGTTTTTCCGCAAGAGGGCTGAAACGGGGGCAGAAATCTGCCCCGACGGGGCGCGGAATCCCGCCCTGAAAACTTAAGGGGGTATCGCCACCGATGAAAGAAAAAATGGTGCTCTATTTTCCTTCTACGGTCACAGAGCAGCCTTTTATCTATTACCTGGTCAAAGACTTTAATTTAATGGTCAATATCCTCAAAGCCGATATCAACCCCCGTAAAGAGGGGCGGATCGTAGTGGAGATCAGCGGGGAGAAGCCGGATTTTGCCGCCGGCCTTGATTTCCTGCAGGCGCGTGGGGTCAAGGTGTTCCCCCTGGAGCAGGAGATTATCTGGGTGGAGGAGCGCTGCACCCATTGCGGCGCCTGCAGCGTAATCTGCCCTGTCAATGCCCTGGAGCTGAACCGGACGACAATGAAGATAGAGTTCCACGGCGACCGCTGTGTCGTCTGCGAACACTGCCTGAAAGCATGTCCTTCCCGGGCCATGGAGGCAAGATACTGAAAGAGGAGCCGCGCCCCCCTTTTTTGCGCTGCGGGGGCGCCTGAAAGGCCAATGGTCACAAACCTGCCAAAACAAACTCCCGGCACCTCTAAAAGGGACTACCGGCGGGAGCTCTGCCCGGCCGGGATGCGCTCCTTTACCCTTGCGGTCAAGGAAACCGACTTATGGGTGGCCGTCGACGCGGAGGTGGAGCCTTCCGCCCTGGTGCCGGAGCTGGAGAACTATATCTGGCGGCAGCGCCTCCTCCTGGAAAAATACCTGGAAGAGGACCTGCCTTTCCGCAGGGCCCTTACCCCTTACCCGGCCCGGCCCGGAGCGCCGGAGCTGGCCGTGCGTATGGCCCGGGCGGCGAACCGGGCCGGTGTGGGCCCCATGGCGGCGGTGGCCGGCGCTTTTGCCCAGCTCGCCGGAGAGTGGCTCCTTCAGGGCAAGACCTCCCAGGTTATCGTGGAAAACGGCGGCGATATCTTCTTCTGCTGCCGGCAAAGGCTAAGGGTCGGTGTCTATGCCGGGGCTTCGCCTTTCAGCAACCGGCTGTCAATAGAGGTGGAGGCCCCGGGAAAGGGGCGGGGGATCTGCACCTCCTCTGCCACGGTTGGCCCCTCGTACAGCCAGGGAAAGGCCGATGCGGCCGTTATCTTTGCGGAAGATGCCCTCCTTGCCGACGCGGTGGCTACGGCAACGGCCAACCTGGTGTGTACCCCTGCGGACCTGGAAAAGGCTCTGGACTTTGCCCTGGGCCTAGAGGGGGTCGAAGGGGCCCTACTGGTGCTGGGGGATAAGCTTGCCGCCTGCGGCAAGCTCCAGCTGAGGCAGCGGTGAACTAGCCTTCTTCGATGAGGGGGACAAAACGGCAGCCGCCTAAGTTATGGCGTTCCAGGCCGTCCTCCCTTTTAATGTAGAGATAAAGATCCTGATGCCAGCCGCTGCCCACGGGGATCACCAGGCGCCCCCCTGCGGCCAGCTGAGCAGGCAGGGTCGGCGGCAGAGCGCCCGCTGCGGCCGTAACAAGGATGCAGTCAAAGGGGCTGTGTTCGGGCCAGCCCTTACTGCCGTCTCCGACTTTAAAGCTGATATTGGTGTATTGCAGCGAAGTCAGGACCTGCTGGGCCTTCCGGGAGAGGGAGGGCAGCCGTTCCACCGTGTAAACGTGCCCGGCCAGCTCTGCCAGAATAGCTGTCTGGTAGCCTGAGCCGGTACCGATCTCCAGGACTTTTTCTCTTCCCTGCAGCTGTAGGGACTGGGTCATGAGGGCCACAATGTAAGGCTGGGAGATGGTCTGCTCCTGGCCGATGGCCAGGGGATGGTCGCCGTAGGCGAGGTGGGCCTGGCTCACCTCCACAAAAAGGTGACGGGGGACGCGGCGGAAGGCTGCCAATACCCGCGCGTCTGTAATTCCCCGGGGGAGCAGCTGGGTCTTTACCATCTCTTCGCGCAGCGCGGTATAGGGGTCGTCGTGCATGGAGGCCGGTGCTCCTTTGCTGAAAGATAAGCGTCTGAAAAACTATTATTGTTTTCTTGCGTGAAAAATTATAACACAAACTGGAGGTGAAGCAAAAGATGCCTTTTGAACAGGGTCCCATCCGCCCGCCCAGCGAGGCGGAGAGCCTGCTTCTGAGAATAAGCCGCAACTGCCCCTGGAACAAGTGCCTCTTTTGTCCCGTATATAAAGGCAAAAAATTTTCCCGGCGCAGCGTGGAGGAGATAAAAGGGGATATCCTTGCTTTTAAAGAGGCGGAACTGAAAATTAAGGCGCTGAGCATGAGGCATGGTTATGGCGGCGCGGTGACCACGGAAGTGATGGAGCTGCTGTACCGGAGCAAGCCGGAACTTTTCCAGGTGGGCCTGTGGCTCTACCGCGGCGGCAGGAACGTTTTCCTGCAGGACGCCGACGGGCTGGCCATGGCGCCCGCCAAACTGGTGGAAGTGCTCAAGTTTCTCAAAGAACAGTTCCCTAGCATAGATCGCATCACCACCTATGCCCGTTCCAAAACGGCGGCCAAACGTTCCGTGGAGCAGCTCACAGCCCTGCGGGAAGCGGGTCTGACGAGGGTGCATATCGGTATGGAAACGGGCAATGACGCCCTGCTGCAGGCCATGTGCAAGGGTGTTACAGCGGCGGAGCAGATCGAGGGGGGCAAAAAAGTAAAAGAGGCGGGCCTGGAGCTGAGCGAATATGTGTTGCTGGGTCTGGGCGGCCGCGCTGACTGGGAAGCGCATATCTTGGATACGGTAGCGGTGCTCAATGCCATTAACCCCCATTTTATCCGCCTGCGCACCCTGGCGCTGCGGCCCGGTATCCCTCTCCTGGAGAAGGTGCAGCGGGGCGAATTCCAGATCCAGGAAGATGAAGGCACTGTCCGGGAAGTGAAGCTGCTGCTGGAAAACCTCAGGGTTACCAGCTACCTAGCCAGCGACCATATACTCAACCTCCTGGAGGAGATAGAGGGCCAGCTGCCCTGGGAAATGCCCCGTTTGCTGGCCGTGGTCAATACTTATCTGGAGATGTCCCCGGAACGGCGGGCCAACTTCCGCCTGGGACGGCGGCTGGGTTATTACCGTAAACTCAGGGATATGGAGGATAAAAACCTTTTTGCCCAGGTGGAGGTGGTACGCCGCAGGCTGCAGGAGCAGGGCGAGGATCTGGAAAATTTCCTCGTCAGGCAGATGGCCCGTTTTGTCTAGATAACTTGGTAACGGCCCTGGGAGTCGGGAAGCAGGTAGAATACGGCCAAACCGGAGCAGACCTGCTGCATAATTAAGTGGTTCACGAATCCTGGCGCCTGATATGCTGCATACCTGATTAGTGGGGAGGAGGGCTGTTGATGGAGAAAGAAAAAGTCAAGGGAGAATTGCCGCAGCCGTACCGCCGGTTGCTGCCCCCAAAGCGCCGCCTGCTGAGCCTGGCGGCGCTGGCGGCGCTGTTCCTGCTGGCGGGGTTTTTTCTGGGGCAGGCCGCCCGTGCCAATACGGGGCTGGTCCCCGGCTCAGAACAGGACCCCCTGGTAACGGTCAGCTGGGTGGAGGCCAGGCTCAGCGCTTTTGCCCAGGGGCAATCCCTGCCTATGGGGCCGGCCGTACCGGCAGAGCCGGTACGGATCGTGGAGCCGGCCCCGACCTACGTCGTGGTGGTGGTGGAACCGGGAAAGAAACTGCTTACCGGGGAAGGGACCGAATTTATCCTGCGCAGCGGCAATGCCCGGGCGCTGGTCCCCGTTAAGGAGACGGGTCTGGTAAATCTTACCACAGGAAGAAACGTTAACGACGGGGAGAGGCTCCAGCGGGACAACCTATACCTTTCACCCCGGGACGACGGCCGGGGAGCCGTGGCAGAAACCCAGGCCATTTTCCTCGTAAGGAGCAAGTACAGGATTATCTAGTCTTGGAAAAAGGGTTGAACTCTTTGAGCCTTGTTGTCCTTTCCGGTTACTACGGTTTTCACAATACGGGTGACGAAGCCATCCTGGAAGCGACCCTGGCTTTACTGCGCCGTTACCGCCCCGATCTGGAGCTGCTGGTCCTTTCTGCCGATCCGGCCCATACGCAACGCTGCTTTGGCGTCAGGGCTGTCTCCCGGACTGATATTGGGGCCATAGTGCGCTCCCTGCGGCAGGCCGATCTGTTGATCAGCGGCGGGGGCGGGCTGCTGCAGGATCTTACCGGCCGGCGCAGCGTGCCCTATTACCTGGGGGTGATGGAGCTGGCCCGGTGCCTTGGCACCAGGGTTGCCGTCTTTGCCCAGGGCATCAGCCCCCTGAAGTATGCTCTGAACCGCCGCCTCGTCAAAAGGGTGCTCTCCCGCGTGGATTGGCTGAGCGTGCGGGACCCTGCTTCGCTGGCGTTGCTCAGGGAACTGGGAGTAACAAGGGAGATTGTCCTGGCCCCCGATCCCGTTTTTACCCTGCAGCCCCCCGGCCCCGGAGAGATAGCGGCATGCCGGCGTAAGTACGGCCTGGGGGAAAAAGAGGGGCAAAGGCCCTTGGTGGGCGTTTCTTTAAGGCCGCTGCCCGGGGCGGCAAACGGCGCTTCCCTATATCGCCTGGCCAGGGAGGCCTGCCTTTACCTGGAAAGGGAGAAGGGGGCAAAGCTGCTCTTTCTGCCTTTCCAGCAGAGGGAAGACCTGGAGCCGGGGCGCTCCCTCCTGGCGGATCTTGGTCCCGGGCACAGGGTCTTTACGGAGAAGCTCAAGCCGCGGGAGATGCTCTGCCTCATTGGCGGCCTGGATCTTCTGGTGGGGATGCGCCTCCACTCCCTTATTTTTGCCGCCGTCTGCGGCGTCCCTTTTGTGGGGCTGCCCTATGATCAGAAAGTAAAGGCCTTTTTTGAGATCATGGGCGGTAAAGGGGAAACCCCTCCCGGCCCCGTGACGGCGGAGCGGTTCCTGGAGAGGCTGGAGCTTGCCCTTGCTGGGCGGGAGGCCTGGCGGGAGGAGCTCTCAAGGCGCGTGCAGGGGCAGAAGGAAGCCCTGGAAGAAGCGGTGCAGGGCATCCTGGGACTTCTGCCCGACGGGGCAAAGCAATTATTTCCGGGAAACTAAAAAGCGGCCGAAACTAACCGCTTTTTTTTATTCTATTGTTAAAAAGAAAGATTATGATAAAATATAGATATAAAATAAACAGCATGCCTGGCTACAGGGAAAGGGGTGAATCCCGGAGAGGGCAGGGCCTTTTCCGGGCTGAAGATGATACCTGTAAAAGTTAAGGGCGTGGGACTGGACCTCTCCCGGAACCCCCTGCTCCTTCTGACCGATCAGGAAGAAAAGATAGTTTTACCCATCGGCATCGGCCTGAATGAAGCCCAGGTGATTTCTTTTAAACTGGGAGGGTACCTGTTCCCCCGTCCCCTTACCCATGATCTGATGACGGCTGTCTGCGGGCACCTAGGGGCCAAGATCCTGAAAATCGTGGTCAACGATGTCAGAGACGGCACCTATTATGCGCAAATTTACCTTGAGCAGGACGAAAACGAGATAGTTGTGGACGCCCGTCCCAGCGACGGCGTGGCCCTGGCCCTGGCCAGCGGCACTCCCCTTTATATCACGGAAAAGGTTGCCTCTCACTCCCTGCCTTTTACCGAAGTGGTCCGGGCCGAGGGGGAGGATCTTTTCGAATATGCAGACGCAGACGGAGAAGAACCGACAGAGGAAGACGAAGATTTTGCAGACGAAGACGATGACCGGGGCGGAAAAACCCTGCACTAGCCTTTGTATTGAACACCGCACCATGGGGTAAGCTTAAAGTTGGGTGGCAGCGGCCCGGTCGCCGGGGAGGGCATCTCTTGAGAAAAAAATTCAATTTATTCAACCTGCTTGTCTTGCTGGCAGTATTTGGCCTCGGCCTCTTTCTGCCCGGGCCGGGCCCTGCCGGGGCAGAAAACGCCAGGGGCAAAAGCGTCCAGCTCATCGAGCTAAAAGGCGTGGTCACGGCGGGGCAGGCTGCTTTTATCCAGCGCCAGCTGGAGACGCTGGATGCCGGGACGACCCAGGCAATCTTGATCCATATGGACACGCCCGGCGGCCTGGTGGAGGCCACCCTGGGCCTGACCCGTGCCTTTGCCGCGGCCCCGGTGCCCGTAATCGTTTTTGTGGCCCCCACCGGCGCCATTGCCGCTTCGGCGGGAGCCTTCATCCTGGTAAGTTCCGATATTGCCGCCATGGCGCCGGGCACGACGGTGGGCGCGGCGATGCCCGTCTCCCTCTCCCCCGGCGGCTCGGAACCTGCCGAGGATAAGACCATAAATTTTCTGGCCGGGCATATACGCAGTATCTCCCGTGAAAAGGGGCGGCCTTATGAGCTGACGGAGCTTTTTGTAACGGAAAACCTGACGCTGGATGCCATCGAAGCGAAGGAGCAGGGCGTCATCGACCTGCTGGCCCCTGACCTGGAAGCCCTGCTGCTGGCCCTGGACGGCTGGGAAGGGGAAAAGGGCGGCAAAAAGTATACCCTTGCCACGGCAGGCGCGCCTATCTTGGAGGCGGAGATGAACCTGCAGGAACGTTTCCAAGACAAGGTCAGCAATCCCCAAATCGCCTTTATGCTGCTCATGGTCGGCGGCCTGGGTATCTATTTCGGCCTGGGTATGCCGGGGACGTTTGTCCCCGAGGTGCTGGGGGCCATCGCCCTTTTGCTGGGTATTTACGGCATCGGCCTTTTTGATACGAATACTATGGGTGTTATCTTTCTGGTGGTGGGCTTTGCCCTCCTTATAGGGGAGATCTTCACCGCCGGTTTTGGTATTCTCGGCATCGGCGGGGCGCTCAGCCTTCTAATCGGCGCCATCCTGCTGCCGCAGGAGCCGCTGATGGCGGAGGGGTGGTATGCTTCTTTCCGGGCCACGGCTGCGGGTATGGTGATCGCCGTAAGCCTGCTCTTTTTCCTCATTGCCACGGTGCTGCTCCGCTCCCGCCGCAGCTGGAAGGAGAGCGGCGCCTTTTTCCGTGCCGCGCCGCAGGCGGAAGTGGTGCAGGAGCTGGCGCCCCGCGGCACCGTAAGGATGCGGGGCGAACTCTGGCAGGCGCGGACGGAAGACGGCTCTACGGTAAAAGCAGGGTCCAGCGTGAAGGTAATCAAGCAGGAAGGGCTTACTTTGATTGTACAGACGTTTCCCGGGACAAACGCGGGGACAAAGGGAGACGACGAACAGAGCTGAAAAAAATAATTATTAAAGCAAGGAGGTGTTAATCCATGCTGGAGGAAATATGGAGCCAGTTGTTTCCTTTGGCTGGAACAGGTATGGAAGCTATCCTGGCATTGCTTTTTATCATCTTTATCTTTTTCTATTCGGCGCTGAAAGTGGTGCGGGAATACGAGCGGCTGGTAGTTTTCCGGCTGGGCCACCTGGTTGGCTCCCGGGGGCCGGGGCTGGTCTTTTTAATCCCCGTCATTGACCGTTTTGTGCGTGTCTCCCTGCGGGTAATTACCCTGGACGTGCCCACGCAGGAGGTAATCACCCGGGACAACGTAACCTGCAGCGTAAATGCGGTGGTTTACTACCGTGTCGTCGATGCCAACAACGCCATCGTCAACGTGGAAAATTACCGGGAGGCTACAGGGCAGCTTGCCCAGACGACCCTGCGCAGCGTGGCGGGCCAGGCAGAGCTGGATGAGCTGCTGGCGGAAAGGGACAAACTGAACCAGCAGATCCAGAAGATCCTGGATGATGCCACCGACCCCTGGGGCATCAAGGTTACTTCCGTGGAGATAAAAGATGTGGTCATCCCCGAGGGGCTGCAGAAGGCCATCGCCCGCCAGGCGGCGGCGGAAAGGGAACGGCGGGCCATTGTGATCCAGGCGGAAGGGGAAAAGCAGGCGGCGCAAAAACTGGCGGAAGCGGCGGAGATCCTCGCCCGGCAGCCGGGGGGGTTTTTTATGCGCGTGCTGCGCACCGTCCCCGAAATTGCCGGGCAGCAGGGGAATATTATCGCCTTCCCCCTGCCCATGGAGTTGCGGCATCTCCTCGACGTTTTTACGGCAAAAGGGCAGGAAAAAGGGCAGTAATAAAAAAGATCATCCTGCCCGGCCCGGGGAAGGAATGGCAGAGGGCGAGGCTGCCATTCCTCTTTTTTCAGGTGTTTACGCTGCTTGGCCCTGTCAGTCCACGTACTCCACGACGTCATCGAGCTTGAATTTCGGCGGCGCAGTGGCGGCCTCTGCCGCATAGCCGATGGGGATCAGGGCCACAGGCCGCATCTTTTTACCGTCTACGCCCAGTAGCGGTGCCACCAGGTCTTCCCGGAAGGCCCCGATCCAGCAGGCAGCCAGGCCCAGGGAAGTTACGGCAAGGAGCATGTTCTGGATGGCGGCGGCGGTGTCCTGAAGGGCGTAGAGCTCGCTGCCGCGGCGCCCGTAGGAACGCTGGGAGCGGTCCAGGTCGGCACATACGGCGATAATTACCGGCGCGTTTAAAAGCCAGGATTGGCCCAGGGCCGCATCGGCCAGCCTTAATTTTTTTTCCCTGTTCCGCACCACAAAAAACCGCCACGGCTGGACGTTGCCCGCTGAAGGCGCCGCCTGCCCCGCTTCCAGGATCTTGACTAAAAGTTCCTCCGGGAAAGGGGTTTTCTGAAAACGCCGTACGCTGCGCCTGGATTTAATGACACTGAGGGTCTCCATCTTTTCTCCGGAATAAATCCGGCCCTGCACCTCCCGCGCATTTTTCTTTTTTTTAAACAAGATAAAGCTTAAGGTTACTTAGATTTTATCATATTTTACCTCTTTTGACATCATTTTCGGCAGTTTAACACATGAAGATCAGCCGTGTTCCTGCGGCGATGAGGGCGAGGCCGGCGGCTTTCCAGAAGGAGAAGGGGATGGCCTGCAGCCCGAAAAGGCCGAAATGGTCGATTAATGCCGCGGTGAGGACCTGCGCCGCCACAATGAGCGTGGTGGCGTTGGCCACTCCCAGGCGGGGCATACTGGCTACAACGCCGTAGGTAATGAGGACAATGAGCAGTCCGCCTGTAAACAAATACCAGGGGACGTGGCCGAGGCTCCCCAGGCTGCCCCTGCCAAGACCCAGGGGAAAGAGGGCCAGCCCGGCGGTGAGGGTGCCGATAAGCAAAACAATGGCCGTGGCTTCCAGCAGGCCGATTTTTTTCCCCAGGGCAGAATTTAAGGCGCCCTGGAGCGCCATCAAAGCTCCGGCCAGGGCAGCTAGGGCTAAAGCCGGCAGGGGTAATTTCATACGCGGGCTCCTTTTTTTGAACTGAACGATTTTACTGCCTACAGTTAAGGGTTTCCCCGGGGAAAGGGCTTTAATCAGGAGAGCTTGCGGTAATAATTGCCTTTGCAAAAAGGTAAAGGCCCTTTATAATGTAACGGGGAAAGTTTTGTCGTTATTTCCCGGGAAATATACGCTGCAGGGAGGTATGCCTCTTTGCCCCCGCAGGGAGAAGAATACCTGTTTAAGTGTGACGGACTAAAACTCAAGGGCTATTTGTATGCCGCGGCGGAGCGGAGAAAAAAAAGCCCCCTCCTTGTCCTCTGCCACGGCATCCCCGCCGCGCCGCCGCCAGGGGCAACGACGGAGGGTGGAGCAGCAGAGGACGGCGGCTACCCGGCCTTGGCGCGGCGCTGCGCGGCGGAAGGTTATGCCACTTTTCACTTTAACTTCCGGGGTACAGGGGAAAGCGAGGGCGATTTTGACCTGGCCGGCTGGCAGCGCGACCTGGCGGCGGCCCTGGACGGCCTGGAAAAGGAATGGGGCGAAGGCGCCTTTTTGCTCTGGGGTTTCAGCGCCGGGGCGGCTGTCTCCTGCTCTGTGGCGGCCGGCGACGGGAGGGTTAAGGGTTTAATCCTGGCTGCCTCCCCGGCGGAATTTTTCAGCCTTTTCCCCCCGGGAAGCTGCGGGCGCATACTGGAGACGCTGCGGCAGCGCGGCATTATCCGGGACCCCTCCTTTCCCGGGGACCCCCGGCAATGGATGGGGCGGATCTATGGCAGCTCCCCTCTCTTTAAGATCGGGGCTGTGGCGCCCCGTCCCCTTTTGCTCATGCACGGCAGCAGAGACGAGCTCATACACTTCGGCCATGCTTTCCGGCTGTACCGGCAGGCGGGGGCGGGGGCGGAGCTGGTGATCCTCCCCGCTGCCCCCCATCAGCTGCGCCGCCACCCTTCCGCCGTAAAAAGGGGCCTGGACTGGCTGAACGCCAGGTGTACTTGAGAAAAGGGGGCGCCGCCGCTGTCTTCTAAAGCCTAGTGGGGAAAAGAGTGGTTATCCCAGATAAAAGGCTTCAGCTGGCAACCTGCCAGGGCGGCGGCGCAGGCCGCCCCGAGCAGGTCGATGCGGCTGCAAAAAGGAGGCGGGCCGCCTTTGCTGTCCCGCTGGAGGCCGCCGTTTAACGGCCCGAAGGGGACAAAATAAACTCCCTTTTTCCCCAGGAGAGAGGAAAGGCGGGAGAGGGCCGGCTCCTCCCCCGGACAGGGGAGGAAGAGCACAAGGAGCGGGACGGCGGGGCAGTCCTCCGGCGCCAGGCGGGCCAGGTCTTCCAGGGCCCCGGCAAAACCGGAGACAACCACGAGCAGATCCAGGGTCAAGGATGAAACAGGCCCGCTCCCCGCCCCGCCCGGGCCGGGCCTGGAGGCAGCAGTGCCGGCCCCTTTTTCCCCTCCGGCGGCCGGCCGGAGCCGTTGCAGAAGCCCCGCCAGGGAGGAGCTGTTTGCCCCCTGCGCCTCCCTTTGCGCCATGGCGTCGAGGAGGATCACCAGCAGCTCCGCCCCCTCTGTGAGCATCCCTTCCATTTCTCTTAAAACTCCTTTTAAAACGGCTGTATTTTTAAGCTGCGCCCTGGTGGTGGCGAGGCCGATTTTTTTCCCTTGAAACTGCATAAAAAAGCACCTCCCGGGGGATCCCTTTATGATATGCGGGGGCCCGGCTGAAGGTGCGGGAGCGCTGCCGTCAGGGGCGCGGCGCTAGAGGTCGAGAATATTTTCCAGCCCGTAAACCAAATCGTCCAGGGCGGGAACCTTTTTAATGGCGAGGACCACGCCCGGCATAAAGGAACGGCGGTCATAGGAGTCATGGCGCAGCGAGAGCGTCTGGCCTTCTCCGCCAAAGATCACTTCCTGGTGGGCCACCAGCCCGCTGAGGCGGATGCTATGGATATTGATGCCGTCCTGCAGCCCGCCCCTTACCCCCGGCAGTTTGATCAGCTCTTCTCTGCTTTGCGGCTGCCGCAGCCGGGCGGCGGCAATCATCTCTGCCGTTTTCAGGGCCGTCCCCGAAGGGGCGTCGATCTTTTGGTCGTGGTGCAGCTCGATAATTTCCGCCTGAGGGAAAAAGCGGGCGGCCGCGGCGGCGAATTTCATCAGCAATACGGCTCCCAAAGCGAAATTAGGGGCGATAATGGCCCCGATCCCCCTTTTTTTTACCATCTCCCGGATATGTTCGAGGTCTGCTCCCGTAATGCCCGTTGTCCCTACGACGGGCCGCACCCCGGCTTCCAGGGAGAGGGTGATGTTCTGCATCACGGAGAGGGGGGTGGTAAAATCAACCAGGACCTGGGGGCTGTATTGCTGCAAGTGCTGCGGCGTTAATTCCCGCACAACAATGCCTGTTGGGGCGGTGCCGAGGACAGGCCCCAGGTCCTCCCCTGCAGCGCGGCTGTCATAAGCGTCTACCAGCTCCAGGCCCTCCGTGGCCAGCACGGTGCGGCAGACTTCCCGGCCCATCCGTCCCAGGGCCCCGCTAACGGCCACACGAATCTTCTCCATACTTTCCTCCCCACCCCCGCTCAGTCAGTTTGAGAAAAAAACCGTAAAGCAACCGCGGCCGTGGGCAAGGTTTTCCCCTGCCCGGTGCTTAAACTGCTACAATTGTCCCAGAAAAACCAGAAGATGTCAAGAATCCATCCCCGTAAAGCGGGGCAACTTAAGGATAAACAAAAGGGCGCCGGGAGAAAATAAGCCGGTGCCGCCGGGCAGAGGCCAAACAGGGAAAGGGCTTAAAGGGAAAAAAAAGAGGGGGAAAGGGATGACCATAAGGATCGGCATCAATGGCTTTGGACGGGTGGGCCGCGTTACCTTCCGGGCGCTGCTGGAGAAAGAAGGGGCCCGGGTGGTGGCCGTCAACGACCTGGCCGACAGTAAAACCCTGGCGCACCTCCTTACCTATGATTCCCTGTACGGCAAGCTCCCTTACACCGTGGAGGCGGGGGAGGGTTTTATGCGCGTGAACGGGGAGCAGGTGCGCACTTTTGGAGAGAAGGAGCCGCACCGTATCCCCTGGGGGGAAGAGGGCGTGGAGCTGGTCGTGGAGTCTACGGGCGTTTTCCGCCGCCGCGCGGCGGCGGCCCTGCACCTGCAGGGGGGCGTGCGCCGCGTCATTGTTACGGCACCGCTGAAAGACCCGGATATTACCATTGTCATGGGGGTTAATGAAGGGGAATTCCAGCCGGAGAAGCACTACGTGATCTCCAATGCCTCCTGCACCACCAACGCCCTGGCTCCGGTGGTAAAGGTGCTCCATGATCATTTTGGACTGCAAAAAGCCCTTATCAATACGACCCATGCCTATACCAACGACCAGCGTTTGCTGGATTACCCCCACGAGGATCTGCGCCGCGCCCGTGCCGCTTTTCTTTCCCTGATCCCCACCTCCACCGGGGCCGCCCGGGCCGTGGGCGATGTCCTGCCCGAGCTGAAGGGGCGCATCGACGGCTTTGCCGTGCGTGTCCCCACGCCCACCGTTTCCCTGCTGGATATTGTCTCCCTGCTGGAGCGGGAGGTGACGGCGGAGGAAGTAAACGGCGCCCTTAAAAACGCCGCAAAGGAGATGCCCGGGGTGCTGGCCTTCAGCGATGAACCCCTGGTTTCCGTGGACTACAGGCGCAGCCCCCATTCCAGCGTTGTCGACGGCCTCAGCACCATGGTCACAGGGGGAAACCTGGTGCGGGTGGTTACCTGGTACGACAATGAATGGAGCTACTGCTGCCGCGTGGCGGATCTGGCCCTCTATATCAAAGGGCGGGAGAGGGAAAAAGCCGCCGCTGTGGGGGCGGGGTCCGGCGGTTAAAGCAGGGCGCAAGGCAGCCGGAGCAGGTTAAAGCAAGTTGTGTTAAAGCAAGTTGTATGGTTATATTGTCTGGTTAGGGTAAAGCAGTTGAGCCTGGCGCAGCAGGTTCAATTGTTTTTTTGCGCCCCTTTAAAAATTTGTTTGCAGGGACGATAAAGTAATTGAAAGGAAGCTCAGCTTTATGCGGTTCATGGAGGTCAGCTGCCGGAACCTCATGCCGGATAAGCGTAAAGGGTGAGGTAGATGAAGGTAAACCGCCCGGAAATAATCAGCCTTGTGGATAAGATCATGAAACAGGGCCAGGTGCGGGGCAAAGAGAAGTCTCCCGCCGCGCCTTCCGTATCTCGGGGGGACAGAGTGGAGCTCTCTTCTGACAGCGAGATTTTGAAAAAAATACTGGGGCGCCTGGAAGAGACGGAGCCTTCCCGCGCCGCAAGGCTGGCTGAATTGGCCCGCCTCATAGAAAGCGGCGCCTACGAGGTTGACGCCGGGGAGCTGGCCGAGGCCATCCTGCGGGCTATGGAAGAAGGGCGTACGCCCTGAGCTTTTAACCGGTAAGATGGAGAGTTAAAGGTCAGGGTAGAGGGCAGGGGGGCTTTACCCAACTTTATGTAAAATAATAACATATAAGGAGGGAAATTCCTGGTTTTCGCCCGCTGGTGTTTGAAAGCCGGGATTTTTTATGGTCAATAGCCTGAAGTTACTGGAGATCCTGGAAAAGGAAGCAAAGGTTCTGCAGGAGGCCGTGGAGCTGGAAGACAGATTTTATACCGTCCTCGTAGAGCGGGACGGCAAAGCCCTGGCAGAACTTAACGGGGAAAAGGGGCAGCTGGCAGCGGCCATGGAGGCGCTGGAAGAAGAGCGCCGGGCGGCCATGCCCGCCGGCTTGACCTTAAAGGAGTACCTCTCCGGGGAAGATCCCCCCGGCGCGGCCGAGCTGGAGCGGCTCCGCCAGTCCATCCTGGCCCTGCACGGAACCCTGCAGCACAAGCAAAAAATAACGCGGCGCCTGCTCCTTTTTAACCGCCGTCTTGTCCGGCAGGCCCTGCAGTTGCTGGCGCCCGATGCCGGGGAGAGCCTTTATTGTGCCGCCGGAGAAAAAATACAGGGTCAGTTCCTGCGGGCGGGGCTCCTGGACTCCAACGCTTGATCCTTTAAACCTTTGGCAATACTTCCTAAGGGTGGGGAATTGCCTAAATACTAAAACGCGAGGTGTATGGAATGAGCAGCACCTTCGGCAGTTTTGAGATCGGCCGCCGGGCTATCCACGTGATGCAAAACGGGGCCAAGGTGACCGGCCAGAATATTGCCAATGCCAACACGGAAGGTTATACACGGCAGATCCAGCACATGAAGGCGGTGATCCCCGCGGCTGTGCCGGGGGTTGTTACCCCGCCCGGCACCGGCGTGGAGGTCTCGGATATTGACCGGCTGCGCAGCGAGTTTTACGACAACCAGCTGCTCTCCGCCCTTACGGGGATGAGTTACTGGGAGCGGCTGGGGGAGACGCTGGGGACGATGGAAGTGATCTTCCTGGAGCCGGGGGAGCTGGGGATTAATACGGCCCTCAGCGATTTTTTTGACGCCTGGCAGGAGCTGAGCGTGAACCCGGAAAGTTATGCCGCCCGCGTCAGCCTGCGGGAACAGGCTTTGACCCTTATTGGCGTGATCGGCGGGGTCTATGACCGCCTGGATGAAGTCAAACATGACCTGGAGAAGGAGCTCCAGGCCACCCTAGACGACGTGAATGCCCTGGCCCGGGAAATCAGCGAGCTGAACAAAAAGATCATTTTTATGCAGGCCATCGGCACCAAATCCAACGAGATGCTGGACGAGCGGGACAAACGCCTGCAGGAATTGAGCGAGCTCCTAAATATCCGCACCATTAAAAAAGACAACGGCGGCGTGGAGGTGCTGGCGGGGGGGCGCATCCTGGTGCAGGACGGCCGCTATTTTGCCCTGGAAGGGCGCTATTTTTTGGACGAGGAGGACCTGCGCGATTATTACCTGATCTATAACGAGATGGACTCCCTTTTAAATATTACGGGCGGCAAACTAAAGGCGCTGCTCCAGTCCTATAACGACGAGCTTTTCGGCTGCCAGCGCGCCCTGGACGAGCTGGTTTACGGCCTTGTGCAGCAGGTAAATACGCTGCACCGCCAGGGTTACGGCCTGGAGGGGAGCACCGGCATCAACTTCTTTGCTCCCTGGAGGGAAGTGATGCCGGGGGATCTGGTCATTGATCCCTTTACCCTGGACCTTGGCGGCGCCGACAATATCACCGGCGTAAAGATAGACCAAAAGCTCGCCCATATCCCGCTGGACGGCGCCTATGCCCTCGATACCCTGCTTGTTTCGGCCGGTGCCGACGCCGCTGCCGACGTTGTCGCCACCTACAGCTTGAACAGGGGCAGCCTCGTGCAGGGTGTGGCGGTGGACGATGGCGTGGAGCTGAACTCCTCCCTGCTTTTTGAAGTGACAAAAGTGGGCGACGACCACGTATTCGTCCGTTACTACCTCTACCACACCCACAAGGACGGGACTGCAGGCTACGGGGAGGGGATTAAAAAGCTCTATACCGGCGGCGTGGGCAACACCCTTGCCTATACCGCGGAAAACGGCCTGGAGCTGGAGCTGGAACTGGTCCTGGAGGCGGTGGGCAATTTTTCCGCAGGGGACAAGTTTGTGGTCACGGTTACGGCCGCAAGGGCGGTGGATGACCAGGCCCTCACTTTCGGCTATCAGGGCGGTGGGAACCTGTACCGCCAGGTTTTGGAGCCGGGCGGTTTCGACAACCGGACAAACACCTTGCAGTTTTTTCAGCTCGACGCGGAGAGCGGCGCGCACCGGGAGGTACGTTTACAGGTAACGCTGGGAACCCTGGAGACGGAGACGGAGGCGGCCCTTTTCAACGTCGGGCCCTACCAGCCCAGCAATCTTAACGCCTATATCCACCGTGCCGCCAAAAATTTCCGCCTCAGCCTGGAGATCCTGCAGGACGTGGCCCATATTGCCGCTGCCGCAGACAACCGGGGGGTCGGTGACGGCGCCGGCGCCCTGGCCATCGCCCGCCTGCGGGAAGAAAAAGCGCTGCAGGGCGGCAAAGCTACGTTCCACGATTTTTTCCGCGGCAGGATCGCCGAGCTGGGCGTGGCGGCCAGGGAGAGCGAGCGCATGGCCCTGGCCATGTATGCCTTGGCTTATAATATGCGCGAGCACCAGGAGGGGGTTTCAGGGGTATCCCTGGACGACGAGATGCTCAACCTCATCCAGTTTCAGCATGCCTACAACGCAGCGGCGAAATATATGAGCACCTTTGACCAGATGCTGGAGATGCTCATCGGCACCCTGGGAAGGTAAGCGGCCGTTAACCATAAAAGACGGGAGGTTAAAAGAGATGCGTGTGACGCACCGGATGCTGGCCCACGGTGTTACCCGGAACCTAAAACAAAATATGCGTAACCTGAGCATCCGCTCAAACCAGCTTTCTACGGGGCGGATCTTTGACCGGCCCTCCCAGGACCCTGTGGGGACATATAAAGTGATGCGTCTTGCCGGGACTGCCCTGGCCCGTAATGCCCAGTACTGCCGCAATATCGGCGAGGGGATCTCCTGGCTCTCGGCCACGGAGGATGCCCTGGCAGGAACCATTGATACCGTGCAGCGCCTGCGGGAGCTCTCCGTTTACGCCGCCAACGAAATCTTTACCGCTGCCGACCGCCTTGCCGTGGCGCCCGAAGTCAGGCAGCTGCTGGAACACCTCATCAGTATCGGCAACACGGAGCTGGCCGGGCTCTATCTCTTTGGCGGGCACCGCACGGACGAGAAGCCTTTTGCCCTTGCCGGGGAGACAGGGGCCATGCTCCAGACGTGGCTTAACCCTGCGGGAGGGCTCCTTGCCGGCGCAGACGGCGGCATCGGCCTCAAGGTGGAAAACCTGGCGGCAGGCAGCTATGCCGTGAGCACGGAAAGGACCAGCCTGAGCTACGTCCAGGGCCGCGTTACCTCCGGGCCCGGAGGCCAGGCCGCAGAAGTTACCCTTGAGTTTACCGTTGACGGCGACGCCTATACCGTGACCGCTGCGGGGGCCGACGACGACGTCCCCGGGGCCATAGCCAACATCATCGCTGCGGTGGCCTCCCACCCGGTGCTGTCTTTATATCTTGCGGCCTCGGGCGTGGATACCACCGGCGACAGCGAGTTTGACAGCGTGCGCTTTGTGCGTACGGATATCCCAGAAGGCCCCTTTTCTCTGGCGGTCACTCCCACGGACCCGGAAATTTTCCAGGTGAACTGCTTTACCGGCCCCACCGTAACCGTGGTTTCCCAATACCTGCAGGCGGCCCGGGCGGGCTTTTTCGGCACCGACCGGCTGGAGCTCTCCTACGACAGCACTGCCGCTCTGGGCGGTTCCGTGGCGCTGGAGATTGTGGAAGCGGTACGCCACCAGGACTTAAGGGCGGAGCTGCAGGAGCAGATCGACGGCGAGCCCGGTGACCGCATTGTCCGCCTGGCGGTGCGTTATCTGCTGCGGGACGTGGAAGGGAGAAATTATGAAGGTTCCTACGGCCAGCGCAGCGACGAGGATATATATCTCAACCTTAACCGCCTGTACCTGGGGGAGCAGCTCATTACCTTCCAGACGGGAGGCGGGGACGTTTCCCTTGGGGTCTCCAGTGTGGAAACTTTAACCTTTGAGCACGACCTGCCGCTGGTGGGGGATAAGCTGGTCCTGCAGCTCAAACCGCCGGCAGCTTACAGCTCCACGGAGGAGTTTGACCGTTTTACCCTGCACCGTGATTACGGGCGCCCCGACGCCAGCGGGCGCCCCACAGTCGGCGCCGGCCTGGACTGGTATTTTGCCCGGGGCGTCTTTGACCCCGACCCGCCGG
This sequence comes from uncultured Bacillota bacterium, assembly GCA_937973635.1. Lineage (GTDB taxonomy): Bacteria > Bacillota > Dethiobacteria > DTU022 > UBA8154 > UBA8154. The sequence continues at coordinate 9,598 of CALJJZ010000047.1, read as the reverse complement.
CGGAGGCCAAAAACACGACCTTAAAATTCTTTGACATCGACCACACAAACGGCAAGCTGATTACCAGCACGATCCAGGCTACCTTCCGCAGCTTTGGCACCGCCGCCGCCCAGGAGTACCGCAGCCAGGAAGAGATATTACGCTACGGCGTCCCGGACGAGGAATACGACAGCTACCCTGCCGCCATTTTTAATTTCATTGCCGCCGGCGAGCCCTACTTTCTGGGGGACGGCGGGGAGAGGCTGCTGGAGATTGCCCCCGGCAATGCCGTCCCTGCCAATATGAGCGGGCTGTATCTCTTTGACCTTGAGGGCAAAGACGGGGTGGGGTTATTCCGCGCCGTAAACAGGCTCTACGAGGCCCTCCTGCATAACGACCGGGAGGCCCTAGGCGGGCCGGTCCTGCAGGAGCTCGACCGCTATTTCCACAGCCTGCTCAAACACCGTTCGGAACTGGGCGCCCGCATGGAGCGTTTCCTGGTCACGGAGGAGCAGCACCGCAGCGAGCATATTTTTCTGAGGGAGCTGCGCTCCAAGCTGGAAGACATCGATATGGCGGAGATCATCACCGAATTTACGCTCCAGGAGACTGTTTACCAGGCGGCCCTGGCTACGGGAGCGCGCATGATCTACCCCTCGCTGGTGGACTTTTTGCGCTAGGGCTGTGAAAAAAGGATAGCCTCTGCCGCCGAACCATGGTAAAATAATGGAGTTACCAGCTGAAGGGGCAACTTCCGTTGAAGGTGGATTGTGATGGACAGTTTGGCCAATTTGCATACCCGGGAACAAGAGGAAAAAACAGAAGAGGCTATTTTTTTCCGCAAAGGCTTGCCAGGCCTGGGCCATAACAAAAGGTTTAGCCTGCACAGGGTGGAGGACAACCCCCTTTTTTACTATCTGCAGTCCCTGGACGAGCCGGAAGTGGGCTTGATTTTGATTGACCCCTTTCCCTGTTTCCCCCATTACGCCGTCGATTTAAGCGAGCAGGACAAAAAAGAAATTGAGCTGGAGCGCCAGGAGGACGCCCTGGTTTTTACCACGGTGACAGTGCTGGGGGAGGGAAAGCTTTCCACCAACCTTTCGGCGCCCATTGTCGTTAATGTGGCGCGGCGCCTGGCCAAACAGCTCATTATCCCCGAGCGCATCGGGGAGATGCGCACTCCTTTGCCCCTGGAGCCCGAGCCTTAAAAAAGCAGTTACGGGCCTTTAAGCCGGGGAAATAGGCGGAAATTTTTGGCGCGGGCCCTGCGGGCATTGCCTCCCTCTTTTGGCTATGCTATAATTAAATTGGGGTGGAGTGCCTGTTTTTTTGCCGGCGAAAGGATGGTAGCAGGGATGCTGGTGCTGACGCGCAAAAAAGGCCAGAGTATTATGGTAGGCGATGACATTGAAATCAGCGTCGTCGAGATCAACGGCGACGCCATCCGCCTGGGCATCAGGGCCCCTCGGGATGTTTCCATCTACCGCCGCGAAATCTATGAAGCCATCCTGGAGGAGAATATCCGGGCTGCGGGCACGGCCGCCAAGATGGCGGGCAGGCTTAAAAAGCTGCAATTTACGCCTCTCCCCTCCCTCAAAAAGCAGGAGAAGGATACCCCTTTTGTGGAAGATAAAGAAAAGTAAATTTCCAGGAGGTCTTCTGCCTTGCGTATTACGCCCCTGCACAATATCCGCGAACCGGGCCTGATCCCCAACGGCTTTCAAAGGGAGCAGGCGCCCCCGCCGGCCCCCGACCCGGCCATGCAGCCGGAGATGCGCAACCGCGTGGAGGCCCAGACCGACACGCGCCATGCCGTAGAATTCCTTAATCCACGCACCCGCCTGGAGGCAAACGCCGCCAACCGTACGAATATGACAGCGCCGCCCCGCACGGAGATGGGCCGGGCCGAAGAAAAGGGCCGGCCGGAAACAGGGAGCGCGCTGGAGAATACGCAGGAGTTCCACGCCTCGTACGAGCGGCTGCTGCGCATCCTCCTGGGGCAGGGCCGCCCCGCCGGGCAGACGGCAGCCCCGCCCGGGCCGGGAGAGGCGCACCGGGCTCCCGTCTCCGAGCCCTTTGCGGGCAGGCGGCCTTTAAGGATAGTTGTGGAAACAAGGCTGCCCGACCGGGCGGCGGAGGGCAGCGTGAGCTACTACCACCGCCGGGGCGTAGAGGCCTACCGCCTGGCCCAGGCCCTTTATCCAGGCGGCGGCCCAGGCCTAGAAGCCTAAGGGTCAGCGGGCGTCGATGCTGGTGATAAAGACCGTGGGGTTGGCCGCAAGGTCGACCCTTTTGCGTTTAATGCTCACCGGTTCGGCGGGGGCCCCTTTGCCGGGCTGTTTGCCCCCGGCCAGGGAGGAGACCTCCACCACGGGGCGCAGCGGCAACCCCGGCGTCGTCTCCACCACGGCCCCCTTTTCCCCGGTGCTCAAAGTAACCTTCAGGCCTCCGGGATAAACGGGCATATGCCGCAGGTAGACGCTGAGCATCTTAAAATCCAGGGCTCCCTGGGTGCTCAGGGCCATGAGGTAGTCCACCGTTTCGTGGGGGAGCACGGCCTCCCGGTAGCAGCGGCGGGAGGTGAGGGCGTCGTAGATATCCACGATGGCCAGCATCCTGGCCCAGGGGTGGATTTTTTGGCCCTGCAGGCCCAGGAGGTAGCCGCTGCCGTCAAAGCGCTCGTGGTGCATGAGCACAGCCTGGAGCACGTCGTTGCCCACGCCCGTTTTCTCCGCCAGGCGCCGGTAGCCTTCATAGGTATGGCCCTTGACCTGTTTGAACTCTTCCGCGGTGAGCCTGCCGGGCTTGTCGAGGATCTCCGCGGGGATGCTTAATTTTCCCAGGTCGTGCAGCAGCCCGGCCAGGGCCAGCTGCTGCAGGGTGCCCTCCCTCAGCCCCAGGAATTTGCCGAAAGAAACGACGTAGATGGCTACGTTAACAGAATGGCAGAAGGTGTACTCGTGTATGGCCTTGAGGGCGGCAAGCTGCAGCATGACGTCGTTGTGCTCCAGCACCTGGCGCATCAGCTTCTCGGATACCTTTTGGACGGGCTGGAGCACTAGGGCGCTGTTGCTCTTTATCCTGTCCGCCAGGTCTTCCAGGGCAATGTAAGTGGAGACGAGGGTATTTTGCAGCTCCATATTTTCAATGCTGCGCAAAATATCGGCGCGGAAATGCTGCAGGATTACGCGGTCTTCCAAAGAAGGCTGCCGCTGTTCGGAGCCGTCGAAAATAAAACAGAATTCCTCCTGCAGCCCGTACTGCCGCAGGTAGGCGATATGCCTCTGCGTCAGTTCGACGCCCTCTTTAAGCAGGGCTACTCCGGTGCGTGGCAGGTTGATGGGCAGGGCCAGCATATAGCCGGGCTTTAGATCTTTGATGCGTATTCTGCGCATGGCTCCCCCGCGGTGCATCGCAATGACCTACGCTTTTTATTTCGCCGCGTTTTTTCTTACTCCTGCCGGGCCGCGGCGCCGGGCTTTAAAAAGGGCCGGGAGCTGCCGATATTGTTTATGCGCAGAGAACGGGCCCTGTTCTCCTTAAACTTTACCCTTTCTCACAGGCTTTGCCCAAAGCCTGTTTTTTTTTACAAAAAATTTGCAGTCCCGGGCAGGAATATTTAACGCCGCCGGCGAAATAAAAAAAACAGCGGTAACACATAATAAATTATTGTGCTACCAACGGTGCAAAGCGTGGTTTGTCTGCCATATTTTTTCCCCGTTTCCTTTAGGGAAAGCCCGGTCGGCCGCCGGGTTTTATTTTTGGCTAATAATAGAAAATATAGCAATTATTGCGCTATTTGTTTGAACTTAGCATAATCCTGTGTTATAATTTTGGTCAAGTAGTGCTGTAAGTACCGGGCGGTGAACAACTTTGCATAATGTGCCTAAAAGGGAGAAATTAAAACAGATCTGCGCCAGCCATAATGTGGCCCTCGCCTATCTTTTTGGCTCGCAGGCCGAGGCGGGCCTGGACATACTGGAAGGCAAAGGCTGCAGCGGGGATGACCCCCTGGCAGATCTTGATCTTGGCCTGGTCTTTGCGCCTGCGCTGCCTCCGGCAGAACTTATCCCCGACCTCTATGCCGACCTCTATAATGAGCTTGAAGCGCTCTTTTTGCCCCTGCCCCTGGACCTTGTTTTCGCCCAGGAAAACCATGCAGTTTTTCAGGCGGAAGTTATTTGCGGCATCTGTATATACTGCAGCGATCCGCCGTTCCGCGAAGCATACGAGGAAGACGTCCTGCGCCGGGCAGCCGATTTCAAACCTTTTTTAGATAGGTACCTGGACGAGTTCCTGGAAGAAGTTGCTATCAAGGAGGAAAAACGGGATGATTGATCATACCCTGCTTAAACAGAGGCTCGTCCTGATTGAAACAAATTGCCGTGAGCTCGAGGCCCTGAAATCACTGCCGGAAGCGGATTTTTTAAGGCCGCGCAACGCTGCGGCCGCGGAGAGCTTTTTGCGCCGTTCCCTGGAGGCAGTATTTGATATTGGCAGGCATATTCTGGCAAAATCAGGCGGCATCGCCATGTCCAGGGAATACAAAAGCATAGCCCGGGGCCTTGCGGAGCAGGGAATAGTTGACGCCTCCCTGGGCGACACCCTGGTGAAGATGGCCGGCTATCGCAACAGAATGGTCCACCTTTATCACCAGGTAACGAACGAAGAACTTTACCGGATTATTCAGACCAGCCTGCCCGACCTGAGGCGTTTTACGGGGCAGGTCCTGCAGTACTTAAAAAGCGGCGGCAGGGCGTAAAAGGCCTCCTGCGGCCCTTAACAAACCAACCGCCGCCGCCGATATAATAAGCGAAGCAAGGCAAGGACGCCGCGCCGCATTGCACCACGGAGGGTGAAAAGCACAGCAGATGAGGGATATGGTTGCTTATCCCCGGCATATCCCTTGCGTAGTTTGTCTGTCAGAGACGTCGCGCGTCCACCGCGGCCGGGGAAGGCCCGAAAAAGGGCCTTCCGGGGGTGAAGGCCCCTGCAGCGGCCCCGGGAAAAGCGGCGTTTTTATTTTGGCGCCGCTGCTGCGGCCAAAAGCTGCGCTGCGCCGGAAAACAAAACAAAAAGGAGGCGGGAGCACCCGGACTGAAGCAAACAAGTTTCCCTTTCTCTCGGACGGCACGGAGGCCGTATATTTAACCCATCAAGGAGGATGGAGAGAAGATGAGAATCAACCAGAATATTGCCGCCCTTACTGCGTACCGCCACCTCAGCATCACCGATGGCCGCCTTAACCGCTCCCTGGAGAGGCTCTCCTCGGGCCTCAGGATCAATCGCGCCGCCGACGACGCCGCCGGCCTGGCCATCAGCGAGCGGATGCGCGCCCAGATCAAAGGCCTGCGCATGGCCCTGCGCAACGCCCAGGACGGGATCTCCCTGCTGCAGACCGCCGAAGGCGCCATCAACGAAGTCCACTCCATGCTGCAGCGCATGCGCGAGTTGGCTGTGCAGGCCGCCAACGAGACCTATACCTCCGGTGACCGCATGGAGATCCAACGGGAGATCGACCAGCTCAAGGACGAGATCGACCGCATCTCCAACGCTACAGAGTTCAATACCAAGAAATTGCTAGATGGCTCTGCCGCTGCCATCGTCTCCACTGACCGTATCACTACCCATGTGTACATGCGGGACGGCCTGCGCTATATCGATCAGTTCGGCCAGAAATTTCAAGGGGGCGGCAACTACCGCATCGAGATCCAGGCGCAGCGGATCGGCCTTGCCGAGGTGCAGAAAAGCAATATTTTTATGATCAAGCACGACGTGGGGTCGCTGCAGGAGCTGCAGCTGGATCCAGCCTCCGGCATTGTCGACCTTTCCGCCCAGAACCTGCAGTACGGACGCTATAGGCTTAGCACGGAGACGGGTGTTGCTCCAGCCCAAAGTATTGGCATTGCCCAGGAATATTTACAGGGGACGGCAAGCGACACCTTCGGCGGCGCAAACATCTCCCTAACTGCCGGAGTAACATATAATGCTTCTATACTTTTTGAGGTTACAAGTGTTAATACTGCTAGTGAGACGCTCACATACAGGATTAGCAGCCACCAGTATGACGCGGATGGTAATTACAGTTTCCATAGACTAACAGGCCAGGTTGTGGACTTGACTACAACCACAGTCGTTAGCATAGGTGCTGTTAATATCACCATTGACAATGCCGGAACAGCGGCAGGCGTCAGGGTGGGCGACAAGGCTGTGGTAAATATCCGCGGTAACACCGCCGACGCCGACGTTTTCCGCCTTGACTACAACCACACCCTTACCGCCATAGCCACTGTTACCCATACGTGGGCCTTCGCGGAAAACGCCCTCAATGACAGCACAACTACGCTGCGCTTTTTCACTCTGGATCTGGACCAGGCGAGCTCTACTTTCGGCCAGGCCTATGACGGAGAGGTAGCCCTTACCGTGGAGGAGCTGGGGGACGCTGACCCTGCTGCTACTTTTATTTACGCCTCCGGGCTGGGCAAGCTGGCTGACGACAATACCCGCCTCTACGACATCCGCGAGTTTTGGGATGCCAACGGGCGTTTTCTCTTGGAAAGCCCCCAGAAGATTACTATTGTGCAGGGGGATGGCACCCGGGCCTTTTTCTCCATTGACCTGAACGATACCTTGGGCACCCTGCGCTACAAGATGAACAGGGCCATTGCCGAGGGCCTCGACCAGCGGCGCTACCTCCAGGAAAATATGCATGACCATTTCGTTACCTATGTTACGGGGCATAAAGCAGCAGCGGGGACTCACACCTCCACCGAAGGGACCCTGGTGGTGCGCAGCGTTATTCCCGGGCGCCAGGGCGAGCTGAATATCTTCGGCCATGCCGATATTATCAATGCCCTCGGCTTTGCCACGATCCAACGTTCCACCGAAGCGATTTTCAATGTAAGGGTCGTGAACGCCCATGATTCCAGCGAGGTGATCGCCGATGATGTGCAGATCTCCAGCAATCTGCTGGTAGGCGTGGTCCATCCCTATATCGACGTGGAGTTTGACCCCCTGGCCGGCGTGGGTCTGGTGACGGAGTTCGATGCTAAAGGAGCCTTTGCCACCTTGGCTACTCCCACCCCTTTTATTACCCATATTCATGTTAAGGACAGCACCATGGTCTTCCAGATCGGTCCCAACCCAGGACAGGACGTGGGGGCCGCCATCGGCCGCCTCGATTCCCAGGCCCTTGGCGTAAAGGGAATATCTGTTACAGACCGTATTAAAGCCAACCATGCCATGGACGCCCTGGATCGGGCCATGGACCTTGTCTCCAGCGAGCGCTCCAAACTGGGCGCCATCCAGAACAGGCTGGAGCACACGGTAAACAGCCTGGGTGTAGCCATCGAAAACCTCAACTCCTCTGAGTCCCGCATCCGGGATCTAGATATGGCCGAGGAGATGATGGAGTTTACTCGCAACCAGATCCTGCTCCAGGCGGGCACGGCCATGCTGGCCCAAGCCAACATGAAGCCGCAAGCCATCTTGCAGCTTTTGGGCTAACCGTTTTTAGATCTGTTTCCGCTTTGGCAGGGATGCCGCATTAAAACATCAAGGAGGATGAGGAAGTTATGCTCGTGCTCAAGCGCAAAGTAGAAGAAAGTATCACCATTGCCGATAAGATCCAGATCAAGATCCTGTCCATCGGCGGCGAAAGCGTCAATGTGGGCGTAGAAGCCCCGAGAGAGATACGCATCTTCCGCACGGAAAACTTAAAAAAACATAACGGCAAAGGCGGTAAAGGGACCGGCAAAACAAAGGAGGAAGAACAATATTCTGAGACGGCCCTTTAAATCCCCTTTCCTTGGACGATATAAATGGTACGGAAAAGGCAGTTTCCCGCTCTTTCCTCTGAGATCAGGAGGCGGGAGGCGTGGCAGGGCCGGGCTGCGAGGATCGGGGAATGGCCCTGCTGTAAAAGAAGAAAGCCTGCCTTTTCCGCACAGGTGACGGAGCGCCTGTGGCTGTCTTTTCAGGATGGAGCCGTGACGGGTAAAACGGAGTTTACCCGGGCGGCTCTTTCGTTTTGCCGGCCGGGTGTGGAAGCCTTAAGGCCCGTGTCAAGATTTCCGCAGGGAAGCATGGAAGATCAATCAGGGAGGATGGAGAAAATGCTGGTACTGCGCCGCCAGGTGGAAGAGGGGATCGAAATAGGTAAAGATATCAAAATCCGCATCCTCGGCATCGAGGGGGAAAATGTCAAAATAGGCATCGAAGCGCCCCGGGAGATGGCCATTTATCGCACGGAGCTGAAAAAGATGCTGGAGGAAAACGGCGAAATCCCGCGAAAGATGGGCTGGGGGGCCTAGCCGATCCGGGCGGGAGCAGGAGGCACCTTTATCTTTTGGTTATTTTTTGGTTATTTTTGTCTCTTCCCCTTTAATTCCTCTGCTTTTTGCCGATATAGGCGGTGAGGGTTGTTTTGGTTAAAAAAAACTGCATCACAGCAGGTTACGGATGACCTGCTCCCTGTAAAACCTTAAACGGAAGGAGCCGTAGTGTACACGACGTACAGTGCGGCTTTGTTTTTGAAAAACCGTACAGGGCCAAAAGAGACGGAGCCAGGGTGCGGCTGCAAGAAGGCTGCCCCGTGTTCCGTCCTTTGTTTTTTGAAGCAAAAAAAGACAAAAAGGAGCGATATGCCTTGCAGGCGAAAACAACATCCTTTAGCGTAAAGGAGACGCCGCAGCAGCAAGAGATAGGCCTTGCTTTGGCCCGCATAGTGCTGGAGGCGGCGCGGGAAGGCGGCCACGGGGTGGCTGCAGCCTTCGGCGGCAGCCACCTTACTTTCAGCCAGGTTCTGGCCGCGGAGCTGGAAAAAAACCGGCGCCTGCAGCAGCTTAAAACAGCCCCCCAAGAGGCCATGAGGAAAGCCCCGCCCCTGCCCACAGCTTAGGCCTGCGCTGGTATACTCCTGCCCCGTGCCACAGGGGCCGGCTTGCCCTTCAGCAATGGCTACCCGGCCCGGAGAGAATACACCGGGCTGGGTAGCGGTTGCTGAATGAGCGTAACCGCCGGGCACCGCTAAAAGCGCCTGGACACTAAAGCCAAAATTAAGCCCGCAGGGAAGCGGCAAAAATAATTTGCCGGGAGGAGGGAGGTAAAAGGACTGTCGGTGTCGGAATTGTGGCAAGAAGGGGTTTGTTTTTTGAGGGAAATGGGAGAAGTTCAAGCAACCTGGCAGGGAAGCCAGAAAAATCAAGGAGGATTTAAGCCATGAGAATTTACCAAAATATTGCCGCCATGAACGCGTACCGTAACTTGGGGGCAACGGAGAACCGTCTGAATAAGTCCTTGGAGCGCCTTTCTTCAGGTCTGCGCATCAACCGTGCCGCCGACGACGCGGCGGGGCTGGCCATCAGCGAGAAGATGCGTTCCCAGATCCGCGGCCTTACCCAAGCCATCCGCAACGCCCAGGACGGTATCAGCCTCATCCAGACGGCGGAAGGGGCCTTAAACGAGACCCACAGCATCCTGCAGCGTATGCGGGAGCTGGCTGTACAGGCGGCCACGGGAACAAACACTTCCCAGGACCGCATGGAGATCCAGCGGGAGATCGACCAGCTAAAGACGGAGATCGACCGTATCGGCAACACCACGGAGTTCAACACTAAGA
>CALJJZ010000046.1 GCA_937973635.1 uncultured Bacillota bacterium | reverse complement strand
CAGGATAGCAATGCTTCCCAAGGAGGACATTCGAAGCCCCCTGCCTACGAGAAACATTAAACATGTTATTCCAGAATCCCTATATGATTGTTAAAGATCTATCTTAATCAAAGGAGAAAGAATCTAACTATATTGTACAAGAGGAAGGTTTGAAGATATTGAGCGTCGGTATAATTATCCTTCTCGCTCTGGCAGTTGTTGTCTATGCCGGTTTTGCCCACAGAGTCCTGGATCGATTGAGGTTAACAGACAGGGGAGCTCTGCTTTTTCTTCTTGCTATGCTTATCGGTGGCTTTTTGCCTGACATACCGCTGGGTGCCAACATAAGTATCAATATTGGTGGAGGTTTAATACCGATTGTTTTAGTAATCTACCTTTTCAGCAAAGCGGAAAGCTGGGAAACAGGGAGGACGCTGATAGCAATCATTATTACTACCGCAGCTGTCTATGCCACATTCAAAATTATGCCCTTGGAACCAACTTATAATATATTCCTCGATCCCCTTTACCTTGCGTCAATTGTTGCCGGCTTAACTGCTTACTTGGTGGGGAAAAGCAGGAGAAGCGCTTTTATCGCCGGGGTAATGGCAATTATTTTAAGCGACCTGCTGGCCTTTATAGAAAATGCTCTTTTGGGCGGAAAAACGACTATTGTAATTGGGGGCGCCGGCTTCTTTGATGCAGTGGTAATTTCAGGTTTCCTGGCACTGGGATTAGCGGAATTATTCGGCGAAACAGCAGAAAGGCTTGCGCCTTTATTCGGCGCTCAAAGCCGCAGCAAAGCAGAAGTGCACGAACTCGAAGCCCAGAAAGAAGATGATCAAAATGAGGCAAAAAAGGTGGAAAGAAATGGTAGCAAATAAACTTAAACGGTTTATAACTTATTTATTGCTAATACTCCCACTTAGTTGCATTCTCCTGTCTTTTCCATCAAAGGACCCATTATTTGCTGAAGAAATGCCTTTTGAATTAAGTGAGATAGAACATAGCTACAAATTAGGATATTTCGAGATGAAGGATCTGGAAGACCAGAGCACAATTATGCTAACTGGCCGGATAATTCACGTAGGCGACGAATATATAACTGGCGACAATATGCATTATATTGTAGAACTGGTTGAAGGTAGCACTGCCTGGGCCCGTTCTCAGGGACAAATTAAATTATCAGAGCCTTCCGCCCTAATGCATATCTTGGAAGGCAGTATGTTGTTACCGGCAGCACAGGGGAAAAACTTGCTTACTATAGGAATTTTCCACTCACACGGCGCTGAAGCCTATGTACCCAGTGACGGGACAGAAAGCATTCTAGAAGGTGGCGGTATTCTGGAAGTAGGAAGCGTCTTTGCCGCAGCACTTGAAGAAAATGGACTGCCTGTTATCCATTCTATGGAAACACACGTGCCCCACGATGCCGGGGCTTACCATAGATCACGCAGAACCAAAGAAGAATTAATGCGGGAAAATGCCGAAGTCTTTTTTGATGTACACCGTGATGCTGTTCCTGCAGAAGAATATTTAGAGTTTGTAGAAGGGGAAGAAACTGTTCAGATTCAATTTGTGGTGGGACGTCAAAATCAAAACGTAGAAGTCAATCGTAGTTTTGCTGAAAGCCTGAAATATGTTACAGATCAACTCTATCCTGGTTTAATCAAAGGGATTTTTTTAGCCCAAGGCAATTATAATCAGGATATGACACCGTTGTCTTTGTTGTTGGAAGTAGGTTCCCATTTAAACACACGGGAGGGGGCAGAGAAGTCAGTTGGTCTTTTTGCTAACGCAGTGAATTATTACTTTGCCGGGCCTGAAGGGGCCAGAGGACAACAGACGATAGGCGTTACGGCACTACGCACTTTGCTGTGGATGGTTTTAATAACGATTCTGGCAGTGGGAGTATACCTTTTAATTAGCTGCGGTAGCATCGAAGAAGCAAGGGCTAAGCTAAGATTTTTTTGGCAAAAAGAGTTTGCGGAGTTCTGGGGACGCCTTAAAAAATAACCGTATAGTTAAGATAGGAGCGATAGACGTAAGCTTATTCCAAGATATACTAAAAATTGAGTCTTTTATCCAGGCAACTGCCTGTGGCGTCATTATTGGAACATTGACCCGTTATTATCTCCTACGCCGCGATTACCGCCAATACCCTAGTTACCCCCATGGCGTGCTTGCCAACATGGCCCTTGGTTTTATTGCCTCAGTGATCGGAGCTGTGGCTGTTCCAGCCCTGGCAGAAAAGGAATATACAGCAGTAACAGTCCTTGCCCTTGCCGCAACCCAGTTTCGGGAGGTACGCAATTTAGAAAGGACGATGCTTCTGAATCTGGACAGCATGCAACTGGTAAGACGTGGGCCTGAATACATAGAAGGGATTGCCCGCGTCTTTGAAGCACGGAACTATCTGGTTATGTTAACTGCCCTTCTGGTAGGCGGGGTTACTTATTGGGGGAGCATTTTATACAGTATCCCTGTGGCCCTGATCACCATTTTTATTTCCTGCCAGTTAATGAAAGGTAAAGAAATAGGTCAGATCGCCAAGGTCAGAGAAGGAAAAGTTTATTTTAAAGGGCCAAACCTTTTTGTGGAAGATATTCACTTTATGAACCTGGGGACTGAACAGGTAAAAAATGCTTACCTTGAGCGAGCACTTGGCGTTGTAATTGAACCCCTGGATGATAATGGACGCACAACCCTTGCCAACCTGGGACAACGTATGGCTATTGCCCATGACGCAGCTGCTTTATTGGGAATATACCGCGATGCAGACACGGCAGAATTTACACCTGTTGTAAGGAGAAACTTAGATACAGGTCGGGTTGCCCTTGTTATTGTTCCCATTGAGAAAGATATAGAATTTCTTCTGGAAGCTGTAAAAAGGGTCCCTGTTTTAGAAAGTGCACTACGTATGCCTCTTTTAAACCCTATAGGCCGTAAGGCCTCTGATTGAGAGGAAAGATCACAATTGCAGCTGGAAAAAGTAATCCTTGCCGTAATTACAGTAGAGCGTGATAAAATTGCTACGGGAGGAGCGCCGGTTTTTTATGCCACTGACAAAGAAGAACAGGAAAAAATTGCCATTTATTTGGCACGAATTACAGAAGGGGTTGTTCATGATCTCGAAAATGGGGTGTACATTCTTGTCAAGCATTAGATTAAAAGTATAGTAAAATGGAAGTTATTTATCACTGCTTTGGAGGGACACATTCTTCCGTCCTCTGCGCTGCACTACATTTGGGTATTATTTCTAATCAACATCTTCCCTCATTTAAAGAACTAATGGATTGCCCCTATTTTGATAAAGTACCCAGTTCAGAAGCAGGAATTATACATTTTATAGGGTATGATACAGGGGGAAACGCCATCTATGTCCTCGGCTGCCGTGGGTGTGGTCCAATTGTAGAAAAAGTAATACAACAAATAATGCATATACTGAGGGTAACGCCTGACAAAATTTTATTGGTTTATACCACTCCTTGTCTCAATAGATTGCTAAGGATAGGAGGCTTTCTTTCTCGTGGCCTCGGCCTGGTAACGCCTGGGCGTATACTATTGTATCATGGCACACGTCTTGCTTTCGCGGATTATAAAGATCTGGTGCATGCGGTAAAGGCAAGGCTAAATTTGCTGTAAAGCGCCATAGACAAGTGGCTTGACATCAAAGGAGCGGATCTGGGATAATGATGAAAATTCAACCTGGAAGGCAGAGGTATAAGCATGCCACGGGGGCATACTATTGTAGCAGTAAGCAAATATTCTCCTGCATCCCGGGCCGGTATAGAAAAAGGAGACCGCCTCATTCGGATCAACGGTTCTTTTTTTTATGATATTCTGGATTATTATTACCTCTGTGCCGGTGAACAGCTTAATCTTGAATTAATTAAAAAAAATGGCGGCTGCTGTAAAATTTTCATTGAAAAAAATTATGATGAAGATCTGGGCCTTGATTTTAAAACCTCAACGATAGGTCCATGGCGTCAATGTCAGAATAATTGCATCTTCTGTTTTATAGATCAACAACCTGTTGGATTACGTGCTTCACTTTATAAAAAAGACGATGATTACCGGTTATCCTTCTTGAATGGCAATTACATAACCCTGACAAATGCAGCTGAATATGAACTTAAACGTATCATCAAGCGCGGTATTTCCCCCCTTTATATCTCCATACATGCCACCGACCCTGCAGTCCGACGAGCCATGATGGGTAACAATTTGGCAGGGGAAATAGTTAAACAACTAAGAACGCTCTCCAAAGCCGGAATAAACATGCACGGCCAGTTGGTAATCTGCCCGGGTTATAATGACGGCGCCGTTTTAAAAAAAACGATCAGGGACTTAATGCAATTTTATCCCTACTTAAAAACCGTAGCGTTAGTCCCCGTGGGCCTTACTCGCTACCGCAGAGGCTTAACTCCCCTAAACCCCATAACTCCTGAACAGGCTACAAGTATAGTCCGTTGCTGTTCCCGTTTACAAAAACTATTTAAAAAAAAATGGGGGACACCTTTTATTTATCTGGCCGATGAATTTTACCTTTTATCAGGGGAACCACTGCCTTCGCATCAACATTACGGGGATTATGAACAGCTTGAAAACGGTGTTGGGCTTTTACGTCTTTTTTTAAATGACCTGGAGATATGGAGAAAACAAAAAAAACCTGTTATCTGTCATCAAAGGGAGATCTCCTGTGTAACCGGCGAAGCAGCTGGACCCTTTCTGCAGATGTTTATGCGAGAACTGGAAAAGATCCCTGGATTAAAAAGCAACCTTTTCGTGCTGGCAAATCGTTTCTGGGGAGGAAATGTAAATGTGGCAGGGCTTTTATGCGGCAGGGATCTTTTACATGGTTTAATCAATAAACCGTTGGGAGAAGCTGTTTTTATACCCACAGCAATGCTAAAAGAAGGAACGGATCTTTTTCTTGATGGTCTCTCCTTAAAAGCAATTTCCAAGATACTGAAAGTGCCTTTTATACCGGTTAGCTCTCTGCAGGATATACGCAACTATTTGGAAAATAAATATTAAGTCTGTTTTGTTTGTATTTGGATTATGAATGTAGAGAGGATGGTCTCTTTGTCTTTACCGCTGGTTGCCATAGTAGGTCGCCCCAATGTAGGAAAGTCCACCCTTTTTAATCGGCTTGTAGGAGGAAGACACGCTATTGCGGACAAAATTCCCGGAGTAACCCGGGATCGCCTTTATGGAAAAGTTACGTGGCTAAACAGGGAATTTATGGTAATAGACACCGGCGGTATTATTGTTCCTGAAAAGGATTTGGAAAACCAGGTACGCAAACAGGCCCTCCTGGCTGTAGAAGAGGCATTACTAGTCCTTTTTGTTGTAGATGGCCGACAGGGGATTACCCCACTGGACGAGGAGATATCTCAAATCCTGCGCAGGTTGCAAAAACCTGTAATTATTGTAGTAAATAAAATCGAAACAGCAGAACATCAAATTAACGAATTTTTCCGTTTTGGCTTTGCTGATCCTATACCTGTCTCTGCTGCCAACGGATATAATATTGGTGATTTGTTGGATAGAATAATTGCCTCATTGCCAGAGCCTGCTCCTGCTGTTACAGACGAGGCAGCTCCTATACGTATCGCCGTAGTGGGCCGCCCTAATGTCGGAAAATCTTCCCTGGTTAATTTCCTTCTAAACGAAGAAAGGGTTATTGTAAATGATGAAGCAGGAACAACCAGGGACGCAGTAGATATCTTCCTGCAGAGAGAAGGGAAAAATTATGTCCTAGTTGACACTGCAGGAATACGTAAAAAAAGCAAGGTGCGGGAAAATGTCGAATTTTACAGCGTCATGCGTTCCTTAAGGGCTATAAAAAATTCTGATCTTGTTTTGCTTTTATTGGATGCTGGAGAAGGGGTCACAGAGCAAGACCAAAAAATTGCCGGATTTGTCCGTGATAACGGTAAAGCTTTGATCATCCTCTTGCACAAATGGGACCAGCAAAAGAACCAGCGCTATGACGGCGGTAGTAAAGCCATTTCTCGTGTCCGGGAACAATTAAAGTTTGTTGCGTATGCGCCTGTCATCCCTACCTCCATCTATGAGCCCAGGCGTTTCAAGAGGCTTTTCCCTCTTATTGATACAGTATTTGAACAATATACCAGGCGGATAGCCACATCACATTTAAATAAATTTCTTGAGGATGCCCTGGCAATTAATCCTTTACCTACCCATAAAGGTAAAAAAGGGAAAATTTATTACTGTACACAACCGGCAACAAAACCTCCAACATTTGTTTTTTTTGTTAACAATGCTTCTTTAATCCATTTTTCTTACGTACGTTATCTGGAAAATCGTCTGCGTGAGGCTTTTGCCCTTGATTATTCCCCTATAAAGCTTAATGTTACAACACGGCGGCGGAAAGGAGATTGATTCAAAATGCTATCTGTATTAACCATTATTTTAGCGTATCTAATTGGTTCAGTATCTATTGGTTATCTTTTGGCCAGAAAGTTTAAAGGAGTAGATATTCGTAAACTGGGAAGCGGCAACACAGGTGCCACGAATATTTCACGACTTATGGGTTTTAAAATGGCTGTCCTTGTGCTTTTCCTGGATGCGTTAAAGGGTTTCCTTGCAGTTTATCTTGCTTCATTTCTGCTGGCAAAAGGATTCCTTGCCGGAGAATGGGTGGTGCTGCTCTGCGGCGTAGCTGTCATTGTCGGACATAACTGGCCCCTTTATTTTAACTTTAGGGGGGGGCGTGGAGCAGCTACAATGCTCGGCGTCTTCCTTGCTTTAATTCCCATACCAGCACTTATTATTTTTATGCTTGTTATTATTATTATTTATCTGACCCGTTATGTTTCTCTAGGTTCAATCTGCGGAGCCATGTCCATTCCTGTAACTATGCTGATTATAAGGAAGCCGCCTGAGTACTTTTATTTTGGTTTGTTAATATTTTTGATAATTATTTATCAACACAGGGGAAACATTAAGCGCTTGCTTAAAGGAAAGGAATCCAAACTTGGTGAGAAAGTAACAGTTTCGGGAAAGCAGGTAAAATAAATGGAAATCGGTGTAATTGGGGCGGGAAGCTGGGGGACAGCCCTTGCCATTTTATTGGCCCAAAAAGGATTTTCTGTAACGCTTTGGGTGCGCCGCACCGCTTATTGCGAAAAAATTGCAGCTGCCGGTGAAAATATTGATTATCTGCCGGGTATTTCCTTTCCTCCTTTGTTGCAGCTAACATCTAATTTAAAACAAGCTGTTAGTCATAAAGAGATAATTGTTATGTCTGTCCCTTCCCATGCCGTAGCAGAAACAAGCCGCAGTATCGACGTATATATTAATAGTAAACCTATCATCGTAAATACAGCCAAAGGCCTCATTGAAGGTTCACTGCGCCGCCTTTCTCAAGTTATCTGCGACAACCTTCCCTTGCACCAGTCCCAGTGCCGGGTAGCTGTTTTATCCGGTCCCAATCACGCCGAAGAAGTAAGCAGATTTATACCAACTGCAAGTGTTGTTGCTGCAGAAGAAAAGTTAGTAGCCGAGCAAATCCAGGATATTTTTATGACACCATATTTCCGTGTTTATACCAACCCTGACGTTATAGGCGTAGAGCTGGGAGGGGCTCTTAAAAACATTATCGCCATTGCCTATGGTGTATGTGAAGGCCTTGGGTATGGCGACAACACCAAGGCTGCACTCATAACAAGGGGTTTAGTGGAAATTACCCGTCTGGGACGTGCCATGGGAGCACGCAGTGCCACTTTCAGCGGGTTAACGGGAGTAGGGGACCTCTTTGTTACCTGTACCAGCAGATACAGCAGAAATCGCTATGTAGGTTTAATGCTGGGCCAAGGGAAAAAATTAAAAGAAATAACTGATTCCATGCTAATGGTGGCAGAAGGGATTAAAACGGCAAAAGCAGCTTTATTGCTCTCTATGCATTATGGCATTAAAATGCCCATAACTGCAGAAGTATGTGCTATTATGTTTGAAGGGCGTAAACCGGAAGACGCAGTCAAAAACCTGATGCAGAGGGAAAAAACATTTGAGATAGAAGAGACAGCTTTTGAATAGATTATTTATAGAAAAGATATAGAATAGAAAAACAGAGCATCTCAAGAAAAACCTGTATGATTGTTAATTCATTCAGGTTTTTCTTTATCAGCAGTAATATTGTCCATTAGGGTTCATATAAATATAACGTTAAAACATTTATGGCAATATCGCACCCTAACAGGGGAGGGGAGAAGCGGTGAAATTTAATCTTTATGAAGATATTATTGAAAGAACAGGAGGGGATATTTATTTAGGCATTGTTGGGCCTGTGCGCACGGGCAAATCAACCTTTATCAAAAAATTTATGGAAATACTCGTACTCCCCAACATAGAAAACAACTATATCCAGGAGAGGACAAGGGATGAATTGCCTCAGGCAAGCGCAGGTAAAACAATTATGACAACAGAACCTAAATTTATTCCAGATGAAGCTATTGAAATCAGGCTGGCAGAAAACGTATCCATGCGTGTACGGCTTGTGGACTGTGTTGGTTATACAGTGCCGGGGGCAGTGGGATATCATGAAGGGGAAGCCATACGTATGGTTTCCACGCCCTGGTACGACGAGCCAATTCCTTTTGAAGAAGCGGCAGAAACAGGAACGCGTAAAGTTATTAAAGAGCATTCTACCCTGGGTATAGTTATTACTACTGATGGGACAATCACGGATATACCTCGAGAAAGCTACGTAGATGCTGAAAGAAGGGTCATAGACGAATTAAAAGAAATTGGCAAACCTTTTATGGTTGTACTTAACTCTGCTTCCCCCACAGCAGAAAAAGCTATAGCTCTTAAAAAAGAACTAAGCGAAGCATATAGTGTCCCTGTAGTGCTCTTAAACTGTCTGGAATTAACAGAAAGCGACATTAAATTAATATTTAAAGAAGTGCTTTATGAATTTCCTGTCCAGGAAATCAACATTAACCTGCCATCATGGATTGAAGTGCTTGAGCCATCACACTGGCTGGTCAAAGAATATACAAACATCATTCGTGAAAACATCTTGCAAGTAGAACGGCTGCGGGAAATACAAAGCGCCTTATTAGAAATTGCAAAATTGGATTATATCGAAAGGGCAGAACTAACAAACGTGGAGTTAGGTAGTGGCAGGGTTTTTCTGGAAATCAGCACGCCGCAGGAACTTTATGATAAAGTGCTCTCTGAAATATCTGGCATAGAGATTTCTGATCAGGGAGACCTGCTAAAGGTTTTGCAAGATTTTTCTTTTGCCAAAAAAGAATATGACAAGTTGGCAGGGGCTTTACACCAGGTAAGGGAAAAAGGGTATGGTATTGTGCCGCCGATACTGGACGAAATAGTCCTGGAAGAACCGGAAATAATCCGCCAGGGAGGCCGTTTCGGTGTACGTTTGCAGGCCAGCGCCCCTTCACTACATATCATGAGTGTTAACATTAAATCTGAGTTTACGCCAATTGTAGGTACAGAAAGGCAGAGTGAAGACCTGGTTAATTTTCTCATGGAAGAATATGCGGAAAATCCGCAAAAACTTTGGGATTCCAACCTGTTTGGCAAATCTCTTTATGAAATGGTTAAAGACGGCATCTCTGGCAAACTTGATAATATTCCGCCCCACGCTCAGTATAAATTAAAAGAAACACTGGAAAGAATCGTAAACGAAGGAAGTGGAGGTATAATTGTCATCATCCTCTAGCTCCGGGTATCCTAATGGGGAAAGAACATATTAAGCACTTCTTCATGGAGGAGTGCTTTTCATTTTGTCTTAATTGACACATATAAGATCTTGAAGATAAAATGAAGTTAAAGATAAAATTAAGTAAAGGTTAGATTAGAAGGTCAAGTCCAATTTTGTCTGTAAAAAAGCTCGGCCTGGTTCAAGCGGCATTACCATCTTTCTCTTGATTTTCGCCATTCATATCTGTCTGTTTGGGAATCAAACCCAGCTTTTTACGCAACCTGTTTCTGTTCGATCTCTGGAAACCTGACCTTTTGCCACTTGAGGCTGGTTCGCCAAAGTGTAGCGAAGGCAAGTTTGAGCGCACTCTTTTCATCGAAGAAGCGAGGGGTCACCTTGCTGCGTCTCCTCTGTTCGCCGAAGCTGCGCTCGATTAGATTGGTGGTGCGCACATATTTACGGTGCACCGCCGGCAGATAGAGGTGAGCGAGCGAGGCTTCAAGGTCATCTTCGAAGCTGTTCATCGCCCTGGGGTATTCTTTTCCATACTTTTCGACCAGCTCCTTTGCTCTTTGAAATCCTGACTCATAATCCGGAGCGTCCCTTACCGCAGTAAGGGAGGCTTTGACTTCAGCTCTATGCGCATCCGGTATCCGGTCTAAGACGTTGTTCATTTTATGCACCCAGCAGCGCATGCGCATCGATATTGCGGCCAGGCCTCGTCGATGGCCTTGGCCTTCTTCAGGCCGGGAGCACCGTCAGAGGTGATGCTGATTTAATCCCCTGCCGACTATGTTTCTTAAAAACTCGAGCCAGCAGCTGTAGCTTTCCTTGTTGCCCAGGTCCATGTGCAAAAGCACTTTCTCCCCGGTGACCAGGATCGCCCAGGCACACAGGAGCCCTTCCTGCGGCCCTTTGAACATGCGCATCGGCTCATAAACCGCATCCAGGAAGATGTAGGCCACCTCGAACCCGGATAGGTCACGCTCACTGAAGGCCAGGTATTCTTCCCACAGGGTCTCTGTTACTTCACTAACAGCGCTTTTGCTGATCAAGCACTTACCCTGCTCATCGGTAAAGGTTGCTTCAATATCCCGGGTTAACAGGCCCCTGGCGTACATTTCGGCAACCAGGTAGCGAAAGACGTCGCTGTTGCCTTTCACAAAGTGCCAGAGCTTTGATGAATAGGTCTCTGCGGTGTTCCTGATCTGCGGAAGAAAAACGGGGATTCTTCCTTCAGCACTTTTTAACTACCGTTCTTTGTAGCCGTTACGCAGTCCTTTATTATCTTCGCCGCTGCGCTCGTAGCGCTCCCGGCCAAGCAGTCTGTCGCTTCCGGCTCTAAGAGCTCCTGGATCAGGCGCTGGGCGCCTAACAGAAAGAGGGTGTTCGTTACGTCCTTTCCATCAGAAATACCTTTTGTTAAAAATTCACTAATCGCTTCACAAATACGCTCGGTTGGTGGTATGCTTGTCATAAGGTCTGGGCTCCTATCTGCCCTTCACAGGGCGGTGGTTTATTTGGCAATTACCTGCCACCTTTGACGCCCAGGCCTTTATTTCCTTTTTACAGACATTATTGGACATTACCGGAAAAAGAGGTGAAAGGCACATGGATAAGGCAATTCTCCATGAGTTAAAAGAGGAAATATCCCGGTTAAAGCTGGGAACATGTACAAAGGAAGAAATCCTGGAACTCGTTGAAAAATTGTTACACCTCAGTGAGAGACTATTGTCCAGGGTGCATGCTGTAGAAAGAAAACTTGAAATCCTGGAAAAACAACAGGAGCAGTTGTCTCAAGAAAACAATAAGTTGGTAGCAAATATGGATAAAGTTATTGCTCTGGCTTATGAAAATCCGGGGGCAGCTATAGCCATTTTATTGCAGCTGGCTATCGAGGGGAAAAACCCCGGAACAATCAACTGAAACATTTAAATTAAATCTAATGTATAATACATTTTAACATGTTATAACAACTAACCTAAAATTTATTATTATTGACAGGGATGTGAATATAATTTATAATTACCTTGTGGGATTTCAGCGGAGTGTAGGGCTCCATCTCCGCAAGTTATTATGGAGTGACAAAAACATTGGTACTTTCGCCCGTAATTAAGCGAGAGTTTTTTTTATGTAAGGGAAGGTTTTGTTATATTAGAAATTTTAACAATCTTCAACACAAACAGGCCGGAGTTGCTTGTTTTTAGAAAGAAAAGATAGAAAGGGGTTAAAAGGACATGGAAGTAGAAGTAAGAGGCGTTGAACGTTATTGGAACCCCATTCTGGAAACTTTGCCTCCGCTTAAACTTAAGGCTTATCAATTTAAGAAGTTTAAGCGCATCATCGCATGGGCCTATGAAAAATCAAAACTGTACCGCTCAATTTACGACAAAGCAGGGTTTAAGCCTGAACACCTAAAGAAATGGGATGATATAAGTAAAGTTCCCATCGTTGAAAAAGAGGATTACCTGACAGCCCAGGCCAAGGAACCGTGGCCTTACGGTGACAGCCTTTGTGTCCCCCTAGAAAAGGTTACAACCTATCACCAGACAAGCGGCATCACAGGGCAGCCGGTCTATCAGCCGGAAACCTGGCAGGACTGGGAATGGTGGAGTGAAACTTGGGCTTTTGCCCTTTGGGCACACGGTTTTAGAAACAACGATCGGGTTCTAATTCCTTTTGGCTACAATGTTTATATGGCCTCCTGGGCCGGGCATTATGCTTCAGAGAAAATCGGCTGCGAAGTAGTACCGGGAGGAATCCTCAACACAGAAGAACGGATTTTAAAAATGCGCGAACTGGGCGTTACTTCTTTTATGGCCACCCCTTCTTATGCCTTGAATATGGCGGAAGTTTGCCGCAATAATCTGGGCATGGATCCCCGGGAAATGGGTATCAAGAAAATCCTTTGCTCCGGGGAACCAGGTGCTTCTGTGCCAAATATAAAAAAACGAATTGAGGAAGTATGGAACACAAAGGTGTATGACCAGGTAAGCGCTACAGAAGTAGGAGGATGGGCTTATGAATGCGCTTCCCAACCGGAGGGTCTGCATGTTAACGAAGCCTTTTTCCTTGTCGAACTGGTGGATGTGGATACAAGAGAGCCTATAGAAGAGCTTAACGTGCCGGGCAAAATTGTGATAACAGCTTTTGACCAATATGCTCAGCCCTGTATCAGGTTTGATACTAAAGATATCAGCATGTGGGGCAAGCCTTGTGATTGCGGCAGGACGTTTCGTATACTTAAGGATGGTATTCACGGGCGTGTTGACCATATTACCAAAATAAAAGGCGTTCTTTTTAATCCTGTTTCCGTAGAAGACGTAGTCCGGAGCACACCGGAGCTGGGAGACGAATACGAAATTATCGTTAAAAAAGAAAGAGAAGTCGACGAAGTAACTCTTAGGGTCGAGCTTGCTCCAGATGTTTCCATTCCAGAAGATGAAATCAAACGCAAACTGTCCCGTCAGTTAAGGTTGAAAACCAACCTGTCTTTTAATCTTGAACTTTTACCACCCCATACTTTGCCGCGCCCAGAGGTTAAAGTAAAAAGATTTAAAGATTATAGAATTTAAATGGTTAATAGCCAATTAAATATTAAGGAGGGCGTTTTTGTGGTAGTTGCTGATAACATAGATGTCATTAAAGTTGACCTAAAAGAGATGGACCGGGTGATCAACGAAATAAAAAAGCAAACAGAATACCTGCAAAAAATTTCTGGTGGCATGCAATGCGTAGACAGGAACTGTGACCGTATACTGGCTAGCGTAAAAATGTTAGAAATCCATATATCAGATGTAGTTGAATTCTTTGAAAAAGATTACACCAACGAAATATTTTAAGTTTAAGTTTAAGTTTAAGTTTATACTTTGACTTTCTCCAACAATTTTCCTACGTGGAGAATTGCCAGAGGTTTTAAGACCCACTCTTGCTTACAGATAAAAGGAGAAACGTTGAGAACCATCTCTTTTGCCATTGCTTCTTCCATGGCTGTATAAATATCCGGTGCGGAAAAGCCTGCTTTTTGATGAAGGCTCTCCAATGTTATACTGTTATCTCCGTTTTTAATGAGTATATAAGAAGCTGTTAATACTTGATCAAGTAAGATCTGTTCCCCTGTTTTTTTGTTTTCCTTGCCGAGTCTCTCAACCATTTCGAGAGTAGCTTTTAAGTCAGCAATATTAAACATTTGGTAATACTCCTTTTTTGTTAATGTTAATTTAGGTAATATTATGTGAGGAAAGCGGCACCCTTTAAGAGTGCCGCCTTTTTTCTCTGGTCGGAGCGACAGGATTTGAACCTGCGACCTCTTGACCCCCAGTCAAGCGCGCTACCAAGCTGCGCCACGCCCCGCTATGCGAATTGTATTATAACAGTCCCCATTCT
>CALJJZ010000045.1 GCA_937973635.1 uncultured Bacillota bacterium | reverse complement strand
AATATATCACATTTCACATGTAATACATCCACATAGATGACTGTCATCGTACACTTCTAAAAAATTAAACTTGTATCTCCGTATTCTATTATACCGCATTTTAAGTAATATTCATAATAGTCAGTGTATATATTTGCTTGTATATGTGTTATAAAAACTAGTGAATATTGGTTTATTTGCATGTTGGTTTCATAATTGTTCAACGTCTCTCTCTCACGTATCTTTTTGGTAATTTTAGAAACAAGATTTATAGCTGCCTGTGGATTGCAAAGTTCTTTAGAAATATAGTCTTTAATTTCTGCTAAATCATCTTTAGCTTCAGGTGAAATTTTCAGCTTATACATCCTCAATCCCCAGTTCTGCTTCCACTTCCTCTATTGTCATCCATCCTTTCTCTTTCCCGGCCAGTTCTCCCTGGGCAAGCTGTGACATCAGCTTTAGTGAAGCCTTTAATTTCTCATATTCAGTAATATCAACAATAGCAAATTTTCCTCTGCCATTTTTGGTTAAAAACACTGGCTCACCTACGGCAATGTCCCGCAGGATTTCGTTGTAATTTCTTAAAGCTGATATGGGTTTAATGTTTGGCATTTATAACCGCCTCCTTCTTTGCTATTATTATACACCTTTCATTCGTAAAATACTACATCAAATTTATCACAATATTAAATGCAGCCCTATTACCTTGACGATATATCTTTTTTATACACTCAAGGGTTACCCAAAAATAGCAAAATATTAAAGTCCACCAAACCCTCTATTCATCAGCCTTTCACCCGCTCAATCCTCGCGACGCTTTCTGTATGGCTCGTGTGGGGGAACATGTCCACGGGCTGTACTTCCCTGACGGAGTAGCCACTTTCCACCAGGATGCGCAGGTCGCGGGCCAGGGTGGCCGGGTTGCAGGAGACATAGACAATACGCGGGGGCTGCATGGCCGCCAGGGCTGCCAGCAGTTTTTCCTCACAGCCTTTACGTGGTGGGTCCAGCACCACCAAGTCAGCTTTTAAACCTTTTTGTAACATGGCGGGCATCAATTCTTCGGCCTGCCCGGCATGGAATTCCACGTTGACAATACCGTTCAAACGGGCGTTTTTCACTGCATCCTGCACGGCAGGAGCATATGATTCCACGCCGATCACTTTAGCTGCTTGCCTGCTAAGGAAAAGAGAAATGGCTCCGCTGCCGCAATAGAGATCCAAAACGGTTTCTCCGCCATCTAGTCCTGCGTACTGCTGCACCAAGTTAAAGAGGACCTCCGCCTGGGCACTATTTATCTGGAAGAAAGAAGTGGCGGAAACTTGAAAGCGTAAGCCCCCCAGCTCTTCTTCTACGTAATCCCGGCCCCAGAGCAGCAGGTTTTCTGCGCCAACAATGGCATTGCCGCGGCGCGTGTTGATATTCTGCACAATGCCCACGAGCCCTTCAACCCGCTCCACCAGCCGTGCCACCAGCTGTTCTTTACCCGGCAGTTCGCGCCCGTTGGTTACCAGCACCAGCAAGAGCTCGCCCCGGCTGAAGGAAGTGCGGGTAATGATATGGCGCAACAGCCCCCGGTGTTCTGTTTCTGCATAAACAGGCAGATTAAGATCCGTAATCAGTTCCCGCATTACGGCGAGGGCCTGTGCCGAAGCCCGATGTTGGATAAGGCAGCAGCGCAGATCTACTACGTCATGGCTGCGCCGGTGGTAAAAGCCGATTTTTAGCTTGCTTCCCTCTTTTACCACGGGGTATTGGGCCTTATTGCGGTAATGCCAGGGTTCCGCCATGCCCATAACAGGTTGCACCGGGACGTCAATTCCTCCCAGGCGCTGCAGGGCGTCGGCCACCAGCTGCCTTTTCCAGTGCAGCTGTGCGTCATAACGGATGTGCTGCAACTGGCAGCCGCCGCAGCTGCCGTAGTACGGCGAAGGGGCTTCAGCGCGCTGGGGGGAGGGGCGCAGCACTTTAAAGGGGAGGGCGCGGGCATAGCTTTTCTGCAGGGAGATTACTTCCGCTTCTACTTTGTCCCCCGGGGCCGTCCAGGGCACAAATACAGTAAAACCCTCGAAACGGCCTACCCCTTCGCCGTCGTGGTTCAGGCCGCAGATTTCCAAAGCGATCTTTTCCCCTTTTTTAACAGGGACGTTTGTTTTTGCCATTGCTGCTGCTCCCGATTTTGTCCTGTGCTTTACTATAATTACTATAAGTCTTTACTACAAGCATACCTCCCCAAATCCACTTCTACGAAAAGGGGATAAATTCCTCCCAAATAAAAACAAAATAGCCAGGGCAGTTCCAATCCCTGGCTACTTGTTTAAAATGGTGTCGGGGATGGGACTTGAACCCACATGGTGTAAACCACACGCCCCTCAAACGTGCGCGTCTGCCTGTTCCGCCACCCCGACATGTTCTGTTCCTGCGTCTTTATTTTACGAACAAAAATATACCATAGAACCAGATAAAAATCAAGCACGGGATAAAAGCGTCGCGCTATCACTTATAAGCTAATAATATTTATCATTGACAGAGGCAGTTTTTTTTAATAACATAAAAAAGGCAGATTTTTCTTCATTAGCCTGCTTATTTAACCTGGAGCTCCATTTTAGGAGGTGTTATTTATGCAAGGGCATTGTAGCGTTGTCGTCAGGGAAATTGGTGCCGCCACACTGCACCAGCTGCTAGACTCCCCAAAGGAAGCGCCCCTTCTCATCGACGTGCGTCAGCCGCAGGAGTTTGTCCAGGGCCATATTCCCGGAGCGCTGCTCATCCCCCTGGGGCAGCTGGAACTCCCCCATCCTGCCCTTACAGATAGATCCAGACCCATCGTCTTGTACTGTCGTTCGGGCAAAAGGAGCATGGCCGGGGCCAACATTCTCTGCAACAAAGGATTCGAGCAGATTATGAGCTTGAAAGACGGCATCCTGGGCTGGCCCTACGCAACCCTGGCGGGCCCGCCCCGAGACGTTTTTGCACCTGCGGAAACAACTACGGCCAAGGATATTCTGCTCCACGCCATGGGGAAAGAGATAAGAGCCCATAAATTTTACGGGGAGTGGCTCTCTCAAACGGACGAAACTGCTTTAAAAACCCTTTTACAGGAACTAGCCTCCCGGGAAGAAGGGCACATGGTAGCCATTTATGAGCGTTACTTTGCTTGGTGCGAGGCAAACGCAGTTATCCCTTTAAACAATGCTGAATTCAAGCAAGAGGCGACCTTCTCCCTTGAGGACACTGGAAACGCCGGGGAACAGTTTTTCCCAACACCTTCCTCCCGGGAAGATCTTCTGGAATTGGCCGTAGAAAAAGAATGGGAAGCTTATAATTTCTACAAGACCTCTGCAGAAATAATGCCAAGCATAGAGTTGCGGGAACTGCTTTTGGCCCTTTCTTTTGAGGAAAGAGTCCATGCAACCTCGCTGTTAAATTTAATGGCTTAGAACAGGCCATGATAACCGCAATTTTATTGCCACTGGAGGAGAAATAAAGATGTATTTTACCCAGATTTATACCCCGGGACTGGCGCAGTGCGCTTATGTGCTAGGAGGGAAAAACAAATGCCTCCTTGTCGACCCGCCCCGTGACATCGACCGCTGCTTAAACGCAGCAAAGTCCTTTGGTTTGCCTGTGGCCGGGGTCATAGAGACTCACCTCCATGCCGATTTTGTCTCCGGGCACATGGAAGCGGCAAAGGCGACAGGCGCTGCGATCTATGCGCCCGCCGCGGCAAATTGCGCTTTTCCCCATCACCCCCTGCAGGACGGGGAAAGCTTTGTTTTTGACACCCTGCAGATTACACTGCTGGAGACGCCCGGTCATACGCCGGAGAGCGCTATGTTCCTGGTGGCGGACCTGGAAAGGGGTAAAGAGCCGGTCCTGCTTTTCAGCGGCGACACTCTGCTGGTGGGAGACGTGGGCCGGCCCGATCTTTTCCCCGCCATCAAAGAAGAGCTGGCCTCCAAGCTCTTTTCCAGCTTAAAGCGCCTCGCCGGGCTGGGTGACCACGTGGAGCTTTACCCGGCCCACGGCATGGGCTCCCTCTGCGGCCGTTCCCTTTCGGCCAAGCTGTGGAGCACGCTCGGGACGGAACGCAGGTATAATTATGCCCTGCAGTTCAACGATGAAGCGCAGTTCCGCCTTTCCTTGCTCACCGGTATGCCTGAAGCCCCTGATCATTTTGCCCGCTGTTCAGAGATTAACCGCCTGGGACCGGCGCTTCTGGAGAACCTGGAGCAGCCACTGCCCCTTAGTGTGGAAGAATTTTCCCACCTCATGGGTGAAGGGCACCTGGTCGTCGATACCCGCGATTACCTTTCCTTTGCCGCCGCCCACATCCCCGGCGCCTACAGCATAAGCCTGCAGGGCAACTTCTCCACCTTTGCCGGCTGGGTGCTGCCTGCAGATACGCCTCTCCTACTTGTTTTTAGCAACGAGGGAGAGCTGCAGAACGCCCTTACCGGCCTGCGCAGAGTCGGACTGGATATGGTTACAGGTTACCTGGAAGGCGGCATGACCGCCTGGATCAACAAAGGGAAGGATACGGAGCAGATCGAGGTAATCTCCGTCTTTGAGTTAAAAGAGCGCATGGCTGCCGACAACAATATGCTCGTGCTGGATAACCGCCTTAAGAGCGAATGGGACAGCGGCCACATTGCCGGAACAGTGCACCTCCCCGCTCCCGATGTGCGGCACCGGGCAGCATCATGGCCGCAGGAACAAACCATAGCGACCCTTTGCAACACCAGCAACCGCTCCATCCTGGCGGCCAGCCTGCTGAAGCAGCGGGGCTTTAACCGGGTAATTAATGTCATCGGAGGCACTACCGCCTGGACGGCAGCCGGCTTCCCCCTGCAAAGCAACAGCGCGTAGGCATTGTAAGTATTTACAACTACACTTAATATCTGTTTTTTTATATATACTAAAAACTGAAAGGCGTGATGAATGATGGAACCGCTGAAAGCAGGTACCAAGGGAGAGGATTTTACGTTAAAGGACCATCAGGAAAAAGACTGCAGTCTGGCCGCATTAAAGGGAAAGAAGGTATTGCTCTCCTTCCACCCCCTGGCCTGGACGAGCATCTGCGCAGAGCAGATGAAGTCTCTGGAAAAACACAGGGAAGAATTTGCCCGGCTTAACACAGTAGCACTAGGCATCAGCGTCGACTCCATACCCTGTAAAGCTGCCTGGGCAAAGGAGCTGGGGATCAGCGTGACCCCTCTGCTCTGTGATTTTTGGCCCCACGGAGCGGTGGCCCAGGCATACGGGATTTTCCGGGAAAAGAACGGTTTCTCAGAACGGGCCAATATTATCCTTGACGAAGCAGGAACCATTATCTTTGTCAAAATCTATCCCATCCTTGAGCTGCCCGACATTGAAGAGATCTTGAACTTTTTACGGGGGTAAAAAAATGGAAATTAATTTGCTCATCGGGGGAGCAGCCGGTCAGGGCATGGAAACAGTCCTGCATTTCCTGGGCAAAGCTCTAGTTAGGGAAGGCTATCAACTGATCTCCTGCAAAGATTATATGTCCAGGGTCAGAGGCGGACACAACTTTTTTACCATGCGTATCTCCGGAACCACACCCTTTGCCCCTGCCCGGCAAACAGATATCCTGGTAGCACTAAATGAAGAAACATACCAGATACACCGGCACAACCTTGCCGATGGAGGGAAGGTCCTTTATGACCCTGAGCTTTTTTCCCTTCCGGAAAATGAAAGCAGGGGCATACCCATCAGGATGAACGCCCTGGCCAGGCAGGCCGGGAATAAAGTCATGTCCAATACCGTTGCCGTGGGGGCTCTCCTTGTTTTGCTGGGACTGCAGACCCCCGTCGTAGAAACGCTGTTACGGGAAAATTTTGCCGCTAAAGGAGAAATAGCGGCACAAAATATTGCTGCTTTGCACGCCGGCTACAGGGAAGCCGCGGCTTTCTGCCAGGCCTGCTTTACGCTGCCTCTACGCAGGCAGGACGCGGAGGAAAAGATGCTCTATCTGGACGGCAATCAGCTCCTGGGTATGGCCGCCCTGGCCAGCGGCTGTCGCTTTTTATCCGCTTACCCCATGACCCCGGCCACAGGGATTATGACCTATCTGGCAGAAAAAGCCCTGCGCTACGATCTGGTAGTAGAACAGGCGGAAGATGAAATCGGAGCAATTAATATGGCCCTGGGGGCTGCTTATGCAGGCGTGCGCTCCATGGTTTCCACTTCCGGGGGCGGGTTTTCTTTAATGGTAGAAGGGCTCTCCCTGTGCGGGATGATAGAAACGCCTCTGGTAGTTATCGTAGCAATGCGCCCCGGCCCCGCTACCGGGCTCCCTACCCGTACCGAGCAGGGCGACCTGGATTTTGTGCTGCACGCCGGGCACGGCGAGTTCCCCCGGGCAGTGCTTAGCGCTACCAGCATGGAGGATGCTTTCTATCGCCTGAACAAAGCCTTTGAGCTGGCAGACAGATTCCAGATCCCCGTTATTTTTCTTTCCGACCAATACTTCGCCGACACAGGTCGTTCCCTTAAACCCTTTGATTTTTCCCGTCTGCAATATAACCGTTACCTGGCAAAGGAAGAAGAGCTGCAGCGGCCTTACCGGCGTTACCACCTTACTGCAGACGGCATTTCGCCCCGGGTTCTGCCCGGCCAGTTTACTGACGCCCTGGTCATGGTGGACAGCGACGAACATGATGAAAGGGGAACAATCATCGAAAACGCAGAAACCAGGCGAAAAATGGTAGATAAACGCATGGGCAAGCTGCAAGGGCTGGCCGCAGCTATGGATGAACCGGAAGTTTACGGTGCAGAGGACGGCGAAATACTGCTCATGGGCTGGGGTTCCACCTACGGGGCCTTGAGGGAGAGCGTGGATATGCTAAATTCCCGGGGTCTAAAAGCGGCACTGCTGCATTTTGCAGATATCTGGCCCTTGCCCCGGGCACGGATCAACAGCCTGTTGCCCCGGGCTAAAAAAAGTTTCTGTGTGGAAAACAATTACAGCGGCCAGTTTGCCTCCCTGCTGCGCCGGGAGACGGGGCTGGCTCCGGATCACCTCGTGCGCAAGTATGACGGGCGTCCCTTTTTCCCGGCAGAGATTGTGGAGGAGGTGTTAAAACATGTGTAAAGCAGAAGATTTTCTGGTTGGAGAAACAGCCTGGTGCCCCGGCTGCGGTAATTTTGCCATCAGGGAAGCCCTGGCCCAGGCGTTGAGCGAGTTGCAGCTGCCCCCTCACCGCGTCCTGCTCTGTTCTGGGATTGGCCAGGCAGCCAAAATACCCCAGTATCTGCGCCTGAATGGCTTTAACGGCCTGCATGGCAGGGCGTTGCCGCCGGCCGTAGGGGCCCGCATCGCCAACCATACCCTAAAAGTGATTGTCCAGTCAGGCGACGGCGACAGCTACGGCGAAGGAGGAAACCACTTCCTGCACAATATCCGCCGCAACCCCGATCTTGCCCATTTCGTGCACAACAACCAGGTTTACGGCTTAACCAAAGGCCAGGCCAGTCCCACCAGCGAAGTTGGCATGAAAACACCGGTGCAAACCGCCGGGGTTATCCTGCCGCCCCTTAACCCTCTAACCCTGGCCCTCTCCCTGGGGGCCGGCTTTGTGGCGCGCTGCTTCAGCGGAGAAAAGGAGCACCTCAAAGAAACGATGAAAGCGGCCCTGGAATTTCCAGGCTATGCTCTGGTAGATATATTGCAACCCTGCGTTTCTTTTAACAAGCTGAACAATTTTGCCTGGTATAAAAAGCGTGTATTTATAATAGAAGGGCATGACCCCACAGATCTGGACGCAGCCCTGAAACTGGCACGGTTGTGGGGGGAGAAGATTCCCCTGGGCATCTTCTATAGCGTACCCCGCCCTACTTTTGAAGAACAGCATCCTGTCCTCAAAGGGGTACCCCTGGCAGAGCGACCCTTTAATCCCGCTGCCTTGGAAGAGGTGCAAAGGGAATTTATGTAAAACCAGAAAAAACTATTTTCCCGGCCCGGCGGCAGGACACTGCCAGGCCGTACAAAAACGCAACTGCACCTGCCAAAACAG
Organism: uncultured Bacillota bacterium; assembly: GCA_937973635.1. Classification (GTDB taxonomy): domain Bacteria; phylum Bacillota; class Dethiobacteria; order DTU022; family UBA8154; genus UBA8154. The sequence continues at coordinate 63,170 of CALJJZ010000045.1, read as the reverse complement.
GTGCAGTTGTTAATTTAAGCGTCAAAAAAGGGCTTAGGCGCTGTGCTGCATCTCGCAGGCCATAACCGTATGTTTGCAAAGGACGATGGTGGTAACGGAACCCACCCCGCCAGGGACGGGCGTAATTTTATCCACGATGGGCTCCACCGAGGCAAAATCTACGTCGCCGCAGTACTTGCCAGGGTTGTCGGGATCGGGGTTAATCCCCACATCGATGACAATCTGGCCCGGCTTTACGTAGCTGCTGTCGATCATTTTGGCCCTACCAATGGCCGCAATCAAGATGTCGGCTTCGGCACAGACGGCGGGCAGGTTCACTGTACGGGAATGGCAGATAGTAATGGTGGCGTGCTCACGCATTGCCAGCATGGCCACGGGCTTACCCACGACCAGGGAACGGCCGACCACTACAACCCTTTTGCCTTTCAAGGGAATGCCGTAAAATTTGATCATCTCCATGCAGGCTGTGGGGGTACACGGAGGAAAGCCGGTCTCGTCATCGGCAAAGACTTTCCCCGCACTAGCCAGGTTCATGCAGTCCACGTCTTTTTCCACAGGGATCATGGAGCGGATCTTTTTCTCATTGAGGTGCTTGGGCAGAGGGGCAAACATAAGTATGCCGTTAATTTCTTTGTTGGCGCCTATCTCCAACACCGCTTTTTCAAAATCTTCCTGGGAGATATCTTCAGGGTATTCAAATACCTGGTGGGCCAGACCGATGGAATCGGCAGTTTTCTTGGCCCCGCCTTCATAAAACAGATCGTCGGGGCGGGCGCCTACACGGATAATACCCAGCTTGGGGGTAATGCCCCTCGCTTTTAAAGCTTCGACTCTCTGTACCAGATCCGCTTTGATGGAATCTACTACTGCTTTAGCCTTTAAACTTTCAGCCATTAAAAGACCTCCCGTTGAAAAGTTAATCTTACTGTCATGGGGAAAGGGCCTGTTTAATTTTTAATTTTATCAATCACCAGCTGCAGGGTTTCATCGGCAATCCTGCTGCCCTCCGCCAGGAGCCGGTTGACTTCTTCGCTGGTCTCGCTGACGTATTTCTCGTCTTTAATGGCACCCAGGTTAATCAATACATTAAGATAACCGCTAATCAGCGCCGCCTTTAAAAACACAACGCCGCAGCCCACATCGGAAATAGCCAGCTTTGTACCAATTTGGCCCATACGCTCATGGATTTTAATCCCTTCATAGGATTTACGCATGATCTCCACAGGGACCGAGCAGGCTGCTATAGAACACTCCTGCATGACCTTTTCCTTATAAGCAGCTTCTTCAGGTGTATCTTTCGGCAAGCCGTAAGCTTTGGAGAGGGGCTCAAATACTTCTGCGTCTTTATCCACAAGCATTTTTAAGTCTTCAATAATTTTATAGCCCTTCTCCAACAATTCTTTTACTTCGTCTTCCACATCAGCAAATTTCTTTTTTCCTACTGTAAGATTCCCTACCATGTTGGAGAGGGCCATCCCTATGGCACCGCCCATGGCCGCTGCTCCACCGCCACCGGGCGTCGGAGCCTTGGATGCAAGGACATCCAGGAAATAAGCGCAACTGTTATCCGCCATTGCCATAAACAAACCAACCTCCTTCAATCTTCAATAAATCTATAATAATCCTTATATTTCTCTAAATGGGACGCTGTTTCCTTCTCGTGTTCTATAAATGTTCCACAAATAATCCATTTCGTTGATTAATTTGCTTACATCTTCATTTTAACTTAACCGGAGGAGCATATTCTACACCAAAAGTTTCCACGCTTATGCGCCTAATCCGCTGGGCTTCCAGAGGCTTATCCGCCTGGTCCCGGGGAACTTCCGCAATTCTGTCCACTTCCTCCATTCCCGCGACCACGTGCCCAAAGGCGGCATATTCTCCGTCAAGATGCGCCCGTTCTGCCACCGTAATAAAAAATTGGGAACCGGCAGAGTTTGGATCAAGGGTGCGGGCCATAGAGATAACTCCACGTTGGTGCAATATCTCATTTTGATGGCCATTGGCGGTAAATTCGCCCCTGATGGAATAGCCTGGTCCGCCGCGTCCCGTCCCTTCTGGGCAGCCGCCCTGGATCATAAAACCGGGAATCACACGGTGGAAAATAAGCCCGTCATAAAAGCCGGCGTTTGCCAGGGAAATAAAATTTCTCACTGTGTTGGGAGCGTTTACCGGGTCCAGCTCCACCTGAATCAAGGCACCGTTTTCCATTTCAATCGTAACCAGGGGTTTTGGCAGACCGATATAGTCTTCGCCGCTCCAGGCCATCTCCTTTTCCTCCTTGCCATTGTTTATTATCAGCAGTACAATCGCTACCGCAATCACCAGCACAACAGCGAGTAAAGCCATGATAATCTTATTTGCGCCCCGCCGCCGCTGGCGGGTAGATGCTAGCTTTTTACCTGTTTTCCTTTCCGTTTTTTTGCCGGCTTTGCCCTTGGCCATACCTTTAAATATCCCCCTTCCCCTAATTTTCTTCTGCCATAATTCTTAAAAATTTTGACGCAGACCAGCCTGACCTGCCTGTAACGCTGTCTTCCACTTCCCACCAGATATACCCGTCTTCCACAACCTGGTCGTTGTGCCTGTTTTTGACGATAAATACCCTTCCCTCGGGCACGCGGTCAATGACATCGTCCGCAGGCTTTTCCCTGGTACCCGGGGTTTTGCGTATGGCAAGGGTGCTCCCCGTGCTTACGGAGACAACGGCCCGTATTTCTTCCACTTCCACAGTTTCAATTTCCTCAACTTCTGCAGGCGGCTCCGCTTCCAGATTACCAGGGCCTTCTTTTGGAGCCGGGCCGGCACAGCCGGGGAAAAACAGGCAAAAAACAACAATGCCGATGAAATAAATTCTGGACATAAAGCCGCCTCCAGCATAATTTATAGAAATACTGCCGCAAAACATTCCGGTTACTATGAGGAATAAATTCGTCACACTTTTCTTGAAAACCTGCCCAAAAGCAAAATTAACAGGCATAAAAATAGCTACAAAAAACTCCAGCTAAAGTGAATAGACCTAAGCTGGAGCTTTATACCGGCAAAGAGCTGTGAGAAGGGGGCCTTATTTTTTTAACATCAGATCCACTATCAGGTTCACCATCTGGTCGGCTATCTCCGAACTGGTTTTAGGCCCGGCCGGGTTATACCATTGAATGATGGAGTTACACATCCCCAGGATCGCCAGGACAGTCAGGGAGACGTCTACATCGGGAAAATCTCCTTGTTTAATCCCGTTAGCCAGGACTTCCTTGAAAATTTTTTCATAGCGGTTTCTGCTTAATACATAATCCCTAGTTTGTTTTTCCGAGATTTTTTCTTTTTCCTGGGCAAAAATAACCAGAGAATAGTCGTTGTTTAAAATATAGTTAACATGATCCCGAATAAGCTCCTTTAACGTTTCCCGGGGAGGCAATTTACTGTTAAGGGTAAACTCTGCTTTCTTTAGGATGGGGCTGATCCCCCTTAAGAGCACTTCCCGGAAGATTTCATCCTTGCTCTTGAAATGGTAGTATATACTACCTTTTAATATCCCCACTTCAGAAGCAATGTCCTGCATGGAAGTGCCGCTGTAACCTTTCCTCCGGAAAAGCTTGGCCGCCTCGCTCAAGATTTCTTCCCGTTTATTTCTGTTTATATCTTCTTCCATCAACAAACTGTTTGCCTTAAGATTCCTCATTGCTGTTAGCCCTTCCTTAAATCCTTAAACCTTCTGGCTTTCACTTCGTAGCGGGGAAGGCTGCCAAAGGGGTGAAATTCAATATTGTAAGCAAGGTTTGTCTTTAAGCGCAGCTGCCTGACCAGTTCCGGGAGCACCATTTCCTGCGTTGCCGTCGTATCGGGGGCCAATTCAACTTTCAAAGTAAGCACGTCTGTATCCCCTTTTTTGGAAACAATCAGTTCATACTCATTGCCAAGTTCAGGCATACCGCGCACTATCTCCTCTACGGCAATGGGGCTAAACAAAACACCCTTGACTTTGGTAATATGGTCGGTACGCCCGTGGATACCGCCTTTTAAAATCCTGAAAGTTCTGCCGCAGTCACAATCTTCGCCCCACATGCTCACGTCCTTGGAGTCAAACCTAATGCAGGGCTGGGCGAGGCGGTCAAATAAAGTCATGATCAGCTTGCCCGGCCTGCCCGGCTCCTCAATAGGTTCTCCCGTTTCAATATCTACGAGCTCCATCAGGCAGAAAGCCTCGTTAACATGGATGCCGCCGGGCTGGGAGGTGCACTCATAGCTCCAGCCGCCTGCTTCCGTACCCCCGACATGATCATAAACCTTGGCATTCCAGGCCTCTTCAATACGCTTTTTGGTGGTCGGCACGTTGGCCCCCGGTTCCCCGGCGCAGAGAATCCGTTTAATGCCTAGCTCGGCGGGATCCATTCCCAGCTTGTTGCGGCAGACATCGGCCATATTCAAAATATAAGTAGGTGTTCCCATGAGGGCGGTTGCTTTCAGTTCCTTGATCTTGAGCAACCTTTCTTCCGTATTTAGTATGCCTCCGGGAACTACTTCACAGCCAAGTTTTTCTGCGGCATAATGGCCCTGCCAGTAAGCGATAAAAACATTATAACCAAAGGGGATAAAGACCCTGTCCGTATTTCTAAAACCCTGGGCCCACATTATGTACGCCCACAATTCATTGAGCAGCTCCCAGTCCTCCCACGTATCGGGCTGGTAAACGGGCTGCCCCGTCGTCCCGCTCGTCTGGTGATAAGTCGTAACCTTTTCCAGGGGCACGCAGAGACTGTCGCCATAAGGCCACGGCTCCTTGGCCTGGGCGCTGAGGTAATCGGCTTTTTCAATAGTGGGAACCTTGTTAATATCTTCAAAGGTTTTAAGTTGATCGGGATGGAATCCGGCTTCGTCATAAATCCGACGGTACAATTTGGAGTTTTCATAACCCCAATTAACAATACGCTTAAATTTTTTAAACTGCAACGCTTTCAGCTTATCACGGGGCAGCGTTTCCAACAGCGGGTTCCAGTACACATCTATTCCCTTAACCAGCATCTAAAAACCCCTTTCTTTCCTCGCATATTCTCGCTACCCGTTTATGGTAGGGATTGCCGTGATTATACTGTATTATACTGTTAATTATAGCGTAGCACGACGTTATGGTAAAGAATCTACAGAGAAATGCGTCAACTTTGCCCTAAACCTTGCTGATACGGCAAAGAACCGCCTTGAAATCCGGATAAGCGGTTATGGGATCAAGGCCCTCCATATCCACAAGCAAATTCACATTGGCATGGGCCCAGCCATGGGGCACGCTGACAATACCCGGAGAAAGTTTGTCTGTAAGCTTTGCCCGGAGCTTTATGCTGCCGGTTTTGGCTTCAATCTTAATTAGGTCATAATCTTTGATGCCATACTGTTCCGCCGTAGCCGGATGCACCTCTGCCAGCGGTTCAGGATTCTGACGGCGCAACACGGGAATGGAGCGCATCTGGGTATGGGTGTACTCCTGGCAACGGGCACCACTAATTAAGATAAGGGGATATTTTTCGTATAATTCCGGCGTGTTAATGGGGCTCTGGTATGGCTCCATATACACCGGTATGGGGTCATAACCATGATCCTTAAGTGTCTGGGAATAAAGCTCAATTTTACCGCTTGGCGTGTTAAGCTTCTTCTTTTTCTGTATATCATACTCTTTTTCTCCATAGTAAGTGCCCATGGGGAAGGCAGCCAGGAGACGGTTTTTAAAATCTCCCGGTTCCACCAGAACATCTGTTGCCTCCTCGTCCGTTTCCCAGGGAAAGAGCTCTCCCATACCCAGGCGCTCGGCCAGTCCCTTCCATATTTTCCAGTCAGGCCAGCTGTCACCTACCGGTTCGATCACTTTACGGCGTATAATGGCGTATGGCTCCCCAAAAACAACGCCATAAACATAAGCGAGGCCGCCTTTTTCCAGGAAAGTGCTCGCCGGCAGCACCACATCCGCCAGCTCTGCCGTTTCTGTGAGGAAAGGATCGATAACCGCCAGAAAATCCAACTTGGAAAACGCTTCTTTAAAAAGGGCGGCAGCAGGGAAAGAGACAACAGGGTTGGCGGCAGTGACAATGGAGCCGCGGATCGGGTAGGGCTTTCCTTCAAGGACTGCCTGGGGGAACATGGTAGCAATGCCGAATGCCCCCCTTCTGCCCCAGAGGTTGCTGAATATGGGGTAATCCTCTGCCCCCAGGGGCATCTCTTCGACTTTAATGGCCAGGTTTGCCAGAGGGATGCGGGGAATGGTTACCCAGCTGCCGGGGGTATAAACATTGCCTGTAACAGCCTGTAAAATTGACAGCAGCCTTGAGTTTTGCAGCCCGTTGCGATGCTGGTCCAGGGTATTAACGCCCTGGATAATACAGACCGGTTTGCAGCGGGCAAATGTTCTGGCAACAGCCTGGATGTCAGCGGCGGGAATCCCTGTGATCTCTTCTGCCCAGGCAGGGGTGTATTTTTGTACATGTTCCACCAGTTCTTCAAAACCGATGGTATATTGTTCCACGTATTCCTTGTCATATAACCCTTCATTAATGATTACATTTAACATGGCCAGCCCCAGGGCAGCGTCAGTGCCCGGCCGTATGGGAAGGTAATACGCTTCTTCAGCCAGGGGAATACGCTTGGGGTCGATTACGATTAAGTCAAGTTCACCTTTCCCCAGCCTTTCTCTGATCAATTCACCGAGCATGCCCTTGGCCCCGTCGGGGTTGTGCCCCCACAGAACGATTAAACGTGATAGTTTGGGATCATCCAGGGGATAGCGCCCAAAAGTAATCTGGCGGGCTAGAATACGGGTACGGTAGCAGATATTTTCCACAGACAGCAGGTTGGGCGTACCGAAAGCCCCGGTAAAGCGGCGGGCAAAGGTAGCCACCTCGATATTCTCTACGCCGACAGAACCGCAGAATATGGAGAGAGCTCTTGCGCCGTACTCTTCTTTGATACGGGTCAATTTCTCCGCACAATAGTCTAGGGCCTGATCCCAGCTTGCCTTTTGCCAACGGTCGTTACGGCGAATCATGGGCGTAGTAAGCCGGTTGGACGAATAGACATACTCGGGCAGCGCCTCGCCGCGGGGACAGATATAACCGCGGCTGATGGGGTGCTCGGGATTGCCTTCTACTTTGACCAAACGACCATTTTCCAGGTGAGCTTTAATGCCACAATCCCAAACACAGAGCATACAGTCGCTTATAGCAATTTGTGACGACATGGTTTCTCTCCTCCAAAAAAATAATTTTTATGCCAGACGCTTATTGCGTCAACCTACCGTTTGTTTTTTACTAATATCAAATTAAGCAAACCCCTTTGGTTTGCCTAACAAAATTATTCCATACCGCTGTTTTTTTGTCAAGAGATAAAATTTTGTATTTTCCCGTCGCTCTTATCCTGGTGAAAAATGGTCGTGGCCTTTTTGCAGCAAATCCGCCTTATTGCCACGGCCATAAAGGAGCTTTACGCCCTTTTCTTTTTCCACGACCTTACCAATAACCGTAAGCTGGGTCCCATGTTGCCGCAGCGCTTGCTGCGCAACCTTGAGCTGCTGCGGCGGCAGGGAAAGGAGCAGCTCATAGTCTTCCCCGCCGTAAAGGGCCCATTCCTGCCAGTCCTGTTTAAGCGCCTGAGCCGCCTTAATTGTATCCCGGCTGACAGGCAGGAGCTCAAGCATTATTTCCGCTCCTACGGCGCTGGCACTACAAATATGGTGCAGCTCACTGGCAAGCCCGTCACTGATGTCAATCATGGCTGAAGGTCGGGCAGCTTTTAACAGGAGAGCAGCTTCCAGAAGGCGCGGCTGCGGCAACAGGTGCGCCTGTACCAGGCTCCATGCCCAGTCTGTTTCAGCCAGTTGACCCCGCAGCAGGGCCAGTCCCGCAGACGAAGCCCCGAGAAATCCCGTAACGGCGAAAAGATGGCCCGGCCGGGCGCCACTGCGCGCAACAGGTTCGTCTTCCATCTCCCCGATAACCGTAAGATCAAGGATAATTTGCGGAGCCGCCACCGTATCCCCGCCGATAATAAAAACGCCATGGGCTGCAGCCAGGTCGCCGATGCCCCCGTACACGCCTTCCGCATAACCAAGATCCAGGTCGGGAGGCCAGCCGGCGGAAACAAGGGCATAGCGGGGAGTGCCTCCCATGGCGGCAATATCGCTAAGGCTCACGGCCAGGGCTTTATGGCCCAGCTGCTGCGGCGTAGCCCACTCCCGCCTGAAGTGTTGCCCTTCCACCAGCATATCGCTGGTCACCACCAGGTTTCTCCCGGCCGCACTGCGCAAGGCAGCAGCATCATCGCCGATTCCCAGGATAACGGAAGGGTCATAGCACCGCATTTTTTGCGTAAGATGGTTAATCAGGACAAATTCGCCCATGTCTTTAAGTTTCATAAATGTCTCCCTTATCCCTTTTGTCCCGCGCGCGGGCCAGGGCCACACTGCGGGCCAGCTCGCCGGCAGCCGCAGCAATATCTGCCGCAGAGACAACAGCGGCAACTACGGCTACACCTGCTGCCCCGGCGCCTATTACTTCTCCGGCATTCCCGGCATTAATGCCGCCTATTCCTACAACGGGTATTTTAACTTGTCGTGCGATCTCTTTTAAGCCGTGCAGCCCTATGGGTTTGCCCGTATTTTCTTTCGTCGTGGTGGCAAAGACGGACCCCACGCCCAGGTAAGTAGCCCCGGCCCTTTGAAATTGCAGAGCCTGCTCTACGCTGCGCGCCGTAACACCCAGGATCATCCATGAAGGCATGATGCGCAAGGCGGCCGGCAGCGGCAGGTCCTCCCGCCCTAGGTGGATCCCGTCCGCCTCCACGGCCAGGGCCACATCGAGCCTGTCATTAACAATAAAGGTAACGCCTTTTTGCCGGGTAAGCTTGCGTAAATGCTCTGCCGCATAGTAAAGCTGTTCTGTAGTATAATTTTTTTCCCGCAGTTGGATACAGGTGGCGCCGCCGGCGATAGCCTGCTCTACGACATCTATAATCGATCTGCCGGCAGAAAGGCGCGTATCAGTAATCACATAAACACTGGGATCAAAGTTTTTTGCTGTTGTCATCTTTTATTCATCTCCACCTGTCTTGATGAATACGTGCCCCCTTTTCCAGTTGTTCCACCGTCAGAGAGAAAAGGGTATCCAACCAATTTATTTTAAAGGCGGCAGGCCCGGAAATTTGCTGCCCCTCCTTTTCTCCAGCCAGCTCAGCAGCCACGCCCAAAGCTGCCAGAGCAGCGGTAGCGGCAACAAAATAGTCCCTTTCCACCGCTGCGAAAGAAGCAATTACAGAGGCTGCCATACAACCGCTTCCCACCACCAGAGGCAACATGGCACTGCCGTTGGATACCTGGGCGCTCCGCCCGGGAGCATAAACAATATCTGTGGCGCCGGTCACAATAACTACGGCCTCATAATTAAGCCATTCCAGCAGGCAGCGTGCTGCCTGACGGGGATCCAGATGTGAAGGCAGCGCTTCAATTCCCCTGATTTTTGCTTCTTTAAGCCCTCCGAGAAAGGCGATCTCCGCTTTGTTCCCTTTGATCAACGGAGGCTGCAACCTTCGCAGCAAAGTGAGGATCGCCTCCGTACGGTAGCGGGTGGCGCCCGCACCCACGGGATCGAATACTACAGGGAGACCTTTCTCCCGGGCAACCAGGCCCAAATTATGCATGGCCCGCACGCGGGAGGGAGAAAGGGTCCCCGTATTAATTACGGCAGCACGGGCAGCAGAGACCATCTCTGCAACTTCTTCTGCCGCTTCGGCCATTACAGGCACCGCTCCTACGCTTACCGTTATGGCAGCGCAATCCGCCATAGTGACGTAATTGGTCAGGTGATGTATAAGGGGGCGTTCCCGGCGGACTTTTTCCATAATCGCTGCTGCAGATCTGCCGCTTAACATTACAGACAACTCCCGCAGGACTGTTTTCTCCATAAAGCAAAATGATCCATAGGACCGCTGCCTGCGCCCAAACCCGGCGCCCACGGCAGAATGCGCTGCAAGTAACGACGGGCGGCCAGGACAGCCCGGGGGACGGAGCACCCCAGGGCCAACTGGGCCGCAATGGCCGAAGCATAGGTGCAGCCTGTGCCATGCGTGTGTCTGGTAGGGATACGCAGGGCACGGTAATAATAAAAGCGGTACCCGTCAAACAGTACATCTGTAAGTCGCTGTTCGTCTTTAAGGTGCCCCCCCTTAAGCAGGACATAGGCAGGACCCTGACGTTGTAACAAACGCGCCGCCTTTTTCATTCCTTCAATATCCTCTATAGGCTGCCCGCAAAGCGTCTCCGCCTCCGGAATATTGGGAGTAACAAGAAGAGAGAGGGGCAACAATTTTTCCCGTATAGCCGCCTGGGTATCCTCCTGCAAAAGGGAATCGCCGCTTTTCGCCACCATCACCGGGTCCACGACAACTTTTAACAGTTTATATTGCCTTAACCCGGCTGCCACCACCTGAACGATCTCGGTATTCGCCAGCATCCCCGTTTTCACGGCAGCTACGGGAAAATCCCGCAGCAATGCTGCCATCTGCGCTTCCACCATCTCTGGCGGCAACACCTGAAACCGGTCCACACCCAAGGTGTTTTGCGCAGTAACAGCCGTAATTACAGTCAGCCCGTAAACACCCTGAGCCGCCATGGCTTTTAGATCCGCCTGAATGCCCGCTCCGGCACCGGAATCAGAACCTGCCACAGTCATGGCGCAGGGCAACCTCCTTTGCATGGGCCTCTCACCAGCCTTCTTTATTAAATATATCTTAGTCCCTGTCAATGGATTTCTGCCAGAGCCTGAGGATGATTAAGCCAACAATTGCTCCGGAGAGGCTGCTTAAGGTAAAGGGGATGATGAAAAAATAAGCCATTCCTGTAAAGCCCAGGATCCATTTTGCCAGGGGAAAGGCCACCAGCGCGCCAATTAAGCCCGTACCCACAACTTCACCGGCAGCGGCAAAATAATCCTTTTTAAGGAAACGAAAAGCTAACCCGGCTAAAAGGGCGCCAAAAATACTTCCTGGGAAAGCAAGGGGCGTCCCGGTGCCCATTAAATTACGCAGCGTTGAGGTCAGCAGCGCAGCAATTACTGCAGGCCCGGGTCCAAGCATGGCCCCCGCTAGGACATTTATGGCATGTTGTACTGGATAAACTTTAGCTACTCCCACAGGAATAGAAAAGGGAGCAGCCACCACACCCAGCGCTACCAACAGACCAACGGCTACCACTTTCCGCAAAGGAAGCGATTTTACCAGCGAATTTTCCATTTTTCTTCCTCCTTGTTCATTATACCTTCTTGTTGATTATGCTTAATTTGCCCTTTCACCAAACAGCAAAATCGTTCCCTGCATTTGACTTCCCCCTGCTAAGTTCTGAGATCTCCTAGCCTTTAATGTCGTGCACCTTTTCCGCCAGGCTGGACAAATTTACTGCCGGTCTGCCGACCCATGCCAGAAGCAGAGATAAAAGAGCAGGCACCAGTAACGCCGCCAGAAAAGAATGGAGCAGGTTGCCTCTGCTGAAGGCGGGGTCCGGAAAAATGAAAGCGCCTGCTATAATGCCGCTAATTACAGATAAGGCAGCGGCTCCCCCCGATAAACGATCGGTATAGAAACCTAAAAAAACAGGGAATACGGCAGCAGCACATACCAGGTCGGCCAGCAAAAAAAGGTAAAGGACACTATAGCCCTGGGCCGCCACAGCAATAACGGCTGCGCAAATTGCTGCAGTAATGATACGAGCCCAGCTGCGCAGGCGGCTTGAGGAGAGGGCGGGGTAAAAACGGGCAATATCCACGGTAAAGACAGCAGCCAGGCCGTTGATCAACGTATCGGCGCTGCTCATCACTAGGGCCAGGGCCAGCAATAAAAGGACGGGAAGAACCCACAGGGGCGCCACGGCCAGAACCACTTCAAAAAGGGCCGCCGACGGAACATTTAAAAAATCACCGGCCACCGCCAGCAGACCGAACGACCCGGCCAGGACAATAACGGGGATAACACACAGGCCGGCGAAAAGAAACGACCTCCGCACCACCCCTGCGTTTTTGCCCGCATAAACCCTGGACCAAAACCCCTGGTGAAACAGGTTGGCCGCCACAATGGCGATAATGAGCGATAAAGTAAAGCTCCAGCCGCTGCGGTGCCCCATACCCAGCAGAGAAGGATCAACTTGCCGCAGTGAGGCAACGATGTTTGCAGGGCCGCCGACGACGGCGCTAATAACAGCGAAAAGCAGGAGCAACGCCGGAACAATAATCAAAGCCTGTATAGCGTCAGTAAAAATGGAGCCGCGAATGCCGCCGTATGCCGTATAAATAAGCGTCCCCGCGCCAACCACCAGAGCGGTTAACCACAGCGGGAGGCCAATTACGGTTTCCAAGGCCAGGGCGATTCCTGTTAGTTCGGCAGATAAAAAGACCGCCATATAAAAAACCCCCACCACTAGGGTAATAACGTACATAGGGCGGCCAAAACGGTAATAGATAAACTCTACCAGGGAAGAGCCATGGGGGGCCAGTTCCCTCAACCGGGGGCCCAGCAGGGCAAAAGCCATGATCGACAGGGCCTGCGCCAGTGCGTAGCCTGTGATCGCAGTAATCCCCCCCCAGGTTGCTGCCTCAGCAGGGGTAAAAAGAATCCACGCTCCCATAATAGAAGCAAAGATTGTGGCTGTAGCCAGCCAGGTCCCCAATGTCCCCCTGGCAGTGAGAAAGGAATCGACGGTGAGATATTCCCTGCGCGTGCGGTAAATATGAAAAACAGCGGCCAGAGTAAATATAACCACCGTCAAGATAAGGAGATAAACCACATTGCACACCCCTTCCTTCTGAAATTGAAAGCGGACCCAGCACCGGGTCCGCAATTAAATGCATCCAATTACCATCCCTCCGCTGGCATTACCCAGACGGGCTGCTGTGCAGCCCGTAAAACAGGTTCGTAGGGTTTGGGGACTTCATGGCGTCCCCCTCTCAGCCTCCGCTCGGAAGCACCCCCGGCAAATTATTCAATTGTAAAATTACAATGGTATTATACACTAAAGAAAACAGAAGTTTCAAGTGTTTGCGCAAATAAATTTTGTTTTTCCTGCGGTTTCATAGCGGACCACAAGCTTTCTGTTTTCCAGGTATTTGAGGTGAGCTAGGGTTTCGCCGGTGGCAAACCATTTCTGTAAAGTGGGAAACTCGTGCCAGGCCAGAGGCAGATCCCAACTTATGCGAGAAGCCAGCTGGAAGGCATCAGCATCTTCTTCGTTTAGCACCGTAAGGATTTCTTCTCCTCTCTTACGGTGATGATTTATTAACTCCTCGATTCTCCGGTGCAAATTTCCAAAAACCTTCCTGTGACCAGGCAGGACCAGGTCCACACGCAGGCCAGCAATTTTATCAAGGCTTTCAAGATAGCTTTGCAGCGGATTCATCTCCTTTTCTCGGAACAGGACAATGCCCGGGGTGATCTTTTCCAAGATATGGTCCCCGGAAAAGAGGATCCTTTCTCCGGCTTCGTAAAGGCACATGCTGCCTGGCGTATGTCCCGGCGTTTCCAGACACTGGAAAAGGCGATTTCCCATATCGATTACTTCCCCGTCTCGGAGAAAGGTAAATTTAACTTTGTCCTTAGCATTAAATACAGTCCGGGAAAAGCCGTTAAACATTTTCTGTAGTTCTTTTGGCGGAAAGCCATGGGCAGAGGCAAAGGAAAGCTCGTCCTCCCAGGAGTCATCATCAAAAATACTGAAGTCGGCAGAGTTAAAAAAAACGCGGGAGTTGGGCGAAGCAACTTTAAAGACCAGTTCCAAGTGATCAACGTGCAGATGGGTAATAAAAAAATCCGTATTCTCTGGGTTAACCGCCAGCTTGCGAAAAGCCACCTGCAGCACTTTTGCGCATTCATCCCTATCCAACCCTGTATCGACAACCAGGTTTCGTTTCCGTCCTTTAATAAGATAAGCATTAACCGACTCAAGGGGGTTATGCCTAAGGGGTACCTCGATACGAAAGATCCCCGGTAATACTTCTTCCACCATTGCTTCAACCTCCGCTGCAGGACAAGCAAGCTTCCTTGCCTGCATAAACGCTGCTGTTCCTGCCTAAATACTGCTGCTGTTGGAGCCTCAAGCTGCTTAATTTTAGGCCCTTATTTCCGGATCAGGTTAATCAAGGTAACCCTGTTGCCACTGTCATTATAGCCGATATAATCGCAAAGCATCTTCGTCATCATAATGCCCCGGCCCCGTTCATGGTAATTGCCAAGATCCAGTTCCCGTTCCAGCCGTTCCCGCCAGTTAAACCCTTCTCCCTGGTCGGTAATAACTATCTTATAATAATTTTTTTCTATAATTATATTAATAAAAACCTTTTTAGCACCGTCGCGTTTGTTGCCGTGCTCAATGGCATTTGTCAGCATTTCATGGAAGTCAAGCAAGTTAGTGTCGAGCTCTATATGTGTGCCAAGAAAGAGCAGGACGTCGTCCACAACCTTTTCAATAACTGAAAAATCGCTTTCCACCTCAAAGGCAAGGTATTTTTTGCTTTGTGCCGCCTGCACAACCAGAAAAGCAATATCGTCTTCGGCCTGGAGACTGCCGTTAAAGGCCATAAAGTCTTCATTGATTTTTTTGACGATTAATTCCGGAGGGAGATGGCAATTCTCCTTGAACAATTTTTTTAACCTTGGCCCGTACTGCCCGCCTTTAAATAAACCGTCGGTACTGAATAAAAACACAGAACCAGGCGAAAAATGAACATGCCGTTCAGGAAACTGTACTGGCGCAAGGGTTCCGTCCGGATGGCCCGGCGTTGCAGCGCCGTTGTTTGTAAAGTCATCCTCCACATGCAACTCCATAAAGATACCGTCGTTAAAGGTAGCCAGAGGCGCGCTGCTATAGCCCGAAGAAACATACCGTAATTCCTTTGTCTTTAAATCAATCACCGCCAGAAAAATGCACAGAGGGCACTCATAAACGCCTTTTTCTCTGCTGTACTCTTCCATAAGGTAATTTAATATCTCCGCCGGAGAAGGGATAAGTACCCCATTGCCTGATATGGTGCAGAAATTCTCAATGACGTCTCTTACAAAAATACTGAGCATAACTCCATCAAGCCCTTTACCCGCCACATCTGTTAGATATAACAATAAGCGGTCATCTCTCCTGATTACGTTGTAAAAATCTCCACGCAGCTCCTGGGCGGGCTGATAATAGGCTGCCAAATATATATCGTTAAAGACGGAAAAGTCCCGGGGCAGCGATCTCTTATGGATATTTAAAGCCTTGTTCCTTTCTTCCAGCAGAGTTGCTTCAGCCAGCTTACGGTCCGTAATGTCAGCAGCAACCAGGACCGCACCGTCAATCTCTCCTTTATAGTTACGCAGCGACGCCAAAGAAAGATTAATATGGACAGGGGATCCGTCCTTACGCCAGCAGTACAGTTCTGCGTTATCAATAGATTTTCCCCGTAGTGCTTGGTTGAGCAAAAGAGGGAACAAGCCCTGTCTGTCTTTCAAAAATAGAGAAATATCTTTTCCCCATACCTCTTTTTCCGGCCAGCCAAAAATACGCTCGGCAGCAGCGCTCCAGCTATTAATCCGCCTACTCCCATTCAAAGAGATAACAGCCACAGGCAGGGCATGGATTAAAGCCCTGTATTTTTCTCCCAATTCACGCAGTGCCTTCTCTGACTCTTTCCGTGCCGTTACATCAGTGCCTTTTAAGATATAATATTTGACAGTACGGTCTGGGTTTAGCAAAACAGTATGGAGCCAGAGGATGGTATGTTCTTCCCCGCCCTTAGTTATGTAAACGGCCTCTACTTCAAAGGGATAATCAACGGGGCCCGTAGATTTTAAAAAAGCTTTGTACAGCTCCACCTCCTCGGGAAGGCAGAAAACATCCCAGTAGAATTTTTGTTCTACCTCCTGGGGCGTAAACCCCGTCAGTTCGCTACAGGCACGATTATAACGGACTATTTTGCCTTCACGGTCAAGGACCACAATAAGGCTGTCAATGGTATCAATAACACCCCAATCCAGATGTCCGGCATGGTTTGCGTCCCCTATCATTCAGACAGCCCCCCGGTATCCAACATAATCCCGTATTCCTTGTATGCCATAGGGACAAGCCCATATTTCCGCCAATTTGCCAGCGCCTGCTGCTGTAGCGCTAAATTATGCTATGACTTTAACGATTACCACATCCATAACCTGGGAAAGGTTAAGATCATAAGGAGCAGGGTGTGGGGCCATATCTTCTCCAACATACAGCACCCTCACTGTCGGGCGCAGGGCAAAACCCGGCGATAAGGCCACCACTAGGCCGCTTTCCCCGTTGCTAAGCTGCACATGGGTGCCCAGGGGGAAAGCAGCGATGTTTTGCAAAAAAAGCTTCAGGATCTCCAATTCAAACAGGTCGTTGCCATAGGACATGAGCATCTCCGTAGCTTCATGGGGTTGAAAGGCTTTACGATACGGCCTTTCCGAAGTAAGGGCATCATAAACATCAGCCACAGCAGCAATTTGCGCCAGCAGGTTAATCTTATCCCCTCTAAGCCCATGGGGGTAGCCCTGGCCCTGGAACCGTTCGTGGTGTTGCAGGATAACCATGCCAGCGCGGGCAGAAAAAATAGGGCTTTTCTTAAAAAGCTCATAGCCATAAACGGGATGGTTTTTTACCGTTTCAAACTCATCCCTGGTCAAACATCCTTTTTTATTCAGGACGTTTTTCGGTATAGATATGAGGCCCAAGTCATGGAGTAGGCAACCTGTAGCTAGTTGCTTCAGCATTTCTTTGCTAAAGTTTATCTTCGCCGCTATAAGGGTCGCCATGATGCAAACATTGACGCTGTGGGCAAAAAGATAATCTTCCTGCGCCCTTATATCCATGAGCTGTATAACCATATCCTTATTTTCCAGGAGCTCCATGACGATCATGGAAACCGTCCTGGTTATCTGTTTCTCGTAGATGGTAAGTCCTTTCTTGTATGCGCCGGATTGGACCTCTTTCATGATTTCCTTTACCAAGAAACGGGCTTCAAGGCGAGTCTCCTCGCTGACCACATCCAAAACTTCCACATCATCTAACCTGTCGTCCTGTACGTATAACGCATGTATACCCATGTTTTTTAAATAAACAAGATACTGGGGCTTTATTTCTACACCAGCGTTGAGCAAGACCTGGCCCTCACTGCCCAGGATCGCTTTTGCCAGAACCATGCCAGGCTGTACCGAATCAAGCGAAATCTTACGCATAAACAGCGATCTCCTGCAAACAAAATAACAGCCTAAATAACATAAGCACCAATAATAGCTAATTATATCCTATATTTCAACATTTTTCAAAATTACTTTATGCTATTTTGCAAAAAAAATGGGACATTGTGTCCCAGTATATGCAAAAACAAGATAAAAAAGAATATCAAAGTGTTAGTGCCGGCTACAAAGCCCGTAAAAATTCGGGCCGCAGCTTGCGCATATCACCGCTGAGGCGTACTGACTCCAGCAGCTTCAACAGTTTTTCTTTATCCTGGGGCAAAGTGCCCTTAAGGGGGAGATAATTTGAAGCGTGGTTACAACGGAAGACGCAGTTGCTCAGTTCAAGGTGCCGCAGCATTACTTCAATTTCATAAAGTATTTCTAGGGGGCCGGGCACAGCAAACTCTCCCCGGGCCACTTTTCGTGCCATAGGGGTCCCTTCACAAACCATGAGTGTAAGCAGGCCCAGGTATTCTGGGTCTATCTCATTTAACAGTGTCGCCGTATCCACGGCATGGGCGACCATCTTTTCTCTGCCACCAAGCCCGTTGATTACGGTAACGGAGAGCACCAGGCCAGCAGCCCTGGCCCGCTGACCGGCGGCAATGATCTCCTCCCGGGTAGCGCCTTTGCGGATCCACGCCAGGATTTCTTCATTCCCCGATTCCACACCGAGGTAGACAATGCCAAGACCGGCTTTTTTAAGGGCCTCAAGCTCCTCCTTGCTTTTCTCCAGGAGGTCCTGCGGCGTGGCGTAGATGCTGACCCGCTCCAACAGGGGAAAGGAACTGTACAGTTTTTGCAGCACTTGCAACAATTTTCCCGTTTCCATGACCATGGCATTGCCATCCGCCAGAAAAACCCGGTCCACTCCCCGCAGGGTACGAGCCGCCATCTCAATGTCTTCATTTATTTCCTGCAAGCTCCGTTCCCTGAATTTTTTGTCGAGAAAAGAAACACAAAAAGTACAACGGTTGTGTGAACAACCAATCGTTACTTGCAAAATAAGGCTGTTTGCTTCACTGGGAGGACGATAGATTGCCCCTTCGTAACGCATGGATCATACACCATCCTGTTTTATAGCTTTTTTTATAATTATTTTACCATAAATACCCGCAAAATTGGACATTTCTTTTGTGGGGAATAAGCAAAAAGCCGGTTCTCTGAACCGGCTTTTTAAAAATCTTCAGGCAAGGTCAATCTCCTTACAGAGATATACGTCCTGAATGGCGTTTAGTATTTTCACACCCTCCGCCATCTCTTTCTGGAAAGCCTTCCTACCGGAGATCAGCCCCATGCCGCCGGCCCGCTTGTTGATTACCGCCGTACGTACGGCTTGTTCCAGATCGTTTTCCCCCGATGCCCCGCCGGAATTGATCAGTCCTACCCTGCCCATAAAACAGTTAACCACCTGGTAACGGGTCAGGTCAATGGGATGGTCTGAAGTCAAGTCGGCATAAACCTTACTATGCGTTTTCCCAAATTTTAGGGCCGTAAAACCGCCGTTGTTTTCCGGCTGCTTCTGTTTGACGATATCTGCTTCAATGGTGGCGCTGAGATGGTTGGCCTGGCCCGTTAAATCTGCAGCAACGTGGTAATCGGTGCTGCCCTGCTTGAAAGACGGGTTCCTTAGATAAGCCCACAGGATCGTCACCAACCCCAGGGAATGGGCAAACTGAAAAGCCTCGGAAATTTCCATGATCTGCCTGCGGCTCTCTTCCGAACCAAAGTATATAGTGGCGCCTACGGCAACCGCACCCAGATCAAAAGCCTGCTGGACAGAAGCAAACAGGGTTTGATCATGTTTTTCGGGGTACGTAAGCAGTTCATTATGGTTTATTTTTAAGATGAAGGGAATTTTGTGGGCATACTTGCGCGCCACTATACCAAGGGCTCCCAGCGTGGAAGCAACGGCGTTGCACCCGCCCTCCAGGGCAAGTTTGACAATGTTTTCCGGGTCAAAGTAGATGGGATTAGGGGCAAAAGAAGCTCCTCCTGAATGCTCCACCCCCTGGTCCACGGGCAGGATAGATAGATAACCGCTGCCGGCCAGCCGGCCGGTGTTAAAGAGTAGCTGCATGTTTCTTAAAACCGCAGGCGGCCTGTCCGACGGCAAAAAAACACGGTCCACAAAGTCAGGAGAAGGAGCAAAAAGCATCTCCCGGGGCACAGTTTTACATTTATGGTTTAATAAAAAATCAGCTTCACCGCCCAACCAGCCAACGATCTTCTCCAACACGGTACGTTTCCCTCCTTAAAAATTTTTATTGAAAGAGACAAAAAGAACACCCCGACAGGGGTGTTAACTCCTGACAGAGAGATTTTTAAAAAATCACTTCATTTTTTCTTTCAACATATCCATAAAATCATCCATCAAGCTTACAATTTCCTGGCCCTTGTTTTTAATACTTTCACCCATGGTCCCTGAAGCAGCCCGTACCAGGCTTTGCAGGCTTTCCCTTCATTTTTCCGTGGATTTGGCAAGCTGTTTATAATCCACGTTTATCACCTCCGGGATCAGTTTTTACGAAAAAGCCTGCCTTTATAGCTGAGATACACAGGAAGATTATACCAGAGAACAAGTTACCGCACCAGAGGCGCAGCCATAACCGTTTCACGTCTGATTAAACGGACCAGGATGGCCGCAAGGAAGCAGAAAATGCCCAAATAGCTGAAAACAAGACTAAAATTCCCCGCAGATTGGTCAAGGAGGTATCCGCTCAAGGTCGGGCCCAACAAGCCGGAGAAAAAGCCGTAAGCGGTAAACACCAAGCCAAAGATAGCGCCAAAGTGCTTTAAACCAAAGCAATCAGAAACCAGAGGGGCGGAAACAGCAAAAAGAGTGCCAAAAGCGTATCCAATCACCCCTGCCAAAAGCAACAAAAAAGTAAAGCCGTCTACCCGGGGCAGGAGGAAATAAGCAATACCCGCCGCCAGGAAAGTAATACTCATGGTCAACGTTCTGCCTATAAAGTCAGAGAGATAGCCGCTCAACAGGCGGCTGAGCCCGCTGGCCAGGTTAAAGGACGTTAATAATAAGACGGCCGCAGCGGGAGTAAGGCCGCGGGAAAGGCCAAAAGCTACAGAAAGAGGAATCATGGCAATACCAGCAGAGCCCTGTAGCGCCCAGGTAAACCATAAAAACCAGAAGTTTTTTGTCTGCAGGCTCTCTTTTACCGTGTAAGAAGGGGGCGGCATTGGCTCTTTTCCCGGGGCCGGTTTAATCTGCTCAGTTGAAGCGGCAGGTTTTACCCGGTCCGGCATTTCTGTAAAGAAAGCAGCACCCAGGCCAACAACGGCCACCACCAGGGCAAGTCTGATATTCATAGGAATATAGCCGAGATCATTAAACATACGCAAAAAAACCGGGGACATAACAGCCGCAGATATACCAAAAAAGAGGTTAACGATTCCCGTAACCAGACCGCGGCGATGAGGATACCAGCGCTGCACGGTGGTTAAAGCCGGAACATAGACCAGGGAACAGGCAAGGCCGTTGATAAAAGCCCAGAGGTAGATGGTCAGAATGCTGCGGGCGTAAGCAGCCAGCAGGAGGTTGAGGCTGCAAATTAATATACCGATGGCAATCACCAGCCGCGCACCCAGTTTTTCTTGCCAGCGTCCCGTTAAATACATAAAAATACCCACCGCCGCCAGGATAAAAAACATGATGTTACCGGTAGAAGCACTGCCGACGCCAAACGTTTTCTGCCAGTAAGCAGCCATAACACCGGGGAAGCCAAAAGTCAGAGCTCCCGGCCAGAAAATGGCTGCAGCTGCTCCCATAACGGCGAGCGAGTCGCGTTTTAAGGCCAACACAAACCCCTCCTCCCAGGTTTTAAACAAAAGCATGGACCCATAAATTATTCCGCCAGATATTCTTCCATGGCAAGACGGGCCAGCTCAGCCAGGTAAGAATTTTCAGGCTCAAGCTCCAGCACTTTTTCCAGGTAATCACGGGCCTCTTGGCCCCGTCCACGTAAGGCCAGAAAGATGCCATAATAGAAAAGCGCCTCCGTATGCTCAGGATCCAGCTCCAGAGCCCGATGAAAAAGGCTCTCCCCTTTGAGGTCATTCTCCTGATAATAAGCCGTCACAAGGGCAAGTTTGAGGACCAATTCCGCAGTTTCTGCAGAGACGATCTGCTGTAACAATTCTTCTCCTTTAAGGGCGTAACGGTCTCTTAGCTCAGCCGCACCTGAGCTGCCATGGGCCATGGCCAGTTCCAGATAGATATCGGCCAGTTGCATTTTTAGCTTTTCGTCATCAGGAGCCGCGGCCAGTTGTTGTTCCAGGGAAGCAGCCAGCCTCTCTAGGAGAGAAGGATAATCTTCCGTTGCCGGCGGGTCTTTTTTCCGGTTGCCGTCAATCATAAAATCAGCAAAGCCAATTACCGCGCTGAGGAGCAAGCCGGCTACCAGAAGCAGAGCCACAGAAGAAGCAAAAATTTTTCGACGTCGGATCTTTTTGTTTTCTTTCTGCTTCGCCCTCATGTAATCCCCTTTCTAAGTCTTTTTATCTCCCGGCACAAGCAGAGAGCCGCAATTTTCACAATAAACCAGTTTCCCCGGAGTCAGAATACGGGCAAAGAAGGCAGAGGGCAAAGAAACATTGCAGATTCCGCAAAAACCATCCAAAACGAGGGATACGCACTGGCCCTGCATTTTACTGGAAAGCTCCCGGTACTTTTGCAAAAGGGGAGCATCCACCTGTTGCATAATCGCAGTACGGCGTTCATGGAGCAGTTCCAGCTCCTGCTTTGCCAGTTGCATCTCTTTTTGCGCCCTGTTTTTAAGCTGCTGGAGTTTTTCCTGCCCCTCTTTCTCCCTGCTATCAAGGCGCAGCTTTTCCAGTTCGTCTTTTTCCAGCTCCTCCATCAGGGAGAGGATTTCGTCTTCCAGGACTGTTTTCTCTGCCTGTATTAACGATAATTTTTTTTCCATGCTCTCCAGCTCTCTGGTACTGTGCACTTCCCCGCCGTAGAGCTTTTTATGCAAGCCTCTCATTACCGCACTGATATTTTGCAGGTTCATTTCGCCGTTTCGCATCTTTTCCCTAGCCGCATCCATTTTCTCTCCGTGGCAGCGTCTGGCTTCTTGCAAGTCAGCCAGCTCTTTTTTACGGGCATGATAGGCTTTTACACTGGGAATATTCTGTAATTCCTGTTCTTTATGCGCGATTTCCCCCTCGACTTTCTGTAGTTCCCAAAGTAATTTTAATTGCTCCACGTGGCCCATGCTTTCCACATCCCTAGTCCAGTATCTTCCAGGAAATCTCTTCTTCTTCACGTTCCCTTATTACTTCTGTAAGACAGCCCAATTGCTGTAACTTCTCCCGCAAATACGCCTCCACAACAGGGATAACGGGCCTCTCTGTAGCAGCATGCCCGGCATCAATCAGAGACATACCGGCTTCATGGGCAAATTGCAGATCATGGAATTTTAGATCGCCGCTGATAAATAACTGGGCGCCTTTTTCCGCCGCAGCAGGGAGATATGCCCCACCGCTACCGCCTAAAACCGCAACCCTTTTAATTTTCCTCTCCCCTTCGCCAAAGACCCTGGGCAAACAGGGGTGAAGTGCTTTTCTGCATCTTGACGCCATCTCCCGCAGAGTAACAGGCTCAGGCAGATCCCCAATCCGCCCGAGCCCCAGCTCCTTTCCTGTCAGAGAAAGGGGATATAAATCATAAGCCACTTCTTCATAAGGATGGACCTTTTTCATTGCTTCCAGAACCGCCTCCCGCCGGGAAACGGGCAAAACCGTTTCCAGGCGGTATTCTTTAACCCTTTCCAGAGCACCCTGCGTGCCAAGATAAGGGTTGCTGCCTTCACGGGGCAAAAAGGTACCTGTTCCCAGGAGCTGAAAAGTACAGTGGCTGTAATTGCCAATCCATCCCGCTCCCGCCTCGGCCACAGCGTCCCGCACTCTGTCCTCAAAGCCTTCGGGGACAAAGACAACCAGCTTTTCCAGCCTCTCCTGACCTGTGGGGTGGAGTACAGACATATTTTCCAGGCCCAAAAGCCGGCCCAGGGCATGGCTGACGCCAAAAGGCGCCACATCCAGGTTGGTATGGCTGCTGTAAAGGAGTACTCCCTCCCCCAAGGTACGGACCATGAGCGCATGCCGCCGTTCCCGCAGGTCCAACCGGGAAAGGGGGCGATAAAAAAACGGGTGGTGGGTAAAAACAAAATTTGCCCCTGCTGCCAGGGCCTGCTCCAGCACGGTTTCGCTGAAATCAAGGGCCAGAAACACGGCTTTAACATTGTCATCCGGGTTGCCCCACTGTAGCCCGCTGTTGTCCCCGGGCAAGATCCAGGCAGGATCGGCAAATTCTTCCAGGAGCGCGATTAAACTATTGCCCGTGGCAAACATGCCGTAATACCTCCTCCATTTTCTTATGGCGGGCGAGAAAATAAAGATAACGCCCGTCCCTTGGCCCTTTCGCTCTTTTCCCCAGGCCATCCAGGACGTGCCGGCTGTTCTTTATTTTTTGTTGCAACCAGGGTATGAGCAGGGGGTCTTTTGCTTCCATAAGACCAGGACCCAGCTCGTAATAAATAGGGTCAGCCACATAAGTACAGCCCTTTTCCACCGCCATAACCTCATAGAAAAAGCCGCGCTCCAGGGCCAGTCGTTCTTCTGCCAGAGCAAAGCCGCGGGCAAGCAGCCAGCGACGTAACAGGGAAGCATCACCCATCGGCTGCAAGACCAGGCGTCTGTAACGCTCCAGTTTTTCCCCGGCAGTCATAAGCAGGCGGCAAATTGTTTTGCCACCCAGACCGGCAATTACCACTAGATCAACCCTGTCTTCTTCTTGCAGGGCCGACAACCCGTCACCACAGCGCACTTCTATTTTCTCTCCAAGATTAAAAAGATTTACTGTCTCCCGGGCCCGCTGACAATTTTGGGGTGACTTTTCAATGGCGATGACTCTGGGAGACGTTTTTTGCATAACCAGGTAAACGGGCAAATAGGCATGATCGGTGCCAATATCCGCCACAACAGCACCTTCCGGAATTAAGGAAGCCACGGCGGCGAGGCGCTTCCCCAGGCGCATGGGATTTACCGTTGTCTCCACAGGCACAGCATAACCCACCCTTCTCCAAACAGTCTCTGATGCTGATGCGTCATTGATCTTTATCATTATAAAGTTTTCTCTAAAAATAATCAATTAAGAATAAAATCCACAGAAATTCTGCTCCCCAATTCTGAACACAGGCTTACAAAGCAGGTCTTGCCCTTCCGGCAGAGAATAAATTAACTTGTTCCACATTGCCTTATCCAAGAACAGCAAGGGGTTGAAAAAATGCCTGCCTGCCTGCACTGCGGCAAAAAAATCGACGCAGATTTCCTCCTCTGGAAAGGAGGAAAAAGCCGGTGTCTGTGTCCTGATTGCCATCAAGAAAATGGTGCAAGCAAAACCGGAGAAGATGAGGGGAACAAAGGAAAAAGGGAATAGCACTGCAGCTAAATTCTTCCCCCGCTTTTCGGCCATATATTAATATTTCGGCCATATATTAATAATTCATACTTGAAGATCTCCACAGCCAGGTTTATGATAATAATAACTTGATTAGCAACAACAAAAATAGGGAGAACTAAATTGTCGGAAATAATCGCCTTAAACGGAGATATCTGGCAGGTTGACGTCGAAGAAAGGGGTATCCCCGGCTGGACCTCCGCCTACTTTTTAAAAGGTAGCGGCGACAATGAGTGGATGTTGCTGGAGACAGGGGCGGCAAGCTCCATGAACAAGATCCTAACCGCTGCCGCGCACCTGGGTATATCTGCTGCAGCTGTCAAAAATATTGGAGTTACACATATTCACGTTGATCACGCCGGCGGGCTGGGCTTACTGGCCCGCCACTTCAGTAAAGCAAAGATATGGGTGCATCCCCGAGGGCTGAAGCACCTTGTTGATCCCAGCCGCCTGGTCGAAGGCTCCATCGCTGTCTACGGGGAAAAGAAAATGCAAGACTACGGGGAAGTGCTGCCTGTCCCTCGGGAAAGAATCCATGCCGCCGGCGAAGGGACAAAAATTTTTGTGGGAGAAAGGATTATTGATGTCTGGGAAACGCCGGGCCATGCCAGGCATCATCTTTGTTTTTATGACCGCCAAACCAGAGGCTTATTTTGCGGCGATGCTGCCGGGGTCTACGCTCCTCGTCTTTCTAGGTTGACAAACCTGCCGGTAACACGGCCCGCAACCCCGGGACCAGATTTTAACAGCAGTTTAATGCTGCAGGATTTATACCGTATGTTCAGCAGTAACCTTCAAATCCTTTATTTTACACATTTCGGCGCCGCCACACCGGCCCATTTGCTGCTGGAGCTGGTAATGGGACAGCTATATGTCCATAGGCAACTTGCCCGGAACTTTGCGGGCACAGAAAACGCCGTGGAAAAACTTGGTCGTGCCTTGCAGGAAGAAATAAAGATGGGACTGCGGCACAGCAGCACAGGAGAGATAAATAACTTGACCCTGGACAATAAAGCTGCCAACGAGATGAGATTGCTGCTGGAACCCCTTTTTGATTCGGCAGACGGGCTCCTTTTAGATTTAAGAAATTCAGGAGAGCAAGCCTTTTGAGCCTCCTTCTACCGCCCGCTGTACTGCTTCCCGGGGAGATGAAGCAATCTCCATGCCGGGGATTTCAAAAGATGGTTGCAACCCAATAACAAGTTTCCCCTCTTTAAGGGCAATGGCTATCTCTGAGAGGGTTCCATATTCTCCGGCTACAGCAATGAGCACGTCGCTGCAGCGGACTACAAGAAAGTTGCGCATCTCTCCCATCCCCGTGGGCAGAGCATAGCTGACGTAGGGGTTTGCTTTTGCCCGCTCCGTGCCGGGCAAAAGCCCGATAACCACCCCGCCGTTTTCCCTACAACCGCGACTTGCTTCCTCCATAACCCCGCTTAGCCCTCCGCAAACCATAACAGCGCCGCGCCTGGCAATCTCCCGCCCTACGGCCCGGGCAAGCTCTCCTGTGGCCGCATCACAGCGTCCTGCGCCAATTACACCGATATAAAGCACAAAGGCCACCTCCGGCGTTAAAAAATGACTGGCAAAACTAAAAGAAGGATCTTGACCCCCAAGTGTTGAATTTGGCAAAAGCAACCTTTTCTCCTACAGCTGCCCCGGAGAAAACTATATCTTTAAATCAACTGCAGAGATATTATATATACCGGGCGCAAACAGGACAAGGCAAAAAACAGCAAAAGAGATCTCCAGAAAGGAATAACCCGGGCGGTGATAAAATGATTAACAATAGAGCAGAACAGGCAAACACATGGCCGGACAAAGCTACCTTAGCCTGGCAAGAGCGGCTACAGCGGGAACTTAACGCAGAACAGCTATTTTTTGCCACCCATCATCACCATGCTATCCTGGGAATAGCAGGACCAGGTTCAGGGAAAACACGGGCCCTTACCTACCGTCTGGCCAACTTGCTCCAGGAAAAAGTCCCTCCGCACAGCATCATGCTGGTAACTTTTACCAATAAAGCAGCCGAAGAGATGAAAAAACGCGTCCGGGAGATCGCCGGTTACCTGCCCGGGGGTCTCTGGGCGGGGACCTTCCACAGTATCGGAGCCAGGATGTTGCGGCGCCACGCCCCCCTGGTGGAGAGGAGCCCCAACTTTACCATTCTGGATGAAGACGACAGGGCGGCCATGCTCAAACTTGTCCTGGCTGCTTATAAAAGCGGACTAAAAGAAAAAGACCAGGATCTGTTCGTCAAACGCGGCCTCCTCGGCAAAATAATCAGCTCCGCCCGCAACTCCGGCATGGATATCAGCACCTACGTGAAGGCCCAGTTGCCCGAACTTGTGCCCTATCTCTCCCTATTCCAGCAGGTGGAGGAAGATTACGAGGACAAAAAAAGGGCAGCCAACGCCTTTGATTACGATGACCTCCTGGTTGTATGGTTGAGGCTGCTCCTAGAAAACCCTGCTTTATTGCAGCGCTACCAGGAACAGTTCCAGCATATTCTGGTGGATGAATTCCAGGACACCAATTATATCCAGGACAGACTTATCCTCTTGCTGGGAGAAAAAGGCTCAACCTGCCTGGTAGGTGACGACGCCCAGTCCATCTATGGTTTTCGCTGTGCAGAGATAGACAACATCCTCAGTTTCCCCTGCAAGAAACCAGGGTGCACTATTGTCAAGCTCGTCCAGAATTACCGCAGTGTCCCTGAAATTCTTGAACTGGCCAACTGTTCCATCAACAAAAACAAAGTGCAGATCCCCAAGCATTTGACTGCAGTCCGCCCTTCCGGGGAGAAACCCCGTGTCTACATTTCTATGGACAATTATACAGAGGCCGGTTTTGTGGCCCAGATGGTGGAAGAGCTGTACAACGACGGCCTTAAGCTCCAGGAGATCGCCGTCCTCTACCGTAGTTCGTACCTTTCACAGGATATTGAGCTCGCCCTGATCAACCGGAACATCCCTTACCTTACTTTCGGCGGCCTCAAGTTTTTGCAACGGGCCCACATTAAAGATATCCTGGCTTGGCTGAAAATTTTGGAGAACCCCAGAGACGAACTATCGTGGCAACGGGTAGCGACACTGCACGAAGGGCTTGGTCCGGCTACTTTTCAGGCAACCTGGCAAAAATTGAGAGCATATCCAAACCCCCTGGAGGCGGCGCTGGGAAATAAGGTAGCGCCTCCCCGGGGGCGCCAGGGATGGGAAACCTTTACCGGGACCCTGGCCAATCTGCACAAGGCTGAAAAAAACGATGTTCCCCAGCTTATTTCCATCATTATGCAAAGCTCATATGGCCGGATTTTACAGCAAAAATATCCCGATGATTTTATGGAAAGAAGCCTGGGGATTGAAAGGCTTGCCGCTTACGGGGCCCGCTGCGCATCCTTGGGGGAATTTCTGGAGTCTCTGCTGCTGGAAGAGACCCTGATTCTTGACAGCGTCAAGGAGGAAAACCCGGAGCAGGATTTTTTAACCCTTTCTACCATTCACAGCGCCAAGGGCAAGGAGTGGAAAGCTGTCTTTGTGATAGGGCTGAACGAAGGGCATTTCCCTTCGGCCATGGGCATGAAAAATCTGGAGGAAGAAAGGCGGCTTTTTTATGTAGCCGTGACGCGGGCCAAAGATTATCTTTACCTTACAGCGACCCAGGAAGATTACCGGGGCTGGAACCGCTATATCAGCGGTCCTTCTCTCTTTCTTACGGAGCTGCCCCTGCACTGCTATGAAGTAGTGGAAATATAAATTTACGTCTAAGTAAGTATAGTTAAGTATAGTTAAATATAAATGGCGACAGAGGAGGCTCAAAGTGACCATTACAAAAGATTGGGCGGAAACAATGGAGCGGATTTTCTGCCCCCGCTCCATCGCCGTGGTTGGCGCTTCAGCTGATAAAAAAGCAAACGGTTACCAGTACCTCCGTTTCCTGAAAGATGCAGGTTATAGTGGTCCCCTCTATCCCGTTAACCCTCAAAGAAAGCAGATCCTCGGTTTGCCCGTCTATCCATCCCTGACCAGGGTTCCCGGGAAGGTCGATTATGTGATTAGCTGCATAAATGCCGGACAAGTAAAGGAATTGCTGGAACAATGCGCAGAAAAAGGGGTCAGGGCAGTCCACCTTTTTACGGCAAAATTAAGCGAAACGGGAGACGCCAATGCCCGCCGCCTTGAGGAGGAGATAGGGCAAAAGGCCAAAAAACTGGGTATACGTTTAATCGGCCCCAACTGCATGGGTATTTACAATCCAGAGCATCGCCTTACCTTTAACCATGACCTGTGTATGGAACCAGGTCCCGTGGGAGCCATAGTGCAAAGCGGGGGGCTTGCCGGCGAAATTGTAAGGCTGGCTGCCTTGCGAGGGGTCCGTTTCAGCAAAGTTGTAAGCTATGGAAATGCCGTCGACCTTAATGAAAGAGATTTCCTGGAATACCTGCTCTGGGATAAAAAAACAAAAATAATTCTTATGTATATTGAAGGCACAAAAGATGGGCGCGGGCTGTATCAAGCTCTGCGGGAGGCGACCAAAATAAAGCCCGTTGTTATTTTAAAAGGGGGGAGGAGCAAAGCCGGGCAAAAAACTGTGGCCTCCCATACCGCTTCTATGGCCGGTTCCATCGATACCTGGCGAGTAATGCTCCGCCAGGCCAGGGCCATCCAGGCAAGCAACTTAAATGAACTGCTGGATCTGGCTGTAGCTTTTTATTTCTTACCCCCCCTTACCGGCAAGCGAGTAGGTATGATCGGGGGCGGCGGCGGGAAAAGCGTCCTTGCCTCCGATGAATATGAAGAAGCGGGACTTGAACTTATTGCCTTGCCCCGGGAGGTTTTAGCCTTCTTGGAAGGGCGGGCCCCCGGCATTACAGGCTGGCTGGGCAACCCGGTCGATGCTTCCATTCTGGCCGGCATTAATGTTAAAGCTAGTGAGCTGCTCCAATGTATGGCTGCTTCACCGGCTTTCGACCTGCTGAGCATCAACGCTTCCGAAGACTCACTTTTCCCCGGCAGGATGTGGACAGCGTTTATCCGGGAAGAAGTACGCGGGGGGATAGCCATCAGGAGGAAACGGTTAAAACCTGTAGTTGCCGTTATGAATACCCCCGAACTGGAGGCACGTCACCTGGAAAATTGGCGCTGGCAGTCCCTCTTTCGCCTGAGGCAGCAGTTAACCACAGCGGGCATCCCTGTGTTCTCAAGCCCCGGGCGCGCCGCCACAGCGATCAACAAGCTGATTGATTATTACAGATACCAGGAAAGGGCAAGGGAGCTTCCATGATAACGACTATTTTGGCAGAGGCAAAGAGAGAGGGGCGAAAAGTCCTTACCGAATTTGAAGCGAAAGAAGTGCTGAAGGCAGCAGGTATACCCGTGGTGGAGACAGTCCTGGCGTCCTCACGGGAAGAAGCGTTAAATGCCGCACGCCGCCTGGGTTTTCCGGTGGTCCTTAAGGTCTGCAGCCCGGAAATTGTGCATAAAACAGATGTGGGCGGGGTTTGGCTAAACCTCTCCAGCGAAGCAGAAGTGGAAGAGGCCTATCAACAGATTTTAACAGCGGTTACAGCCAGGTACCCTCGCCTTAAGCATAAAAGGGTAACGGTGCAAAAAATGGCAGGTGAAGGCGTGGAAATAGTCCTCGGTATAAGCCGTGACCCCCAGTTTGGCCCTCTTATGATGTTCGGGCTGGGGGGGATTTTCGTAGAGGTGCTCAAGGACGTTTCCTTCCGTCTCATCCCTTTAAGCAAAGATGATGCCCGGAAGATGCTGGGGGAGATCAGGGGCAAAGCTTTGTTGGATGGCGTAAGGGGCAGACAGCCGGTTCAGCAAGATCTGCTGGTGGATATAATCGTCAAACTGGCCCACCTTGTGGAAAAAAACCCTCAAATCAGCGAGCTGGATATAAACCCTCTTATTGCCGGTGCCGGGGGAGCCGTTGCCGCCGACGCCAGGATAATCCTTGAATAAATTTAAAACGCGTTGTCGATGATCCTGACCTCGCAGGATTGGGGCCTCTCTTCGTCAAAAAGAACGATTACCACATCAAAGCGGCAGGGATGTTCCAGGAGTCCTTTCAGTTTAAGGTAGTATGTTGCCAGCTGGCGCAGCTTGCGCTGTTTGCGCCAGCCGATGGAGGCTTCGGCCATACCGGCAAACGCCGGGCTGTTGGTACGCACCTCCACAAAAACAAGGGTATCTCCTTTATAAGCGATGAGATCAAGCTCGCCAAGGGCACAGCGAAAGTTCCGTTCCACAATACGGTAACCGTGCTGCCTTAGATATCGGGCTGCTGCTGCTTCTCCCTTTGCTCCCAGTAGCTGTTTATATTTTTTCCCCTTCTCTATCTCAGCCATCCGGACACTCCTGTTCGGGAGAGACCGGCTGCTTGAACCAGCCCCGGCTGAAACTGCGCCGGTGCAGCGGTGACGGACCCAACAGCTCTAACAGCGCATAGTGCAGAGATGTGCCATAACCTTTGTGTCGTTCAAAACCATAGCCGGGATAAAGGGCGGCAAAACCATTCATGGCCCGATCCCTTATTACTTTGGCCACAATTGATGCCGCAGCAATACACAGACAGGAGCCGTCTCCCCCCTTAATCCCTTCCTGGGGGATTTCCACTCCGGGAATGGTAAAGCCATCGCATAACAGGTAGTCGGGCTGGGGATGGAGTTGCCGCACAGCCAGGCGCATGGCCTCCAGGGAGGCACGATGGATATTCATGCGGTCGATGAGGGCATGATCCACAACGCCCACGGCAATGGCCTCAGCTTCGGCAGCCAGCATGGTGAAAAGCCTTTCCCGCACCGTTATACTCAGTTTTTTGGAATCAT
Source organism: uncultured Bacillota bacterium (assembly GCA_937973635.1). GTDB lineage: Bacteria > Bacillota > Dethiobacteria > DTU022 > UBA8154 > UBA8154. The sequence continues at coordinate 31,614 of CALJJZ010000045.1, read as the reverse complement.
CCAGCTCCCGCCAGAGCGATACCTTGCGCCAGTCCAGGATTACCGCAGCAGCTACTACGGGACCGGCCAGCGGCCCCCGCCCCGCCTCATCAACCCCGGCAACGAAAGCATACCCCTTTTCCTGCAGTTCTTTTTCCCGCAAGCTCATTTTATGCAGGCGCTCCTGTTCTGCGGTTTCTACCCTGACGTGCTTTAACCACCTCTTTAGCAGGTCCTGCACACCTTTGCGGGGGTCCCTTTGCAGCAGCTCCAGCTCTCTGCCGCCCAAAGAAGAACAGCGGGAAAGTATTTCTCTTATTTCTCCCACACTTAGGACAGCGGGATCAAATTTGCCCGGAAAGTTTTCCGTCTTTTTAGTTTTCATCTTCTCCCTTTTCTTCATGGTCACACCCTGACGCTTCTGCCGCCATTGCCGGCTCTTCCAGGCTTATCCGCCCCAAAGCACCCCGGCGAAAATCATTTATTAACAGGTTTGCCGCTTTGTCAAGGTTAACCACGCCGCCCGGCCCCAGGCAACCGCGCGCCCTGCCAAGCTGTTGCAGTATGGCATCGTAGTCCGGCATTAACAGGCTCTTACCCAGATAGTAGTTTAGAAAGCGTTTATACAGAGCCTCCCTGGCAACAATTCGGGAAAGCAAAAAACGAGCCACCTCCACGGCATCGGGCAGGTCTTTTTCCAGGGCCCCGATTAAAGCCAGAGGCAGTTTACTGCTCTTACTCCTAAGATATGGAGGCAGCAGGCCCGGGGTATCGAGCATCTCCCAACCGGCACGCAAGCGAATCCATTGGGGGCCGCGGGTAATACCGGGGCGCGCACCTGTTCGCAGAGCAAATCTGCCGGCCAGGCAATTGATAAGGGATGATTTGCCCACATTGGGAATTCCTGCCACCATCAGCCGCAAGGGCCGCTGAAATTTTAACCCGCTGCGTTTTCTCTGTAAAAGTTTTTTTTCCAGCTCTTTGAGGGCAGCGGGGCTTTTGACCGTAAAAGGAACGGCCGTATAACCCTCTTGATAAAAAAAATCGAGCCAGCGGCCCGTAATCTTCTTTTCAGCCAGATCAGCCTTGTTCATGATAATAACGCCCTTCGCTGCAAACAGCCCGGCGAGGCGGCTGTTTCTGCTGCTAAGGGGCAGTCTGGCATCCAGCACTTCCAGCACCATATCCACATGCTTAAGGATCTGCACCAGTTTCTTTTCTTCCTGGAAAAAAACAGCTGTTGTTCCCCGGCTTTGCATCCAATTCACCTGTTCAGAAGCATATCTTTTGCCGAATTATTTAAAAGTCCGGCGTTGGTAAGAGGCCAAAAAACAAGCATGGCTTTCCCTTTAATTTTTTCCAGAGCTATAGGTCCCACCGCCGGATCACGACTGTCCATGCTGTTAACCCGGTTATCCCCGAGCACAAAGACATGCCCCTCCGGCACGATTACCGGACCGTAATCATGCATCGCCTGGTTGCGGATATATGGCTCCACTATTAATTTTTTGTTAACATAAAGCCGCCCTTCCCGGATTTCAACCTCATCACCGTCAAAAGCTACAATCCTTTTTATAAAATCACGGCGGGGCGCATAATTAAAGACAACAATATCACCCTGTTCCGGCTCCTTGAAATTATAGACAATTTTATTTACGATTAACCTTTCATGGTGCTTGAGCGTAGGGTACATAGAAGTACCCTCCACAAGAAAGGTTTCGAAGAAAAAGAAACGTATTACCAGGGCAATGACAACTGCCAGGGCAATGGATTTTAGCCATTCCTTTAATTCGTTGCTTTCATGCTGCTCTTTTTCTTCTTTCCCCGCCTGATCATGCATTAACGCAGTCCCCAGTCCTTAAGTTATATTCTTAGCGTGCTTCCTTAATCCGGGCCGCTTTCCCTTTTAGCTTACGCAGATAATAAAGCTTGGCTCTCCTTACTGAGCCTTTACGTACGACTTCGATTTTTTCTATCTTGGGGGAATGGAGGGGAAATGTGCGCTCCACACCTACACCGTAAGAGACGCGCCGCACAGTAAAGCTTTCGCCTAGTCCGCTACCCCGGCGTTTGATTACAATCCCTTCAAAAATCTGAATCCTTTCCCTGTTCCCTTCAATAACTTTGAAGTGAATACGTACCGTATCACCGGGAGCAAAATCTGTTATTTGTTCCTTCAGGTAATCTTTTTCTACGCTCTTGATCAGGTTCATCATTCTTACTCCTTTCAGCTTGCAAACGGCCAAAACCGCCCGCCATACATTATATTTACAGAGAAAACAATGCAGGCATCATTCTTCAGACCGGCCCAAATTATTTTCCTTCGCCAGTGGGGTATTCCCCCTGCCGTTAACTAAATCCGGCCTGTAGAGCTTTGTCTGCTCCAGGGCTTGCCGGCGCCGCCACTTTTTAATCTCGGCGTGGTTGCCAGAAAGGAGGACGTCCGGAACCAGCATGCCTCTGAAATTATAGGGGCGTGTGTACTGGGGATATTCCAGCATACCGTCGGTAAAGGACTCCTCCTCCAGGGAAGGACCGCTTAAGAGGCCGGGGAGCAGGCGCGTGACGGCATCTACTATCACCATGGCCGCGATCTCCCCCCCCGTAAGCACATAATCACCTATGGAAATACGTTCCTGGGCCAGGTAGAGAGCTACACGTTCGTCGATCCCTTCATAATGCCCGCAAAGCAATACCAGGTGGTTGAGGGTGCTCAGTTCTTGCGCTTTTCTTTGATTGAAAATCTTCCCTCCCGGAGAAAGGAGGATTATCCTTGTCCCCGGATCATCCTTGGCTACCGCCAGTGCTTCAACAGCCAGGAAAAAGGGTTCAGCCCGCATAACCATACCGGCCCCCCCACCGTAAGGAGCGTCGTCAACACGGCGGTGTTTGTCTCTGCTAAAATCACGCAGGTCCGTAATTCTGAGCTGCAACAGCCCTTTTTCCTGGGCCCGCCTGAGCATACTCTCCCCGAAAATACCGCTAAAACTGCCGGGGAAAGCTGTGATCAGATCAATCAGCATTGTTTCCACACCCGTAAAGAAAAGACTAATCCACCAGCCCCGGGGGAAGCTCCAGCAGCATATAGCCTTCCTGCAAATTAATTTCCTTTACCACCTCACGTGTGGCCGGGACCAGTATCTCCCCGTATGTTGTTCCCGCTGTGCCGGCTGCTGTCTCTACTACATAGACATCATTTCCGCCTGGTTTCATCACGTCCCGCACCACACCCAGCTTCTCCCCCGTTACACTGAGAGCTACAAGGCCGACAATCTCATCAAGGTAATAGCTGCCCTCGGGCAGCGCCACCCGCTGGTCTGAGGGGATTTTGAGCAAAGCCCCGTTGAGGCGGGACGCTTCTTCCCGTGAAGTAAAGCCTTTCAAGTGCATAACCCACAGGTTTTTATAGACCCGCGCCTCCAGAACGTAATGGGTTTCCCGCTGTCCCTTTCGCTCCACAATCACGTCGTGCAGGTCACTGCAGCGCTCCAGAAAATCGGAATAAGGATAGACCTTTACGCTCCCTGCAACCCCAAAAGGGCCGAGAAACTTTCCAATTGTAGCCAAAGGCTGCTTATCACGGCTATGCTCACTCAATGATCTCAACCATAACCCGCTTATTTTCCTTTACAGCAGCGGCGTTTACCACAGTACGGATCGCCTTGGCGATGCGCCCCTGTTTGCCAATAATTTTCCCCATATCCTCGGGGGCTACGCGCAGCTCCAGAATTACCGAACGTTCACCTTCTACCAGTCGTACATCCACCTGTTCAGGATAATCCACAAGGGCTTTGGCAATAAATTCTACGATTTCTTTCATCAGCACAATAACTCCCTTTTGTTGTTAATCCTGCAGCCCTGCTTTATTGAAAAGGGCCTTTACAGTATCGGTGGGCAGCGCACCGCGAGAAAGCCAGGCACCGGCTTTCTCCATATCGATTTTAATCGTCGTCGGTTGCGTGGTGGGGTTGTAATAACCAATCTCTTCAATGAACCTTCCATCACGGGGAGAGCGGGAATCGGCGACAACGATACGATAAAACGGCTTCTTTTTTGCTCCCATTCGCTTTAAACGAATACGTACGGGCAATGTTAGCACCTCCTGTATCAGAGAGTTTTATTTTAAAAAATGGTTTACCTGATAAAAGGAAACAAACCTTTGCTTTTTTTAAAACGGCTTTTGTCCATAGAGCTGAATTGTTTGAGCATTTTTTTCATTTCACCAAATTGTTTCAACAACCGGTTTACATCCTGCACCGTCGTGCCGCTCCCCCTGGCAATACGGCGGCGGCGGCTGCTGTTGATAATCTCCGGCTGCAGTCGTTCCTGGCGTGTCATGGATTTTACAATAGCCTCGGCTTTAAGCAGCTCCTTTTCATCGACAGAGAGGTTTTTCATTGCTTTAGAAGCCCTGTTAAAGCCGGGGATCAGGCCCAACAATTCGTCGAGGGGGCCCATCTGCCTGACCTGCTGCAGCTGTTCCAGGAAATCCTCCAGGGTAAGGGACTGGCTCCGCAGCTTCTTCTCCAGCAGGCGGCTCTTTTCTTCGTCCACCACCTGCTGCGCTTTCTCTATCAGGGAGAGGACATCGCCCATGCCGAGGATACGCGAAGCCATGCGGTCAGGATGAAAGGGTTCAAAAGCGTCCATTTTCTCACCCAAACCGCTGAACTTAATGGGACATCCGGTAACAGCCCGTACAGAGAGAGCCGCGCCGCCCCGGGTATCACCGTCCAGCTTGGTCAGAATAACCCCCGTCAGGCCCAGCTGCTGGTGAAAAGTGCCCGCCACATTCACCGCATCCTGCCCCGTCATGGCATCAACCACGAGCAGGATCTCCAGGGGTTTCAAGCCCTCTTTAAGCCCCTTCAGTTCGTCCATTAACTCGGTATCAATGTGTAAACGCCCTGCCGTATCAATGATAACATAATCATTCTGCTCGCGTGAAGCCCTTTGCATGGCTTGAAGGCCGATCTGCAGGGGTCTTTCCTTGCCCAGGCTGAAAACGGGGAGCCCGTTCTCCCGGCCCAGCGTTTCGAGCTGCTGGATCGCTGCAGGACGGTAAATATCGGCGGCAACCAGCAGGGGATTATGCCCCCCGCGCCGCAGAAGCAACCCTAACTTGGCGGCACTGGTAGTTTTCCCCGAACCCTGCAGGCCTACCAGCATAATACACTGGGGCGGCGGTGACGGTGGAGCAATTTTGCTCTGGGTTTCTCCCATGAGCTTAATTAGTTCTTCATGGACGATCTTAATTACCTGCTGACCGGGCGTAAGGCTTTTAATGACCTCCGCCCCGATGGCCCGCTCTTTTACAGCCGCAGTAAAATCCCTGGCCACGCGGTAGTTGACATCGGCCTCCAGCAAAGCCATACGCACTTCGCGCAGTGCCAGTTCGACGTCTTTTTCCGTTAGTTTTCCCTTACGCTTCAGTTTCTGGAACGTATCCTGAAGCTTTTCAGCCAATCCGCCAAATAACAAAACAAATCGCCCCTTATGGGCTACCTCCTTTAACATTACAGTTATACACTATTCCCGCCCCAAAGTAAATACCTGATGTAAGATGTAACCAGAAGCTGGATATGGGAAGCCAAGTAGCCGGGGGCAAATTACCCCAGCAGTGCTTCCACAAAAAGAGCGGGGTCAAAGACCTGCAGATCTTCCTTTTTCTCCCCGATACCTACAAGTTTTACCGGTATACCCGTAAGATCCTTAACCGCAACTACAATACCGCCCCTGGCAGTACCGTCCAACTTAGTCAGGATCACGCCTGAAACAGGGACAGCCTCCTGAAAATATTTTGCCTGAGCGATACCATTCTGGCCCGTCGTCGCATCAAGGACCAGCAATGTTTCATGGGGCGCCCCTGGCAAGGCCCTGCCGATGACACGGTTAATCTTTTTAATCTCTTCGATCAGGTTGCTTTTGGTATGCAGCCGCCCCGCCGTATCACACAGGAGCAGGTCTACATGGCGCGCTGCAGCTGCATTTACGGCATCAAAGACCACCGCCGACGGGTCACCACCCGACTGGTGCTTGATCAAACCCGCCCCCACCCGGCCGGACCATTCTTCCAGCTGTTCAATCGCCGCGGCGCGGAAAGTATCTCCTGCAGCTAGAAGCACACTTTTCCCGGCCTGACGGTAATGATATGCCAACTTGGCAATACTTGTGGTTTTTCCCACGCCGTTGACTCCAAGGACAAGAAAGACCGTGGGCGGGACAGGAGCAAAGACAAGGGAGCGGTCCTTTTCCCCGTCCATAAGGGCAATAAGCAGCTCTTTAAGGATCTCCCGGGCTTTTTGCGCTTCTTTAATTTTAGCCTCACGCAGGCGCTGTCCCAAGAGGGCAATAATCTTTGTGGAGGTCTCCACCCCCACATCGGCAGAGATAAGGACTTCCTCCAGGTCTGCAAAAAAATCATCATTAATTTCATTTTTACTGAACAGCTGGTCTAAACGATCCTGTAAGGCTTCTCTGGTCCGGCGTAATCCTTCTTTAAATATTTTCAACATTTTGCTCTCACCATGCTTTTTTCCGACTTCTTGCTTTTTGTTTCCTCTTTTTTGCCTCTTGCCTTTATACTGCTTTAAGTTTCTTCAGATCCAGAGATATTATTTTTGATACCCCTTCTTCCTCCATAGTAATACCATATAATACATCCGCCTCTTCCATGGTCTGACGGCGGTGCGTGATTAAAATAAACTGGGTCTGTCTGGACAAATTTTTCAGATAACCAGTAAAGCGTTCAAGGTTATTATTGTCCAGGGATGAATCGATCTCGTCAAGGATACAAAAAGGAACGGGACGATAATGGATCAAGGCAAATAAGAGGGCGATGGCAGTAAGGGCTTTTTCCCCCCCGGACAGCAGAGATATATTCTTCAAGTTTTTCCCAGGTGGCTGCGCAATTATCTCCACCCCTGAATCAAGGACATTCTCAGGATCGGCAAGGCGCAAAAAGGCCTGCCCCCCGCCGAACAGCTGCTGAAAAACATGGTTAAAATGCTCTTCTACGGCGGAAAGGGCCGTTAGGAACTGCTCTTTTATCTGCCGATCCAGCTCGGCCAAGATATTTTTAATGCTTTTTTCGCCCGCCTGCAAATCCTGCTGTTGCGCTTCCAGGTAAGTGATGCGCTCCTGCAGGCGTTCGTATTCGGTAATTACCGCCGTATTTACCGTCCCCAGAGCGGCAATTTCCGCGGCAAGCTGTTCCCGGCGGGCCAGCAGTTCTGCGGTAGTTTCTTTCCCTACGGCTTTGCTTTCCAGGGCACCGCATTCCTGTGCCGGATCCAGTCCAAATTTTTCTTGAAGCTGTTCTTCAAGATACCGCTCAGCTTCTCCCACTTTTACCAGTTCGAGCTGCAGTTGCTGAAGGCGCCGCAGGCATTTCTCCCTTTCCCTCTCCACCTTCTGCAATTCTGCAGCAAAATAGGCTTTCTCCCTGGTTAAGCTCTCTGCTTCTGTTGCAAGAGCATAAAGCCGTGTTTTACTGTCTTCCAGCCCCACCTTTAACTCTGCCAGCCGGGCAACGAGCATTTTTTCTTCTGCGGCCAGGCGTTCCCCTTCCGCCTGCAGAGCTTCTTTTTCTCCCACTAGTTCAGCAGCCAGTTTCTGCAAACCGCTTCTTTCCTGTTCCTGGCGGCGGCACTGTTCTTGCAGGGCGCCTTCTCTCTCCTGCATGGCGGAAAAACGTACGCGCAGCTCCACAAGCTCGTTTTCGACAGCACGGAATTCTTCCTCGCTTTGCCGTACCTGCTGCTCCAGCTCCTTTTCTTTTTTTTGTAAACCGTTGAGAGCTTCTTGCAGGTCCGCCTGCTCTTTTTTCTCCCGGTCTATCTGAGCAAACAAGCTGCTGTATCTGCCCTGCCACCTGTCTTGCTCCTGCTCCAGCCGCTCCTTTTCAGCAGAGATCAGTTTAAGTTCCCTGGCTATATGCTCCCTTTCACTTTGCAACTCAAGTTTGCGCCTGGAAAGTTCTTTCCCTTCTCCTTCAAGGAGAACTGCTTTTTGCCGGATCTGCTCCCCTTTTGTTTTTAACTCCTGGATGGCCAGGGCCAGCTCATTTAGCCTGGTTTCCCCTCCCTTAATTTCTTTCATTAGATCTTCCAGCTCGCGCCGGCGCTGCAAAAACCCGGGGTTTTCCCGGGGCTGAAAGCCCCCAGTAATAGCTCCTCCGGGGTTAATTACTTCGCCGTCAAGCGTTACCAGTTTCCAGCCCCCTTTAATCCTGCGGGCCAGCTCTACCGCCGCCTCCAGATTGGCCAGGACAAGGACATGGCCCAGCAGGTAGTCAACGGCCTTGCGGAAAGGTTCTGCTGTCTCTACCAGTCCGGCCGCCAGGCCCAGTACTCCTTCTTCGCTCTCTGCAGGCAGCAAATAACGCCGTGACGGCAGGCGCAAGAGATTAAGGGGGAGAAAAGTGGCCCTTCCCGCCCGCTCTTTCTTTAAATAGGTGATGGCCTCTTTCGCCGCTTTTTCGTGGTCACAGACAATATATTGCAATGCTCCGCCCAGGGCCACCTCTATAGCTCTTTCCAAAGACGGAGGCACCTTGATAAGGCCGGCCAGCGGCCCGTGGATCCCCGTCAGACCTTTATTGCCATGTACGGCCTGCATTACCGACCTGACACCGCCGCCATAATGATGGAGGTTTTCCTCCCCTTCCCTTAAATACCTGGCGCGGTTGCGCTTATTTTCCTGTTCATTTACCAGTTTGTCCCAATTTGTCTTTGCTTCTTCCAGCTTGCTCTTCAATTCCTGCCGCACCTTCGCCAGGAGGGACAAATCTTCCAGCTGCTTCTCTTCCTCCCGGTACAGGCGTTCAAGGAGCGCGGCATTTTTTTTCCCCTTCTCCAGGGTTTGCTGCTCCTCAGCAAGGAGTTTATGCCTGCGCTCCTGCAGTTCTTCCATCGTTTCCCGCATCTCACTGCAGCGCGTTTCCTTATCCTGTATAGACTGGTACAAGGTCATAAGGCGAGAGGAGGTCTCCGTTACCTGGCGGCGCAAGTCCTCCAGGAGAGCAAGCCCCCGCTTTTCTTGCAACCGTTTCCGGTTCTCCCTTAAAATTGCCGCCTTTTCTCCCTGTTCTTTCTGCTCCTGTTCCAGTTTTTGCAATTCAACCCTGTTTTGTGCAAGGGTCTTATCCAGGCCGGCAATACGCTCCCATACTTCCTGCATGGCGCTTTCCTTGAAACGATACTTTTCCAGGGAGAATTTTTTTTGTTCCCGGACCACGGCCAGGTTTCTCTCCAGCTGCTGTACACCCTGCTCCAGTTCACGCAGGCAAGTCTGTTCGGCCTCCATAATGCTTTCTTGTTCTTCTTCCCGGAGCAGGTTATAATCCAGCCTGTCTTTCCAGGAACTGCGAATCTCTTCCTGTTCCCTTAGCTGTTCCTCTGTCCTTGCCAGTTCTTTTTCTGCCTTCTCCTTACGTTTATTGTTGTCCAACCACTGTCTCGCCAGGATTTTTGTCTCCGCTTCACGTAGCAGATCATATAAATAACGATACCTTTTTGCCAGCTCCACCGCATCAACGAGGGATTCCTGCTGATTTTTCAATTCCCACAGCAAGTCTTCCACGCGCTGGAGGTTCTGGGCTGCCTCCTCCAGCTTGCCCAGGGTTTCTTTTTTTCTGCGTCTGTATTTATGTACGCGTGCCGCTTCCTCAAAAAGTTCCCTGTGTTCTTCAGGTCTGGCATTTATAATCTGCTCTACGCGGCCCTGTCCAATGAGCGAATACGTCTCCGTGCCAATACCTGTATCCAGAAAAAGATCAATAATATCTCTCAGGCGGCAGGGATTTTTATTGATGTAAAATTCCCCTTCACCGGAACGGTACATCCGCCTGGTAATGACTACTTCATCGTAGTCCAGAGGCAAAGCACCTTGCACATCAGCCAGGCTTAGGGATACCTCGGCGTAGTTCATCGGACGTCTCTTTGTCGTGCCGGAAAAGATTAGCTCCTCCATCTGGGCGCCACGCAGAAGGCGCGCACTCTGAGAACCCAGGACCCAACGTACCGCGTCCAGCAAATTGCTTTTGCCGCAACCATTGGGGCCCACAGCAACAGTAATTCCCGGAGAAAAAATGAATTCTACTTTCTCCGGGAAAGATTTAAACCCGGTTATCTCCAACTTTTTTAAGTACATGGCATAAGACCACCGTATCTTTTCCCCGCCGGCAGGGGCATAAAGTTAACCGGCAGCAGTTGTTATTCTTTTGTTTTTAAACGCTCCCACTTCAATTGTTCCCAGGCTGCTTTTGCCGCAGCCTGTTCCGCTTCTTTTTTTGTTTTACCCGTACCCAGTCCAATAACCGATTTTTCAAGCTCTGCCGCAGCTTCAAAGGTCTTGGCATGCTGCGGCCCCATCTCTTTAATAATAGAATATACAGGCGCCTTGCCGGTAAGGGACTGGCACTTTTCCTGAAGCATCGTCTTATAATCCACCAGGGGGAATTTACCCTGGTCAAGGGCGTCCAGCAAAGGCTGCAGCAGGGCGATGATCTTTATGCTCGCTTCTTTATATCCCTGATCCAGGAAAAGTGCACCAATTAACGCCTCCAGGGCATCTGCCAGTAACGATGCTTTTCCCGCCCCTCCGCTGGCGCTTTCTCCTTTTCCTAGCTTGATATAAGCACCCAGGTTTAAACGCCGGGCCAGTGCCGCCAGGGATTTTTCATTAACGATGCTGTGCCTCAGCTGTGTTAACTTACCTTCTGCATAGTCAGGATAGGACTTATATAAATATTCTGATATCACCAGCTCCAGCACGGCATCACCAAGGAATTCCAGCCGTTCATTGTGCTTGCGGCTACCCGCTTCATGGGCAAAGGAGGCATGGGTAAGGGCTTCTTCATAGATCTCCGTGTTGTTGGCTGTCCATGTCAGCTCCCTGAGCAGTTCGTCTGTATGCTTTTCTGTCACGCTGATATACCCTCCTAGGCTGGTACCCGTCGCACTACAAGGCAGGCATTGGTCCCTCCGAAACCAAAGGAGTTGGATATGGCCACAGTAATTTCTCTGGTGATGGGCTTGTTGGGCACATAATATAAATCACATTCGGGGTCAGCTTCTTCATAATTTATCGTAGGCGGGATTACACCGTTTTTGATGCTTAACAGAGTCGCTATCAGTTCCACGCCCCCCGCTGCTCCTAACATGTGGCCGGTCATAGATTTGGTTGAACTAACAGCCAGGCGGTACGCGTGCTCACCAAAGAGTTTTTTTACGGCCATAGTTTCTATCCGATCGTTGAGCGGTGTGGAGGTGCCATGGGCGTTAATATAGTCCACCATTTCAGGCTTTATCGCTGCATCCTGTAGCGCCCGCTCCATACACAGGTAAGCTCCCCTTCCTTCCGGATCGGGAGCAGTAATATGATAACCGTCGCCGGACATGCCATATCCGGCTACTTCCCCGTAAATATGGGCTCCCCGGGAAAGGGCATGCTCCAGCGTCTCCAGAACCACGATCCCGGCACCTTCTCCCATGACAAACCCGTCCCGCTGGCGGTCAAAAGGACGGGAAGCCCGTTGCGGTTCCGCGTTGCGGGTAGAAAGGGCCCTGGCCGCACTGAAACCGGCAAAGGCAATATCAGTAAGAGGCGCCTCGGCGCCTCCTGCAATCATAATCTCCGCATCACCACGCTGTAAAAGACGAAACGCTTCGCCAATGGCATGGGTCCCTGTAGTGCAGGCGGTTGCGGGAGAAATATTCGGTCCCTTCAAGCCATAATGAATGGAAACATAACCTGTGGCCATGTTCGCAATAAGCATGGGAACAAGAAACGGGGAAACACGACGGGGCCCCTTTTCCAGCAGGACTTTAAATTGTTTTTCAATCGTATCAAGCCCGCCGATACCAGAACCAATAATTACTCCAACTCTGTCCCGGTCCTCTTTTTCCAGAGCCAATCCTGCGTCTTCCACCGCCAGGACAGCGGCTGCATGAGCATAATGGGTATAAGTGTCGGTTTTTTTAACATCCCTTTTATCCATAAAATCTTCCGCCTGAAAGCCTTCCACAGTTCCGGCAATCCAGGTGGGAAAATTTCTGAAACGGTCGACCTCCCTTACCCCGCTCTGCCCTTTCACCAGGTTCTCCCAGAAATCTTTTATTCCCAGTCCGATAGGTGTAACGACCCCCAGGCCTGTAACAACGACCTGTTTGCTTGACATTGTTTCACCTCTTACCGCTTGCCCTAAATGTTTGCTTCAATAAAGTTGACAATATCGCCCACCGTTTTAATCTTTTCCACTTCTTCATCGGCAATCTCCAGATTAAACTCTTCCTCCAACGCCATGACCAGCTCTACTACATCCAGCGAATCTGCATCAATATCCTCAAAAGTAGTCATCATGGTAATCTTATCCTCATCTACATCAAGCTGTTCCACAATTAATGCTTTTACTTTTTCAAAAACAGACACGCTTTTTACCTCCTTTTTTTCACCTTAACCTTAAATAGCAAGCCCTCCATCTACAGAGAGCACCGAACCGGTAATATAAGCGGCATCTTCCGCTGCCAGGAAAAGGACTGCCGCAGCAACCTCCGCAGGCTTGCCGAAGCGGCCGAGGGCAATACGGTCGCAGAGCGTATCTGTTAAGGAGCGGGGTAAAGTTTCTGTCATCTCCGTTTCAATAAAGCCGGGGGCAACGGCATTCACCGTTATCCCCCTGCTGCCCAGCTCCTTTGCCAGCGACTTGGTGAAAGCAATAACACCTGCTTTGGCTGCAGCATAGTTTGTCTGGCCGCTGTTGCCGCTCAGCCCGGCAACAGAAGCAATATTTATAATGCGGCCGCCGCTTTTTTGTTTGAGCAGGGGCTTGAGCACCGCCTTACAACAGTTAAAAACCCCTTTTAGGTTGGTGTCCAGCACGGCATCCCAGTCTGCGCTTTTCATAACAGCAAGGAGGCCGTCACGCCTGATCCCAGCATTATTTACCAGTATATCAATTCTGCCAAATTGGTCAAGTACAGCCCGCACCATCTGCTCACACTCCGCAAGGACTGTAACATCGGTACGGCAGAGTAAAGCCTCCCCCCCCTGTGCTTCCACTTCTTTCTTAACCTGCAGCGCCGCTTCTTCCCGTTGCTGATAGTTAATGGCTACTTTCGCACCGGCTCCGGCAAGGGCCAAAACGATGGCACTGCCAATGCCTCGGGAACCTCCACTGACAAGAGCTACTTTTCCCTCCAATGACAAAGGCTATACCTCCTCAAGCATCCTTAGCATCCGTTCCATTGTCAGCGGATCTTCGACATGCACAGCCTGAACATCTTTGTGAATCTTTTTCATTAAACCTGTCAGCACACGGCCGGGGCCGACTTCAATGAAAAAATCGTAACCATGGCGCAATAACAGCAGCATGGCATCCTCCCAGAGCACCGGACGATAGACCTGTTCCACCAGTGATGCTTTAATCGCTTCGGGATCCTGGAGAAAAGCAGCATGTACATTGTTGACAAAAGCTATCTCTGGTCTTTTTAGCGGCACATCTTTTAAAAGCAGCAACATTTTTTCGTGTAACGGATACAGGAGACGGCTGTGGAAAGGGCCGCTTACCGAGAGCATAACCGTCCGCGCCTTACGTTCCCTGGCAAGGCGGCAGACCTCTTCCAGGGCTTCCCTGTGCCCCGAAATTACAATCTGGCCGGGACAATTAAAATTGGCCGCTTCCACATGGCCCAGGGGAAGGCAGGCTCCACAGAGGGCCTTTACTTCTTCGGCGCTTAAGCCCAGGATGGCAGCCATACCACCCCTGCCCGCAGGTACTGTGTTTTGCATATACTTTCCCCGTTCCCTTACCACCATAAGAGCATCTCGAAAACTGATCGCACCGGCACAAACAAGGGCGCTGTATTCGCCCAGGCTAAAGCCTGCCGTTGCCTCCGCTTTAATGCCTGCCTCGCGCAAAACAGCCAGGGCAGCCATACTTACAGTTAAAATTGCCGGCTGAGCTATCTCCGTCTGCCGCAGATCTTCTTCCTTGCCGTGGAAGATTATCTCACTTAGTTTGAAGCCCAGCGTCTCGTCAGCCTCGGCAAAAATATCACGGGCAACGGCATATTGCCGATAAAAGGCCTGGCCCATACCCGCGTGCTGGGAGCCCTGCCCCGGAAAAAGAAAAACGATTTTACTCATCTTTCCCCACCAACCTCGGACAAACTAAGGAACATAACTAAAGCACCAGCTGCAGGCGATGGGCCCGAATTTCTTACCAACGGACCACAGCAGCTCCCCAGGTTAAACCAGCGCCAAAAGAAACCAAACCTATAAGGTCACCAGCTTTTAGCTTGCCCTCCTCTATGGCTTCATCCAGAACTACCGGTATCGCCGCAGAAGACATATTTCCATAGCGGTGGATGTTAATCAATACCTGTTCAGGTTTCATTTTTAAACGCTTACAGGCAAAATTAATAATACGCAAGTTTGCCTGATGCGGCGCCAGCAGGTCGAGCTCCGTCGCCTTATGGCCGGCAAGGGCGAGCACTTCATTGATGGAATCAACCATCACCGTAACGGCAAACTTAAATACCTCCGGCCCGTTCATCTTAATAAAGTGGCCCCGCCCTTCTACTGTTTTGTGTGTGGCCGGTCTGGTGGACCCGCCGGCCGGGATATATAAAAGATTAGCCTTGCTGCCATCCGAATACATCTTGGAGGCAAGGACGCCGCGGCCTTCCTCAACCCTGCCCAGGACTACGGCACCGGCGCCGTCGCCGAACAAAACGCAGGTATTGCGATCCTGCCAGTCCACAATGGGAGAAAGGGTATCGACCCCCACAAGGAGAACATGGCGGGCCGCACCGCTATTTATATAGCGAACAGCCACATCAAGGCCGTAAAGGAAACCTGTGCAGCCGGCAACCAAATCGAAGGCAGAGGCGTTAAAGGCACCCAGTTTGTCCTGGACGAGGCAAGCAGCAGAAGGCAAAGTTTGATCCGGTGTGACCGTGGCGACAATAATCATGTCAATTTCTGCAGAAGTAAGCCCGGCCCGTTCCAGGGCAATGACAGCTGCCCTGGTGGAAAGCCCGGAGGCCGATTCGTCCCCGGTCATGATCCGCCTTTCCCGGATACCTGTTCTTTCTACAATCCAATCGTTACTGGTATCTACTATATTTTCGAGATCATAGTTGGTTATTTTCCCTACGGGAAGGGCTTTCCCCGTAGCCAATATCCCGGCAGGAATATTTTTACTCATCATTTGCCTCCTCATCATAACTTTCCCCCGCCAGGGACAGCGCCAGTAAGATCTTCTCGCTGATTCCCCGTTGTACCAGGGGATAAGCCTGCCTGAGCAATGCCTGCGTCACTGCTTTGCGGCGGGAGGCGCCGTGGCATTTGACACAAACACCGTTGACACCGATAAGCAAAGCCCCACCATATTCTGCTGCATCCAAATCGGTTTGCAGTTTTTGCATGATCGGAGAAAGAAAGGATGAAGCATCCCCCTTTTCCCTCTCCCCTTTAATCTGGCTATGCATATAAAAAAAGATTTCCCGGATAATCCCCTCCATGGCTTTTAACAGAACATTGCCGGCAAATCCATCACAAACCAGTACATCTGCTTTGTTGCGAAATATATCCACAGCCTCCAGGTTTCCCACAAAACCGGGCAATTTTAATTTGAACAGGCGGTACGCGTTTTTAACCTGCTGATTTCCCTTGTTTTCCTCCACGCCAACATTAAGCAGGGCTATGCGCGGCTCAGCTTTACCCAATATTTCCCTGGCATAGACGGAGCCCATGAGGGCATATTGCAACATCTGTTCCGGCCGCGCATCCATATTGGCCCCCACATCCAGGATAACGGTCTGATCACCCCGCAGGGCCGGCATTACCGTGAGCAGAGCCGGCCGCCTGATACCGCTAATCCTTCCCAGGAATAATAAGCCTCCAGCCATCAAGGCGCCGGTACTGCCGCAGCTGACCACGGCATCGGCCTTGCCCTGCCGTACCAGTTGCATAGCTGTTACCATGGAAGACTTACGCTTTCTACGGATGGTCATACCCGGCTCTTCTTCATTGCCAATAACTTCGTCTGCATGGATAATTTTTATACGGGGAAGCTCCGCAATTCTGTGATCAACTTGGAGCAGCTGCTCCGTCCGTCCCACAAGCAAAATCTCCAGCTCATCCGACATTTCTACGGCAGAAATTACTCCCATTACCACCTCTGCGGGGGCGTAGTCCCCCCCCATTGCATCTACAGCTATACGCAAATCGCTTTCGTCCTCTCCGCTTGGCACACTAAAAATAAATACCGGGTTATCCGCCACTGCAGCTAACCCAGGTAAACAAAAAAAATTTATTTAACAACTGCTTTGCCCTTGTAAAAACCACAAGCAGGGCAAATACGATGAGGCATTTTCACCTCATGGCACTTTGGGCACCGGGACAAACCAGGTAGAGACATTTTCCAGTGAGTTCTCCGCTTGTCTCTGCGCGTCTTAGATACTCTTCGTTTGGGAACGGCCAAAAGTTACACCTCCTCACAGCTGACAGTAACCACTTCCTAAGATACTATTTCCCCTACCGTTGCTTACATTGAAAATGGTACGGGAGCTCACTTCTTCTTTGTTAAAACTTACTCTTTCAGCTTATTTTTAAGGGCTACAAGCACTCCCAACCTGGGGTCCAGGGCTTCATTCTGACAACGGCACTCCCCCTGATTGCGATTAACCCCGCATTCAGGGCAGAGCCCCCGGCAATCATCATGGCAGAGGATTTTTAAAGGTTGGGCCACAAGAAAAGATTGTCTTAGGTACTCTTTTAGATCCAGAATCTCGCCTCTGTAAACCAGCACCTCTTCCTCGTCCCGATAAAGACCCCATCCTGCTTCCTGGACCCCGCTCCCTCCGGAGATAAACTCTTCGGTGAACTGTTCCGACAGGGAATAAGGGGTTTGTTCCAAGCAGCGGCTACATTCGCCGATTAAGTTAATCTGCCACTGCCCCTTAACCAGAACACGTCCACCCAAATAAGAAGCATGTAAACTCACTGTCAGGGGGGACTGGCTGCAACCGGGCAGGTGAACCCCCAGAGAAGCAAGGGAAACCCGGTATAAAAAGGGCAAAAACTCACCCTTTTTCTTTTCCAGTTCAGGCACAAAAATCTTCATAATCCCCACACCTCTTAAAGTCAAGCCTAATTATATATGAGGTATTACTTTTTTGTCAAGAAATTACCAGAAGCAGGCATGGCTAGAAGGTTACGCCATCTATATCGTTATCTTTTTGGGCACGAAAAGAGATAACAATACGGTTAGGGATGCAGACAATACTCTGGTAATCCCTGGTAATCCACCCCGTATGGGCACAGATCCCCCGGGGGCAGAGCTCTCTGGATATGGGTAACATTCGCACCTTCCCTGCAGAAATTTCCAGCGTGGCAAGATGCTCTTTAGCCGGGCCAAAGGGGAAAGTTAGCACCTTTTCCGTACTTTCGTCTATGGAGAACTCCATCACCAGTGCGTTATCTACATATACATTTACATACTGGCGTGCCGGGCCGGCGGAAGTTGTTATATTTAAAACAAATAAAGCGATACTGAAAAAAACAATCAGCATGGCCAACAATTTATCGTAAAAAGTCAACTTCATCTAAAGACCACCCTTCCCAACCTGTATTATAGCCACAAACAGGACGAAAGACAACTTCTACCCCCCTTGCCCTTTTAAACTTTTATAAACCCGGACAGCAAGAGACAAGCTAAGCCATGGCAAAAGAGACCCGGCAGATTTTTTTCAATATAATGAAAATTTAAACTTATTATAACAAATATGTTGATCATTTATTTCAAATATATTAAAATGTTTTTGTTATTATTTTTTACAAGGAGGTATTCGCCATTGAACGCAACACTAATCTCTGATTACCTGGAAAAAGCAGCGTCAGCTTTCCCGGATAAGGAAGCACTGGTTTATAAAGACCAACGCATTACCTATGCCGCATGTTGGCAAGCTGTCAGCAACCTGGCACGGGGATTGCTGAAAATAGGCATTAAAAAGGGAGACTGCATCGCTGTGATCATGCCCAATAGCCCGGAGTACCTCTATACTTACATGGCCGCATCACTGGTAGGAGCTATTGTCGTGGGTATTAATCCCATATACAAAGGCCCGGAGATTGCCTCCATTTTAAATAGTTCCCTTCCCAAAGCCTTAATTATGTACGATAAATTCCGCCAGAATGATTATCAGAAAATTATTCGCGAATATCTTTTTCCCGGTGTAATTCCCCATATTATTATCCACGACACGGAAAGGAAAAATAAATTCCTGATCCGTAACGCCCTGCCTTTTAACGACCTTATGACCCAAAACAACGGAGTTGAAGAAAAAACAATGGCGGAACGGAAGGCCACTTTAAGTTCCGACGACAAAGTCCTGGTCATCTATACCTCCGGGACTACCGCCAGACCCAAAGGGGCAGCCCTTACACATAAAAACATTATTTCTTCCAGCGCCATTGAAGAAGGGCAATGGGGGCTTTCAAGTGCAGATAGAATTTTATTGAGCCTGCACATGAGCCATATAGGCGCAGCAGAATTATCCGTAGCCGCTATCCATAACGGCGCCACACTGATAATCATGGATCATTTTAACCCTGTAGAAGCCCTGAGCCTTATTGAAACGGAGAAAGTAACTTTTATGGGGCAGGTTCCCACCGCTTTCGCCCTGATGCTGAATGTTACCGACATCCATAAATACGACCTTTCCAGCCTGCGCCTCTGCATGCTCGCAGGGGCACCTTTACTGCCCGGCCTTCTGGAACGGATGAAAAGGGCCGGCATGGGTAAATTTATGGTAGGCTACGGCATGGCCGAAACGGCCGGTCCGGTCACCTATACCTCTCTCAACGATTCTCTGGAAACAATCAAAACTACCGTGGGGAAGCCCTCCAGCAAAGTTACAATCAAAATCGTGGATGAAAACAGAAAGGAACTGCCCCAGGGGGAAATAGGCGAAATAGCCATTAAGGGAGACTGCGTCATCAAAGAATACTATGAGCTCCCTGCAGAAACAGACCGCTCCATTGATGCGGAAGGTTGGTTTTACACTGAAGACATGGGCGTTTTTAACAAGGCCGGCTATCTGATTTTAAAGGGACGCAAAGAAGATATTTTTATGACCAGCGGTTTTACCGTCTTCCCCCACGAAGTGGAAGAAAAGCTTATGGAACACCCCGAAATCCAGGCTGCCGCTGTCCTGGGCGTGCCCGATGCGGTACATGGGGTAATCGGCCGTGCTTTTATCGTACCCAAAGAAGGTAAGGTATTTAAACATTCGGAGCTAATCTCCTATATGGAGGAAAGCCTCGCTGAATTTAAAATTCCCCGACAGTTCTCTTTCCGTAAATCCTTGCCCCTGACGCCGACAGGCAAAGTGGAAAAAAGAATCCTTCAGGAGGAGATCGCCAACGAGGGATAAAAAAACAGAGGCGGGTTGCCCGTCTGCAGGCAGGCCCGCAAGGTGCTTGGAGCTAAACCTAGTTTGTCCGGGGCCGGCAGAAAATATGCCGGCTCTTTTGTTGCGGCACATACAAAATACTGCATTGCAAAAGATAACTGGCGAAACATGTTATATTTAAAGGAGGGGATAATATAAAATGCTGCTTTATGGACCGGCCCTCCTTGCGGCCCTTCCTTTATTGTTTACCGTTGTTGCTATGGCCGTGCTGCTGTGGCCCGCCCAGCGCGCCATGCCTGCGGCATGGTTGCTCTCTGCGGGCGTGGCCTTTTTTTTCTGGGAAATGGCGCCGCTGCGTATCCTGGCTGCTTCTTTGGAAGGGGCATTATTGGCCTTGAACATTCTGATCATCGTGGGCGGAGCCATTCTCGTCCTTAATGTGCTAAAGGCAGGCGGCGGACTGGTGGCAATCAATGAAGGATTCAACCATATCAGCGCCGACCGCCGCGTTCAGGTATTAATTATCGCCTGGCTTTTTGGCGCTTTTATTGAAGGTGCCGCCGGATTTGGTACACCTGCAGCGTTAATTGCCCCGCTTCTAGTGGGGCTTGGCTTTCCTCCTTTGTGTTCCGTCATGGTGGCACTTATCTGTAACAGCGCCCCCGTTGCCTTTGGAGCAGTTGGAACGACCATAAACGTGGGCTTTGGGACAGCCCTTGAAGGGCTGTTGCCCCTTAACGTGGAGAAAGCGAAATTTTTACAAAGCGTGGGGGTTGAAGCTGCCTTCCTCAACATCCTTGCCGGGTCTTTGATCCCCCTCATTGCCGTGATGTTTATGACATGGTTTTTTGGCGGAAACCGGTCCCTGCGGGAAGGCCTGGCCATCTGGCCCCTGGCGCTGCTCAGCGGCCTGGCTTTTACCGTCCCCTCTTTTCTGGCGGCAAGGTTGCTTGGCCCGGAGCTGCCTTCTGTGACCGGAGGGCTGGCAGGGTTGGTCGTAACCATTTTTCTGGTTTCCCGCCGTTATTTTCTGCCCGAACGCCTCTGGGATTTTCCCCCGCCGCACCTGTGGGCTGCTGCATGGGGGCCCAGAGCTCAAACGGCCTCTGCAGTGGAAAAGGGACCTTCCCTTTTTTTAGCCTGGACTCCATATATCATTATTGCTGTACTGCTGATTCTTACACGTCTGCCGGCGCTCCCTTTTAAAGAGTTTCTGCTTACTTTTAGCCTCAGCTGGGAAAATATTATGGGGGAAAGGGGCATCAGTTACCGCGTGGAACCTCTTTATCTGCCGGGGATTCTCCCTTTTTCCCTGGTTGCCGGTCTTACCCTTTTGTTGCATCGCATTAGTTTGCGGCAAACAAAAAAAATAGCCCTCCAGACAGGACAGCAGCTGCTGCCGGCAGCCCTGGCCCTCGGCTTTGCTGTGGGTATGGTGAGGATCCTGGTCCATTCTGACGTCAATCATGCCGGCCTTGAAAGCATGTTGCTGAGCATGTCTGCCTCTGCCGCCGCACTGGTTGGCGGGATCTGGCCCTTTTTTGCTCCCTTCCTGGGGGCCCTGGGGGCTTTTGTCTCCGGCAGCAATACCGTTTCCAATATCCTTTTTGGCGGTTTTCAGTACGGCATGGCGGAAAACCTGGGTATCTCCCCCAGTCTGGTGTTGGCTCTCCAGGGTCTGGGGGGTGCCACGGGCAACATGATTGCCGTGCACAATGTCATCGCCGTCTGTACGGTAACAGGCATCCTGGGCGCAGAAGGCATCATTATCCGCAGAAACCTTTTCCCCCTGCTGCTCTACGCTTCTTTTGTAGGGCTGCTGGGGTTGCTGTTCAGTTAAGCACCCTTCTTAGGGCTTCTGTGTACCGTAACAACCCTAATTAAGTTCCAGGGGGACGGCTACACCGCCCTTCCTGCCGGCAAAACATCATCTATAGCCTAAAACATTGGCCGCAAAGCCCCGGCCACGCCAACAAAACATCCCCTGTTCAAAAAAGCGGATTTAAGTTACAATACCCGTAATATGATTATTTGGACCGGGGTGCGTTAAGAAAATGTATATCTATCGCAAAGCCAAAATGAGCGATACCCAGGCAATGGCCTCCATGATTAACCACTATGCCGAGATGGGGCTAATGTTGCCCCGCACTCTTCCTACCCTCTACCAGCGGCTGCGGGATTACACAGTTATTGAGGAAAAAGGAGAAATTATCGCCGTAGGGGGGCTGCATATCCTCTGGTATGACCTTGCCGAAATCTGCTCTCTGGCTGTCCGTCCGGATAAAGTTGACAAAGGCCTTGGCCTGGGGCTGGTAGAACATCTCATCGTAGAGTGTCGGAAAATGGAAATCGCAAAGGTCTTCACCTTAACCTACCAGCCTGTATTTTTTGAAAAATGCGGTTTTAAACGCATTGAAAAAGAGCAGCTGCCGCAAAAAGTCTGGACTGAATGCATTAACTGCCCCAAGTTCCCCAACTGCGATGAAGTTGCCCTCATCAGGACAACGCGAGAGAATTTTCACCCTGCTTAAAGCAGGATACTTTCTTAAAACTCGTCTTTATAGAGCTCCAGGTAGCGCCGGTACGCCCTTTCCACCTTAAGGACAAAGGAGCGCGTTTCCGCAAAGGGAATGTCTTCCAAATTTTCCCGGCTGCCATCCCAGACCCCCTCCTCCAGCCAACGTTTGACATGCCCTCGCCCCCCATTATAGGCAGCCAGCACAGCGTAAATGTTTTCGTTAAAGCTGCGCTTCAGGTCATGCAGATACCAGGTGCCCAGGTAAATATTTGTCCATGGGTCAAAGAGCTGATCGGGGGTAAAATCGTTTATGCCTGCCTGTGCGGCAGCCCAGGCTCCCGTCTGGGGCATTATTTGCATCAACCCCCGGGCACCCTTGGGTGATTCCGCTTCACTGTAGAAATTGCTTTCTACTCTGATTACAGCGGCAACGAGCTGGGGCTCAAGATTGTGCCGGCGGGCGTGCTCTACAATCAGTTCTTTATAAACAAGGGGATAGATTAAGCGAGAAAAAAAAGGGCTGGAGACAACAAGTACATAAAGGGCCAGCAGGAAGAGGAAGAAAAAGACCATCCTGCGTGTTTTTATAGCGGTTTTCAACGGCTGCACCTACAATCAAAAATTTAAAATCCCCAAAACGGGCCTCTGCCGCCGGGCGCACAGCACCGGCAAAACTAGTAGCACAAATTTTTGCCTTTATCTTCAGCAAAATCCGGGCTCAGCCTGCTCCTTTACCCTGCGCATAACCTCTTCCCAGAAGAGATCCACCTGTGCCTGCAATGCTTCGAGAGAACCATTATTGTAAATGACATAATCAGCGGCCTTAATTTTATGGGCAAGGGGCATCTGGGAATAAATGCGCGCGTATGCTTCCCTGCTGCTGAGGCCGTTTCTTTGCTTTAATCTTTCTGCCTGCACGGTTTCATCGGCTGCCACCACCAGGACAAGATCCACTTCTTGATCCAGCTTCGCCTCAAAAAGCAAAGGAACATCCCAGACCTGAATGCGCCCCCCTTCTTCTTTTCCCAGCTCATCGCTGCAGCGGCGCAACATCTTAAGAACGTGCGGGTGAATAATGCCGTTTATTTTTTCCCGTGCTGACGGAGAATGGAAAACAAGATCGGCAATTTTTTGCCGATCTAAACGCTTATCTGCCAGGAAATAGGCATCTCCTAGCCAGGTTTTAATCTCCTGCCAGGCGGGCCGGCCCGGCTCCACCGCTTCCCGGGCAAAGCTGTCGGCATCCAGGATACGGGCACCCTTTCGTGCCAGCATTTCCGCCACTGTCGATTTACCGCAGGCAATACCGCCTGTAAGGCCAATTTTAAACATCTAGAGTATTCCTGTTCCCTTTAATGCTCATTTCACAGTATATTAAATAATCCTAGTAAAAGCAATATCAGCCCCGCAAGTGCCTGGGCAGGGAAAAGGGATATACTGCCCCGGGAACATTGCCCCCAAAAAAGCCCGAGGATTATCAGGCAAAACTTGCTGACCCCCACCAGCAGGGAAGTAAGCCATATACTGAAACCGGCAAGGCCAATCCCCAGACCGGCCCCTAAAGCATCGCTGGCCAGGGCAAGCCCCAAAAAAAAGGCTTCACCGGAGCTAATGGTGCCGGATTGATCCAGATCGGCCTCTTCCGGCTGACGGATTAGTTTTTTTATGAACTGGAAAAGACCGTCTTTTTTATAAGGAGATAGATCTGCTTTTGCCCGGCAATTTTTCTGCTGCAAGAATGCCTGCCAGAGCACAAAGAAACCCAGGCTGATTAAAATTAGCGACCCCAGAAGATGAGACAAAGAGCCAGCCATAAAAAATGACACAGCCCAGCCCAGCATCATCCCCAGCGCCATTACCAGGGCAGAAGCAACAGCAATAATTACCAGTGAAAGGAAAGGCAACCTCAGATTGCGTATCCCGTAAGAAAAACCGGCAGCCAGCCCATCAAAGCTCACCGCACAGCAGAGCAACAACATCTGGAACAAAAACACCGCCTGACCCCCAGAAACATTTTACAGTACACTATGGGGTCAGGATACTTTTGGTGCCTGTCTTTTACTGCCGGAGACCTGTTTCCGCATCCCGAAGCAGGGGCAGAACCTGACAGGCGGGGCAATAATAGGTTCCCCGGCCCGCTATGACGGTGCGCCTGATTGCGGCACCGCAGCGGCGACATTTTTCCTTTTCCCGGCGATAGACCTGCAAATGATCCTGGAAATTTCCTTCATTGCCGAGCAGATCCCGGTAATCGGAGAAGGTTGTGCCTCCGGAAAGAATGCTCTCCCGCAAGACAGAGATTATGGCTTCAAATAACTTTTTGCTTTCTCCGGGCCCAAGGTCACCTGCGGGCCTGGCTGGATGGATTCCTGCACGGTAAAGGGCTTCATCCGTATAGATATTGCCGAGTCCGGCCAGATTTTGCTGATTGAGCAGAAGGGATTTGATCCTTGTTCTCCCTTTGTGCCGGAGCAACCGGGCAAACTGCTGAAGGCTAAACTCCTCGTCCAAGGGGTCTGGTCCAAGGGAGTGGGCAGGGGAATAACAGAGCGTTTCTTGATCAAAGAGGCGAAAAGTACCGAACCGACGTACATCCTCATAATAAAGACTGCTCCCGTCTTCAAACGAAAAAACCGCCCCCGTGTGCGGTCCCGTAGCTAAAGGTTTTATACTATAAAGAAAACGCCCGGTCATACGCAGGTGTACCTCCAGAATCAGGCCGCCGCTTAAAACGAAAAAAATATATTTGCCCCTCCTTTTTATCGCTTCTATTATCCGTCCCTTAACCAGCCGCGCAAACTCACCCGGGTCGATGCTTTGCAGCATCCTGGTAAATTTGAAATCGATATCCAAAATTTTCTTTCCAACTACACTGACGCTCAGGGCACGAACCACACATTCTACTTCCGGCAGTTCAGGCATTTATCCCCTAAACCCCTTTCCACGGGTCGAGATGGTACCAGTCCCGCCCTACCTTTAAATCAACTTTCAGCGGCACACTTAAGGAGATAACCCCCTCCATCAGCCCCTTTACACAGGAGGCAACTTCATTTAACTCCTGGGCCGGAAGCTCAAAGATCAGTTCATCATGGACCTGGAGCAACATTGCCGCGGCAAAGCACCGCGCCTCCAGCTCCCGGTCAATGGCAATCATGGCCGCTTTGATCATGTCCGCAGCAGATCCCTGGATGGGCGTATTCCGGGCGACCCGTTCAGCAAAACTGCGGCGGTTATGATTGGCATGATTGATATCGGGGAGATAGCGCCGCCTGTTCATAAGCGTGGTAACAAACCCCTGTTCTCTGGCCAGAGCAAGACAACGGTTCAAATAACTTTCGATCCCGCTGTATCGCTGGAAATAAGCATGGATAAACTGTTTCGCTTCACTGCGGGAGATACGCAGATCCCGGGCAAGGCCGTAATCGCTGATGCCGTAAATAATGCCAAAATTGACCGCTTTGGCGGCATTACGCATCTTGGGAGTCACCGCCTCCATCTCCACATTAAAGATATCGGCAGCAGTCCTGGTATGGATATCCTGGTCTTTTCTGAAAGCATCAAGGAGGTTTTCATCACCGGAAAGGTGCGCCAGGATACGCAGTTCGATCTGGGAATAATCAGCAGCCAACAACAGGTTCCCTGCGCAGGAAACGGTAAAGGCTTCGCGCAGACGCCTCCCTTCCGCATAGCGTATGGGGATATTCTGCAGGTTGGGTTCACTGCTACTTAAACGTCCTGTGGCTGTTACTGTCTGATTAAAGGTTGTATGGATACGGCCGGTGGCCGGATTGATGAGAGGCGGCAAGCCGTCCAGGTATGTGTTTATAAGTTTGGAAACGGTACGATATTGCAGCAGCTTTTCCACAATGGGATGACAGCCGGCCAGCTCCTGCAGGGTGCGGGCATCGGTGGAGTAACCGGTTTTAATGCGCCGCACCACAGGCAATCCCAGCTTTTCAAACAGGATAAAACCCAACTGCTTTGGCGAATTAAGGTTAAACTTTTCCCCGGCCAGCTCCACGATCTCCTGCTCCAGAAAAGAGAGAAGAGTTTGCATCTCCTCTGCCAGCCTGCTCAGGACTTCCCTCCTGACGGTTATGCCCCTTAGCTCCATACGGGCGAGCACTTTTACAAGGGGCAGCTCCAGCTCATAATAAAGCTTATCCATCTCTTGCTCCTGTAAAAGAGCAAGAAACCTTTTCTTTAATTGAGGGAGCATACTGCAGCAGACGGCCCAAACACCCGGATCCGCTTTTTTTGCCTCCGTCTTTTCTCCTTCCTTTGCAGACGCCAAGAGAGAGGTGGCGCAAAAATCGTCACAAAGGGAGAGCGGATCGTACGTCGGACGCTCCGGATGGAGCAGGTAAGCAGCAAGCATCGTATCAAAAACACGGCATTTGGGTTCAATTCCTGCCTTAAAAATGCTCTTGTAAAGGGGTTTAAAATCATGGGTAATCAGGATTTTAGCAGGGTTCTCCAGTAAAGGCCCCAGCAGATGCCACAGTTCATCCCTGCCAACCTGACCTTTGTTAAAAGACAGATAATAAGTGCCAGCCGGAGAAGAAAAAATTACTCCTGCGGGGTCAGACCCCGGAGCGGAGGCGCCATCAGCATAAGGCAAAAGGGCAAAAGCCTCTCCCTGCTCAATTTTAGATCTTATTTCTATTAGGTCAGCTTTTGAGTTTAGGTAAAGGGGAAAGCGAGGATTGGCAAGGCTGCCTGATACCCGCCCACCGGCCCCTGAAGTATGGTTTAAGGCCCCTGTTTCCGCCGGGAAAAGGCCGGTCTGAACCATGTCCTCTGCCGGCAGCATGCTGTTCAGGCTGTTGATTATACTGTTTAACTCCAGGCGCCGCAGCACAGCCATCAGGGTCTGCCGGTCAGGTCCGCGATAACGGCAATCACGGAGGGAAAAAGTCAGAGGCAGATCGCTGTTAATCGTTATCAATTTTTTGCCCAGGAGGGCCTGCTCGGCAAAGGCAGCAATATTTTCCCCGAGCTTGCCTTTTATTTTCCCGCTACAGCGGATGATTTCCTCCAAAGACCCGTACTCCTGCAACAACTGCAGAGCCTTTTTTTCGCCTACACCGGGAATACCGGGAATGTTGTCCGAACTGTCTCCTTTTAGAGCTTTGAAGTCAACCCATTGCCGGGCTGAAATGCCGTAGTCTGCCTGCAGTTTTGTGGCATCATACCACTCCACCTGGCTGATACCACGGCGCGTAATCAGGATCTTCACTCCTTCTTCTAAAAGCTGGAAAGCATCGGCATCAGCAGTTACAATGACCGCCTCCATTCCGGCCTTTCTGGCAGCACGTACACAGGCGCCAATAATATCGTCGGCTTCGAAGCCTTCCAGTTCAAAACAGGGGATATTATAAGCGGTCAGGATCTCCTTAATCAGTGGCAGCTGCTCACTCATCTCCGGCGGGGTTTTCTGGCGGGTCGCTTTATATTCTTCGTAAAGATAATGGCGGAAATTAGCTGCAGGATAATCAAAGGCTGCAGCCAGATAACCTGGTTTTTCGTCTTTCAACAGGCGCAGCAGCATATTGGTAAAACCCAACACAGCATTGGTATGCAGGCCCTCTTTGGTGGTCAGCTCCAAGGGCAGAGCAAAAAAAGCCCGGTAAGCCAGGCTGTGCCCGTCCAGGATAAAAAAACGCTCCCCTTGCTGCTCTGTCATGCTGTCACCTCAAAAAAATAGAATAGAGACTACCAACCCGCCGGGCACGGCGGGTTGCTGTTGTTGGTATGGCTACTGATTTTTAAGCTTTTTCATCAAGCTAACCATCTCTATGGCTCCCAGTGCAGCATCCCATCCTTTGTTTCCCGCTTTTGAGCCTGCCCTTTCAATGGCCTGTTCCAAGGTATCACTGGTAATAACACCAAAAAGCACGGGCACTTCCGTCTCCATGGCAGCAAGGGCTATACCCTTTGCCACCTCCGCAGCCACAAAATCAAAATGCGGTGTGTTGCCACGAATTACTGCGCCAAGACAGACAACGGCATCGAAACGACCGCTTTTAGCCAATATTTTGGCTAGAAAAGGGATTTCAAAGGCACCTGGCACCCAGAAGATTTCCATATCTTCTTCCCTGGCTTCGTGCCTTGTTAAAGCATCCAGGGCACCATCAAGCAGTTTCGAGGAAATAAATTCGTTAAAACGGCTGACAATAAGGGCAAAGCGAAAACCACCGGCATGGAGATGCCCTTCAAGCTGTCGGACCAATTGCTTCACCGCCTTTATTTTTTATTGATTTTCCGCAACAGGGCCACAATTTAGCAGGTGTCCCAGCTTATCCCGTTTTGCCTGCAGGTAACGGCTGCTGTGTGCGCCGGGGGGGATTTCCAGTGGCACCCTTTCCACAATAGTTAGGCCGTAGCCTTCCAGCCCTTTAACCTTGCGCGGGTTATTGGTAAGGAGACGGATTTTGCGGACACCCAGGTCCACCAGGATCTGGGCTCCCAACCCATAATCGCGCAGGTCGGGGGGAAAACCTAGTTCTTCGTTCGCCTCCACCGTGTCCCTGCCGCAATCCTGCAATTCATAGGCTTTTATTTTGTTAAGCAGACCAATACCCCGACCCTCCTGACGCATATAAACGAGCACCCCGCTGCCGGCCTCGTTGATCTGGCGCAAGGCCTGGGCCAATTGCTTGCCGCAGTCACAGCGCAGCGAGCCCAGGACGTCACCAGTCAGGCATTCGGAGTGAACACGCACCAGCACCGGCTTATCGCTGTCGATCTCGCCTTTAACCAGAGCCAGATGCGTTTTGTTGTCCAGGGAGTTATCATACGCTATTAACTGAAATTCGCCATAAATTGTGGGCAAAGAGGCCGTTGCCCCCCGTGTCACAAAGGTCTCTTTCTTCATGCGGTACTGGATCAGTTCGGCGATGGTAATTATTTTCAACCCGTGCTTTTGCACAAATTCCATCAACTGGGGCACCCGGGCCATGGTCCCGTCCTCATTCATGATTTCACAGATAACAGCCGCAGGGTAAAGTCCTGCCAGCCTGGCCAGGTCGATAGAGGCTTCAGTGTGACCGGCGCGGCGCAAAACGCCTCCTTCCTTGGCCTGGAGGGGGAAAACATGACCCGGACGGTTAAAGTCTGACGGTCTGGCCTGGGGATCGATCAGCTTGTTAATCGTCCTGGCCCGTTCGTGGGCAGAAATCCCTGTGGTCACTCCCTTTACATCAACAGAAACAGTAAAGGCTGTACCCTGGCTGTCAGTATTGTGGTTGACCATGAGGGGAAGCTCCAGCTCGGCCACACGTTTTGCCGTAAGAGGAGCACAAACCAGGCCCCTTCCATAACGTACCATAAAATTAATGCTTTCAGGCGTGGCTTTCTCCGCGGCCATGACCAGGTCCCCTTCGTTCTCCCGGTCCTCGTCATCAACGACAACCACCATTCTGCCCTGCCTTATTTCTTCAATCGCTTCCTCAATGGTGTTGAACTTAACCTCCAGTTCTATCATCCCTTCCAAGCAAGTCTAAATGCAAGCTCAAAGTAAAGACCTGTTTACGCCAAGCGTCTGCCCTTACATTAAATAAAGCCCTTTTCCTGCAACATGGAGAGGGTTATCCCTTCTCCGCTGTCTCCTTCGCTCCTTTTTTCTTCAAGGCGACGGCCGGGGAAAAAAGCCAGGAGCAGCTTCTCCAGATACTTGGCCAGCATATCCACTTCCAGATTAACCCGATCTCCGGCCCTTTTATAGCCGAGCGTGGTTAAAGCAGCAGTATGGGGAATCAGGGATACGCTGAAAAAATCCTTTTCCACCGTAACCACAGTCAGGCTGATGCCGTCCACTGCAACGGAACCTTTTTCCACAAGATAGCGCAGCAGCCGGGGAGGAGCCCCAATCCGGAAAACAAGCGCATTTCCTTCCCGTTGTTGGGCCAGGATCTCCCCCGTCCCGTCTATATGTCCGCTTACAAAGTGGCCACCCATACGGTCCCCGGCCCGCAGCGCCCTTTCTAGGTTAACCTTGCTGCCTCTCTGCAGTTCATGGAGGTTGGTACGCCGCAGCGTCTCGGGCATCACATCCATATAAAAAACGCCGGGCGGGCCCAAGCGGGAAACGGTCAGGCAGACGCCGTTTACCGCCACACTATCGCCCAGCTTAAGACCGGAGTAAACCAATTCTCCTTTGATGGACAAAACAGCGCCATTAGAGGAGTGTTGCCGGCTCAATATTTCGCCCAGTTCTTCCACCAGACCGGTGAACAACTTTCTCCCTCCTCGAGGGATAACCTATAATCAGCAGATCCTGCTCCAGCTGTTTTATTTCAATATTTTCCACTACCCAAGATTGTGCCGGCTCTTCAATCCCTTCCCCTTCCAGCGGTGTAGGGGCATCTTTGCCCCCAAAAAGAAGGGGAGCCACAAAACAGTAAAGTTTATCAATCAGGTTTTGCTCCAGCAGGGCATAATTAAGATTGCCCCCTCCTTCCACAAGCAAAGCACTGACCTCCCGTTTCCCCAGAGCTTGCATCAGGGCGTACAGGTCCACCTTCTCCTTTTTATCCGGTAATACCATTACTTCGACCCCTGACGAACGCAGGGCCGAGAGTTTACCCTCGGGCGCAAGGGCAGTAGTGGCAAGGATCGTTCTGTATTGCCGGGCTGTCTTAACCACAGTAGCTTCCAGGGGCAACCTTGCCCGGCTGTCCACAATAATGCGCAACGGGTTATGTTCTTCCCCCTCAAGCCGGACATTGAGCAGGGGGTCATCACAAAGGACCGTATTGATCCCCACCATGATCCCATCACATCTGGAACGGAGGCGGTGGACAAAGTTGCGTGATTTTTCGCCGGTAATCCAGCGTGATTTGCCGGTATGCGTGGCAATCTTGCCGTCAAGGGTCATAGCTGTCTTGGCTACCACAAAAGGGATGCCCGTAGTAATATATTTGAAAAATGCTTCATTTAAGCGTCTGGCCTTTTCCTCCAAAACGCCGCTTTTCACCTTAATTCCCGCTTCTTTCAGCCTAGCGGCACCTTTCCCCGAGATCATGGGGTTAGGGTCGGTGGTAGCCATTACTACTTTGCGGACTCCCGCCGCAATCAGGGCGTCTGTACAGGGCGGTGTCCTGCCAAAATGGGAACATGGTTCTAGATTGGTATAGAGTGTGGCCCCACGGGCTTTTTCCCCAGCTTCTCTAAGGGCGATAACCTCTGCATGCGGTTCACCTGCACGATGATGGAAACCCGTACCTACAACTTCCCCGTCTTTCACCAGGACAGCTCCCACCATGGGGTTTGGACTGGTTTTCCCCCATCCTTTACGGGCCAGGTCCAGGGCCATCCACATATACCGTTCGTCTGATTCCATCTGTTTCGTCTTCACCTCTCGCTCCCATTGGTTTAAATAATTATAACA
This sequence comes from uncultured Bacillota bacterium, assembly GCA_937973635.1. Lineage (GTDB taxonomy): Bacteria > Bacillota > Dethiobacteria > DTU022 > UBA8154 > UBA8154. Next base: position 305 of record CALJJZ010000045.1, on the reverse strand, counting down.
TACAAAGCAACAACCCTGAAGAGCCCTGCACCTTCAAAACAAAACTTAAGGAAAGCAAAAAAGACAAACCCTGTCCCTACACGCCCCTCTCTTTTGGCTGGAGCAGCTTAAAAGTATGGATGAGCTCCTCCGGGTCCCCGTGGCCGAACAGAGCCGAACCGGCAACAAGGACCTCCGCTCCCGCCTCTACGACAAGGGGGGCTGTCTCTCTGTTAATGCCCCCATCAACCTGTATTTTCAGACCTAAGTTCCGCCTATCCTTCTCCCGGGCCAGCTCCCTGATTTTAGGCACAACAGACCCGATA
>CALJJZ010000044.1 GCA_937973635.1 uncultured Bacillota bacterium | reverse complement strand
CCGCCCAGTACACAGCAAAACTGCCCAAAAGCGGCACAAGAACCAACCACAGGGGAAGTACACTCCTTATCTCCACTAACTCCAACGCCGGCGCAGCCATCCAGGTAAACACCTCTGTTGTTTAAAATTGAATATTCAGCCAGTATACAGCAAAAAAAATAATAACTTACCCTGCGCTTTATTCTTCAGCTTAGCAATCAGCATTTCAGCGTTCTCTGGCGTAACCGGCTAATCCACGCCGGCAATCTGCCCCTTTTCTGTTTGTTTGTTTAACACTTAATAAAGCATAGCCACAACAGACCGTACAATTTCCAGCGGCCAGTTCTGGGCAAAGAAACCAAAAATTGCACAGCCCACCATAAGAATGATGATCGGCACTAGCATTGTTGCCGACGGCTCACGAAAAGCGCTGAGCTTAAACTCATGATGGTGGCCATGCCCCTCTTTTTCCTCAAAGCCCAGGAAGGCGTGATAGGCAATGGGCAGATAGTACGCAGCATTAAGCAGACTGCTGACCAGAAGCAAGAGAATGATCAGCGGCTGGCCAATCTCCAGTGCTCCGATGCTCAGGTGCCACTTACTTACAAAAATATTAAAGGGAGGCATCCCTACCGCCGTAAGAGCTGCTATGGTGAAAGCAAGCATGGTCAGAGGCAACTGGTAACCAATACCTTTCATCAAGCGAATACTGCGGTTGCCCGTTTGCATGATGACAGAGCCGGCACATAAAAAGAGGCAGCCTTTCATAAAAGCATGGGCCATGATATGAAAAGTGGCCCCCGTCAGGCTGGTTGGTGTAAGGATAACAATACCAAGTATAATATAGCCGAGCTGGGCAACACCGGAGTAGGCAAGACGCCTGATTAAATCGTCCTGGGCAATGGCTATGGCCGAACCAAAGATAATAGTAAACAGCGAAATGACCAGCACCACTTCATCCCAGCGTATGGCCTGAAAGAACTCTACCCCGTAGACATTATAAAATACCCTGATAAAACCGTATGCCCCGGTTTTTAGCATAATTGACGAAGACAGTACTGCCGCAGGCAAAGGGGCATAGGTATAGGTATCGGGCATCCAGATATGCAGAGGAAACATCGCCGTTTTCGTGCCAAAGGCGATCATGAAAGCAATAAAGGCAATCAAACTGTAACTTGTGACGCTGCTGAAAAGGCCGCTGCCGCTCAAGGCCAGGGAGCCTGTTTCTTTGAATACAATTACTGTTCCTAGGAAAAGGGCTACACCGGCAATAATTGTCATAAAGAGGAACTTCATACCTGCCGCCACAGCAGTAGGGTTGGGATCATGGACTACCATGACAAAATACATGATGGACATAAATTCAAAGAAAAGGAAGAAACTAAAAAGATCTCCTCCTAGGACAACGCCCAGGCTGCCGCCAAAAACCAGCATAAAGAAACCGAAGAAGCGCTGTGGTATGGCATCCCCTTTTAAATACCCAATATTATAAACAGTAAGGACCAGTCCAAAAAAAGCAAATAAAAGGACCATATAAAATGAAAGGATATCCACCCGCAGGAAAAGCCCCAGCGGCGGCAGTATATCAATGCTGCTCACCACCACCATACCGGCCTTTCCTGCAGGAGAAAGGGTTAAAGAAAGGACCAATGAAGTGATGGTGGCCCCGAGCAATGCACATACACGCAGCAGGTTACCCGGCGGCGGACTCTTTTCGCCTTCCACGCCCAGGCCGTCATACTCGCGCACCAACACCTTGCCAAACCTGACACTGCTTAAGAATATGACCACCCCGGCAAGAAGGGGGCCCAGAATAATAAATACAGGAATAAGGGAACTTATGGTCTGCTGTGGCATCTTTGCTCCTCCCTACTAAAAAACATAATTAACAACATGCTCCACCAGCGGTATGGTGGTCTTATGGGCAAATAGGCCAAAGACGATACAAAGGGTCGCCAGGATAATAATAGGCACCAGCATGGTAAGGGGTGCCTCCAAACCCCGTGGTTTATCAAATTCCCCTTCGCGGAAAAAAGCATTGACTACGATGGGCAGGTAATATATGGCATTTAAAATGGCACTGGTCAACATCACCACTACAAAGACAAATCTATCAGCCTGCAGGGCCCCTGTCAGCAGGTAATATTTGCTCACATAACCGTTAATGGGCAAAACGCCGATAAGGCCAAGCCCCCCTATGGCAAAAGCCAGCATAGTGATGGGCATGCGCCGTCCGATACCGTTAATCTCGTCTATTTTTGTTTTGCCGGTAACACGGATGACTGTGCCGGCGCAGAAAAAGAGGACGATCTTTAAAAGGGCATGGTTAATGATATGGATAACTCCTCCCAGTAACCCTGCAGGGGTAAGCATGAGGGAGCCGAGAGAAATATAGGCAAGCTGTCCAATTGTGGAATAGGCAAGACGCAATTTAAGCACATTCTGGCGCAGTGCCAGGACAGATGCCGTAATAATGGTAAAGCAGACAATCAAGGCCAGGTAATTCATGACATCAAGTTTGACCAGCATCTCCGGTCCATAGATAAAATAAAGCACGCGCGTCATACCGAAAATACCGCTCTTCACCACGGCCACGGCATGCAACAGGGCGCTAACCGGGGCCGGCGCCACCATGGCTGCAGGCAGCCAGGAGTGGAGGGGCATAATCGCCCCCTTTGTGCCAAATCCCAGGACAGCCATAAAAAAGATAATAATCAACAGGGCCCGGGGCTCACCTGACGTTGCTCCCAGCACGCCGCCCGGCATAAAATTGGCGTTCCCCACCAGCCCCTGCAGAATAATCAGGGAAAAAAGGATCAGGCCGCCGCCGCCAAAACAGTAGGCAATATATTTAATGCCTGAACGGGTTGCTTCCTCGGACTGGGAGTGAATTACCAGAGGATAAGTGCAAAGGGTCAGGTATTCAAAGAAGATATACATGGTAAAAAGGTTCCCGGCAAAGGCCACACCCATGGTGGCGCTCATAGAAATAACAAAGAAAGTAAAATAGCGGCGCTGTCCCGCCTGACGGGACATATAACCCGTAGAATAAATAATGGCAAAGATCCACAGGAAAGAAGAGGTTACACCGAAAATAATACTGAGGGCATCCACACGGAAAAACAGTTCCAGGCCGGCAACAAAGCGGAGCAGTTTCAACTCCACAAGCGTGCCACCGATTACCGTAGGCAACATAGAGGCCACTACAGTGAAAGTCAGGGCTACGGTAAACAAGGCCGTGAAGTTGCGCGCTCTCACCTGCGCTTCCGGTATGCGGTTGATGGCAATGGCGCCCAAAATAGGAAGGCATACCGCCCACAAAGGTAAATAAGAAGTTACAGCGTTCATTGATTCTCCTCTCCCCTACTCCGGTACATGCAGTACCAGTATTAAAGCAGGAATATACTGGCGCCAAGCAATAGCAACAAGGTAAAGATAAAGATTACAAAATCAAAATCAAAATTCATCATATTAAAGAGAAGGAAAATCCGTTCCCCTTTGGGGTCATAGTCAACCTTGATGATAAAGTAAAAGAAACGGCGCACCAGTATCCGCCAGCGGTTGAGCAATGAGGTCACGCCTCCCAGCCATCTGTCGTGGATGCCGTCGCGCACCACACTGGAAGATACAGCCACACTGCCGCCTACGCTGCTGAGGGTGCGCTCGTCAAAGTAGGCCACGCTGCGGGAAAACGCCAGCAAATATGGTATACCTTTGACCATGGCCCCTTCCACCGCCATCTCCACAATGCGCCCTGCATAAGTAAAGGCCCACATTACAGCCGCAATTAAAGGTCGATAAAGCAGGTATTCCACGCTGAGCCAGTGGGGCGGGTGGATACCTTTCTCCAGGATTCTGGCGATAAGGATAAAGATAAAGAGGCCGATTAATATGATCCTGGAGGCGGCCCAAACCCCGCTCCAGGAGTAAACATGCAATGATGAATGGTGCGGCAAAATGGGAGAAAGCAGTGCAGGCCAGACACCAAAAAGAATACATAAAGCGCAGACAATTAAGATAGCAGCCTGCATCGTTGCGGTGATTTCCCGGTAAATCCTGGCCCGCCCTTTAATAAATCCAAAATATACGAATTTGCAGAAAGAAAGGGCCGTTCCTACACCAGCAATCATAAGCATTGTTTCCGCAGGGCCCGCACCATACATGGCCTTTTTAAGCAGGTATTTGCTCACATAACCGTTAAATAAAGGCGTGCCTGAAATGGAGAGAGCCCCTATCAGCGCGCCCAAAAAAGCTACGGGGACGGTCAACCAGATCGGCGGCGTATTTTTGCCCGGTTCCCCGTGCAGGTCATGCATATCGCCCGTCCGGGCGGTAAAAATAATCGCTCCTGCACTCATAAAGAGCAGCGCTTTATAAAGCATGTGGTTCACCAGGTGAAGCAAGCTGCCGTCCACACCATATTTGCTTCCCAGGGCGGCGCCGGCCACCATGTAGCCGACCTGGCTAATAATGTGAAAGGAAAGGAGGCGACGCAAGTCGCTTTGCATAAGGGCACAGGTAGCCCCAAAGATGGTCATGCAGGCGCCCATAAGCACAATATACTCGTTGGGCGGCAGTATGCGGGCGATGGCAAAAACTCCTACCTTTGTAGTAAGCCCGGCCAGAACCACACTGGAAACAAAAGAGGCGGAAGGATAACCCCAGGGCAACCAGACATGGAGGGGCAAAAACACAGCTTTGATGCCAATACCGAGAATGAAATAAGGAAGACCGGCCACAGGAGTCTGCAGCAGAAAAGACCCGGTAGCGTAATAATTTTGCATAATTCCCAGGAAAAGGATCAACCCCCCCGCCAAATGAAAAACAAGGAAACGGAAACCCATTTTTACCCCGTTTTCCGTACCGCTTAAGATGATCAGGGAGGCGGTGGAAACAGTCAGCAGTTCCCAGAAAATAAAGAGAGTCAGAAAATTCCCAGAAAAAGCGATACCCACAGCGCTGCCGATGGCCAAAATAGCTGCAGCCTGTTCACTGGCCCGGGCCACTTCCAAACCGTAAAGCAGCGCCAGGGCCCCTACCAGCAAAAAGCCAAAGGCGGCGATCTTTCCATAAGGGTGTTCCACGAAGTAAAGGGGAGACATGCCAGATGCTTCTTTAAACGTCGAAGTCATCAGGGATACGCTGCCCAATTCGGCACCGGTGAGGATATAGACAGCGATGCCGATCATGCCTGCCAGGTAAAGAAAAAGCAGCACACGGCGCCAGCGGGCATCAAGGAGCAACAAAAGGGGTGAAATTACCAGTGGAGCCAATACGGGAACGACGACCAAACCCATCTAAACCACTTCTCCTTCAGGCAGTATTACTACTTGCAGGCATAGACAATTAGAAGCGCACAAACAACTCGCTTACAGCTGCCTTAACCATCTCCAGCGGCCAGTTCTGGGGCATGAGCACAAAGGCAACGCAGCCGACTGCCAGGATAATAATGGGCACCAGCATATTCAGGGGAGCATCCTGCCATTTCAGGCCCGTGCCTCCGTGCGCGCCGTGAGCTTCCAGATCATGCTCTTTTTCCTCCCCTGGCGCACCGGCAAAGAAAGCGGCAACAACAATGGGGAAATAATAAGCAGCGTTGAGGAGACTGCTGACGATGAGCAGAACTACAAAAAAGGGTTGGCCGATCTCTAGGGCTCCTAGGCAAAGCTGCCATTTACTGACAAAACCGTTAAACGGCGGAATGCCCACCATGGAAAGGGAGCAGAGGGTAAACGCGATCATGGTCAGGGGCATTTTCCGTCCCACGCCGCCAAGGCGGCTGATGCGCCGCTCTCCCGCTTGCACGATCAGGGCACCAGCAATGAGAAAGAGGCAGCCTTTCATAAAAGCATGGGTAAAGATATGGTAAACAGCGCCAACAAAGGCCAGCTCGCTTAACATAGAAAGCCCCAGAACAACGTAACCGATCTGGGCCACACTGGAATAAGCAAGGCGCCTTTTGATATCGTCCTGCATTAGAGCCAGGGCCGAGCCGATAAGGATGGTAATGGTAGCCAGCACCAGGACAATATTGTTCCAGCCTACTTCCCGCAGGAAGGAAAAACCATAAACCTGGTAAAAAACGCGGATCAGACCATAAGCCCCTGTTTTAATCATGATACCGGAAAGGAGGGCGCTCACCGGGGATGGAGCTGCAGGGTGGGCGTCAGGCAACCAGATGTGCACGGGGAAAATACCAGCTTTAATGCCGAACCCGATCAGAAACCCCATAAAAGCAGCAAAGGCCAACGGTGAATTTTCCGTAATCAGCCCAAAATAATTGAAAGAGAGATTGCCTGCCAGATAGTAGGTTGTTACCATGGAGAAGAAGATGGCTAGACCAGCAGCTATGGACATAAAAAGATACTTGGCGCCAGCAAACATGGCATAGCCGTGTTCTTCGTGGGAAACGAGGACATAAGCAGAAACCGCCATAATTTCAAAGAAGACGAACAGGCCTAGCATATCTCCGGCAAAGATACAGCCCAGACAACCGCCAAAAGCAAGAAAAAGGAAGGTATAATAGCGATCATGGGCGTGTTCATGGGCCATATAGCCGATGGAATGGATCGCAGCCAAAAGCCATAAAAATGAGGCCAAAAGCCCCAGGAAAAAACTGAGCATATCCACACGGAAGAAAATGGCATACGGTATGGAGAAGATATAATAACGTCCGAAAATCACACTGCCTTCCTTAACCGCCCCGTACATAGAAAAAATAGCACCAAACAAGGCAGCTATTGTCAGGACGGTAAAATATTCACCCCATTTGCGGTTAAGACGGACCAGGAAAAAAGCAACCACAGCAGCAATAAAGGGAATAAGCATGATGATGGCGGGAAGGCTGCTGTATACCTTTTCTGCGGGGAACTCAAACATAAACCCTTCACCTCTTGGAGCAGAAATTATAAAGAATTGAACGGAACGTTGGGCTGTCTAAAATATTTATGCTCAAAACACGGGTATATGCTCGAGAGCTAATTTGCTGCTGCATTATAACACACTTTAAGGTCTTTGAAAAGGGATTCTGCTTCTTTTAAAGACCAAATGCAACGGCTTTTTTTACCCGTATAACTCCAAATTACTTTTTATTCGCTACCAAATTTAAAATCCCTTCTCTTCCCCAAAAAAATTATCTTTATGCCAACTTATACTTCTGTTTTCCCGTCCTGGGTATCTTTACATCTTTAAAACTTTTTTCTTACGGGTGGGCATTATTTTTTTGTAACAAGTAATGGCGGGCATCGCTAACCAAGTAAAGGGAACCGGCAATCAGCACAAGGTCTTCTGCTCCAGCCCTGGACAAGGCCAAATCTACGGCAGCGGGTATTTCCCGGGAAATCATACAGGGCAGCGCCGGTGCCAGCTCCGCCACCAGCTCCTGCAAAGCACGGGGGTCCGCAGCACGGGGACTGTTTGGCGCCGTAAGGATGATTTCATCTGCCAGAGGCAGTATTTCAGCCAGAATATGTCCAACGGCTTTGTCCGAGAGGATACCAAGAACCATGATCAGGCGGCGGTAAGCAAACAACCTGCGCACGGCAACGCGCAGTTGCTGAAAGGCTTCCAGGTTATGGGCCCCGTCAATTACAACATAGGGGGAACGACGCAACACCTCCAGACGGCCGGGCCAGGAGGCCTTGCTCAGACCGGCACGCACCGCCGCTTCAGGGAGAGAAAAACCCCTCTGACCCAGAAGCTCCAAAGCAGCAAGGGCAAGGGCCGCATTCTTGACCTGGTATTGTCCCAGTAAAGAGATATGAAGATCTCGGTAGTTTTGGTATAAGCCCCGGTAATGGAAAATATGGCCGTGCTCGCTTTCACTTTCACTCACAGCATCAAAATCTTTGCCAAGCTGATAGAGGGGCACCCCCTTCTCCCGGCATACGGCTTCAAAGACCGGGATTGCCTCTCCCGTAGCCTGGGTAACTACAGGGGCTCCCTCTTTGATAATGCCTGCTTTTTCCCGAGCAATGGCCTCAACCGTATTGCCCAGTACCTGGGTATGCTCGAGACTGATGGTAGTAATGGCGGAAACAAGGGGTTGTACCACATTGGTCGCATCGAGACGCCCGCCCAGCCCCACCTCCAGCACTACAATATCCGGCGCCTCCCGGGCAAAATAACAAAAGGCAAGGGCGGTTACCACTTCAAATTCGGTAGGCTGGCCCAAAAGCGGATCGGCGGCGATCTCCTCCACCAGGGGTTTAATTTTTTGCACAAGTTCAACCAAAAAATCCCTGGGGATATCCTGACCGTTTACAGACATACGGTTGGTGAACTGTACCAGGTAGGGGGAGGTATAAAGACCCACCCGGTAGCCGGCCGCCTCCAGCATAGCGGCAGCAAAAGCGGCGGTGGAACCTTTGCCGTTGGTGCCGCCTATATGCAGGTATTTACAAGCACGGTGGGGGTTGCCCAGCAAGTCAAGGAGTGCTTCTATGCGTTCCAACCCCTGGTTCATGCCAAAACGGGCAATTCCATGGATCCAGGCCAGGGCTTCTTCGTAATGCAACTTTTGTCCCTTCCTTCCTCAGGCAGAGTTTTAAGCGCGCAGTTTTTCCAGTTCCTCCAGGCGCAGCAGCAGCTTGGACCGTTTTTGGCCGCATTCTTCTTCCTTACGCCGCTCCTTCTCAATAACTTCCAGCGGTGCTTTTTGCATGAAGTCCTCATTACCCAGTTTGGCCAGGGATTTGGCCCGTTCTTTTTCAATATCTTGCAGCTCTTTTTGCAGGCGCCCGATCTCCTGTTCCAGATCCAGCACGCCCTTAAGCGGCAAAAAGACCTCTACTTCAGCGGCAAGGGCGGTCAAAGCCTGTTCCGGCTTCGCCTCATCCTCGTTGCGTAAAGTTATCTCTCCGGCCCAGCTCAGCTTTTCCATAAACGGCCTTTCTTCTTCCAGCAACGTAAGCAGGCGGGCTGGCGCCCGTAAAACCACGGGCGAAGGTGTGCCGCGGGAGAGGCCGATTCCCTGGCGCAAATTACGGATAGCATGGATTACCTCCATAACCAGCTCCATCTCTTTTCTTGCCCTTTCATCCACCAGCTCCGCGGCAAAGGAGGGCCACGGCGCCACCATCAGCGCCTCCGGGCCGCCGGAGCGGGGCAGATGCTGCCATATTTCCTCGGAAATAAAGGGCATAAAGGGGTGCAAAAGGCGCAGCGCCTGTTCCAGGACAAAATAAAGCACAGCCCTGGTCCGCTCTTTAGTTTTCTCTTCCTCTCCGTACAATCCGAGCTTACTGAGCTCGATATACCAATCGCAGAAATCACGCCAGAAAAAGTCATAAACAGCCCGGGCTGCTTCGCCCAGCTCGTAGTTTTCCAGCAATGCTGTAGTTTTTGCCGTAACATCATTTAAACGGTCCAGGATCCAGCGGTCACGGCGCTCCAGATCAGGCGGCAACGCTGCCGCCGGACGGTAACCTTCCAGGTTCATGAGCACATAACGGGAGGCATTCCAGATTTTATTGGAAAAGTTGCGGCTGGCGGCTACGTTTTCCGGCCGGAAGCGCTGGTCACTGCCCGGAGATTGGCCGGTTACTAGGGTGAACCGCAATGTGTCTGCGCCAAAAGCTTCGATTACTTCCAGGGGATCTACCCCATTACCCAAAGATTTGCTCATCTTACGGCCCTGGGCGTCGCGCACCAGGCCATGTACGGCGACATGGGAAAAAGGAATATCTTTCATGAATTCCAGGGACATAAAGATCATGCGCGAAACCCAAAAAGTAATAATATCATAGCCTGTTACCAGAACGCTGGTGGGGAAATAATGCTCCAGGTCCGGCGTTTTTTCCGGCCAGCCCAGCGTAGAAAAAGGCCAGAGGGCCGAACTGAACCAGGTATCAAGAACATCGGGGTCCTGCTCCAGTTTCTCTCCGCCGCAGGACGGACAGGCAACGGGGTCCTGCCTGGATACGATCATCTCCCCGCACGGACAGTACCAGGCCGGAATACGGTGCCCCCACCAGATCTGCCGCGAGATGCACCAATCCCGGATATTTTCCATCCAATGCAGGTAGGGACGGGTAAAGCGCTCGGGCACAAAGCTGATGCGCCCCTGCGTCACCGCCTCAATGGCCGGTCCGGCCAGCGGCTGCATGCACACAAACCACTGCAGGGACAGGAGAGGTTCGATTTCCGTCCCGCAGCGCTGACAGTGACCTACAGCATGGGTATAATCCTCTATTTTTTGCAGATAACCGCCTTTTTTCAGGTCATCCACAATAACACGGCGGGCCGCATAGCGGTCCATCCCTGCATAGGGGCCCATTCCCTCTGTAATCAGCCCGTTTTCACCAATGGCCACGACCATTTCCAGGTTATGGCGCCTGCCAATTTCAAAATCGTTGGGGTCGTGGGCCGGCGTAATCTTCACCGCCCCGGAACCGAAGGCGGGATCCACATAGGCATCGGCAATAATCGGAATCTCCCGGTTCAGGAGGGGCAGCAGCACCCTGCGCCCGATCAAATCCCTGTAGCGGGGGTCTTCCGGGTTAACGGCAACAGCCGTATCGCCAAGCATGGTCTCAGGCCGCGTGGTGGCCACGGTAATAGATCCTTCCCAGCTCACACCCGGATAGGAGATATGGGTAAGGGTGGATGCTTTCTCCTCGTGCTCCACCTCAATATCCGAAAGGGCCGTGTGGCAGCGGGTACACCAGTTAATCATATAATTGCCACGGTAAATGAGGCCCCGTTCATAAAGGGAAACAAAGACCTCGCGCACAGCCCGGGAACAACCTTCGTCCAGGGTAAAGCGTTCCCTCGACCAGTCGCAGGAAACGCCCAGTTTATGGAGCTGCCTGACAATCCGCCCGTGGTACTCCTCTTTCCATTTCCAGGCCCGCTCCAGAAACTTCTCCCGGCCCAGGTCATGGCGGGTAAGGCCCTCCGCCGCCAGGTGTTCCTCCACTTTATTTTGCGTGGCAATCCCGGCGTGATCCGTGCCGGGAAGCCAGAGCGTGTCGAGGCCCTGCATACGGCGCCAGCGGATCAGGACATCCTGGATGGTGTTATCCAGAGCATGGCCCATGTGTAAAGAACCGGTGACATTGGGCGGGGGGATGACAATGGTAAAGGTTTTTTTTCCTTTTACCCGCAGCGCCCGAAAAAAATCACCGGCAAGCCAAAACTGGTAAATTTTATCTTCTACTTTTTCAGGATCATAAACTGACGGCAGATTAACGCTCATTAAGTATGTTCCTTTCCTGTTTCGTCTAGCATATATTACATTTTTCCCCAAGCCAAGTCAATCTTTACATGATTAAATGGTTAACTATATCGCTAAAAATGGTTGACATTTGTCAAAGCGCCTGCTATGATGTTTACACTATTCCGGATTCCGGCCAAAGAAAGAGGAAGCGGGATATAAATGCGCACAGAGATCCTCCACCTACTTAAAAAAAGCCGGCCAGTCCCCCTTTCCGGGGAGGCCATAGCCCGCCGGCTGGGCGTCAGCCGCACCGCCGTCTGGAAAAATATCAGGTCCCTGCAACAAATGGGTTACGCCATAAGCGGCAGCCCGCGGCGGGGCTACGTGCTGCTGCAGGTGCCCGACCTCCTTTACCCCGCAGAGCTAACTGCCAGGCTGAACACAAAATTAATTGCCCCCGCCCTTTCCTCTATCTGCCATCTCCCTTCTGCCGATTCCACAAACAACGTTTTAAAAAAAATGGCGGAAGAAGGGGCGCCTGAAGGTACAGTAGTCGTAGCCGAATACCAGGAAACGGGCAGAGGCAGAATGGGACGGTCCTGGTCTTCCCCGGCAGGCAAAGGGATCTATTATTCCCTTTTGCTCAGGCCGGAAATCCCTCCCCAGAAGACCTCTCCTTTTACTCTGCTGGCAGCGGCAGCAGTCTGTCAGGGTATCAGCTCCGTACTGCCCCGGCTCTCTCCCGGAATTAAATGGCCCAATGATGTACTCCTAAACGGGCGCAAAGTATGCGGCATCCTCTGTGAGATCAAAGCGGAAACAGATCTTGTACACTATCTAATTATAGGTATCGGCATTAATGTAAACACAGGTCCGGAGGATCTTCCCCCCGCCCTGCGCGATACCGCCATCTCTTTGAAGCTGGCAAACAACGGCGTTGAAGTGCCGCGGGCGGCAGTGGCAGCAGCCGTGCTGCAGCACTTTGACGAGCTCTATCAGGAATACAGGGAAAAGGGAGCCGCCCCCTTGCTGGACCGCTGGCGGGCTTATAATGTTACCCTGGGACGCAGAGTAACAATTATCAGCCCGGGAGATACTTTTTCCGGGACAGCCCGGGAGCTGGATCAGGAGGGAGCCCTGGTAGTCGAAGGGGAAAAAGGCAAAAAGAGGCGTTTCCTTGCCGGAGAAGTGATTTTGGCCTAACCGTCTGACTGAAGTTAAAAAAGACAGGAGGTAAAATAAAGTAATGTTTAAATCTACGCGCCATCTTATTTTAAGCGGCCTTTTTGCCGCCATCGTAGCCTTGTTGGCACAGCTGTCCATACCCCTGCCCTTCAGCCCTGTCCCCTTGACCGGCCAGATTTTTGGCGTATTCCTGGCAGGATCTATCCTAGGAGCACGCTGGAGCGCCGTTTCCCTTTTTGTGTATATCCTGCTCGGCGCTACAGGTCTCCCTGTCTTTCACAATCTTCAAGGAGGCCTGCACATTCTCCTGGGGCCTACCGGCGGTTACCTGTGGGGTTTCGTGCTCGGAGGCTATCTCTTGGGCAAAATAAGCGAACGGAGCAATTCCCTTATCAGCACAGCCGTAGGCATGCTTCTCTGCCTGCTCATTGTATACGGGCTGGGCGTGCTGCAACTTTCTTTCGTAGCCGGGCTGGGCCTGCCCCAGGCACTGCTCCTTGGGGCCTTGCCTTTTATCCCCCTCGACCTTGTCAAGCTGGGCGCTGCAGCGGTGCTAGGGCCCCAGGTCAGACGCCGCCTGAAAGCCGCCGGGTTAGTGGACACAGCACAAGCATAGCTCCAGCTGCCTTAGAGGGGCAAAGGCTGGTTCTCCTTTATTTTTTCCATAATCTGATGGGCCATCAGCCGCACTACGGTTAGCTCCTTGGCAGAAAGGGCTTGCCCTAGCAGATCTTTGCCCCTTTCCAGATCTCCCAGGCGTAAATTAACCAAACCCTGTAAGTAAAGGTTGTTTTGTTTTTCTACATTGCTCAGGGTCAGCCTTTCTGCAGCCCTTTCAAGGTACTCGCCAGCCTGCCGCAAAGCTTCGCCCTCTGCTTCGCTTTTCCCCGCTTCCCGGCACAACCAGGAAAGCTCCAGGGCAAGCCGGGCCAGGAGGGAGAGGTTATTGTCCGTATCTTCCAGGCATAAAAGGGCAAGCCTGTAATGGCCGATGGCATGGTCGTAATCAACTCCCTCCTCTTCCGGCAAGGCAACTTTGCTGCGCCGCATCCTCTCTTCGTTCTTCAGCCTCTCTTTCTGCAACTGCCCGATCTCTAAAAAACTCTCCGCTGGGGCGGCAAAAAAGCAGCGGCGGCAGCACACATTGCGGAAAAGTAATGGTTCAAGGCCTTCGTAGCGGTCACGGAGCCAAAAATCCCTGGTATGCTTCGTTAAATTCTTATCTTGGAGAATATAGCTTTTAAAGTTATTATGACAAACGGGACAGCTCATCTGATGGATATGGGCGCTCTGCAGGCTTCTGCGCAGCCGCCGCTCCAGTTCATCGGCAGAAAGCTCATTGAACAAGCCCACCGCGGCCTTGCTTTCCTCCCCTTCCGGTTCCTGCATTTTTTTCCCGTGCAAGAGCAATTCGCTCTCCATGCGGGTGATCTGCTCATTGCTCCTACGCAAGCGGCCGCTTAAGCCCTTCATCAGCTTAACAGCCAGCGAGGGATTAGAGCAAATAAATTGCTGAAAATTGTCATGGTTGATTACCAGGAGCTTGGCGGGTTTATCTGCGGCAACGCTGGCACTGCGCGTCTCTCCTTCAAGCAAAGACATCTCACCAAAAAAATGGCCGGGCCCCAGGTTAGCAAGGATTATTTGCAAACCATCCCGCAACAAGAAGACCTGCACGGATCCGCTGATTACGATGAACATCTCCCAACCTTCGTCGCCCTCGCTGAAAAGCAGCTCCCCGGCATCTAATTCTCGGAAAATATTTTTTTTATCCACTTTTCTGCCAACCTGCCCTTCCTGAAATAGGAAAATACATATATTTTCCCCTCTCCCCTACATTTCCGCAGCCAGCAAGGCAGCGCCCAGGGCCCCTACCACTTGCGGTTCCTGGGGCACTATTATTTTCACCCCCAGTTTTTCCTGTAAGGCCTCCACTACCGCCCTGTTTTTGGCTACGCCGCCGGTCATCATCACTTTGCCGACGATGCCGATACGGTTGGCCATAAGTTCCGTCCGTTCCACAATAGAGGCAATAATACCCCGGATAATCTGTTCCCGGGGATAGCCTTCAGCAATCAGGGAGACAACTTCAGATTCAGCAAAGACTGTACACATGCTGCTGATGGGAACCGTTTTGTTCGTTTGAGCAGCCAGGCGGGAAAAGTCGTTTAAGTCCACCTCCAGGGCCTGGCACATAACTTCCAGAAAACGACCTGTCCCCGCGGCGCACTTTTCGTTCATGAGAAAATCGACCACTTTACCCTGGGCATTCAGACAGATTACCTTGCTGTCCTGTCCCCCTATATCGATTACGGTGCGTACCGACGGGTCCAGGTGGTAAGCTCCCCGGCCGTGGCAGGTTATCTCCGTTACCTTTTCATGGATGAAAGGGACGCTTACTCTCCCGTATCCTGTAGCCACAATGCGTTCCAGCTGAGCAAAAGAAAGCCCGCTTTGCCGCAAAGCTTCTTCCATAGCCCGGTTGATGGCCGTTTTGCTGCTGGCGCCGGTGGGGAGAATAACCGCCGCAATAATATGCTTATGCTCTTGATCCAGGATCACCACTTCCGTGGACAGGGAACCGATATCCATTCCTGCAACTGGCATATTTATCTACCTCCCTTAAGCCCTTTATACGGCATTTTTCTTCATTTACGCCAGCATCTCCAGAAAACCGTCGATGCGCGTTTGCACCTGCCCGAAGGCATAGTTGCGGCTGTCAATGCAGTCGCCGTCCAGCAGCAACAAAGGGATGTCTTCCTGTTTCAGATAATCACGAATAGCCTTAACTGACCCGCAGTTTTGCCGGCAACCCCAGTGGGAAAAATGGATAACACCATCCACCTTTAAATCCTCTACCATCCTTTTAATGGCTTTTAAACGCCGCTCCACGGGACCATAAATAAAATGGGAGAGCATCCGCCTGGCAATGGATTCGAGGGGCCTGGCCGGATCCATGGGTTCCCAGTAAACATGACTGAATTCTTCAAACACAGCCCTGGCGCCCTTTGCTTCCAGATAAGCCAGCATGTTATTATTGCTGCGGTACAGGGGCGGGATATGCAACCAGAGCAGCCGTATGCGGGGCGGACGAAGGGAAGCTTCTGCCGCAGCATTTATCTTCTCCTGCAATTCTTCCGCCAGCGTATGATAAATACGCGGTGTCACAGGGCTGCCCAGGCCGTTGAAATAGAGATAGAGGAAAGCGACGGCATCCCGGGTGCTGAAGGGCGAAAGGGGTTCCCGGCGCAAGCGGTTCACTTCAACCAGTGCCTGACGTGCCGCTTCGGCATGGGCAACGGCTTCCTCCAGCCGGTGTGCCTGCATTTTTTTTCCGCTATATTCTTCCAGCGAAGCAATGATGCTCCTGAGCTGTTGGATGACATAGTTAAGCGCACCCCGGTCTTGCTTTAGCGGCGTATCCAGCAGCAAAAACGGGCGGCGGTAACGGGCTGCCAGGTTGTTGAAGAGCAAAACAGCCCCATCACAGAGGTGCGTGCTTGCACAAAAAGCTTTTGCTTGGGGAAAGAAATTCAGGAAGGCGCCGCCCATGGCGCAGCGGTGAAAAGAACAATTGTCCCGTCCCCACCAGCGGCTTTCCGCCGCTGCCAGAAACTGCTCCTGGAAACCTAAAGAAGCCGTGACAGCCGAAGCAACCTCCGGTGAAAAATGGGTAACACCCAGGGCGTAAAGTATTTCCGTAGGGAAAAAAGCGCTGCTCCAGACTAGCTTATCACTGTGCTGGAAAGCTTCCTTGATCTGCCCCAGACCGTAATCGATGAGCATGCGCCTGGCCGCATAGGGGTACTTGACTAAGCCATGACGGATCGCCTGCTGGCAGAGGAAATAAAAAAAGGGGTGGCGCAGTAACTGCCGGCCTAAACTGTACAAAGTTTTTGCTTTTAACCCGTCCATAACCATCCTGACACTTCCCCCCTGGACACCCATAAGATTTTTATGCCTTAAGCATCTCCAGAAATGCCGCAATGCGGGTTCGCAACTGGCCGCTCCTCCCTGTGCCGGTATATTCCCCCTCCAGGATCAGCACCGGTATATGTTTGATTCTTTCTTTAAGCAGCTGCCCCAGGTAATACCAGGGATCACAAAATTTCAAGTAATAAAGGATTACGCCGTCGATCCTGTAATCAAGGAGCAGTTGCTCCAGCCGGTCAAGGGCGGCAAAAGAATCTTTCATCCGCGCACAGGGAGAACGCCCCAGGTAAAAACGGGCCAGGGAAAGATAGGGGCTCTCTGCCCCCCCCGGCGGCACTGCCTTAAAATTGACGGCCCGGTATCCCGTGCAGAGGTCGTCAAGGACCAGGATACCGCCCTCTGTTTCAATAATTTCCATTGTTGCCGCCCCCATAATACTGCCCAGCAAAAAAAGACGCGGCCCCCCATAATATTTGCCCCTCTCCTTTTGCTCTTCTGCAAAGGCTTCAAAAAGGTCGAGCACTTTCGCAAAACGGGCTGCCGGTATTACCATGGAGGCCTGGACAAGCCGCGCCAGGGCGCTGCCCCTTACAAAGACTTCTCCTTTTCTGTCGGCGTAGAGGGCGGCCAGGCGCTCCCGATTTATGCGATAAAGATCCATCTGCTGTTGCAGCGCGTCTAAACATACGGGGATACCACGGTAGCAGGCCAGGGTCTCATGAAACTGGCGCAGCTCATTGGCCCAAAAATATATTGCTGCATCAGAGTTGCTGTGGGGTAAATCCAAAAAATATTGAAATTTCTGAGAATACAGCGCAGCCAGGGCATGTTGCAGGTGGCCGGCAGCATTACAGGAGTTCAGCAGGACAGCACCCTGCAGGGTCCGGGCATCTATGGCCAGGGCATTTTCCAGGGCCCCGCGCACGTAAGAACAAAGGGTGGGGTGAAGGATCGTATCTGCCCGCAGCGTCTGCCCCTCTGCGGCAAGCAGGCGATAAGGCACTAGGCCGCAGGCAGCGATAATTTCCACCGGCGTATAGCTGCACAGCCAGGCAATTTTTTCCAGCTGAGATCTGGTATGCTCTTCTTCCCTTTCCAGCAGCTCAAGATACTCTTCCCGCTGCCTTTCATCCTGGTGTGACTGCGCTACCGGCGTCGCCCTTTGCCATGTTTCCCAATTCATCCAGAATAGCCCCCCATAAAAGATCTTTGCCTTCACCAGAGCTGGATGAAAAAAGAATGATCCCCGCCGGATCTACCTCCAGCCCGGCGGCGATTATTTTCAGCTGATTTAAACGACGGCCCCGCGGCACCTTGTCCGCCTTAGTGGCCACGACGCGCCAAGGATAGGCGAAATGACGGATCCAATTGGCCATCTGCCTGTCTGCCTCCGAGGGCGGGTGGCGCAGGTCCACCACCTGCAAAAGCATGGCGTATCCTTTGCGCTTATCCAGATAGGCTTCCACAAGGTTTTTCCACTCACGTTGCTGCTCCCGGGATACACGGGCATAGCCGTAGCCGGGCAGATCAACGAGGAAAAACTTGCCATCAACAAGGTAGAAATAGATCGCCCTCGTCTTGCCCGGTGTATTGCTTGTACGGGCAAGATTGCGGCGCTGCACCAATGTATTAATCAGGGAAGACTTCCCCACATTGGAGCGCCCCACCAGGGCGATCTCCGGGCAGGTCAAAGATGGCAACCCGCGCTTATCCCTGGCTGACTGACATAGCTCTACTTGCTTCGGTTTCATACTTCTCCTCACTAAGCAGGGCCCTCGGCAAGACCTGATCCAGGTGCTCTACTAACACAAATTCTAGGCGGCGCCGTACATTTTTAGGTATCTCTAAAAGGTCCTTTTTATTGTCCTGCGGCAAAATAACCGTTTTTATGCCCGCCCGGTGCGCCGCCAGAATCTTTTCTTTAATGCCGCCCACGGGTAAAATACGGCCGCGCAGGGTAATCTCTCCGGTCATGGCTACAAAGTGGTTAACCGGAGTGCGGGTCAGGGCAGAGATCATGGCTGTGGCCATAGCTACACCTGCAGAAGGGCCGTCTTTAGGAATAGCTCCTTCCGGTATATGGATGTGTAGGTCGTATTCTTCATGGAAATCTGCAGGTATGCCAAAGTCGGCAGCACGGGAACGAACATAGCTGAGGGCGGCCTGGGCCGATTCCTGCATCACATCACCCAGCTTACCTGTCAAAATAAGTTTCCCTTTGCCTTTCATCAGCGTAACTTCAATGGCCAGTAGATCACCGCCCGTTTCTGTCCAGGCCACGCCCGTCACCACACCGACCTCGTTCCCCTTTTCTGCCAGCCCAAAACGAAAGCGAGGCGGCCCCAGGTATTTATGCAGATTGCTGCGGGTCACAGTCAGGTGATAGTCATTATTTTCTACCACCTGCCTTGCCGTCTTGCGGCAGAGCACAGCCAGCTCCCGTTCTAGGTTACGTACCCCCGCTTCCCGTGTATACTCCCTGACAATATAACGCAGCGTCCCTTCCGAGATACGCAGGTTTTTTCCCGTCAGGCCGTTTTCCTCCAGCTGCTTGGGAATAAGGTGGCGCTGAGCGATCTTAACTTTCTCCTCCTCCGTGTAGCCAGGTAGATAGATTGCCTCCATACGGTCAAGGAGAGGTTGAGGTATATTATAACGATTGTTGGCCGTGGTAATAAACATAACCTGGGAAAGGTCAAAGGGGATCTCGATGTAATGGTCGCTGAAAGAATTGTTTTGTTCAGGATCCAGGACTTCCAGCAGGGCAGCAGAAGGGTCGCCGCGAAAATCTGTGGACATCTTATCCACTTCATCAAGCAGGAAAACAGGGTTGCGGGATTTGGCCTGGCGGATCCCCTGAATAATACGCCCAGGCAGAGCCCCCACATAGGTGCGGCGATGGCCGCGTATCTCCGCCTCGTCGCGCACACCGCCCAGGGATATGCGTACAAACTTGCGCTGCAGGGCCCGGGCTATAGAACGGGCCAGGGAAGTTTTACCCACACCCGGAGGGCCAATCAAACAGAGGATAGGCCCTTTAATTTTTTGCGTAAGGCGGCGTACCGCCAGGTATTCCACGATACGTTCTTTAACCTTTTCCAGTCCGTAATGGTCTTCATCCAGAACCTGCTCCACTACATCAAGCTCCAGGCGGTCTTCCGTCTGAAAAACCCAGGGCAGCTCCAGCAACCAATCCAGGTATGTGCGTATAACGGCAGCTTCCGCCGCGGCAGGAGGCATTTTTTCCAGCCGTTCCACTTCTTTAAGCGCTTTTTTCTCCACTTCTTCCGGCAGTTTGGCCGCAGCGATCTTCTCCCGGTATTCGTTGGCTTCAGCCAAACGCTCATCCGCCTCTCCCAGTTCCTTATGTATGGCCTTAACCTGTTCCCGCAGGTAATATTCCTTCTGCGTTTTCTCCATCTGTTTGCGCACACGCAGGCCGATCTTTTTCTCCAGTTCCAGGATCTCCATCTCCCGGTTCAACAGATCCGCCAGCACTTCCAGGCGCGTCACCGGGGAAAAAGCCGCAAGAACCTCCTGCTTTTGTTCGACCTTCAGGCTTAAATGGGAGGCGATAACATCGGCCAGCCTTCCGGGTAAAGTAATGCTTGAAACATTAGCGAGGACATCGGCGGGAATTTTCTTACTTAATTTAATATAATGTTCAAATTGCTGCAGGACATAGCGCATCAACGCTTCCGTCTCCGCCTGATCAGCCTCTTCTTCTTCCACCTCGGCAGCCAGCGCTTTAAAATAGGGTTCCTGTTCCGTTACTTTTTCGAGGCGGGCACGTTTGATTCCCTCCACAAGGATACGCATGGTGCCGCCGGGCAGTTTCAACATCTGTTTAATTCTGGCAATAGTCCCCACTTCAAAAAGATCTTCCGGCGCAGGGTCATCTACCCTTGCCTCTTTCTGTGCCACCAGCAAAATAACGTTATTCTGCATCATCGCTTCTTCCAGAGCCCTAACCGAACGTTCCCTGCCCACATCAAGATGCAGGACAAGATGGGGAAAGACAATGACCCCGCGCAGGGGCAGTAACGGCAATTCTATAAGCTCTCCCAACGCTTATTTCCCCCTTCCACAGGCATTTCAAAATTCGGAGCAAGATTCATCATACCTCTTAGTTAGTTTGTAGCCAGCGTATTTACAGGAATAATCCCCTTTTGCTCCCGGGCCGGGGCAAGGGAGCCCCTTTCCAGTAGGGCATGCTGGAAAACTTCCCGGATATGGGATACAGGAATGATCCTGATCCCTGTTATCTTTTCAAAACAATGCTGCCAGTTTTTTTCCGGAATTAAAACCTTTTTGGCCCCGGCCTGACGGGCCGCTTCTACCTTCCCCGTTACTCCGCCCACAGGGCAAACCAGGCCCCGGATAGAGAGCTCGCCGGTTAAGGCCACGGTATTATCCACAGGAATACCCTGCAGGGCCGAATACACGGCCAGCGCAATACCCACCCCCGCCGAAGGCCCGTCCACAGGCATACCTCCGGGAAAATTGAGGTGGATGTCATAATCGTCCATATTTTTGTGCAGAAGCACAGAAAGGACCGTAATGACGTTCTCTACCGAACCGCGGGCCGTACTTTTACGGCGCAGCGTACGGCCCAGGGTGCCCATCTCTTCTTCATCCACTATCCCGGTTATACTGAGACGCCCTCTGCCCCCCACAGCAGGGGTAACGGCAGCTTCGATCTCCAACAGGGCGCCTCGCTGCGGCCCCACCATAGCTAGGCCATTAACCAGCCCGACCTGGGGTGCAGGAGGAATCCTTTTTTCCAGACGTGGAGCCAGGCGGCTGTGGTTGACCACCCATTCCATCTCCTCCACCTCCAGGGTTTTTCTCCCTTCGGTCTGAGCTATCCCTGCAGCAATCTGAACCATATTTACTCCTTCCCTGCCATTCTGGGCAAAGGTCATGACCACCTCTAAGGCCCCAGGGTCCAGGGTAAAATGGACGCGCCTTGCCGCATTTGCGGCGATGGCGCCTATTTCCTGCGGCGAAAGATCCCGGAAAAATATCTCCAGACAACGGGAACGTATCGCCGGGGGGAGCTCTTCCGGCTGGCGTGTCGTTGCCCCAATCAGGCGAAAATCTGCAGGCAGGCCATTTTGAAATATATCGTGAATATGGCGGGGCACATTGCGGTCATCCCTGTTATAATAGGCGCTTTCCAAAAAAACTTTGCGATCCTCCAGTACCTTTAACAGCTTGTTCATCTGGATGGGGTGAAGCTCACCGATTTCGTCAATAAAAAGGATCCCGCCATGCGCCTTTGTTACCGCCCCCGGTTTCGGCTGAGGGATGCCGGCAATACCCAGAGGCCCGGCCCCCTGGTAGATGGGGTCGTGCACCGTTCCCATGAGGGGGTCGGCGATGCCCCTCTCGTCAAAGCGGAGTGTAGTCGCATCCACTTCCACAAAAGGTGCCTCCCTGCCGAAAGGCGAAAGCTCGTTTCTTTTCGCCTCCTCCAGGACAAGCCTTGCCGCCGCTGTTTTACCCACGCCCGGTGAACCGTAAAGGAGCACATGCTGGGGATTGGGACCGCACATGGCAGCACGCAGGGCCCTAATGGCGTCCTCCTGCCCAATTATCTCGGCAAATGAAGCAGGGCGGACCTTCTCTGCCAGCGGTTCAGTCAGGGAAAGGGCTCTGAGACGCTTCAGCTCCTCCATTTCACGGGAAGAATCCCTTCCCACCACCATTTTATGGCCACGCTGGTTTTTAAAAAGGTTCCAGAAATAAGCTCCCACCACAATGGCAAAGACAACCTGCACCACACCGAGCACGCCTAACCAACCAGGCAATGCTTTCACTCCCTTTCCGTATAAGAAGCTGACATATCTCTCTCTATTATTACCGGAAACGGAGCAAATAATCACTTAAGGGCCACAGGGCGGTTGGTTTAGAAAAAAAGGGTGACTCCCTGGAGCCACCCCGGAGTTACTCAGGATGCCGATACTCCCTTTTTCTTTTTGCTCACCGTGAGCAGTTTGGGCTTTTCCTCTTTACGCACGACCCCGGCAGTAATGATACATTTTTCAATATCTTCCCGGGAGGGAATCTCATACATAATCTCCAGCAGTATATCTTCCATAATGGCGCGCAGGCCCCGCGCCCCGATCTTGTGTTTCATCGCCTCGTCGGCAATAGCTTCGAGGGAACCTTCTTTAAATTCCAGCTGCACATTATCCAGCTCGAACATCTTCTGGTACTGCTTTACCAGGGCATTTACCGGCTCCGTAAGGATACGTACCAGTGCATCCCTGTCCAAGGCATCAAGCACAGCGATAACCTGCAGGCGCCCCACGCACTCGGGGATAAGGCCGAATTTAATCAGATCCTCGGGACGCACCTGGCGCAGCAGATCGCCAATATTCAGATCCATGCGCGGGCGCACGTCTGCGCCAAAGCCCATACCGCCGGCTCCGATACGTTTGAGGATTATTTTTTCCAGCCCGTCAAAGGCTCCCCCACAGATAAAAAGGATGTCCGTGGTGTCAATTTGCATGAACTCCTGGTGCGGATGTTTGCGCCCGCCCTGGGGTGGCACACTGGCAATCGTCCCCTCCAGGATCTTAAGCAGAGCCTGCTGCACACCCTCACCGGAGACGTCCCGCGTAATGGAGGGGTTTTCGCTTTTACGGGCTATCTTGTCAAATTCATCAATATAGACAATACCTTTTTCCGCTTTTTCCAGGTCGTAATCGGCCGCCTGGATCAGCTTGAGGAGGATGTTCTCCACGTCCTCTCCCACATAGCCCGCTTCCGTAAGGGAGGTGGCATCTGCGATGGCAAAAGGAACGTTTAGCAGCCGCGCCATCGTCTGAGCTAGGAGAGTTTTCCCCACCCCTGTGGGCCCGATGAGGAGAATGTTGCTTTTTTGCAGCTCCACATCGTCAAACTTCTGCCCTGCGTTAACCCGTTTGTAATGGTTGTAAACGGCCACAGAAAGGACTTTTTTGGCAAACTCCTGCCCAATGACGTACTTGTTCAGCACTTCATGGATCTCCGCCGGTTTGGGGAGATCGACCAAATTGAGCTCCAGATCGTCCTCTATTTCTTCCTCAATAATCTCGTTGCAGAGTTCTATACATTCGTCACATATATAAACCCCGGGGCCAGCCACCAGTTTACGCACCTGTTCCTGGCTCTTCCCGCAGAAGGAACACTTGAGCTGCCCCTTCTCGTCGCTGAATTTAAACATATTTTCACCTCTTCGCCAATTCCCTTTTTTCCAGGATACTGTCCACAAGACCGTATTCCAAGGCCATCTCCGCCGACATATAATAGTCCCGATCCGTATCCCTGGCAATCTGTTCCACCGGCTTGCCGGTATGTTTCGCCAGGATATCGTTTAGCGATTCTCTAATCTTTAAAATTTCCCTGGCATGGATCTCAATATCTACGGCCTGCCCCCGGGCGCCGCCCATAGGCTGGTGCATCATCACCCGGGAATGGGGCAGAGCAAAACGTTTGCCCTTTGTGCCGGCGGCCAAAAGCACCGCACCCATACTGGCGGCCAAGCCCACGCAGATCGTAGAAACATCGGGCTTGATATACTGCATCGTATCATAAATAGCCAGTCCTGAATAGATCAGGCCCCCTGGAGAATTAATATAGATGTTAATATCTTTATCCGGGTCTTCCGATTCCAAAAAAAGTAACTGGGCAATTACCAGGTTGGCCACGACATCATCAATAGCAGAACCAATAAAAACAATCCGGTCCTTTAACAGGCGGGAATATATATCATAAGCCCTTTCCCCACGACTTGTCTGCTCTACTACCATGGGTACCAACTGCATCAAAGATCCTCTCCTTTTTCTATTGTATGTCTGAACAGCTTTTACTTTGCTCCCTTGTCTTCTTCTGCGACTTTTTCCTCTGTCTTCTCCTGTAGCTGTTCAGGAGCCACAGGGATAATATTGGCGTTATCCACCAGCAGATCAATGGCTTTACGGTAACGGATCTCGTGTTTAATCATATCCAGGCGCCCGTCCCGGGCAAATTTTTCCCGGATCTCAGCAAAGGAATCCTGCACTTTAAACTTCTCCATCATCTCACGGATACGTCCATCGATCTCCTCTTCCCTTGCTTCAATTTTTTCCGCCTTAATGATAGCATCAAGTACCAGGTTGGCCCGGGCCCGTTTTTCCGCCTCCGGGCGCCGCTCCGCCCTTAATTGCTCCTTGCCGCCCTCGACGATCTGCGCATACTGGTCGAGGGTTATCCCTTGGATGCGCAGGAAGTATTCAAACTCTCCCATGAGGTTATCGACCTCCCGCTCCACCAGGGTAGCAGGGACCTCCACCTCGGACGCTGCAGCCACTTTTTCTATGATCCTGCTTTCCAGCTCAAATTTTTGACGCTTTTGCAGGTCTTCTTTTAATCTTTTCTCTACGTCTGCCCGGAAATCCTCTACATTTGAAAAATCCTCTGTAAGTTCCTGAATAAAATTATCATCGAGTTCCGGCAGCTGGGGCCTCTTGATCTCCTTTACCTCTACGGAAAAGACCGCTTCTTTGCCTGCCAATTCTTTATTGTGGTAATCTTCGGGGAAAGTTACTTTTAACTCCCTCTTTTCGCCCTTTTTTGCGCCCACTAGCTGTTCTTCAAAGCCTGCAATAAAAGTGCTGGACCCAATCTGCAGGGAATAGTTCTCCACCTCCGAGCCTTGAAACGGCTCCCCGTTGATAGTCCCCTTAAAATCTATCAAGGCCAGGTCTTTGTCCTGCAGCTCGCCCTCTTCGATGGCCACGAGGCGGGCGTGCTGGCTTCTCAAAGACTCAAGGTATTTTTCCACATCCTCTGCCGTAATCTCCTTTATCTCCTGTTCAATGCTGACCCCTTTATACTCGCCAAGTTTAACCTCGGGCTTGACCTCCACAAGCACTTTCATCACCAGCGGCTTATCTTTTTCCAGCTCAATAGATTCCACTTCAGGCTGGCCAATAGGCTCCAGCTCCGCCTCTTTGATCGCTTGCCGGTAAGCAGGATCCGCCAGTATATCCAGGGCTTCTTCGTGAAATATTTCATTGCCGTAGCGGGATTCGATAATTTTACGCGGTGCCCTGCCTTTACGAAAACCAGGGATGATAAATCTCCCCCGCAGCTTTAGGTAAGCCTGCTCCAGGGCTTTATTTACTTCATTCTCAGGGACAGTGATCTCCAGGGATATTTTGTTGGTGTCTATTTTCTCCCACTTAACCACTTACTATTCTTACCTCCTTTGGTCTTAAAAAACAGATAGGCCAGCCTTTCCTTTATAACACTTTACGCCCCAAAGCTCAACAACAAAAACGGCATCGCTTAAAAAAGAACGCCGCTCCAGTGCGAACTTAAATTAACTTAAGTCTGCCCCAGACTTGAAGTTAATACAGTATACAAAGGTTATTTTAGCATAATTATTGTAAATTGGGAAGGGTAAAGGCAATTTCTTCAGGATTTCAACCTCTAACTTTAAAAACAGGGGGCATTTTCTGCTTGTGCAGGCTGCTCTGCATGCGCTCCCTGATCCTTTCCGCCACCGCACCGTCCACGGCTTCGCCCTTGAGATAACGGTCCAGATCGGCATAGGTAATACCCATCTCCGTTTCATCGTCCTGCCCTTCCCACAAGCCGCCCGACGGTTTTTTCCGCAGTAGCGGTTCCGGTATCTCCAGGTAACGGGCCAATGCATACACTTCTTCTTTCAGCAGATCCCCGATGGGCTCAAAGTCAACGCCGCCGTCACCGTACTTGGTAAAGTAACCGATGCTTATTTCACTTTTGTTGCCCGTGCCAATAACACGGTAAGAGAGGATCGCGCTGTAATAATAAAGGGCATTCATGCGCAGGCGCGGTTTGATATTGGCCAGGGCAAGGTTTTTCCTGTCCGCTCCCGGGTCAACACCAAGGGCCAGCAAAAACTGGTCAAAGACGGCATCAAGCTGAACAAGGCGATAGGGAATTTTAAACTTGGCAGCCACCATAAGCGCATCTTCCAGATCCTGCACCTGGCTGTGGCAGGGCATAATCAAGGCCAGGCATTCTTGGCCAAAGGCTTCTTTTACCAGGACCCCCACCACGGCTGAGTCTACCCCTCCGCTGAGGCCAAAAACGCCCCCTTTCCCTCCTGAAGCGTAGACCTGTTCCCTTAACCATGCACATATTTCCCGGTAAAGTTTTTCTGCAAAGGACATACTTCTTTTCCTCCTCAAGAAATCTCTCTCCGCCAGGGCAGCCGGGGCACACCCCGTATCGTATTAACCGCCCTCATGCGGTTTCCAGATACGGCTCTTTTCCATGGCTGTGATGAAACGCTGGTAAGCCCGAGGATAACGGGAAAGCAAAAAGTCCACAATAACCCCCATTTCCCGGCGTTTTGTTTGTCCCGCCACAGGACAGGGATTGGCCACAAGGGGCAGGTTTTCCAGACGGCAGAGAGTAACCAGCGTTTTTTCAGGAAGGCAAATCAGCGGCCGAACCATGGTTAAATCGCGCCGGTCCAGGTAAGTAAAAGGTTTAAATGTCTCCAATCTGCCTGAGTAGAGCAAGTTTAAAAAAAAAGTTTCCATGGCATCGTCAAGGTGGTGGCCCAGCGCCACCTTGTTGCAGCCCAACTTCTGCGCGGCGCTATGCAACGCGCCCCGGCGCATCTTGGCACAGAGGGAACAGGGGTTTTTCTCCTGGCGCACGTCGAATACGATGCGGGCGATGGAAGTTGGCTCCACATGCAGGGGAATATGCAGGCGGCGGCACAAATTTTCCACGGGCGAAAGGTCCATCGGCCAGCCCAGATCTACAAACACTGCCTGCAGAGAAAAGGGAAAGGGGGCGTGCTCCCGGACCAGGGAAAGGATATAAAGCAGGGCGCTGCTGTCTTTACCCCCGGAAACGCCGATGGCCAGTTTATCTCCTGTTGCTATCATGGCATAACGGATGATCGTCTGCTTTACCGTTGCCAGGAACCATTTGTTGTAGTGTCTGTTATAATGACGCGGCAATAATTTTGCACCTGCCTACAAAAAGAATATAGCATATTACCCACCGTTGTAAAATCTGCATTTTACCAGATAACTTCTACCCGGCAGGAGATATTCGGGGATCTGTTTTGCTTAAAGATAATCAATATTATAAGCCAAGTCAACTTTCCCCTTTACAGAGCAATCAAGCAAACAAGTAAAAAAACCCGGCAGCAAAAAACAATTTGCCCCGGGCCTTTTGGTTTTAAGCTGACCAGGGAGCTACTTCCTGGCATTGTTTTTGCTGATATAAGCCAGGCTGCCGCCGGCCTTGATGCGTTCAAGCTCCGCCTCCATCATGCTATGCTCCACAGGTATTTCTATCCCTCTGGTCAGGTTTTTTACAACCAGCTTACGGCGGTCCAGATCGGCTGCCGCGAATTCCAGCAGGTCATCGGGTTCAATCCTGTCGTAGTCCCCGGCATCGCTAAAAACAAGGGGGACAATGCCGAAATTGATCAAGTTGGCCAGGTGGATACGGGCAAAGGATTTGGCAATAACAGCTTTAACTCCAAGGTAGGCAGGGCATAAAGCCGCATGTTCCCGGGAACTGCCCTGGCCGTAATTCTCTCCGGCAATGACAAAACCGCCTTTTTTTTCCACCGCTCTCCGGTAAAATTCCGGATCCACGGGCTCAAATACATGCCTGGCATACTCCGGGATGTTGGAACGTAAAGCCAGATAAATGCCTGCAGGCATAATAATATCCGTAGAGATATTGTCCTCCAGTTTGATCAGGACTGTCCCCGTCACCTTTTCTTCAAGCTCGCCGCGCAGCTCGATGGGTTTGATATGGGGAGCACGGACTAGCTCCACTGTCAGTGCTTCTTCCTCCTCCGGCGGTTCCACGATCAGGGCGTTTTGCAGCGTAAGCCGCTCCGGCATTGTAATTTCGCGCAGTTCCCCCATGGTGCGGGGATCGGTGATTTCGCCGCGCAGAGCGCTGCTCACCGCCGTCTCCACGCTGGCGAGATAAACCTTTGCATCGGCGGTCCCAGAACGCCCTTCAAAGTTCCGGTTAAATGTCCGGACACTGACCGCGCCGCTGCGCGGCGCCTGCCCCTGGCCGATACAGGGGCCGCACGTACACTCCAGGATCCGGGCCCCGGCAGCAATGAGATCGGCCAGGCCGCCGTTTTCCGCCAGGGCATAATAGACGGATAAAGAACCGGGAGAAACGGTCAAAGAGACCTCTGGATTAACCCTTTTCCCTTTGAGCATGTACGCCGCCGTCATCAAGTCTTTATAAGACGAATTCGTGCAGGAACCGATACAGACCTGGTCAACCTTTATTCCCGCCACATCCTCTACCGCCACTACATCGCCGGGGCTGTGGGGCCTGGCAATAAGGGGGACGAGCTTGCTTAAATTTATCTGCATAACTTCATCATACCTGGCATCTTCGTCCGCCTCCAGGCGTACCCATTCATGCTCCCGCCCGACACAACGCATAAATTCTCGCGTTACCTCGTCGGAAGGGAAAAGGGAAGTAGTAGCGCCGGTCTCCGCCCCCATATTGGTAATAGTAGCCCTTTCCGGGACAGTCAGAGTCTTTACACCGGGACCAAAATATTCCAGCACTTTGCCTACGCCGCCTTTGACCCCCAGCCTTTGCAGCACCGCCAGAATAACATCCTTCGCCGCCACCATAGGTCGAAGCCTGCCCGTCAGTTTAACCCCCACGACCTGCGGGCATTTCAGGAAGAAAGGCTCGCCGCCGATGGCCAAGGCCACGTCAAGGCCGCCGGCACCGATGGCCAGGCTGCCAATACCTCCGGCTGTAGGCGTATGGCTGTCCGAACCAAGGAGCGTCTTCCCCGGACGGGCATAGCGCTCCAGATGGACCTGGTGGCAGATCCCGTTACCCGCTTTGGAGAGGACCAGACCATATCTGGCAGCTACACTTTGCAGGTAAACATGGTCGTCGGCATTTTTATGGTCTACTTTTAGCGTATTATGGTCAATATAGCTCACCGACAGCTCAGTAGCGGCCCGTTTTATGCCCAGCGCCTCCATCTCCAGGTAAGCCACTGTGCCGGTGGCGTCCTGCGTCAGCGTCTGGTCAATCCGAATACCGATTTCTTTGCCCTGTTGCAAAACACCCTTCACCAGGTGGGCTGCCAGGATCTTGCCCGTTACCGTTTTCAGCAAACCGGCATTAAAACCCTCTGCCGTCTTTTTTAAATTATCCATACTGGTTACCGCCTTTTAACAGAATATTTATCAACAAAGCACTTTTATTATGACCATGAGGCCCTGCGGCTGTCAATGGCATATTTTTAAGTTGGCGTAAAAAACAGCCCGCCTGTCCCTGATCCGGGCCACGGCCAAAGCGCTGCCCCAGAGCATAAATACAGAGAGGACGAGGATAAAATAATATGACCCCGTTAATTTCAAAGGAAAGCCCGGCGAAAAAGGAACCTGCTGCCGCACCCAGGTGGTGGCTCACTGTAATAAAGGCAAAAAATGGTGCCCACATTTTCCCGGAAATAATGCACACACAAAGAGCTGGTAGGCGGATGCCATCTCCGTGGCACCGTAAACAACGGCAAATAGCAGCAACAAAAAAGGCGTCCGGGCCATCAACAGCAAAATAAAGGTAAAGCCACGTATGGCATAAATTGCCGCCAGCAGTTTGCTGCGGTCAAGCCGGTCCGACAAATAACCCGTGCCGATGGAGCCGGCAATATTCAATGCGGCAACAACGCTGATGGCAAGGGCCACAATGCCGAGGGCGAATCCCCTCCCCTGGGCAAAAGGAATAAAATGGGAACCGATCAGGCCGACATCGGTAAAACCGCAAAAAAATAGGGGAGGGTTAACTGCCAGAAAATACGCTCTTTTAAAAAGGCCACTCCCTTGTCCCCTTCGGGGCGGCTACCGGGAGGTTGTCCGGAACTGCCCGGTTCGCTGGTCTTAGCCTCCCCGTAAGGGCGTAAGCCCAGCTCTTCCGGTCTGGAACGGATAAAGACAAAACAAAGGGGCGCAAGGAAAAAGGCCATCCCCAGACCCAGCATCTGCAGGGCCATACGCCAATCATAAACAGCGATGAGGTAGATTGTCAGGGGGACTATTAGCAGATGGCTCACAGCCATGCCCGAAGTAATGAAACCGAGCACTAGGCCCCTTTTTTTCCACGAACCAGCGGGCTACCACAGAAGTTGCCGTAACGACTGATGCCCCTGCAAACCCCATGGAGGAAACTATCCCCAAAAGGAAGAGCAGCTGCCAGAATTGGGAGGCCGCAGAGGAGAGCAGCAGGGTTATACCGATCAAAAACAGGCTGCCGGCCAGGACAGGCCGGGTGCCATAACGGTCCAGCAGCTTCCCTACAACGGGCTGGAAGAGGGCAAAAGAGGCCCCCACCCCAGGGTAGAGATAAGGGCCACAGCCGTCCTGCCGATGGCAAAATCCCCTTCCCAGGTGGTAAAATAGGCGCCAAAGGAAATACGGATGCCAAAAGAGCTGAGGGCAAAAAAGGTCAGGGCCACAATAACCCAGCCATAAAAAAAGGAAACTGTTTTTCTTTTGTAATAATCCTTTATGCCCCCTTTAAGTTTTAGTTAGAAAACCGCTCTCAAAACAGGGGAGCGGGCAGAACAGCCCGCCCCCCTGGCCCTTAATAATATCTTTAATATTTTTTCGACTTTAGGAAGCCAGGTCCTTCTGCCCTTCCCTTTTTTTCTGTTTAAGCCTGCCCACTGCCAGCACTGCTTTCCTGAGAAGCCAAAAGATAAGTAAAAGGGGCAGCACGATGGGCAACGAACCGATGGCTACGATAAAAAAACCCGTCAAGCCTGTGAGAAAACGGTTCGTATTCAAAGCCAGCAGATTGGCCAGCCTTTCCCCAAAACCGGTAAACTTATCGTCCACCACCAGAGTACGGGGATCTCTTTCCTCCAGCTGGAGATCAATGGTAGAGTACTGCACCCGCTCGCGCAGATAGCGAAAATTCCCCTCCAGGGCTTCCAGGTCACCCCTGATACGTCCCAACTCCCTTTCTACCTGCATAATATCTTCGATGCTTTCAGCCCGTTGCAAAAGCTCACGCAGGCGCTTTTCCTGGGCCGCCAGGTTGTTGATGCGGGCTTCTAAGTCGATATATTGCATGGTAACATCATCTGTGTATACACGCTCGTTTTTAACCCTGCCCAGTTCTTTAATTGCCCCGATTAAAGGGGTAAAACGGTCTGCCGGCACGCGCAAGGATACATTTCCGGCACGGCGGTCTTCCCCTAAATTGTAGATCTCGCGAGAGGCAACATAACCGCCCGCCTGGTCTGTGATGTTCTGCAAAGCTGACACCGTTTCGTCAATATCGCGGATCTCCAGGTAAAGATAGGCATTTTGGATGATCTGGCGCCACCCCGGGGAACCGGGCGGAAGATCCTGTATAGTGGATACCACATTGCCTCCCTCCGCCATCAGGACAGTCGGCGCTGCTGCCGGCGCGGGCGCTGACGGCGGCAGCGCTTTGCTGTAGGCCATATCTGTCTCTTCATAGCTCCTGGAGCCGGAGGCGCAGCCGGAAAGTAAACCCGCAGCCAGCAATAATATGAGGGCAAAACAAACCAATACGCTACCTTTGGGGCGGATATTGCCAATCATTTTTTTTGCCATACGCTCTTCCCCTCTTTTTTTAATATAATTCGGGCCGGCACAGGCTCCTGTTCTTTTCCCGGCCCTTTCTTACCCCTAGAACGTTTAAACCATGGACCGGTTCGCCTGTCAAGCTGTTAAGGCGTAAATATTTTATGCAGACAATTTAAGTATTTTATGGCTGCACCCCTGTACTTTTAAGCAGCTCTGCCAGGCCTGGGGCATCAAAGGAACCGACGTGCACAGCCGTGATGATCCCTTCAGCATTTACGGCAAAAGTGGTGGGCAAACCCCGTACCAGATAAGTCCCGGCTACGGCAGCCCCCTCGTCTAAAAGGACAGTGAAGGTATAACCGGCAGTGTGGATAAAATTTGCCACCAGGTCTTTTTTCTCCTGCACGTTAACTGCCAGCACGGTTACATCTGCAGAAGAAGCATGGAGCTCCTGCAGATAAGGCAGCTCCTGCACGCAAAAGCGGCACCAGGTAGTCCAGAAATTGAGGATCAACGCTTGACCGGCATAATCATCCAGGCTGTGCTCCTTACCCTCTAAATCAGATAAACTAAAAGCCGGCGCGCGGTAACCTAGACGAGGAGCTTCAACCACCAGCTCTGCACCGCCCGGGGGCGTCTCCCCTATTTCCTCAGGGACATTTCCCGGGGCACAGCCACTTAAGAGCACCATGCCGGCAAAGGCAAGGAACAGGATAAAGGGCAGCAAGCAGGACAACAGCTTGTTCTTCAAAAAAACGACCTCCTCTCCCTTCAACTAAAATTTACAGCGCTCTAGATTGCATTAAAAATAAGGTTTAGATGAGTATGGCCGTGAATTGCTGAAAGAGGCCGCTTGCCAGTAAAACTCCCAGAATAAGCAGCAAGATACCGCTGCAGCGGGCAAGGAGAGGCAGGTAACGGTTTATCCTGCCCCGTTTCAGCATAAATGTTTCCAGAAAAAGGGCTACAAGAAAGAAAGGGGCGGCCATACCCAACGTATAAGCAGCAAGGTAGAAAGCAGCCTGCAGGGGGGTGGCAGCAGTCAGGGCCAAAAGGAGGATCGCACCCAGCACCGGTCCCACGCAGGGACTCCAGCCTGCAGAAAAAACAGCCCCCATGAGCAAAGCACCTACGAAGCCACCTGCTGCAGGAGCACGAGAAACGACATGCCAGC
This sequence comes from uncultured Bacillota bacterium, assembly GCA_937973635.1. Lineage (GTDB taxonomy): Bacteria > Bacillota > Dethiobacteria > DTU022 > UBA8154 > UBA8154. Next base: position 40,325 of record CALJJZ010000044.1, on the reverse strand, counting down.
TGCTTTGCAGGAGGGGAATCTGCAGCAGTTCCAGCTGGACAAGGGCAAAGAGGATAATCATGATCCCTCCTGCGCGGTAAATTAATTCCCGGTGGGCCAGCAACATACTGCCCAGCAGCCCCGCTGCCAATCCCATGGCCATAAAAACCAGGGCAAAACCGCAAATAAAAGCCAAGGCCAGGAGCTTAACCCTGCTGCGGTTCGGCCTCTCCTCCCCGGCCCCTTTGCTCCCCGGAAAGGCCAGAGCACCCAGAGCTCCCAGGTATGCCGGCAGCAGCGGCAAAACACAGGGAGAAAAAAAAGAAAGGAGCCCTGCTATAAAAGCTATAAAGATGTTTAAGTTTGCCGTCACTTTGCGTAGGCCCCTTTAGCCAGGGCAAGCTTCTGCGCCCAAATATTACTGCAGATCAATCTTAGCACAAAAAGGCATGAAGATTAAGGGGAGCAAAGAAAAAACCGAGGCGCCGGAAAAAACCTTTTCCGGCTCCTCGGGGCTTATCTTTTCGTCCTTCGGTTTTAAATTTTATTTAAGGTTTTTTGGCCTAGCGCCGTCCCAGTCCTTCCAGCTGCACCAGGGTATCGGCAATGGCCTCTTTAAAGTTCGCCACCTGTTCCGGGGTAAAGCTTAAAAGGGCCACCCGTTCCCCTTCCAGACCCGCTTCCTGTAACAGGGATTTTGCGCGGCTGACGCGCTGCTCCGCCCAGTACATGGTCTTCTGGAAAGGACAGTCATCGGCTTCGTCAGAAGCGCAGCCCGCTACCACCACGCTGTCAACACCAAGCTGGAAAGCCTTGAGGATATGGGTGGTATCGATCTTGGAGATACAGGGAAAACGGACTACCCCCACATTGGCCGGCTTCTGCTGCATGAAATCCTGGCGGAACTCGGGCAGGGCGTAAGCACCGAGGGCGCAGGAAAGGACCATAATCAGGGGCTTCCCATTGCGTGAAGCCACCAGCTCGCCGGCAACAGCTTCCAGCCGCTCTTCCGCTTCCGTAATATACGGGGTACGGAAATCTATGGCAAGGTTGGGGCAGACCGTAAGGCAAAGCCCGCAGGCCTGGCACTGGTGGTCGCGGATCATGAGATCGCCCATCTCGCTGACCACAGGCACGTTGTAGGGGCAGGTACGCAAGCAGGTCAGGCAGTCGGCGCATTTTTCCACCACGCGTACGGCACCGGCGGCACAGCCAAGACAGCGGCGGCTCTCCCAGACGGCCATAGCCATAGTATAGCCCGTTTCTACCGGCTTAAAGTTAGCAGAGCGCTCCTCCGGGGTAAGGAGGGGGATCTCCGCCCGGGCGATCTTCTTTACTTTCACAGCCACATCGTCGGCCAGCTTGGGCAGTGCTTCCTGCTCTTCCACCATGGAGGCGACAAAGGGCTTTCCTTCCAGATAATGGCAAATAGCCATGGCCGCCACGCGGGCATGGGCCATAGCCTTAACAGCGGTGCTTGGACCGTTTACTATCTCGCCGCAGGCAAAAATGTCTGGTATCGGCGTCTTCATAGTGAAGGGGTCAAACTCCATGAGGCCACGCTCGTTAAGGGGGATACCGGCATTGCTTACCGCTTTCAGGTCAGGCGCCTGGCCGATGGCAAAGATGACTGTATCACCGGGGATAAAGCTCTTGTTCTCGGGGTTAAAACAGGGGTTGAAGCGCCCGTCGGTAAAGACAGAGGTACATTCATGCATCTCCAGGCCGGTAATGCGGCCGTTTTCTACGCGGATCGCCGTGGGCCCCCAGGAGCAGTTCATCTCTACCCCTTCTTCTTTGGCCTCCTCAATCTCCCAGGAGAAAGCCGGCATCTCTGCTTCAGACTCCAGGCAGGCCAGCCTCACCTTGGCGGCGCCGCAACGCACCGCCGAACGAGCTACGTCCATGGCCACGTTGCCGCCGCCAATAACAATTACTTCCCTTCCGTCCAGGCGGAAATTCTCCCTTTTGGAGGCACGGAGGAAATTAAGGGCCATCAATACATCCTGATGGTCCGCCCCCGGCAGCGGCAGGCCGCGGCTTGCAGTCAGGCCCACGGCGATCAGGATCGCCTTATAACCCTCTTTGCGCAGGTCGTCGGGCATAATATCGCTGCCAAACTCCACGCCGCCTCTAAACTCCACGCCGAGCTTCTTTAAATTCTCCACATCCAGATCAATGGTTTCATCGGGAAGGCGGTAAAGAGGAATAAAGTTGCGCGGGGCGCCTCCAAAATCCTTCTCCCGCTCAAAAATGGTGACGCGGCAGCCCTGCAGAGCCAGGTCAAAGGCGGCAGTCATGCCCGCGGGGCCGGAACCGATAATGGCCACTTTTTTCCCTTCATCTACGGGAACAGGTGCCGGAAAATCAGCGCTGCCAAAATCCACGGCAGACCTCTTTAAGCCGCGGATAGAGAGGGGCTCATCCACATTCTGACGGCGACATTCGTCCTCACAGTGGTGGGCGCAGATCGTGCCGCACACTGCAGAAAGGGGACTGGTCCGCTTAATTACCTCCAGGGAACGATCAAAATCACCGGTGGCAATAAAGCGCAGGTATTCCCTTACCTCCTGGTGGATGGGACAGGCTACCTGGCATGGAGGCAACCCCCCGGCTCCTTCTTTCAACTGGCCGTTACTCTTTGTCATGCCTTTCACTCCTCTTGTCTAAAAATTTACCTCCTACAAGAAACCGCTAGCTGCCCAGCATAACTCTATTAAAACCCCCTGAGGGGGTCCTGCTCCTCCAACGGCCACACAGTGGCACAGCCATATTATAAATTCTGCCCCGCCGCCCTTTTTCCTGCCTGGCCTGTTATTTTTTTACGACAATTTCCCCAGCAGGAAAAGGCGCAGCAGGTGCAGGGCCGTTTGGGCGGCCCGTTCCTTAATTTCCCCGCGGCTGCCCCAGAAATTCAGCTCACGGCAATATTCCCTGCCGTCGGCTGCAAGGGCGATATAGGTAAGGCCTACCGGCTTCTCCGCCGTGCCTCCGTCAGGGCCTGCTATCCCAGTAATGCCCATGCCGATATGGGCCTTGCCTGTACGGCGTGCCCCGGTAGCCATCTGCAAAGCCACTTCCCTGCTCACGGCCCCATGCCGGGCGATCAGCTGCGGATCAACGCCAAGCAGATCTATTTTGGCCTCATTGCTGTAGGTCACCAACCCGGCCATCAGATAAAGGGAGCTGCCAGGGACAGCAGTAAGGCGGTGGCTGAGCAGGCCGCCGCTGCAGGATTCGGCTACGGCGATGGTCAGTTTCTTTTGCCAGAGCAGGCGGGCCACGCTGTACTCCAACCCTTCCGCGTCTTCGCCATAAATATAATCGCCGAGGATACAGCGGATCTCTTCTGCCTTCTCCTCCAGCAGCCTGGCCGCTTCTGCCGGGCTTGCCGCACGGGCCGTAAGGCGCAGGTGTACCTCCAGACCTCCCCTGGCCAGGGGCGCAATGGTGGGGTTATGCTGTTTCTCCAGCACGTCCTTGAGGCGTTCGGCCACAACCGATTCGCCCAGGCCGCTAATGCGCAAGATCTTCGATTGAAGCACAGCCAGGTTGTCCTCCTGCGCCAGGCGTTCACGGAGCAGGGGGAGTACCTGGGCACGGAACATGGGAAGCAGCTCCCCCGGAGGGCCCGGCAAGAGCACAATAATATTCTGTCCATGCTCCAGATAAATGCCCGGGGCAGTGCCGCGGTCATTGGGCAAAAGCTTAGCTCCCTGCGGCAGCATGGCCTGGCGCAGGTTCGAGGGGATAACAGGACGGCCGAAGCGGCCAAAGAACTCGTGCAGCTTTTCCACCCAGAACTCGTTCTGCTCCAGCGGCAACCCCAGAACATGGGCCACCGTTTCCCGCGTAAGATCGTCGTTCGTAGGGCCAAGGCCCCCGCATAAAATAACCAGATCCGCCCGCTTGAGGGCTATGGAGAAAACCTCGGCCAGCCGCTCGCCGTTGTCCCCCACCATAGTCTGGTAATAAACGCCGACCCCCAGGCCGGCAAGTTCCCGGGCTATTTCGGCCCCGTTGGTGTTGACGATCTGCCCCATGAGCAGTTCTGTACCTACGGCAATAATTTCACAGCGCATCTGTATTCCTCCTGCCATTTTCTTTATCTAACCAACAACCGGGGAAATATATAAAGGCGCATCCCCTTTGATACGCCTTTATCCCCCATATCCCGGCCTTGCTTTCCGGCTGCTCCCCATGCCTGCAGCGCTGCCGGGTCTGTTTTCCCCGCAGATCAGTACATCAAATTGGGCAACCAGAGGATGATCTGGGGAAAGATCATGCATAAAATAAGGCCTGTCAGCTGCAAAAGGGCAAAAGGAATGGAGGCCCGGTAGATATCGGCCGTAGTAACTTCCTTTGGCGCCACACCCTTCATGTAAAAAAGGGCATAGCCAAAGGGCGGGGTCAGCACGTCCATCTGCAGGTTAACACAGACAAGGACCCCAAACCAGAGGGGATCGAAGCCAAGGGCCGCTACAATAGGGAGGAAAATCGGCACCACCAGCATAATAATCCCCACCCATTCGATAATCATTCCCAGAGCAATGACAATGGCCATCATCCCCACCAAAAGGACCCATGGCTGCACCGGTAGGGCAAGGATGAGGTTCTGGACGAACTGGACACCTCCTAGGGCGTTATAGGTGCTGATAAACATAACAGCGCCAAAACCGATCCACATGACCATTGCCGAAAGCCTGATGGTGCTCAGACAGGCATTTTTGACAAGATCCCAGTTCAGCCGGCGGTAAACGGCGGCGCATACTAGGGCGCCAAAAGCCCCGATGCCGCTGGCTTCTGTGGGGGCAGCAATACCGGTAAGGATGGAACCTAGCACAAAAACGATAAGGGCAACAGGCAGGATCAGCGCCTTTAAGTATTTCAGCTTCTCTTTAAAGGGGATCCGCTCTTCTTTGGGCAATGCAGGCCCCAGGTGGGGCTGAATATAGCACCTTACAGCAATATAGACGAGGAAGAGCCCTCCCAGCAGCAAGCCGGGCATGATCGCCCCCAGAAAAATCTTCCTGATGGAGAGGCCCGCCCACATAGCGTACATGATGAGCATAATGCTGGGCGGTATAAGCACACCCAGGGCGCCGCCGGCCATAATGCTGCCCATGGCAATACCTTTATCGTAACCCCGTTTAAGCATAGAGGGAAGAGCAATTAACCCCATGCTAACAATAATAGCCCCAATCACCCCCACCATGGCGCTCATAATAATGCTCGCCAGCACAGTGGCCATGGCCAGGCTGCCCCGCAGAGAACCAACCCAGCGGTAAACTGCTTCGTAAAGATAGTCTGTAATGCCGGAGCGCTCCAGGACAGAACCCATGAAGATAAACATGGGGACAGCTACAAAGATATAATTTGTGACCATAGTGTAAACAGAAGTGGGAAAGAGGTTCACCGCCTTGGGGCTCCAGAAAAGGTAGGCACTGATGACAGCGATGGAACCGGTGGCAAAGGCGATAGGCACATTCAAAAGCAGGAGAAGAAAGAGGCCGCCAAACATAAACAAGGTAATAAGTTCAATGCTCATAGCTCTTCCCTCCCTGTAATGGCGACCTTCAGGTCACGGATAAAATTAGCTATTCCGGCAAGGAAAATAAGGAGAGTGGCAATAGCAATGGCAAGCTTTACCGGATAGATGGGAGGATTCCAGGGCGTGCCGCTCTTCTCCAGGATGCGCACCGAGGTAAGAGCGTAGTTCATCCCTACCTTCAACAGGACATAAATATAAATGAAAAAGAAAACTGACACCACAAGATCCATAATCGCCTTTGCCCGGACCGGCAGATAGCGATAAATCAGATCCACGCTGATATGTCCCCGTTCTTTTAAAATATAAGCCCCACCCAAAAGATAGATACCCGCGCTTGTAAAAGTCATAGATTCATGGCTCCAGATAAAGGGGTGAGTAAAGAAATATCTCCCTATTACTTCGATCATGATGATGGCAATGACTGGAATACACAGGTAGGCAAAAAGCCTACCTGTGTATTCGGAAATAGCGTCTATTACAGTCAGCAGAGGTTTCAAGGAGATGCCCTCCAGTCCTTAAGACTATTCAGCACTTAGGCTATTGGATAACGCCGATCGTCCGCAGATAATTTAACTGGGAATCCAAGGCCCGCCTGGAAAGTTCATCGGTGGCAAAGCCTTCAAACAGAGTCATAGAATACTGGGCCGCCCTGGCAATTTCCTGCGGCGTCCACTCGATTACTTCCACCCCGTATTCCCTCATCTTATCAAGGTAGTAGTGGTCGAGGTTTTCAAACCTCTGAGCTTTTCTTACGGAAAGCTCCTTGGTGGCGACCTCCATAATGGCCTTCAGGTCATCGGGGAGCGAGTTCCAGGCCTCCATATTTACTGTAACCTCAGAAGCCATCAGCGGTGTGTGTAGCCCGGGCATAATTACATAGGGAGCAGCCTCATGCAGGCCCAACGCATAGTTGGAGTTGGGAGAAACCCATTCGGCAGCATCTACAACTCCCTTTTCCAGAGATGGGTAGATCTCCGGTCCGGGGAGAGTGACGATGGAGGCTCCCAGGCCCTCAAACCATTTGGCAGCAGCGCCGCCGCTGCGGACCTTCAGCCCCCTGTAATCATCGATACTGCGGATAGGCACACGGGAATGAACCACTTCGGCTCCAATAGGCGGAACACCGAAGATAGCCGGCCCAACAAAATAGATACCATGCCTGCCGTAGGCTTCCCGGGCAATATCAATGCCGCCGTGCTCCCAGTACCAGGCATCCAACTGGTAGGCATGGGTAAAGCTGCCCGGGAGACTGGTCAAAAGGTTGCATACAGGTTCTTTACCGCCCCACCACATAGGGGTTTTCATGCCTACTTCCAGCACCCCTGTGGCCACCGCATCAAAGGTCTCAAAAGGTCCCACGATGGCGCCAATGGGATGCAGCGTGATATTAAGCCTACCGCCGGAAAGCTCCTTGACCCTGTCCACAAAAGCTTGCTGGATCTCCAGCCCCGGGTCTCCAGGGGTATAAATGCCCTGGGCTCGCCAGTTAAAGACCTTTTCCGGAGCGGCAGCAGCAGGAGCCCCCGGTGTAGCGGGAGCAGGCGCCGCCTGCTGGGCGCATCCGGCCAGTGCCAGCGCCAGCATAGCCCCCAGAAGTAAAAATACCGTAACCTTCTTTTTCATCGTTGACCTCCTGTTATAAATAAATTTTTCTGGAAATTCCCCCACGTACAACTTTCCCGTTACTATTGTCTCATATATTATCCTTATTCACCCCCTTGCACTGCTATATTAATTATTACGAAATAATATACATTTATAATTTATATTTGACATTTTTTTTACCTTTCCTGCCTTAGCGGCGAAAAAATTGCATGGTAGCGTCTTTATAAATTACCGCTTTGGTCTTAGCGCCGTATTTCTCCTGCAAGAGAGTACGCACATCATCCCAGCGGCAACATTCCACCAGGCTATGGCAAAGGCCGAAACGCTGGCCGGGGTTGCTGGTGAAGAGGATGCCGCGCTGGATACGGGGAGGAAAGGCGACTTCCCCGGGCCAGAGCCTGCCACCCCTTTTTTCGCCACACTGCCCCAGCAGGTAGTGCACCACCTGTCCCGCGGGAAAATCTACGATCAGCACCAGATCGCCGCCCTCTTCCTTTAAGGAAGCCGCTCCCTGCAGGAGGGCGATCAACGACTCATTGGCCTTGGCATTGGCATTGGCGATGACAATGTCCGCATCGCCGTGGAACTCGGTTAAATAAAGCCGGGAGGCCATCTCCACGCCTTTATAATGCGCCAGTATGGGATCGCCGGCCACCATTTCCACAGCCTCCCTTTTGCTGTTGGGCAGTATGTCAATTTTAAAATTAAAATTAATCATACGTACAATTTCTTCAATATCGTCTTTCATGCGGCTGTTCGCCATATCACCCATATTGCCGGTAAAACCTACGTTCCTTTCTTTTAAGTCAGCCAGGACTTTGCTGTGATTAAGATAGATAGACTCCATCCCCGCCACCCCGGGAAAAACAATTTTCCCGCCGCCGCCAAAGCCGTTAAAGGCATGGGGCAGAATGCTGCCAATACCTATCTTTAAATCGGCACTGAGCACTTCGTCGTTGATATATACAGGGAGGCCGGAAGAAGTTTTCCCCACGTAGGAGCAATTCTCGTAGGGATTGTGGTTATAAACAGGGAAACGCCCCACAATCTCCGCGCCCAGCTTTTTGGTAAAGTCGAGCAGCGTGTGGGCGCCGTGCGCACCCAGGGCAGCCACAAAAGAGATGCTGTTTTCTTCCATACCGCCCTTTAAAAGTTCTGCCACGATCATGGGCGCTACCACGTCCATCATGGTAGGCCTGGAGAGGTCGTCAAAGATAATAACAGCTTTCCGGCGGCCCCGGGCCAGGTCAGAGAGGGGAGAAGAAGCGATGGGCTTAAGCAAGCGCGCAGCCATCTCCTCTTTCCCCAGGACCGGCAGGCTGTCGGCCGGAATTTCCGCCAGCTTGACCTCCCATGTTGCCGGCAGGGCGATTTCCACCTCCGCATCGCCGTGCCAAGCATTTTGCGGCAACCTGAATTTTAATTCTTCCATGGCGCCACCCCTTTCCGCTCAATTTTGGCCACTTAACGGCATGTAGAAAAAAGCGCTGCCCTCTCTGCGGCAGCGCTTATAAACTGGAAGATAAACAAAGTTCATTTTTGCTGAGCAGGCGGTGATCCGACCTGGCAAAGGGCCATAATAAGGTCACTAGAAATATAACAAAAGTAATCTTTTGCTGTCAATGTATGCCACAGTCATTGTATTCTTTTTCGCCCGCCATCCAGCCTGCTCTGGAAGAATTTCAGCTTAGAGGTCCAAAATCCTCTCCGCCTCTTCCCTGTCCACGTCCATGACATAGTCAATCCCGCTGACCTCCGCTGCTTCCCTGGTGAGGGCCGCAATATCGTCCCGGGTAAGATAAGCAAGGGCAAATTTGCGGCTGCCACACATAAGCTGCTTCAACCCCTGGGCCAGGCGCTCAAAATAGGTGTAAACGCCAAGGGCCCCCGGCGAAACCTGGCGGAAAGTTTCTTCGCCCAGTTCTTCTTTCAAGGAGGCGGCAGTGACAAAAATATCTTCGATCGTATGGCCAAAGCGCTCCACATAGACGGGCACCTGGTTTTCGGCGATACGACGCCCGATTGTTTTGCCCACCATCGCCGCCGCCAGGGGGGAACGGGCCATACCGATGAGCTTGACGTAGGGAGCGCCAAGGGCAAGTCCTTTATAGACCTGATCCTCCAGGGTAAAACCTCCGGCCAGGGCCAGGTCGGGCACATATTCGCCCTTTTCCGCCAGCCTGACCGCATAACGGTAGAGCAGGGAATGCAGCTCCACGGAGGGGATGCCCCATTCGTTCATCATGCGCCAGGGGCTCATGCCGGTGCCGCCTCCCGCCCCGTCCACAGTAAGCAGGTCAAGGCGCGCCAGGGAGGCAAATTTGATCGCCCTGGCCAGGTCTGCCGGGCGGTAGGCACCCGTCTTCAGGAAGATATATTTGGCTCCGGCCCGGCGCAGTTCTTCCACGCGCTTAAGGAAAGATTCCAGCTCCACCATACCAACACGGGAGTGGCGCTCAAATTCCTTAAAAGAGCCCTGTTTAAAAGCAGCAATCACCGCAGGGTTTTCAGGATCGGGCAGGACCACATAGCCCCTCTGCTTTAACAGCTGGGCCTTTTCCAGGTCCCGGATCTTTACCTCGCCGCCAATATCCTTGGCACCCTGGCCCCATTTCAATTCCACGGCTTCCACGCCAAGCTGGCTGATGGCGTACTCCTGGACTCCCAGCCGCGTATCTTCTACGTTGGCCTGGACAACGATGGCCCCATAGCCGTCCCGCTGCCATTGCTGGTAAATTTTTACACGCCGGTCCAGGTCGGTGGTGCTAACTACCCGTCCGTCCTTTATCACTGTACTCGTATCCATACCGCATACATTTTCACCAATGGTCAGGATCACACCGGCCAGGGCGGCGCCGGAGGCCAATCCCTCCCAGTTGTTGCCGGCCACATCGGTGGAACCCATACCCGAGATGACAAAGGGTAATTTGACACGGATCCCCGCACCCTGCCCCACCCTGGTTTCAAGGTTTACCGCCGGAAAGATGGCCTTGTCGCTGTCCGCTTCGATACCGTGGGCGCCCACAGCGGTCCCCAGAATTGTAAAATGGGAATAATCCAGGGGATAAACTTTTTCCGAAGCAGTGGTAATCAACCCAAAGGGCTGGGGGTAGATGGTTTCGTGGCCGCGGTAGGCTGACTTGCCAATCTCGCACATACCGATACAACCGTCCACGCAGGTTACACACATACCGCTGAAAGGGCTGATCGAACCTTCCGTGCGGTTTTTGGTCAGGGTAGCCGCAGAGGCGTTTAAACGTGAATAAGTCATGGTCAATACTCCTTTCTAAAATCTTTTCAATATTTTAAAGTGTCATTCCTTGCGCCCCTGCTCACAGGCCACGCAGGGATCCAGATAACACATGGCATCGTTAAAACGATCAAGGCAGGGCGGGGAGAGGTTCAAACACGCGTTGCAGACGGCTTCCTTTTCCTCGGGCCCCTGGCAACGGGCCTGGCAGGCCGGACAGATATACATGCACCCTCCGCAAAACCTGCATTCTTCCGCCTTACGTTCAAAGGGCGTGCTGATACGCCGCTTCTCCCCCCTGTTGATAAAACCAATGGCCTTGGCCTGCATCTGTTCACTGCAGTAGCGGATACAAAGCCCGCAAAGGATACAGTCCTCGTGTTTTTGACGAAAACGGACACCGGTTACGTGGTAACGAGAGGCCAGGTCCTGAATGGTTTTCGAAGAAGGACAGGTAGCCAAATAAAGCTCAATAATTAACTTACGTGTATTTACCACCCATTGGGAGTGTGTCCTGACCTGCAGCCCTTCCCGCGCCGGGTAAGTGCAGGAGGTAACCAGGCGTGATTTTCCCGGCTCCCCCACCTCCACGAGGCAGAGGCGGCAGGCGCCGTAAGGGCTCAGGCCCGCGTCATAGCAGAGGGTGGGGATTTCAATGCCATAAAAACGGGCTGCCTCCAAAAGCGTTGTTCCTTTTTCCACGGCCACTTCCAGACCGTTCAATTTAAAATTAACCACCGGCAGCACTCCTTACAGTTTAATTACAGCCTGAATGGGACAGCTTTCCAGGCAGATACCGCATTTCGTGCAGAGCTCCGCCCGGATGAAGTGGGGCATCTTGGCCTCACCTGTAATCGCCCCTGCCGGGCACTTGCGGCGGCAGGCGCCGCAACCGTTGCACAGTTCACTATTAATATGGAAGCTGATCAGGTCCCGGCAAACGCCGGCAGGGCATCTCCTTTCCTCTATATGGGCGCGGTACTCTTCCGTGAAGTAGCGGATCGTGGAAAGCACCGGGTTGGCGCCCGTCTGGCCCAGGCCGCACATGGTCGAATCCCTGACTACGGCAGCCAGTTCTTTAAGCAGGGCAAACTCCGCCATGCTGCTTTGCCCCTTGGTAATGGCCTCCACCATCTCCAGCATACGGCTGAGGCCTTCCCGGCAGGTAAAACAACAGCCGCAGGACTCATCATTCAGGAATTTTAAAAAATAACGGGCCAGGTCAACCATACAGGTTTCCTCATCCATTACGATCATCCCGCCCGAACCCATCATCGAACCTGCTGCGTTCAGCTCATCGAAATCAGTGGGCAGGTCGAGCATAGAAGCGGGCAGGCAGCCCCCCGACGGACCTCCCGTCTGAACCGCTTTAAACGCTTTTCCCCCTTTGATCCCCCCGCCGATCTCAAAAATAATCTTGCGCAGGGGCATACCCAGGGGCACCTCCACCAGCCCCGTGTGATGGACCTTACCCACCAGGGAAAAGATCTTCGTGCCTCCTGATTTTCCCGAACCAATCCGGCTGTAAGCCTCTGCACCCATATTTATAATGTAAGGAATATTTGCCAGCGTCTCTACGTTGTTAATTACCGTGGGACAGTTGTTATAACCCCGCTCTGCCAGATGAGGGGGCTTTTGCCGGGGCTCACCAACACGACCATGTACCGACTCCACCAGGGCGGAAGTCTCCCCGCAAACGAAAGCCCCGGCTCCCACGCTTACACTTACCTTAAAACTGAAGCGGCTGCCAAGGATGTTTTCCCCCAGCAAGCCCAGCTCCTCCGCCTGGGCAATGGCCAACCTTACCTTCTGCACGGCAGTGGGGTATTCGGCCCGGATATAGATAATGCCTTCGCTGGCGCCCACGGCAAAACCGCCGATGATCAAACCCTCCAGGACAGAATGGGGATTCCCCTCCAGGAGGCTGCGGTCCATAAAAGCGCCGGGATCGCCCTCGTCGGCATTACAAATGATATACTTCTGCTTTGCCGGCATCCCGCTGCACTCTTCCCATTTCAGCCCCGCCGGAAAACCGGCGCCGCCCCTGCCGCGCAGGCGGGAAGCTTTTATCTCCCCGATCACCTGTTCACTGCTCATCTGACCGAGGACACGACCCAGGGCGCCATAGCCACCTAGGGCCAGATAATCTTCAATACTGGAAGGATCTATTTTCCAGTTGTTTGCCAGCAAGACCCGCTGCTGCTTACGGTAAAAAGGTATCTCCTCCGCATGAACAATTTTTGCCCCACTCAGCGGGTCCTGATAAAGGAGCCGCTCCACGACCTTGCCCTGCAGCAGCGTCTGCTCCACAATCTCTTCAATGTCTTCCGTTTTTACCTTCTGGTAAAATATACCCTGGGGAAAGACGATGACCACGGGCCCGCACTCACACAATCCCAGGCAGCCGGTAAATTTTAGGCCCGTACTTTGACTGAGCCCCTTTTCTTCCAGGCACCGGGCAAAAAGATCTTTAACCTGCTCCGAACCCCAGGCAGTACAGCCCGTGTCGCCGCAGACAGCGAGGTAATTTTCCCTTTGTTCCCTTTTCTTTTTTAACTCCAGCTGCAAGTCAAACAGTTCCGGCAGCGACCGCAAGCCGGTTTTTAGAGCATCCATAATCTTCTCCCTCCGGCAGATCCGTTACTTTTTATCATTTCCGGCAAGCAGTATGGCACAGGAACAACCTTCCCAGGCTTTCTTTTCCACATCCTGCTCCAGTTCTGCTGCAGACAAACCCCTGCTTTTCTTTAAATGTTCTTTAATCAGAGCAGCAGCCCTAGCAGCTGTCATATTGCCGTGGTACTCCCCGTCCACCACTACCAGGGGGGCAAGGGCGCACGCCCCCAGGCAGTTGACGGTTTCCAGAGAGTATGCGCCGTCCTGCGACGTTTCTCCGGGCTTGATGCCGAGCACCCGGGAGAGCTCTTCCGTAACCTTTTCACTGCCCCGGACATGGCAGGCCGTGCCAGAACAGGTTGCAACCTTATGTTTGCCCCGTGGCTGCAGGCTAAAACTCTTATAAAAAGTAGCCACACTGTACATTTCCATAAGAGAAAGGTTCTTCTCGCGGGCCAGCTCCCTTAAGACGTCTTCCGGGAGATAATTGTACCGTTCCTGCACCTCCTGCAATAAAGCCACCAGGGATACGTTGTTCTGGCCGGCCGTCTCTTTCTGTCCATTTTTTAACTCCTCCGCTACCTTGGCCAACTTCTTTCCCTCCTTTTTTAGTCGGAAACCGGATTTCTACCCTTTATAACCTAGGCGCATGGATATTTCCTTACCTGCTTGCTTTACTGCGCCGGCCAACTCGTTAAGATATGTGGAGCTGACGCGGCTGCTTGGCGCTGATATGCCCACTGCAGCCGTGGCATGGCCCAGGTGGTTAAAGACAGGGGCGGCCACACAGCGGATTCCCAGCTCCGTCTCTTCCAGATCCAGAGCATAGGACTGCTTGCGGATCGTGTACAGCTCTTTTTTTAATTGCTCTGCCGAGTTAATGGTGTTTTCTGTAAACTTTTCCAGCTTTTTGTTTTTCAGGAACAGCTCCAGTTCCGTTTCGCTCAGGGCCGACAAGAGCACTTTGCCCACCGCATGGGAATGGGCCGGCAGGCGGCTGCCCAGGCGGGCGAGCATCTTTACCATTTTTTCCGATTCAACCTGGTCAATATAGATCAGATCGCCCTGATCCAGAATACCGAGGCTCGCCGTTTCGTGGTACCTGGCTACGAGCTGATGCAGGAAAGGGCGGGCAACGTTGCGGATATCAAGGCTGTACAGGGCGTTGTAACCGATGGTAAAATTCTTGATGCCGAGGAGGTATTTTCCGGAATAAGGATCCTGCTGGGCAAAGCCGCAGATGATTAAGGTTTTTAACAGGCGGTGGGCCGTACTTATCTTCAGTTTGAGGTGGTGGCTGATATCGCTGAGGCTTAAAGGCTGCCCCCGTTCCGCCATGAGTTCAAGGATGCGCAGCGACCGTTCCACCGATTGTACCGGTTTCTCCCGCACATGGTTTTTCACCATTTGCGTCATGGCTGACACCTCTCCCCTAAAAGAATATATTCCGCAATGCGAAAATGTTTTCTATTTTTCTGATTATAACGGCGGAACAGCGGCTATGTCAAGGGATATGTTTTCACATTGTGGAAATGTATTCATAAAAATAAAACCATAAACCGGCTTCGAGATCTGGCTCGAGCCGGTTTATGGTATGGTTAAAGGTATTCCTGATTAATTTAATTATAAATTATACTTTTCCGCCGGCAGGTTGCCGTAACCGCAGCTAAACCCAGCCGCGCAATTGCATGGCTTCGGCTACCCGCCGCACCGCAAGAATATAGGCAGCCCGCCGCATATTTACCCCATACTTTTTCGACATCTCCAGCACGGAGTGGTAAGCTGCCGTCATCTTTCTGTCCAGGCGCTCATATACTTCTTTTTCTTCCCAGTAAAACATGTTAAAATTCTGCACCATTTCAAAATAAGAAACGGTTACGCCGCCGGCATTGCAAAGAAAATCGGGGAGCAGGTGAATATCGCGGGCAAAGAGGATTTCGTCTGCCTCCGGCGTAGTGGGACCGTTGGCAAATTCGGCAACGATGGAGGCTTTGATGCGCTCTGCATTCCCGGCGTTGATCACGCCTTCCAGGGAACAGGGGCAGAGCACGTCAACGTCCAGCTCCAAAAGCTCTGCCTGCTGCAGGGGGTCGGACTTGGGAAAGCCGACGACGGAGCCGGTAAAGGATTTATGCTCGCTCAAAAGCTGGGGGTCCAGCCCCATTTTGTTATATACGGCACCCTTGCTGTCGCTTACAGCCACGATGCGGCAGCCAAACAGCTCCTGCGCCAGGGAAGCCACATAAGAGCCGGCATTGCCGTAGCCCTGTATCGCCATGGTAGCGCCTTTCAGGTTAAGGCCCCGGGCCCGGGCCGCTTCCCGCAGCACATAGAGCCCGCCTCTGGCCGTAGCGTCATGGCGCCCGGCAGAACCGCCAAGGCGCAGCGGCTTGCCCGTAATCACACCAAACTGGTTCTTCCCCGCTATTTTGGAATATTGATCCATCATCCAGGCCATAATTTGCGGGTTTGTATATACATCGGGGGCGGGAATATCTTTATCCGGCCCGATTACCTGCCAGACCCGGTCCACATAGCCCCGGCTGAGCCGTTCCAGCTCTCCCTGGGACATCTCTTTGGGGTTACAGACAACGCCCCCTTTGCCGCCGCCCAGGGGCAGCTCCACCAGGGCGCACTTCCAGGTCATCCACGTGGCAAGGGCCCTTACCGTATCCGCCGTTTCGTCGGGATGAAAACGGATGCCGCCTTTGGCCGGCCCCAGGGCATTGTTATGTATAACCCTGAACCCTTTAAAAACCTTGATGCTACCGTCGTCCATACGTACAGGGATAGAAACATGTATCTCCTGCATTGGTTCGCGGATAATTTCCCGCACACCCTGGTCAATGTTAAGGATATTGGCACAATCATCACACTGTTGCTGCGCCATGGCAAAAGGATTCAACTCGCAAGCTCCCGCCACCGATACGCCCGACAATTCCATTGCGGAACCCCCCAATTTTTAAAATTGTTTTCCTCATCGCGAAAATGATTTCACATTGTGGAAGGCACGGTTTAATTATATGCAGGGGTATTTATACTGTCAAGGGCAAAGGTTCCGGCAAATGAAAAAAGGCAAAAAAAAAAAACGGCTAAGCGCCGTTATAACCCATTTTGTGGGAAATTTTTCGTGCCGTCTGTCGGATTAAGTCAACCAGTTCATTTTTCATATAATAAGTGGTAATGCGGTTGCTGGGGCCGGATATACTCACGCTGGCAATGGCACGCCCCTCGTGGTTAAGAATGGGCGCAGCGATACAACGGACGTGTTCCTCCCGCTCTCCCCAGTCCACGGCATAACCGTCTTCCCGTACCCGCTTTAATTCTTTGCGCAGATTATCCGGGTCGGTAATGGTTTCATTGGTATATTTAACCAAATCCAATCTGGAAATTACCTCTTCCCTTTTGTCTTCCGGAAGGAAAGCCAAGAGTACTTTGCCGGAAGAAGTGCAGTGAACCGGGCCGCGGTTTCCCACCTGAGCCAGCATTTTAACGATGATCAGGTTCTTAGACTCAACCTGATCAATATAAACTACGTCCACATCATCCAGGATGGCCAGGTTAACTGTTTCATTGCAGCGCTCCATAAGCTCTTCCAGATATGGCCTCGCCACGGTGCGGATATCGGAATAATAGAGGACAGCATTGCCTATCTCCATGAGTTTCAGGCCCAATCTGTATTTATTGTCGTCCTCCTGTTCTACGTACCCGCGGTGCAATAAAGTTGAGAGGAGGCGGTGCACGGTACTGATCTTGAGTTTAACCCGGTCTGCCAGTTCAGTTACAGTAATAGGGCCGCCTACGCTGGCCATGGCTTCAAGAATATTGAGGACCCTTTCCACAGATTGGACGTAGCGGCCGTCCCTCTCCTCGCCCTCTCCATTGGCATCAAAATCATGCTTTGCTTCCAGCTTAATACCGCCAGCTCCCCTCAGTTTCTGTTCTTTTTCCCCTTTCTCCATACCCATACTCTCCTTTTGGAGCAGACGCCTTTCCCACTCCGTACTGGTATAAAAAAACAGCCTTCACAATGTGAAATATAGTTCATATTCGCGCCTACCACGATTTTAAATTAAAAAAGAAAGGCTTGTCAAGGGAAAGAAAAGTTATTCCATTAACAACGCCTCTGGAATATGTTAAAATGATTATGAATTTTAAAAGGCAGGCTTGGCTAATGGATACAAGTGAGATGGAAAAACTCTATCAGCAACATTTCCCCCGGGTTTATCGCACCGCTTTTTTCATTACGGGGGATCACCAGACAGCTGAAGATGTGGCCCAGGAGACGTTTTTCAAAGCCTTTGCCAGCCTGCATAAACTGCAAGACAGGCAAAAGTTTGGTTCCTGGATCAGCGTCATCGCCTCCAACTATGCCGTGGATCAACTGCGCAAGCGCAAAAGAGTATTCCTGGCAGACAACATGGAGAGCTATGCAGGCGAAACGCCCGGCGACAACCCGGGAGATAACTGGGAAAAAACAGAAAATATTCAGGAAGTCAGGCAGGCGCTGGCTTTGCTGGACCCTGAAGAAAGAAAAATCCTGGTCTTAAAATATTTTAACGAAATGAGCATTAACGAAATAGCCTCCCTCATCGGCGCCCCACCGGGAACAGTAAAATCCCGCCTCTTCCGGGCCCGTGACAAAGTACGCCTTCTTTTGCAACCGCAGGGCAGGAAAAAGCGTCCTACAAACAAAGGAAAACTACCGCTGGAATATTAACCGCCAGTCCGGTTTTTTAAGGTGATTAAATTTTATGATCAGCAAAAAAGACGATTTTGACCAACTGCTCCACAACTACTTTCAGGAAGAAGCCCGCAGGCTTGAACTCCCTGACACCGGCCGCTGCTGGGAAGACTTCCAGCAGTTGCTGGAAAAACGCGGAGAAAACGGGCTGCACGCAGACGAGGCTGTACCCGTTGTGGGAGCGCCGCAAAAGGGCATAGTTTATCTCCTTGGACGGAAGTACAAGAACCTTTCAGCCCTGGCCGCAGCATGCATCCTGGGTATAATGCTGCTCAGCGGCATGCCGCCGTTCCAATCACTGCGCGAAGCAATCGGCGGTATGCTCCCGGGAACAGGCAAAATAGCCGGCACCAAGATGGAATGGGAGGGCGCAGAGGCAGATGCGAAGCTTGCCGAGGGCATGCCCGGGGCGGCAAAAGCCCCCGCTTCTTTGCAGATAACCCAGGCCCCGGAACCAGCTGCCCCCCAGAGGGTAGAAGAAGGGGCAGACACACTTCCGGATGAAGTGGGGGAAATGGGCATACTGCAGAGGCAAAGGGCCATGATCCAGGAAACAAATATATCGAACTATGATTCTTTAAATGCGTACCGCGCTGGCCTGCAGGAAAGCAAAGGGCTTATCCGCGGAAAAATCTTCTACCTCGCCGTCCCGCCGGAAGGATATACCTTCAAGGAAGGGACCATCCATAAAACAGATGCGTCTCTTTTAGGCGTACGCCAGGAATTTAGCAACGACAGCGGCGACCTCTTGACTGTGCAGCAGGACTTCTTTGAAGCAGAAATTACGGAGGAAAAAGAGGAAGCGCAGGTGCCGGCCGGTGAACAGCCAAAAGCTGCCTTAGAGCAAAGTAAATTGGAGTATGAGCTTTTCCCCTTAAACGGCCAGAAAATGCTCCGGGCCGTGGTGGCAGACTCCGTGCTTACGATCACCGCCGGGCTGGATGAGGAGGGGCTGTTGCTGGTCTTCGGCAAATTGGAAGAACTGGACAACAATTAACTTCCCCCATGCTGTGAGGCAATGCCGGTAAAGCAAAAAACAGAACAAAAAAACCGGTTAACGCCCCGGTTGTTATATTGTTAGCTTAAAGAAAACGAAGGAAAAGCTAAAAGTTAACGGGTAATCTGCTGGAAATTAATTGCAGACGGCCTCCCCACAGCTTTCAGGTCCAGACTGACCAAATCATAGGGATAAGATATGACCTGAAAAACAAACTGGCCGGGTAACGGCTCTCGGATCTCAACGTTAACCCGGAAAGAAGAATTTTCACGTTCAATCCTTCTAATCTTCACGCTGTAACCGGCGGTCGGCTTCCAGCCCATGGAACTGAGGATGTACAGGCAATCTTCCAGTTCCAGGGCAGCATTGACTTCCTCCGGTTTGGAAACTTCCAACCACTGGCGGACAGCTAGCGGCAGGTTGTCGTCATCTTTTACCCGCAAAAAGGGGACATACCTGCCGCTTTCTATCTCCACAATATTATTCTCCCCATCCCACCTTACTTTGAGGCCTAACAGCTCGGAAAAACTGCGCAGAGGCAGCATTGTCGCCCCGCCCACAACAACCACCGGCGTATCTGACTCTACCATATTACCGACAATCTCCACCATGGATTGCTTTAAATGCACCACAATATTTTTTCCCTCCACAGTGGTGGAAAGGGTGTTCTTCTCCTGGTTCCAGTAAACCTGTGTGCCCAAAGCCTCCAGGAGGGGGCGCACAGGCACGAACAGGCGGTTATTTTGAAACTGGGGCGCTACGCGGAAGGAGATCTCTTCGCCATCAAAAAAGACGCGTACCTGCCTCTCTTCGCTTTCGGCACAGGCAACAGCACCCCCCCACCCCAAAAAGATTAAAAGGGCAACAAAGAGCACTAACCATTTCTGCACCAAGACCTTACCTCCCGCCCGGATATTAATACTCCTCAATAAGACTAACGCATACAGACAGAATAAGTTACTCCCCAGGCGGGAAAAACAGAAAATTTATGGGGCAAAAAATTAAAGGAGATCGGAAAGGGGAGTGGAAGATTTATATTACTTAAAAGCATTAAAAGCAATGCTAAAGGACGAGGGTATGACTTTTTTTTCTTCCCTAAACTGGAAAAATCTGGCCGGAGGGTTAAAAATAAGCCTGCCTGTTTGCCTGGGCTATTTCCCCATCGGTTTTGCCTACGGCGTAATGGCAACAGGGGTGGATCTTAGCCCGGGGCAAACAGCCCTTATGTCCATACTGGTCTTTGCCGGTTCTTCCCAATTTATCGCCGTAAGCATGATCGGGGAACAGCTGCCGGTGCTAACCATTGCCCTGACCACCTTCTTGGTTAACCTGCGCCACCTGCTCATGAGCGCAGCCATCTCTCCCTTTCTCGGCCACCTTAACCGTTTGCAGCAGGCCCTGTTTGCCCATCAGCTTACAGACGAGACTTTTGCCCTGCACAGCCTGCATTTTAGCAAAGAAAAAGACCCCCCCGTCCTCAGAATAATTACCACCAATATGGCCGCCCATCTTTCCTGGGTGGCGGGGAGCCTGGCCGGCGCCTGGACCGGCAGCCTGCTCACTGACCTGGAGGCCCTGGGCCTGGATTTTACCCTGGGAGCTATGTTTATTTTTCTGCTGGTTATTCAGCTTACCACGCTCAGGTATATCTGCGTCGCCTTCTTGTCCGTAGCAGCCTCTGTATTGCTGTTTAAATTTTTGGGCGGGCACTGGTATATCGTCATCTCCACCCTGTTTGCCGCTACAGCAGGTCTGTTCCTGGACAAAATCACCGACACCCCAAAGTTAAAATTTAAAGGAAAGGGCTAAGGGATCATGACCTACACAAATGAAGCCGTCATTATCCTCATCCTGGCCATGGCCGCCGCCACGTACCTGCCGCGCCTGCTTCCCCTGTTGCTCCTCTCCCGGCGCAGGCTCCCCTTAAGTGTGGAGCGGTGGCTCTCCTATGTCCCCGTGGCCGTGCTGGCCGCCCTGCTGGGGCCGATTTTACTGCTGCCCGAAGGCAGCTTTACCCTTGAACTTTCCCCAAACCCCTATTTCTGGGCCGCCCTGCCCACCTTCGCCGCGGCCGTTTACACGCGGAATATGTTCATTACAGTCATCGCCGGGGTCGTCTGCATGGCCTTATTGAGGCTGATTCTTTCATAATTTTATAAAACTTATAAAATGCAGGCACTTTCCCCTAACCTAAAAGGTAATGGCCTGTTTTGTTTGTTTGCTCGCCCTAGTTGTTTTCCTCAGCCGTACCTGTTATAATAGGGCTTGCCGACAAACAACGCGGGCCCGTAGCTCAGCTGGGAGAGCGCCAGAATCGCACTCTGGAGGCCAGGGGTTCGAGCCCCCTCGGGTCCACCAAATGTAAACTCAAATTTTGATACAATGCGGAAGCCCTTACAGCAAGGGCTTTTCGTGCTTTCAGGGCTAAATTTGGCAGCAGAAAAAGGACGGATTTCCCCTTTTGCACACCTTTCTGCCAAAAAGAATGCACACACCGGGTGCAAAATTTATTAGGCCCTTAATTCTTAAGTTCTGCGCATAATTGGCAAGATATTGTTCAGCGGAACGGCACAGGGGCCGTTCCCTACAACATGCAGAGCATTGCTCTTTAAGGTTTAACCTTTGCCTTTCCAGCTTTCCAACTGGTTATCCAGGTTAGGGGTGTGCATTTTTGGTTTGGGGCGTGCAACCTTTTGACAGAAATATAATAAGGTGTTGGATACGCTTAAAAGCACTCAATTTTGATGGCTTTACGAATATCAATAATAAAATGACCACTGGCATTAAGCCGGCCAGATTAATTAAGGGTTTCGTTTCTCCCTCACGATTAAGCTCATTTTATTTTTTAAGGGTATTTATTTTTTAAGGGTATTGACAATCACGCAAAACGATTTATACTAATAAGTAGTTTATAATATAAACTAAATTAACGGGGTGGTTGAAGTGAAAGAAGAGCAGCCGGATAAGCAAAATGAAATTAGTAAGCTGGAAGAGGATTTGAAGCTTATAAAGAAAGCGGTAACCAGGAGTGGTTCGATCCTGCAGTATATGGACGTATCGCAAACACTGCGCCCGGTCACCTTTTTAACCGGAGCGCTGATGATCCTTTTCTGCACGCTCTTCTACTATTTTATCCTGCAACACGGCAGTTATGCTGCCATACCTTCCCAAATTAAGTTGGTGCTTTATCTGGCTATCGCCCTTTCTTTTATATTAGTCGGCGGCCTGAAAATCCGTGGCCTTTTTGCCCGGGCTCGTGAAATTAACGCGCAGATTACTTTCATTCAATTTTTTGACGTAGTCTATACCCACCGCTTTTTGACCATGTTAATTCCTTTCTTAATCAGTCTTGTTGCCCTGCCGCTATATTTCAGCTTCAGCGGCTTTGATAAAATGGCCTTGCCTTTGCTGATGATCATTTTTGCCCTGCTTTGCTTTTCCCTTTCGACAATATTTTATCTGCGGGCGATGATCTATTTCGGGTGTTGGTTACTTTTAACCGGTTTTGTATACCTGATCTGGCTGCCTGAACTGTATGTTTTGCTGCAGCTGATCTTCGGTTTCGGAGTAGGGTTTTTAATCATGGCCGCTTCCGACTATCTTTTTAACAAAGGGAAAGCATAAAAAATGGCTGCCAGGGAGAGAACACAACCGTCAATAGATAAGGTGATCCATGAGAGAGCCCGGCTGCTGATCCTGAGTTATCTGGCTGCCGGTGAGCATCAAAAAGTGCCCTTCTTGGAGCTTAAAGAAAAGCTGGATCTTACGGCCGGCAACCTCTCTATTCAGTTGCGCAACCTGGAGGAGGCGGGGTATGTGAAAATTGAAAAGCGCATTGTTGGTCGCAAGCCGGCTACCCATGTATCGCTAACACCGGAGGGGATGAAGGCGTTGAATGAATATCTCTCTGAAATGGAAAAGCTGATCCAAAGCGTCAAAGCAGCCGGAGACGGCGATAGGAGGAGTAAGCGGTGATTGAAGTTAAAAATCTTTCCCATGATTACACCGGCAAGGGTAAATATGCCGTTAAGGGTGTCTCTTTTCAGATTGACGAAGGCGAGATATTCGGTTTTCTTGGACCGAGCGGTGCCGGAAAAAGCACGGTCCAGAACATTATGATCGGCCTTTTGAAACTGCAACAGGGAGAGGTGCTCTACGGCGGCGAAAAAGTATCAAAGATTAGAAGAGCTTTTTTTAACCGTATCGGCGTCTCTTTTGAGCACCCGAATCTTTATACCAAGCTGAGCGGTCTGGAAAACCTGCGCTATTACGCCGGCCTCTTCGATGTGCCGACCCACCCGCCGCTGGAGCTCCTGGAACTGGTAGACCTGGGCGAAGCGGCCAACCGTAAAGTGGCCGCCTATTCCAAGGGGATGAAGCAGCGCCTTGTTTTTGCCCGCGCCTTGATCAACAACCCGGGCATTCTCTTTCTCGACGAACCGACGGCCAGCCTCGACCCGGTCACGGCGGCTAAAGTGAAAAATATTATCCTGCAGAAAAGAAGCGAAGGAGCAACCGTATTTCTCACCACCCACAACATGTATACCGCCGAAGAGATCTGTGACCGGGTGGCTTTTCTCAATGAGGGCTCCATCGTAGCCATGGATTCGCCCCGGGCCCTGAAACTGAAATACGGGGAGCAGTCCGTCCGGGTAGAGTATTATGAAAACGGAAGTGTAAAGAGTAAACTGTATTTCCTGGCCCGTGAAGAAGATCGCCGCGCCCTGCAGGAAATTATCGAATCCAAAGAAGTGCAGACCATCCATTCCCAGGAAGCAAGCCTGGAGCAGATCTTTATTCGCCTTACCGGAAGGGAGCTGTCAGCATGATGCGCCGCTTTCTATCGCTCTTCATGCAGGATCTGGCCGTTGTCTCGCGCAACGCCCTGATGTGGGTGGTAGCGGGAGCGCTGGTGGTAATCATCCTGGTTGTGCTCTTTCTAATCCCGGCCGACTATGACCTGGAGGATACCTACTATTTCTACGATGCCAGCGAGATGGGCTATCTCGAAAAGGAAGCGCGGCGGGAGGGTTTGGATGATGAATTTATTCTCGACAGCCTGGAAAAGCTTGAGCAAGCGGTACAGGCTGACCCCGGCTCAATCGGCGTTTATTTTAGCACCTCCGGGGAAACGCCGCAGATTACCATCCTTCACTACGGCACCATCAGAGAGCAGAACCTGAACCTGATTACCGCAGCCCTGGAAGGACCGCTGCGCCCCTATTATGGTCTGGAAAACGGAGACGGTTACCGGGTTGAATACTTGCGGCCTTTGAGTGCACCGGTGCCCCAGAATCAGAATGCGGTGCCGCCCCTGCTAGCCTTCGAGGTGATTGTTCTGGGCTTCCTGATGGCGGCGGTACTCCTCTTTCAGGAGAAGGCGGACGGCGTGAACCGCGCCTACCGGGTCACGCCCGGGGGCACCTCCCCTTATATCCTGGCCAAGGGAGCGGTATTCAGCCTGATCGGCTTCCTTTACGGCTTCCTGATGATTATGACCACCATCGGGGTGAGCCTGAACTACCCGGCCCTGGTCCTCACCCTCATCCTGGGCTGCTTCTTCTACACCTGCTTGGGCCTGGTAGTGGCTGCCTTTTTCAACAATATTTCCGAGTGGCTCTTTGTCGGTATCGCCCTGCTGATAGTGAACATGACCCCGGTCATCTCCTACGGCTGGCCTTCTTTCGCTCCGGCCTGGGTCACCCATATCCCGTCTTATCCGATTATTTTTGGTCTGCGGGAGATTCTTTTCCCCACCGGCAGAGATCTTACTTCTCTCTATATATACCTGGCAGCAGCGGCGATCCTCTCTTACCTGCTCTGCCATCTGGTTGTTCAATTCAAACTGATGAGGGAGGGACGCTGAATGAAGGCAATCTTAAATTTGCTGCGCCAGGACCTGGCCACCGCCCTGCGCGATAACATTGTTTTATACATGATTGTTTCGCCGCTCTTGCTAGCCCTGCTGGTCAGGCTTTTCCTGCCCTCGGTCGAAGCAACCGGCTTAACAATGGCCTTGTCTAGGCAGGTCGGTGATGACGTGACTGCTGCCCTGGAGAATTACGCTGTCGTAGAGATCTTCGATACCAATGAAGAAGTTGTAGTCAGGGTGGAACAGAACGATGCCGTGCCGGGAGTGATCTTAGAAGACGAAGAAGTGGTGTTATTGTTCGAAAGTAATGAGCCGGAAGCTATTATCGAGGCCGGAAAGGCGGTGCTGACCGCTGTTACTTCTCCGGAAAGGTTGATTGAATATGAAGCGCGCAGCATCGCTGAAGGCTCTTCCCTTTTTGAGGAGATCCTTATCCTCTCACTGATAATGCTGGCCCTCCTCCTGGGCGGTGTGGCCTCCGGCTTTAACATTATCGATGAAAAAGACACCAGGGCCGTCAGTGCCCTGGCGGTCACCCCGCTCGGGCTGCATCGCTATATCATAGCCAGAACCCTGGGGGCGTTTGTAGTCGCCTCCCTTGTAACCACAGGTACGGCCTTGATCTTAAGCGGATCTGCGATCAACTACCTCCTGCTGGCCACTGCCATCGCTGCTTCAATCCTGATTATTGCCGCCTTGACCCTGACAGTGGGCGGTTTTGCAAACAACCAGGTCAGCGCTATTGCCGTGATTAAAGTGCTTATGCCCATCTACCTGGCCCTGCCGATTGTCTCGCTCTTCGTTCCGGAGCGCTGGCAACTTATCTTTTACCCCCTGCCAAATTACTGGCAGTTCCAGATGTTAAGAAGTATTTTTTTCGGGTCTCAGCTGACGGGTTCTTTCTGGATGGCTCTGCTGCTGACCCTGCTATTAAGCGGGGCGCTGCTGCTCATTATGTTTAAAATTACACGCAGCCGCTTAATGCCTGCAGGAGGTGAATAAAAATGGAATGGTACTGGTGGGTGTTAATTGCTATAGCTGCAGCGATTATCGGTTATATTAAGCTTAAAGTATGGAAAATGATTTCTGAGAAAAAAATGAGAAAGAAGCCGAGGTCAAGTCCAATTTTGTCTGTAAAAAAGCTCGGCCTGGTTCAAGCGGCATTACCATCTTTCTCTTGATTTTCGTCATTCATATCTGTCTGTTTGGGAATCAAACCCAGCTTTTTACGCAACTCAAAAACCTGTTTCTGTTCGATCTCTGAAAACCTGACCTTTTGCCGCTTGAGGCTGGTTCGCCAAAGTGTAGCGAAGGCAAGTTTGAGCGCACTCTTTTCATCGAAGAAGCGAGGGGTCACCTTGCTGCGTCTTCTCTGTTCGCCTAAGCTGCGCTCGATTAGATTGGTGGTGCGCAAATATTTACGGTGCACCGCCGGCAGATAGAGGTGAGCGAGCGAGGCTTCAAGGTCATCTTCGAAGCTGTTCATCGCCCTGAAAATTTCGGGACACAATAAAAATTATTATATTTGGCATGAAGCTATAGTAGTTCTTTATAAAGAAGTTACGGATCTGCCCCTGTTTTATAATCGGCAGGCTCACAGGCCCACCTTTTATCTTTTACTAAAATTAATCGCTGAAAATGGTGGAATGACGGAGGTACACAACATCGTACTTGCAGGCCAGGCTGTAAAGAAAGGACAGCAGCGAAAAAGGATCTGCAGCCAGGTTTGCCTGGAACATTTCCTTTTCCGCTGCGCCGGCCTTCTCTTTAAAATAACCCCACAGGTGCTCCAGGGTATTCCTCAGCCCCCGTCTGTCTAAGGGGGCACAGAGCAGCTCCAAAACACGGAGCACCAGCCCCTCGTTCTGCCCGATGGGCAGGTCCTTTCCCCTTCCCATGTACGCCTGGATCTCCCTGTAAAAATTGTACCCCCGGCCCATGACGGCGTACTTGTGGTGGGCCCAGAACTGGGAGCTGTAGCGGGGCAGGGGGATACGGCCCTCCCGCCGGGCAGCGGCATATTTGGCCTCCAGGAGCCCAAACTGGGTATGGGGCGGATCAACCCAGTCTAGCCTCTTTGCTTCTGTCCCTTCGTCCTCTGCCGGTGCGGGTAGAGGTGAGCGGTGCCCGTAACCGCGCAGGATCATCTCCCTTACTGTCAGGTCGTGGACCTTTTTCAGCTCCGGCAGGTTGCTGCGCCAGCGCAATGTTTCGGGGTGGCGGGCATAGCCTTTTTTGTGCCCCGTTATCACGCTGAAAACGCTATGGATTTCCACATGCTGTCCCAGCAGGCTTTCCCGCGAAAGGTAGCCGGGATGAATATCCCACACACGCATATACCCACCACCTCCTGTCCTATCAAGCCTCTGTATAATTAATAATTATCATTGTGTCCCGAAATTTTCTAAAATTTCGGGACACAATGATAATTATGCCTATTATGCCGTGCAGAAAACCAGGGTTAAGCTGAGGAAGGTTATTTGTGTTTCCAGGAACCTTTGGGGCCTCTCCTTTGCGGCCTGAATTTCAGGCCAAACCTTTCCTCAAGGTCAGATACAAATTTTTCGTCTCCCAAAGGGACACCGCTTTGCACATGGCGTTTAATCTTTTTTGATTCTTCCTCGGCAATATCAATCCCTAGGTATTTCTCCCAATCCCCAAACATGTTTATTAGAGGCGCCACCTCCACCAGGATATCATCACGCCCGGCAAAATGTGCCGCCGCACTGCTCCAGCGATAATCCCGGGCATGTTTTACCAGGCCAGCACGGACAGGATTAAGTTCAATGTAACGGGCTGCAAGGTATAAATGAGCTTCATCCAGCGGGCATGAGGCAAAACGACCCTGCCATAAAAAGCCGCTCCATTTTTCCCGGTTATTTATCAGCCAGGTATAACGGCGGTGCGCTTCGCCGACTGCAGCGGCCAGGGCTTCTTCTGTAGCAGGCACAGCAATGAGATGCACATGATTGGGCATAAGACAGTATGCCCAGATCTTAACACCCCATTTTTTGCATTGCTCCGCCATAATCTGCAGATAACGCTTGTAATCATTGTCGCAGAAAAAAGTGGGGAGACGCCGGTTTCCACGCTGTGTGATGTGATGGGGGATTCCCGGAACAACAACTCTGGCTATCCTTGGCATGCATTCATTATAAAATCAAAACCATTTATGGTCAATAATTTTCATTGTGTCCCGAAATTTAAAATTTTTATGTCCGCTTTGCAAAAAACTTGATAATGTTTTTAATAATTTTCATTGTGTCCCTATTTTTTCAGAATTTTTTAGTCCAGGGTGGCCATTTCGTCCGCCCAGGCGAAATAGGCACGCCAGAGGAAGGCCCCTTCTGCGGCAAAGTTTATCATCTCTTCCTGCCGGCCGCTTTCCATAAGCTGATTGAGCTCCACGGCCAGTTCCCTCGCCCCTTGTAAAATATCTATGAGGCCCCCGTAAGAGGGCACGCCGTAGCCCCTGACCTTCCCCATCAGCCCGTCTATTTTTTCCAGGTCAACAGCGTAAAGCATGGCCGGATCAAGCTCGGACAAATCGTAGCTGGTGTAGGTCACCAACTGGTCCAGGAGAAGCAGGACCTCCATGATCACGCCGTCGGAAGCGAGCATGGCGTATTCCTTGAGGGAGGGGGACAGTTTGCCGGCATCGGCCACTGCTATGCTCTCCACATTAATCCTCAGCGGCGTGGTATAGCCAAAAAAATCTTTCTTTTCCCCTATCTCCAGCACGCCGATAACCGTTACCGGTTGTTCGGTATATTTGATCGGCTTGCCGGCAGGGGCTATGGCAGGGATGGCGTTCAGGAGCGTGTTTGTGCCGGGAATACAGTACGGGCAGACTACAAGGGGCATATTCGTCAGGTAAACAAAACTGCCATCAAGGGGCGACTGCATGGCCATAAACCCCGTGATGGAGACTTTTTTCCCGTCAAGCTCCCGCACCCGTAAGGAAAGGTTGTTGTCCTCGTCCATCAGCTCCCGGAAATGGAGCGCCACCACCCCGGCCTGTCCGGCCTGTTTTTCCGGGGAGCACCCCGCACACAAAAGCACCAGGGCCAAAATAAGCCCCGTAAAGGCTAGGGCTATTTTTTTCATGATCTCCCCTCCAGTGGGTCATGCCGGTAAACCGGGAAGATGGAAACAAGGGAGGAGACGACAATAATGACAAAGATAACGAGCAAAATCAGCATTTCGGCGGGGTAACGTTTTGCACCGTCGATCACCAGGCCAAAATTTGCCGCCGTAAACCTGTTGATCAGCAAAAGGGCAAGGAAACTCAAGAAAAAAGAGACAGCCATACTTACAGCGGCAAGGAAAACAGTCTGGAGGACAAAGAGGGGGACGATAGTTTTCCGCTTAATGCCCACCAGGCGCATGATTAAGAGATCTTTCTTGCTGTCTTCAACAAAGGAGGCGGTGGTAACATAGATGACTATTGCCGCCATAAACATGATTATTGCCGCCAGCGCATACAGAATGTCCCGGCCGAGGGTAAGGTTGACGAGCAGCTCCCTTAAAACAGAAGCCGGATTAATGGCCTGGACTCCGGGGATCTCCCTGTATGCAGCCACAAGCCGTGCGTGTGCGGCAAGGCTTTCTGTCCTGAGCATAATGGAGACAAGGTCCCCCTTTAGCTCTCCGGCTTCCTGCCCGTGCATATCTCCGTCTTGCCGGCTGGAGCCCTCGCCGGAGCCCCCTTCCGGCTGGCCGTGTACGTAGTCGTGAGTATCTTCATGCCCATGTTCATGGTCATGGTCAGCATGTTCATGGTCATGGTCAGCATGCACAAGCCAGACGCTCTCAATGGGGGTAAAGATGACATTATCCGCAGCCGTCCTGCTTTTAGCCAGCACGCCCACCACACGGTACTCAAAATCATCGTGTATATGCCCGTTGACGGCAAAGCCATGGGCGCCCACAAAGACATCATCAAGGCGCAAAATGCCTGACCGGGCGACCTGGTAACCGATGACGGCTTCACCAGGCTGGGCAAAGATCCGCCCTTCTTGCAGTTCATAGCGCTGCAGATAGGCGGGCACGGTCCCGATAATACGCGTGGTGCGGTAGAAATCACCGGCGGCAAAGGGGTAAATTTCCCGCACTGCCGGGTTGTGGCGCAGTTTTTCATAGTGCTCGTAAGGGATTGTGCCCAGGGGGTTTTCCACAAAAAACATCGTCGCCAGGGCAAGCTGGAGCGGGCTCCCTTCAGGGCCGACAATGGTATCGTAAAAGCCTGCCGTGGAGATGACACCGTCCTGTACCTGTTTGGCCGTATTATAGCTGACCAGGGCAATGGTAGCGCACAGGATAATGGCCAGGGAGGCAAGGACTGCCCTGGTCAGTTTTGTTCTCAGGTTTTTCAGGGCAAAATTCAGCAGTTTCAGCATGGCAGGTTCACCCCGTTCAGCTCAGAGATCTCCAGGGCCACGTCGAAATACCCCTTCATGCCATAATCGTGGGAGACTGCAAGCACAGGGATATGGAGGTTGCTCGCACAGCCGGCGATCAAGGACATGATCTCTCCGGCCAGCCTGGGGTTCAGGTTGCCCGTGGGCTCATCGGCCAGCAGCACCGCAGGCTCTTTAATTAGGGCCCGGGCAATGGCCACCCGCTGCTTTTCGCCGCTGGAGAGGGTCGTTATCTTTTTATGTTTTTTGGGGCCGAGGCCCAGGGCTTCAAGGGTCCTGTCCACAGGGACCTTCCGCTTCAGCTCGAGCTCCAGCAGCCTTAAATTGTCTTCTACAGTCATCTTTTCCAGCAAGTAAAACTCCTGGAAGACATACCCTACGGTGCTCAGGCGGTATGCATCACGCTTTACGGGGCTCAGTGCCCCTATATCACAGCCGTCAACAATTACCTGGCCGGAGTCGGCCGGGATCACGCCGGCAATGATGTTTAATAGTGTGGTCTTGCCGCAGCCGGACGGGCCAAAAAAGAGATAGCTGACCCCGTTTTGAAAGGTAAAACCCCTGATATCCAGCAGA
This sequence comes from uncultured Bacillota bacterium, assembly GCA_937973635.1. GTDB lineage: Bacteria > Bacillota > Dethiobacteria > DTU022 > UBA8154 > UBA8154. Next base: position 9,715 of record CALJJZ010000044.1, on the reverse strand, counting down.
AGCTCCCCTTCAAAACTTTTTCTCAAGTTTTTAAGCTCAATCATATTTCCCCCCGGTTTTTTTAAAAAAATAAATGCAATTAATTTGCATTTATCATAACATCTAAGGCAAAATGTTTCAAGGATTATTTTAAGGAAACAATCTTTTATTCCTGCTGCAGCAGGCGCACCCGTTCCAGGTAAAAATCGACCAAGGCTACTGCGTTTTCCCTGCTGTCCCCTTCCCCGATAATGCGGTAAGCCGGCTCCTCCGGGTCGGGCAGGACAAGGGCCCAGCCCCCGGGACGGTAAACCTTTAAGCCTTCGAGCAGTTCCACCTTTTCACTGCCCGCTTCTTCAACCAGGCGCCGCATTACCCGGCCCTTCTGGTTCCAGGGGCACGGGAGCCTCCTTTCTTCGAGGTAAAAGGGCGGGATCTCTTCCAGCAGTTGCTCCAGGGACTTTTGTTCGGCGGCCATAAAATCTAGAAGCTCCAGCAGGATCTTGCCGCCGTCAAAGCCTTGTGCAGGGAAGGGCAGCCCTGTCTGCCGCAGCCCTTCCAGGCGCTGGCGGGGAGAGGTGCGGGTGCGTAGCACCTGGCCGCGGTAACGGCGCGCCAGCTCTTCGTGCACGCGAGGTGCCGTTACAGGTACGGCCACAGTGCCAAGCTGCCTGTAGCGCAGCTGCAGGAGCGTAATCAGGGCCTGCAGCTCCTCCTCTTCTAGGACACGGCCACAGGCTGTGCTGAGAAAGAGGCGCTCGCCGTCGGGAGAGAGCACGGCGCCCATATCCGCCCCTGTCCGCTCCACCGTTTCCCGCACCGTTTCCCGGGCAAAATGCCGGGGCAAAACAGCATGGCAGCGGGGAAAGGGCAGGTAAAGCAGGGAGCAGCCTAGCCCCTCCAGGAGTTCCAGTAAAATGCTGCCGGCCGGCCCGGCCGGGCAGCTGAGTACAAGCCGGTATTTGCGCTCCTGGATCCGGCGGGCTTTCAACGTCCCCGCAAGGTACTCCCTGTATTGATCCGTCAGACCACTGACGGGAACCGTCTCCCCCAGCTGGTCCGCCGCTGCCCGGGCAAAATCGTCGCGGGAAAAAAGCTGCTCCACTTTCCGCTCCTCATTGCGGGAGAGGTTCATCCCTTCGCCGTCGAAAAAACGCAGGCAGACACAGTCTTTCGCCTCTGCCGGCACCGAGAGGTAGACCCCTCCTTGCGCCCCGTAAAGGTTCACGGCAAAGCGGCAGATGGCGCAGGTCGTCTCCCCCAGTTCATATACCTCCAGCCCGGTGGATATGAGACCAAGTTTTACCGCATCTTTCAAAAGACCGGCGGCTGCCGCCGCTTCATGGCCCACAACGGCCCTTTTCCCCCGTCCCAGCAGAGAACCAAATGCCGCCCCCAGGCTTACCGCCGCTTCCACGTTGCATTCACCGTTGAGCCTGCCTTTGACGCCGTCAAAGCCAAAGAGGAAGCGGCAGGCCCTGCTGCCCCAGACAAGGTTGGAGCGCAGCGTGATGCCGCTTTCCAGATGCTTGTAGGGCCATACCTTAACCCCCGGTCTGATCACGCTTTCCCCTCCGAGGATACTTTTGTCCGCCAGGATGGCGTCTTCATAAACTACGGACCGCTCTTCCAGCTGTGCCCTCTGCCCTAGGATACCTCCTTTAAGGGCTGCCCCGGCGGCAATGTTGACCCCGTCCCAGGTAATGCCCCTCTTTACCACAGCACCGGGGCCGATATGGTTTTGGGCGCCGATAACGGCATAGTCACCTACCACCGCTCCCCTGGAGATGCGCGTGCCGGCGCCTATAAATACGGGGGGCAGCAGGCGCGAGCCTTCCTCCAGCTCCACTCCCGGGCTCAGCCACACCCCCTTTTCCGTTTCTGCAGCGGGGATCTCCACGCTTACTTTGCCGGCAAGCATATCATGCTGGGCCTGGATATACTGCTCCAGGCTACCGATGTCGCACCAGTAACCGGGAAGACTGCAACCGTAAAGGGCTTTTCTTTCCTGCAGGAGCAGAGGGAAAAGGTCGCGGCTGAAATCGAATTTTTCGCCTTCGGGGATGTAGCGCAGCACCTCCGGCTCAAGGATATATATCCCCGTATTCACCGTATCGCTGAAAACCTCGCCCCAGCCGGGCTTCTCCAGAAAACGGTTGATCCTCCCTTCTGCGTCGGTAATGACAATACCATATTCCAGGGGATCTTCCCTGGGTGTAAGGACAATGGTGGCCAGGGCTTTTTTGCGCCGGTGAAAGCGGAGGGCCGCTGTCAGATCGATGTCCGTAAGGCAGTCGCCGCTGATCACCAGGAAGGTCCGGTCAAGGAAGGAGGCAGCATTTTTTACGCTGCCTGCCGTCCCCAGAGGTGCTTTTTCCAAAAAATAGCACAAGCTGACACCCCAATCTTCGCCGTCAGCAAAATGACCTTTGATCTTTTCCGGGAGATACTGGAGCGTTACGGCCATCTCCTGCAGGCAGTGTTTTAGCAGCAGTCTGAGGATGTACTCCATCATCGGACGCCCGAGCAGGGGTACCATGGGTTTTGGTCGGTCGCAGGTCAGGGGACGCAGCCTGGCGCCCTCGCCGCCGGCCATAATTACCGCTTTCAAAGACTTCATCTCCTCGCTCTCGCTGGTTGTTCCGGCTTTGTTCCGTAATTTAACTTATTATCCCCTTTGGCAGGCCCTTAAAACCAGGCCATAAGCCAGAAAAATTTACCATTAAATTCGGGCCGGGGTGCAGTTTTGGCCGGGCACCGGCCGGGCAGGCGGTTTTGACGTTCCCGCTTTTTTTTGTTAAAATTTGAGAAAAAGATTATAGTTGCTCCCAAAATAGTCGTTAAAAAAGGAGAAGCCATGTTTAAAACCCTGTTATTCGACCTGGACGGGACGCTTTTGTCCCTCAACAGGGATGAATTTGTAGCCCGCTACCTGGATAGCATCGCACCCCGTTTTGCCCATCTCCTTGAGCCTGCTGTCTTTGTAAAAAAGCTGCTGCAAAGCACCCGGACAATGCTGCTGAACAGAGAGGCGGCGCAAACTAACGAAGAAGTCTTCTGGGAGGATTTCATCACCCGCACGGGACTCTCCCGGGAGATACTGCTGCCCGTGTTCACAGATTATTATGAGCGCGATTTTCCCCGGCTGCAGCGTTATGCCCGGCCTGAGCCGCTGGCCAGAGGACTGATAGAAAAGGCGTTCCTGCAGGGGCGGGAGGTCGTTATCGCCACCAATCCCGTATTTCCGGAAATGGCCATCCGGCAGCGGCTAAAGTGGGCCGGCATTGCGCACCTGCCTTTCCATCTAATTACCACTTACGAAAATACGCACTTCTGCAAACCACACCCTGAATATTATGCGGAGATCCTGAACCTGCTCGGGCGCAGACCCGGAGAATGCCTGATGGTCGGAAACGACACCAGGGAAGACTTGGCCGCCGCCCGCCTGGGTATCGCCACCTACCTGGTCAAAAACAACCTGATTAATGACGGCGGTGAGCCTTACGAAGCGGATTTCGAGGGCTATCTGGAGGATCTTTACACCTTTATCTGTGCTGCCGGCGCCGCTCCTTAAGGCGCCGTCTTCGTTGAGGCAAAAACAACCATCCCGCCGCAGACCTTGGCTGTAGCAGCCTGAACGTATATATTCTTTGCCAGATGATTAATATGTACCCCTCAGCACAGCTTATTCTTCCTCAGCCCGGTGAGAGCTGTTTGCCCCGCCCCCTTAAGCTCCTTTATAATACGGAAAACCGATCAATGCCGAATCCCTCTTTTTGAGGGTACGGGGGAACCATGTTCCGGGGTGTAACCGCCTACAGGCGGTAGGGCATTCCTCGCCCTAACCCGACAGCTAACTCCGGAGGTGAGGAGGAAAAATGAAACAAAAGATGCAAAAATTGTTAAGTATGGCTATCTGTATTTTCCTGATCACAGGCGGATCGGCGGAAACCTCCGCCCGGGTGGCAGAAGCCTCCGGGCCGGGCAAAAAGGAAGCCGCGGCGGTAATGTTGAGCGCAAGCGCCCTCGATCCCCTGTTAAAACCAGCTGCTGCAAACCAGCTGTTACCCGTGGAAAAAACAGCAGGAGAACTAAAAGAAGAAGAAAAAGAAGGAAGAAAAGGGAAGACAAATAAAGAAGAAGGCGCAGGTACCGAGGCAGCCGTGCCGACATCGCCGCCAGCGCCACCGGCACCGCGCTTCAGCGCGAAGGACATCGATCTGCTGGCCCGCCTCGTCCAGGCGGAAGCCGGGGGCGAGCCGTACCCGGGCAAAGTGGCTGTGGCCGCCACGGTTTTAAACAGGGTGGAGAGCCCCCGTTACCCCAATACGATCCCCGGAGTCATCTACCAAGTGTCCTATGGCTATCAGTACTGTCCCGTACGCAACGGGACAATTAACAGGCCGGCCGGGGACGAAGCTCGCCGGGCTGTTCTGGAAGCCCTTGAGGGCAATGACCCCACAGGAGGAGCACTCTCCTTTTACAATCCTGCCAAATCCTGGAACGCCTGGATACGCAGCCGGCCGGTGCTGGCCCGTATCGGCAGCCACCTTTTCGTGCGTTAGGCAGTTACCCTTAGAGATAGTTACCTTAAAGAGACGGCAGCTCTTCCAAGAGGGCTGCCGTCTCCTCCCACTGCTTGTAGAGCTTCTCCAGCTGCCCGCGCAGCGCCTGCAATTCGTCCATGACAGGACGGGCTTGGGCAAAGCAGCTGTAAAGGGCCGGATCTGCCAGCTGTTGCTCCAGCAGCCCGATACGCTCTTCCGTTCCGTGGATTTCTTCTTCCAGGGCAGCCAGCTGCCGCTCCGCTTCCCGGCGGCGGCGACGCTGCGCCATAAGCTCTGCCCGCTTTGCCTGCTCTGCCTGGCGCTGCGCCAGGCGGTCAGCTTTTTCCCGGTCCGCCTCCACACCGGACGACGACAGAGGGGAAACAGCGGGGCGGAGGGCCTTTCCCCTCTCTTTGAGCTCCCGGTACTCCCGGTAGCTCCCGCCAAAGAGGCGCGCCCGGCCGTCCTGCAGCTCTAGGATCTTGTTCGCTGTCCGGGAAATAAAATAGCGGTCATGGGAGACAAGGAGTATGGTCCCCGGATAAGCGGCCAGCGTTGTCTCCAGCTCTTCCACGCCCTGGAAATCGAGGTGGTTTGTAGGTTCGTCCATGATTAAAAAATTGCCCTCCACCAGGCCCATTTTGGCCAGGGCAAGGCGGCTGAGTTCGCCACCGCTCAGGCTCCCGATTTTCTTAAATACATCTTCCCCCTGAAAAAGGTAGCTCCCCAGGTAATTTCTGGCTTCCGGCGCAGACATGGAGGAAGCGTTCATAATCACAGCCAGGGGGGTGCTGTGGGGATCCAGCTCCTTTTGTTCCTGCTCAAAGTAGGCCATACGCACAGAAGGCCCCACGCGCAAACGCCCCGTGGTAGGGGCTTCTTCCCCTGTAATCACCCGCAGCAGGGTGGTTTTCCCCGCACCGTTGGGGCCCACTACCGCCACCCGGTCCCCCCAGTGAATCTCCAGGTTTACGTCGGCAAAAATCTGCCTGGGGCCGTATTTTTTGGAGATATTTTCCAGGCTCACCACCAGTTTGCCGCTGCGCCCGGCAAAACCCAACCTGATCTTAATTTCCCGCTCACGGGTAACCCCCTGAAGCGGCTCCAGCTTTTCCAGACGCTTTTCCCGGCTGCGGGCCTGTCGCTTTGTGCGGGCATCAGCAGCGGCGTTAAGGATAAAAGCCCTCTCTTTTTCCAGGACTGCCTGCTGTTTGCGGTATGCCTTCAGGGCAGTTGCCTCCTCCAGGCGCCGCTGGGACTGAAAGGCGCTGTAATTCCCCCGGTAGGCCCGGACCACGCCCTGCTCCAGCAGAAGCACTTCAGTGGCCACCCGGTCAAGAAAATAACGGTCGTGGGAAACCACCAAAAGAGCGCCGCGCCAGGCGGAAAGGTAGCTCTCCAGCCATTCCACCGCCTCTGTATCCAGGTTGTTGGTGGGCTCATCGAGGAGCAGCAGCTCCGGTTCCTGCAAGAGCAGCGCTGCGAGCTGGGCCCGCGTTTTCTCGCCGCCGCTGAAAGTGGCGAGGGAACGGCCGAGGTCCGCCTCGTCAAAGCCCAGCCCCCTGGCCACAACCCGCAGGCGGTGCTCCAGGTCATAGCCTCCCTGCTCTTCAAAATGGTGTGCCAGTATCCCGTAACGTTCTACCAGGGGGTCCAGCCGGGGTGCATTCTTCCCCTCCTGCCGGGACACCCGGGCCATCTCCTGCTCCAGGGCGGCCATCTCTTTTTGTAGCTTAAGTAACGGCGCCGCCCCCTGCTCCAAAAAAGCGCGCAGCGTCTCCTTGCTAGTAAACTCCGGTTTCTGGCTCAAGTAACCCACCTTAACCTCCCGGGAGAGGCGGAGCTGCCCCCCATCGGCAGTTTCTTCGCCCATGATGATTTTCAGGATCGTGCTCTTGCCGGAGCCGTTGACTCCGATCAGGCCCGCCCGCTCGCCGCGGTGCAGCTGCAGGGAGACGCCGCGCAAAACAGGGTTGGCGCCGTAGGCTTTATGGATATTGTGCAGTTGTAAAAACATAAAGGTTTACCTCGCAGCGAACAAATATTGCTTGCAGATTCAAGAAAACAACAAAGCTTAAAGGTCGGGCTTTAGCTTTCAGGGTTCAGGCTCCAAGGTTCAGGGTTCGGAGTCGGAACGCCTCTTGCCGGAAATAAAGGAAAGGTGGGGGAGGATAATAAACGTCCCCGTGCCGTGGGCGACCAGGTTGCCCTCTGCGTCGTAGAGGTACATCTCACAGACGTTCTGGCGCTTGCCGGCTTTGAGCAGGCGGCCCACGGCGCGCAAAGCAGTCCGCCTGGCGTGCCTGAGCAGGTGAAAGCTAAGCTCTGACGTGGCCACCCAGCAATCCGTATCATGGGCGATGGCTGCCGTAAACCAGCCCGCCGTATCCAGCAGCGTGGCATACACACCGCCATGGATGCCCCCCTGGCTGTGGTCCAGGTGGGGGTTATAGGGAAGGTCCACAATGGCGCTGCCCGTTTTTTCATCAAAGGAAAGTTCCATGCCAAAGAGACGCACAATGGGAGACATGCGGGAAAAATTTTGTCTATATGCCTCCATACGCTGTTTGTTGAAATTTAAATTTCCCAAAGTGGCCTTCACTCCCATCTGCGGCGCACCGGGTCTTATCCGGCCGGCACGGCACGGCTGGAGAAGGCGCGCCGCCACTTTCTTAACGCAGATATTATAACATATAACCATTAACCATTGCCTTTCCCTGTTAAAGGGCATAAAATAAAGACCTGGGGTAAAAGATCTCCCGGCTAAAGTGGACGGGCTTTTTTTGCCGCTCACAGGTTGGAGGAGGACGTTTATGGGCGGATTTGAGGAGCAGGAAACGCAAAGGGGACGCTTGTTTAAGACAAAAACAGGGGCAAAAACGGAGATAAAAACGGGGATAAAAACAGGAAGCGCAGAGCGGGAAGGAACAGCCGGGCCGGGCACAGCAGGCGGCGCGGAAGGCGCGGGCAGCACCAATGGCGCAGATATGGGTACGGAGAATATTACCAGGCTGCTGGTGCGCTTCTCCCTGCCGGCTACCTTCGCCATGGCTGTGATGGCCTCCTACAATATCATTGACACCATCTTTGTGGGCCGCCTGGGCGGAGAGGCCATCGCCGCCCTTTCTATCTCTTTCCCCATCCAGATGCTTTTCAGCGCCCTGGCCGTGGGCACGGGCATCGGAGCCGGGTCGTTTATCTCCCGCTCCCTGGGCGCCGGCCGCTACCAGGACGCCGTTACCGCCGCCGGCCAGTCGATCATGCTTTCCCTTTTGTTCGGCCTTTTTGCCGCAGTGGCAGGCCTGCTTTTCCTGGAACCGCTGCTCTCTTTCTTTGGCACGACCCCTGAAATTATGGTGCCGACCATGGAATATATGTCCATTATCATCGGCGGGGCCGGCTTAATTCTGTTGATCATGATCCTCAACCACGTTATCCGCGCCGAAGGCAACGCCATTTTGCCCATGAAAGTAATGGTCATCTCCTCTGTTACCAATATTATCCTGGACCCCATCTTTATCTTCGGGCTGAAAATGGGGATCCGGGGTGCGGCCGTGGCCACCGTCCTGGCTAAAATCGTGGGCGTGGTCATGCTCCTTGCTTATTTTTACGGCCGCAAAAGCTCCCTTAGGGTCCGCCCGGTGCACCTGCGTCCCTGCGGGCGCACCATCCTGGAGATCTACAGGGTGGGCTTCCCTTCTTTATTGAACCAGGTCGCCATCAATATCTCCCTGGTAATCGTCAACCGCATCCTGAGTGACCATTACGGCTACGCGCCCATCGCCGTGATGGGGCTCCTTGTGCGCTTCCAGATGTTTGCCTTTATGCCCGTAATCGGCATTGCCCAGGGTGTGTTGCCCATTGTGGGTTTTAATTTCGGCGCCAGGAAGATAGAGCGCATCCGGGAGGCCATCTTTAAGGGCAGCGGTGCCGCCACTGTCTTGGTCACCCTGGCCGGGATCGCCCTTTTTCTTTTCCCTGAATTTTTCCTGCGCCTGTTTACAGATGAAGAGGAGCTCCTAAAAATCGGCCTGGATGCTGTGCGCATCATGGTCCTCACCTACCCGCTGATCGGCATGCATACCATGGCCGTCGTCTTCTTCCAGGGTATCGGCAAAGGAGCCGCCTCCCTGCTCCTTGCCCTGATGCGCCAGTTTATCCTTTATCTTCCCCTTGTGCTCATAGTGCCCCGCTATTACGGTCTCACCGGGTTCTGGCTGGCCACGCCCCTGGCCGACTTCCTCTCCTTTGTCGTCGTGCTTCTCTTCCTCTCCCGGGAATTTAAAAAGCAGGGCATCCCTTTAAGCCTGCGCAAACGCTAACCGTGCCGGCAGGACATATAGGCAGAACCCGGACATGGAAACCTGTCGCTTATAGCTTAAAGGCTTCTTCTGTACCTGTATATTTTTTGCGTAATTTAGGTTTTTCGATCTTGCCGGTGGGGTTGCGGGACACCTCGCCGAAAAATACTTTGCGGGGCCGTTTATATTTTGGCAGGGCAGCACAGTATTCCAGGAGCTCCGCCTCTGTAGCTTCCCGGCCGGGGACCGGCTCCACCACCACGGCCACAATTTCCCCGAGCCTCTCATCGGGGAAGCCGATGGCGGCAACATCTTTGCCCGCCGCATGGGTGTGCAGGAAGTTTTCCACCTCCACGGGAAATACGTTCTCCCCGCCGGTAATGATCACGTCCTTCTTCCGATCTACGATATAGATAAACCCGTCCTCATCTTCCCTTACCATATCGCCGGTATAAAGCCACCCTTCCCTGATAGCCAGGGCTGTGGCTTCGGGGTTTTTATAGTACTCACACATTACGCCGTTGCCCCGCACAATTAGTTCCCCAGTCTGGCCGCGGGCAACGTCCTTGCCTGCCTCATCAACGATACGCGTCTCCCAGTTAAAGCCGGGGCGCCCGATGGCGCCGATTTTGTGCGTGTTCTCGATCCCCAGGTGCACGCAATTGGGGACGGTGGCCTCGCTGAGGCCGTAGGTCGTATCGTAGTCCATGGTGGGAAAGTAGCGCTTCCAGTGGGCAATCAGGGAGGGGGGACAGGCTGGGCTCCGATATGCATGAGCCGCCACCGGCTAAGATCATAATCCTCCAGCTTCAGTTCGCCGCTGTCCAGCTGCAGCAGTATATCCTGGGCCCAGGGGACAAGGAGCCAGACAATGGTAGCCCGCTCTTC
>CALJJZ010000043.1 GCA_937973635.1 uncultured Bacillota bacterium | reverse complement strand
TCCGGTAACCAGAATAGCCCAGGCGCAGAGGATCCCCTCTTTAGGGTTTTTAAAGAGCCGCATGGGTTCATAAACAGCGTCCAGGAACAGGTAGGCAATGTCGAATACGGATAAGTCTCTTTTAGTAAAGGCCTCGTATTCTTCCCAGAGGGCATCTGTTACCTCGCTGACGGCAGTCCTGCTGATCAAGCAGCACCCCTCTTCATCGGTAAAAGTTTCCTCGATGTCCCTGGTAGAGAGACCGCGAGCGTACATCTCCATCACCAGGTACTGTAAAACGTCGTTATTGCCTTTTAAAAACTGCCACAGCCTGGAGACAAAGGGCTTATCACTGTCTCGTACCTGGGGACGATATACTAAGATCTTACCTTCGGCAGTTTTGATGGAGCGCTCCTTATAGCCGCTGCGGTAACCGTTGTTTCCGTCGTTTTCATCCCGGCGCTGGTAGTGTTCCCTGCCGAGGACGTCAGTGACCTCCTGCTCCAAAAGCTCTTGGATCAGTCTCTGGGCTCCCAAGCGAAAGAGGGTGGTTTTTACATCATTGTTTTCGCCAATTCTGTTAGCAAAAAAGTCTGAAATGGCTTGTGCAATATGGGCACTTGGTGGTATTCTGGACATAGGTCTGGGCTCCTTTCTGCTCTTTTGTTACAGGGGCGGTGGTTTTGTTGGATACTACCACCTTTTGACGCCCAGGCCTTATTTTCCTTTTTACAGACATTTTAAGACATTACCGCTTCAGGGCGGAGGGAGAGCGTAGATCAATGAAGGCTGTCTGTATAGATTTTGAAACGGCCAACGGTTTTGTCGGCAGTATATGTTCTGTTGGCATTGCCGTCATTGAAGGAAATAATATCGTTGAGACTGGCTACTGGCTTGTTAGGCCCCATGCGGAATACTTTTATTTTGATCCATTCAATGTCATGATTCATGGCATTGATGAAAACACTGTCAAGGACGCGCCGGAATTTAATGTTATTTATAGACAGATCAAACACCTGTTTGAGTGTGCTGTTGTTGCGGCTCACAATGCTGCCTTTGATATTTCCGCCCTGCGTCATGTCCTGGATTTGTACGGCATTGCTTATCCCGAAATAGATTATATCTGCACTTACAAAACAGCCTTGAGGACATGGAACGGCCTGGAAAACTATAAACTTAATACTGTATGCAAATTTTTAAATCATCGTTTTAGCCATCACCATGCCCGGGAAGATGCGGTGGCGTGCGGCAAAATTCTCCTGTCAGCGCTGGCAGCCAGGGGTATATCTTCAGTGGAGGAACTTGCGTCGTCAATCGGGATGAAATTGGGTAAATTATATGCCAGGGGATACAGCCCCTGCAGTATAAGAAGCTCAAAGAAATCAGGCATTGAGCTTAAAAGTATTGTTGCTCAAGGTGACACCTTTGCTCAGGAACATGAGTTTTACGGAAAAAAAGTTGTGTTTACGGGGAAATTATCGACGATGACGCGCAAAGAAGCAATGCAGAAAGTTGTCAACGCAGGAGGCTTCATTGGGGAAGGCGTAACTGAAGATACTGATTTTTTGGTCATGGGCGGACAAGATTATACCCGCTTTGCAGATGGAAAGGAAAGCAATAAAACAAAAAAAGCAAAGAGCCTTATTTCCAAAGGAAGTCAGTTGCAAATTATTGATGAAGTAGAATTTTTGCGGTTGCTCTAATTATAACCCGCAGCAGGCAGGGCGATATGGGGGCAGAGTCTCCTTGTTAACCCCGGCATGCCCTTAAAGGTACCAATGCTTTAAGGCCAAAAATATTGCTGCCCCATGTGCCAGGTATTTATCAAGCGGCAATGCGGGCTGGCGTTGACCTGGTGCTGGCGGGGCATACCTACGGCGGTCAGGTGCGATTGCCCTTCCTGGGTGCGTTGATAGTGCCGGGGCAAGGATTGTTCCCTGAGTTGGACTACGGTTTATTCAGCTCCGGGTCTACGGCCATGGTCATCAAGGATTTAAAATAAAAAGCGCCAAAATGCCGTTAGGCTTGATTTTAAGCGAAGACAATGATATAATAACTCCCGGGAAGCCCGATTTTATCGGGATTCCCGCCAGATCTGCACCTGTAGCTCAGGGGAGAGAGCACCGGATTCCTAATCCGGGTGCCGCAGGTTCGAATCCTGCCAGGTGCACCATTTTGAATCTTTCTAAAAGCGCCCGTAGACTTGAGCTCCATGCTAGCTGGGTGCTTTTTCTTTTACCTTTGCCCTTTATTTATTGGTGTATCGCTTTTTTTATCCATCTTCTTAAAATATAATGGTCAGAGCCAGACCCGGCAGGGGATAAGCCTGAAAAATAGTTTTCCTTCAAACAGGTTAAAATAAACTGTTCTAGTTGTACCAAAACAGAATATTGGAAAGGGCTGGTTCGGCTGTTCCTGCCGAAAATGTTGACTGTTCAATAAATAACAAAGGGCGGCATGTATATGAGCGCTATATCAATACCATTAATAATCTTGCTCGCCATAGTCCTGCTCGCTATTGTGGCCGTTTGCCTGGGGGGGCGAGCCCTGGCCCGTAAAATTTTTGCAGCTATCAGCCGGGACCTCCTCAGGCGTATAATGGTTGATCCCTATGATGAAAACCTCTGGGAGCTCGTTTCAGCCACTACCAGGTATACCCCGCAGCTTATTGTTGAAACAAACCTGCGCACGGAAGAGGGCAAGGTCATTTTACGGCCTTTGGGCTCACCTAAGAAGTTTCCAGGCTTTGACCAGATTATGTTTAATATCGGGCAATTGCAGATCATGCCCACGGCGGTGGAACAACATGTGGACACGCAGGTAACCATCGGCAAGGCCTGCCAAAAACCGTTAATCGTTGATCTGCCTATCCTTATATCGGGAATGACCTATGGCGCTGCCCTTTCAGAAAAAGCAAAGATAGCCCTGGCCAAAGGGGCAAGTATGGCTGGAACATCCACTAATACAGGTGAAGGACCGTTTCTCCGAACTGAAAGGGAAGCGGCCGCCAAGCTTATCTTACAGTATAACAGGGGCTCTTGGAGCAAAACAGAGGCTGTAATCAAGCAGGCTGATGCCATTGAAATCCAGTTCGGCCAGGGGGCAAGCGCCGGGATAGGGGTCAGGCACAAAAGCAGTACACTGGATGAAGCGCTCAGGGCAGCTTACGGGGTCGAGCCGGGGCAGGATGTCATTAGCCATTCCAGACAGCCGGAGATCGGGCATCCTTCCCAGCTGGCGGGGCTGGTGCAAAAGCTGAAGGGAATTGCAGGTGACATACCAGTGGGCGTAAAATTTGGCGCCGGCAAGTACTTGGAAAAGGATCTGGAATGGGCTGTTGCCGGAGGCGTTGACTTTATTGCCCTAGATGGGGCCGAGGCTGCCAGCCATGGTTCAGCCCCAATTTTACAGGACGATTTTGGCGTACCTACGTTATTTGCCGTTGCCAGGGCCGGGGAGTACTTACGCAAAAACAATCTTCAGGCCCAGGTGTCTTTAATTGTCGCGGGCAAAATCGGGACGCCAGGGGAGATGCTCAAAGCCCTGGCGCTTGGTGCTGATGCTGTCTATATCGGCGCCATAGCCCTGTTTGCCCTCTCCCATACCCAGGTTTTAAAGGCCCTGCCCTTTGAGCCGCCTATCCAGCTGCTCTGGTATAAAGGCCATGCCGCCGCCAAATTTGATGTGGATACGGGTGCCCAAAACCTGGCAAAATTCCTTAAGTCATGCAATGAAGAAATGATCGAAGGGATAAAAGCCCTGGGGAAAACATCGCTTGCGCAGGTTAACAAAGAGGATTTGCTAGCCCTTGATGAATTTATGGCTAAAGCTCTGGGAATACCTGCGGCATACGAAGCGTATAATCCTGTTTAATAGCCATGGGTTAGCTAATTCAACAGGCCACTTTTTAGAAAAACTGGGTTTTATAACGCAGGCAATGGGGAGAAAACATTGGGTATAAATGCAGAAAAAAAGTTCCCTGGGAGATTTTGCCGTACAATGTGGCAAATACTCCTCTGCCTGCGTCCCTGGTCTTTTAGCATGACCGTTGTTTCTGTAAGCGTAGGGAGCTTGCTGGGACTGGTGCTCCTGGACAGCTTTAACGCGGCTCTGGCACTGCTGGTCTTAAGCGGCATGATCGCCGTCCACGGCGCTTCCAATATTATTAATGATTATTTGGATACAGTGTACGGCGTGGATAAATCGGGCGCCCCCACCACCCTTTACCGCCTTCATCCGCTCTTGCACAAAGTGCTTACACCCCGGCAGTTAATTGCCATAACGCTGATCCTTTATGGTATCGGCGTCCTGGTTGGCATATATTTTATACTTTTGCGCGGCTGGCCCATAGCGGCCCTGGCCATTGCCGGCATCTTTGCCGGCCTGGAGTACACGGCTGAACCTTTAAAATACAAGTACCACGGCCTGGGAGAGATATTTGTGTTTTTAATCTGGGGCCCGCTTATGACTCTCGGTGCGTATTTTGTGCAAACGGGAAGCTGGCAAGGTTACCAAACGGTGCTTGTTATCTCCGTGCCCCTTGGTCTCTGGGTAGCCCTTGTACTCCTGGCCAATAATCTCAAAGACATGCGTTATGATCGTGAGACGCAGATTGTAACAGTGCCAATCCAGCTGGGCAGGGAGAAGGCTTTTAAGCTGTTTGCGGGCATGGCCTGCAGTATTTATATTTTCAGCGCCGTCGGCATCTTGTCTGGTCTGCTGCCTGCGGAGATTGTGCTTGTTTTTTTGTCTTTGCCTCTGACCCTGCGGCTTTTACGTTTTTTTACAGCCAGGCCGCAGTTCCCCCCCAATGCTGAACCATTAACGGCCGGTATCTTTGGTTGTTACGGAGGGTTGTTAATCATCTCGCTTTTGTCTATTTATTTAATTTGATATTAAACCTGGTAAAAATACCCGTAGAATCGAGTTTTGCGCCGCTTGGGCGCTTTTTCTTTTGGCCGGGGATAATTTTAAATTTGCTGTCCAAAACGGTCTTTTTGTCGTTGCCGCCGGACAAAAAAAATTTTACCTGAAGCAGGAATTTTGCTAAGGAAATAGAACTAATATATCTATACGTTATGCTTAAACAAGCATAACGCCATTTACAACATTTTTATCATAAACAGAAGGAGAAGAGCAGATGACTACCAGCTTTAGCCGTTACTTACTAATTGGATGCTGCCTGATTGCTTTTACAATTATCTTCAGCCTGGGTGGATGTTCCGGCAGGGAGAGGCAGAGCGGCACTCCGGCAGGTAAGGAAAAAAGTTTGCTAATTTTTGCCGGGGCGGCCAGCAAGCCCCCCACCGAACTGGCTGCGGCGGCCTTTGCGGAAAAAACAGGGGTAAAAGTGGAGTTAATCTTCGGCGGCTCGGGCTATGTGCTTTCCCAGATGGAACTGGGCAAGACAGGGGATCTTTATTTTCCCGGTTCCTCTGATTATATGGAGATAGCCAAGGAAAAAGGGCTCGTTTATCCGGAGACAGAAGCGTATGTGGTATATTTGGTCAACGCCATTAATGTCAAGCGGGGCAACCCGCACAATATCCAAAGCCTTAAGGACCTTATCAGGCCGGGTTTAAGGGTGGGGATTGCCAACCCGGAAGGGGTCTGCGTAGGGCTCTATGCTGTAGAAATACTGGAGAAAAACCTTTCCCCTGAGGAACTGGCGCTGTTGAAGGCCAATATTGTTAATTACCCGGAAAGTTGCGAAAAAACGGCTACGGCTATTTCCCTGGAAACGGTGGACGCCGTAATCGGTTGGGAGGTTTTTGAGCACTGGGATCCGGAACGCATTGAAACTATACCCCTCCGTCCGGAAGAGATTATTCGCGTGGGGTATATTCCTATTGCTGTCTCCACTTTTACGCAAAATAAGGAGCTGGCGCAGCAATTTATCGACTTTATCCTTTCCCCTGAAGGACAGCAGCTTTACAAGCAATATCAGTATTTCACCACCCCGGAGGAGGCTTTCGCCTATATTGGAGAAGAACGCCCCGTGGGAGGATATTTTGAGCTGCCTGAAGGTTGGGTTGTGGAATGAGCTTTAAACGCCTGTGCATCGGCTTTGCCCTCAGCGTCTTCCTTGTTTACGCAGGTTTGATTATATCCCTTTATTCTTTTTATTCCAGCGAACACCTGCTCAGGATTCTCGCTTCACCCCGGGCCCTTTATGCCGTGCGCCTCAGCGTTGTTGCTGCCTCCGTCACCATGCTTATTTCTATGCTCCTGGCGATCCCGGCTGCTTATGCCCTCTCCCGGTATCAGTTTGCGGGCAAGCGCCTGGTCGATACCTTGTTGGAACTCCCCCTCTTTGTTTCTCCGGCAGCCCTGGGGGCGATGATCCTGATTTTTTTTAACACGGCCCCGGGAGTATGGATTCAGGCCAATGTCCAGCAGTTTATCTTTACCGTCTACGGCGTAGTGCTGGCCCAGACTATCGCTGTGCTGGGGGTTGCCGTGCGCCTGGCAAAAGCCGTTTTCGATGAAATACCGCGGCGCTACGAAGCGGTGGCGCGCACGCTGGGGGCTTCGCGCCTGCAGGCCTTTACCAGCATAACTTTGCCTCATGCGTACAGGGGGCTTTTTGCTGCCATGGTGCTGACCTGGGCCAAAGCGGTCGGGGAATTTGGCGCCACCGTTACAGTGGCGGGAACCATCGCCATGCGTACCGAGACCCTCCCTATTTCTATTTATATGCGCCTGGCCAGCGCCGATATTGAAGGGGCCGTCAGTTCTATCCTGATCTTGATTACGATTAGCCTGGTTGTATTATACTTATCCAGGCTGCTCTTTCCCGGAGGCACTTATGTTGGAGGTTAAAGGTCTTAGCATACACGCAGGGACTTTCCAGGTAAAAGGGGTCAGCTTTACCGTGGCGCAGGGTGGCTGCCATGTCTTGCTGGGCCCGACTGGGAGCGGTAAAACATTGATTTTGGAAAGTATAGCGGGGCTGCGCCGTATCCAAGCCGGCAGTATCTGGCTGACAGGGCGGAATATTAGCCGTACTGTTCCGGAAAAAAGAAATATGGCCTATCTGCCCCAGGACCTGGCCCTTTTCCCCACCATGTCGGTGAGGGAAAATATTGGCTACGGCCTGCGCTTTAAAGGAATGGGCAAGAAAGAAAGGGCGGAGAGGATAATGGGTCTTGCCTCCAGGCTGGGTATCGTAGGAATCCTGGAACGGCAGATCCATAATTTAAGCGGCGGGGAAAAACAACGCGTTGCCCTGGCGCGGGCCCTGGCAACGGGTAGCATGATGATGCTTTTGGACGAACCCCTCTCTTCTCTGCACTGCAGTTTGCGCAGAGAAATATGGTATTTGCTGGAAAGTGTTAGGCGGGAGCATAAATTGACCTTTCTCCTTGTTACTCACGACCTGGAGGAAGCCTTTTTCCTTGGTGAGACTATAAGCATTATGCACGGTGGTTTGCTGCTGCAGACAGGAACAAAAAAAGAGGTTTTTAACTCTCCTGCTTCTCTGGAGGCTGCCCGCATTGTGGGGGTGGAAAACTTTTTTCCGGCCTTTGTGCAGCAGGTAGGAGAAAACTATCTGCGGTTGCACAGCCCGTCGCTGGATACTTTTTTCAAAGTTAAGCGCTGCCTGCCGGGTGGGTTGTTTAAGGAGGGAGACAGCGTTATTCTGGGGATCAGAGCAAACTCCTTCATCCTAACAGCGTCAAAAGATAATGGTAAAGACAATAGGGAAAATACTGTTTCCTTTATGGTGGAGGGCGTATATGAAAAGGGGACAAACACCACTCTCCTGTTAAAGCATGCACGGGACAGTAATTCAACGGCTGTGGCAGAATTGCACAGGAATGGCTTCATGGCATTTCCGGGGCAAAAAGTAGATCTTGTTTTCCCTGGAGAGGAGATTATGGTTTTCTCCGCCCAAACAGGTTGATCAGGGCATCATAACGGCATATTTTTAAGGGGCGCAGGCCTTTTTTTATAGAAAAATCATCCAGGCTGGTTTATAATACAATTTGTCATGGACGGCAAGAATAAGGCTTGCATTTTCCAGTGGGCCTGCTTTAAACCTCAGCTGCCTATTTCCCATTGTTATTATTTACCTGCTTGGACAATTGGGATAAGCAGATGAGGAAACAGGGGTTGGTTTAATGTTAACGGATATGCAACTGGTATTTATAATCCTACTGGGCACTACCATCTGTTTTTTAATCCCTGCTTTTCGCCCTGACTTGGTGGCTCTTTCTTCGTTGCTGGCCCTTAAATTAAGCGGGCTTTTGACGGTGGAGGAGACATTTGCCGGTTTCTCCAACAGTGTAGTGGTGATGATTGCCGCTCTTTTTGTTGTGGGAGAAGGCGTATTCCAGACAGGTCTGGCAGAAAAGGCGGGAAAGATACTTGTAAAGTGGTCTGGCAGCAGCGAATTCAGGTTGACTATTTTGATGCTTGTGCTGGTGGCTTTTTTGAGTGCTTTTTTAAGCAACACTGGCACGGTAGCTATTCTGCTGCCCGTTGTTGTTATGCTCAGCCGCTCTATGCAGTTGCACCCCGGCAAGCTGTTGATGCCCCTGGCCTTTGCCAGCAGTATGGGGGGGACTCTGTCTCTAATTGGTACTGCACCGAACCTGCTTGCCCGGCAAAGCCTGCTCGATTATGGTTACGGCGGGCTTTCTTTCTTTTCTTTTACTCCCATTGGGCTGGTTATTTTACTTGTAGGGACCGCCTATCTGTGGTTTTTGGGGCGGCGCTGGCTGGACAAACCGACAGAAAAGGAAGTCAGAGACAGAGGACCCGTTGTGTTCAACAGCGCAGAGCTGTTGGAGCAATACCAGGTGTCTCCTTATATACATGCTCTCCAAGTGCCGGCAAAAAACGAGGCTATAGGCAAAACGCTGCGAGAGCTGCAGTGGCCCGGCGTCTATGATCTTACAGTGCTGGAAGTGATCCGCAAGGAGAGAGATAGCCTTTTGAGGGTTCCCCGGGGCCGCAACACCGTTTCTCGCCGTTTTACAGCGGGGCCGAATTATATGGTGCGGGGGGGAGACATACTAATTGTTTTTGCTGAAAAGGAATCCTTACAAAAATTTTTAGAAGAGACGGGCCTACAGATGGTTAAGCCCTCTTTCCCCGGGGAGTATGATCTGGAAAGTTCGAACCTGGCGGAGGTAATACTTACGCCTCATTCCCGTTTGAACAATTATACTTTGTCCGATATCCATTTCCGGGACAAATACGGCCTCACTGTTTTGGCCCTCAAGCACCAGTACCGGGAAGCAAGGCGTCCTGCCCCGGGCGAGGAGCTTGTTTATGGTGATGCCCTGCTTGTTCATGGTAAATGGGAGGATATTGACCTGCTTGCCCAGGAGAAAAGCGATCTGGTTGTGCTCAGGCACGAAGCCAAAGAGGCAGTTTTGTCCGGACATGGCCCCCGGCCTGTTATCGCGGCGATTATTGTGTCAGCAATGTTATTGCTGATGGTGCTGGAGTGGCTTCCTGTTGTCGTTACGGCTGTACTTGCCGCCATGTTGATGCTTTTTAGCGGATGTGTAAGAAACATGGAGCAGGCTTACCGTTCCGTAAACTGGCAGACGATTGTCCTTATTGCCGCCATGTTGCCCATGGCTACGGCTCTGGAAAAGACAGGGGGAATAGCGTTCATGTCGGCGAGCCTTATTGCTGCGCTGGGAACGATAGGTCCTGTTGCTGTCTTGGCAGGGCTTTACCTGGTTGCTTCTGCTTTCAGCCAGTTTATCAGTAATACAGCCACAGCGGTTTTATTGTACCCTGTAGCCATTATGGCGGCGCAAAAACTTGGCGTTAGTCCCATACCCCTGGTCATGGCTGTTGCTTTTTCCGCCAGTATGGCTTTTGCCACTCCTGTGGCTACGCCGCCAAACGCCATGGTGATGGCGGCGGGCAAATACTCATTTTTTGATTTCATGCGGGTTGGTATCCCTATGCAGCTGCTTATTGCCTTTGTCGCTGTTCTGCTTCTTCCTCTTTTTTTTCCTTTTTAATTAGACATAAGGCGTATTAATAAAAGCGAAGGGCCTCAGCCGGGTCAAGCTCTGCCGCCTGCCTGGCTGGGTAGAAGCCGGCCAGCAGGCCCAGGATGAGGGCCAGCAACAGAGCCGGCAGGAGAAGATCTGGGCGCCAGGACATCGCCGCCCGGCTGCCCAGGAGCAGGGGGCCAGCAGGCGGGTCAGCAGAGCGCCCGCCAGATAACCCAGCATCCCTCCGCCCAGACTGATAAAAACGCCTTCCAGCAAAATCATTTTAAACACATGCCTTTTACGGAAGCCGATGGCACGGAAAATGCCTATTTCACGGGTACGTTCTTTCACTGCCGCGGCGATACCGAGGGATACCGCAAGGAGTCCGGCAAAAAACACCACCGCTGACAGGGTGAGGCTGAGGCGGGAGAGCCTGCTTAACAGCTCTTCCCTGCCCAGCAGGGCCTGCTGCAGGCTGATTACCCGCAGATGGGGCAGGGCACTGGAGATCTCCTGCATTAATCTTGCTTCCTCCCTGGGGTTGACCAGGGCAAGCTGTATGGCACTGACTTCACCGGGACGCTCCAGCAGTTCCTGCGCTGCCTGCAGATTCATCAAGACGAAGTTATCTTCGCTGCTGCCGTTTGTTTCCAAGGGAGATTACTTCATATTCCCGATTTTGCAGCGGCAGAAGGTCTCCGGCGGTAATACCCAGGGCCGCCGCAACGGCGGATCCCAGAATTACCTGGCGGTCGGCCAGCACAAGCTGCTGCAGGTCTTCCCTTTCCAAATCCAGCGGCTGCAGCTGCTTGTCTCCTTCCCCTTCTTTCCCGTTTTTATGACCGGCTTGCCCCATTGCTTCCCGTGGGCTCATCGGCAAGGATCAGGGGGGGATCGTTGACCACAGCCCGGGCAATGGCTACCCGCTCCTGTTCCCCTACAGAGAGCTGGTGGGGCAGGCGGTTGTTTTTGGCTCCTAGGCCGACGCGCTGCAGGACTACCCAGGACTGTTACCAAAAGGACGACCGCAGAGAGGGTATAGCCAAACGCTGCATAGTGCTCCATAGTTTCGCGCCTTATTAAAGCTGACTGCCGCAGGGCCGTAACCTGGGAAGTGGGCAAAGCTTCCTGTAACTGTGCTACAATCTCCTCAATGGGGCAGAAATTACAATAGGCGGAAATCTCCACCATGGAGTACTCCCCAAAGCGGCCCAGCAGGGAGTGGGCAGTTTGCAGGGAGGTAAAGATAAGGCCGTCTTCATCGCCGCCCGTTTCTTCAAGCACCCCCGCCACGCGAAAGGGACTGCCGTTTAAAGGGAGCATCGCGCCGCTGCTTTTACCTAGGGCCAGGGCTGCGGAAAAGCCTAGCAGCACGCCGTCTGGCGGCAGTTCCATTAAGGCCGGGTCGCTGCCGGCGTTGCTTGCAGAGCCGGCAGCATTCTGTTGCAGGGAGATCCAGGGCTTCATACTGAACTCCCGCTGTGTATCTATCCCTACGAGCAGGGCCTGATACCCTGCCGCATCTACTTCGGCGATCATTTTGGGCGAGATGATGTTGATGCTGCGCCTCTCCTCAATTGTTTCTATCCGTTCCAAGTCGGAGGCCGTTATGGTTGCCGTGGAGAAAATGACCCGGCCCAGCTGCAGATCGCCATAACTTAATTCCACGCTCTCGCTGCGCGGCAGGATCACGATATTGGCGCCGTATTCATCCAGGTAATCTCCCAGCTGCAGCTGCATTGTCCGGATGATGTTATAAACGGCTGATACAGTGGCCACCTCCAGGGCCAGGCTGAAGAGGAGAAAGACCGCTTTCCCTTTGTGCCTCTTTAAATTTTTTAAGGCTATATTTCCCGTATTCATACTTTCACCTCGTCATGGCCTCAGCTGCGGCTAAATTTCAAACAACCTGCCGTTTACATGGGAGAGGCGCATCACCAGGATACCGTTTTGATAAAGATAAATTTCCTGATGACAGCCATAATCATGCACTATTGCCGTATCCGCCTTTTCTCCGCTGCGGGCTTTGTAATAAGAGAACCCCTCTTTTTGCAGCTGCTCGTTTGTAAAGAGAGGAACTGTCCCTACGCGGCAGCAGGGCCCGCCGGAAAGCAGGCTGCCGCCTGCCGGGGGGCGTGCCAGGATATAGCTATTTGCGGCGGCGAAAAAGAGCACGATCACCACAGCAAGCAGATAATTTTTCAGGGATTTGTTTTGCACTTTTGCTCACCTTGTTATTTTTATAGATATTTTAATCGGTACGCATACGCCAGTTCAGGACTTTTTCCAGCTCGATCTGGAGCATGCCGTCTTGCAGGAGTGGTTGCATATAGAAGGGCGGGTATGCGCTGCAGGCCGCCGAGCCGGAAATAAATTCATGTCCTTCAATGGTATAGGTGGTGCGGCACGTATCGCAAACCAGAGTCTCTCCGGCCAGGGAGAAAGTCCGTCCTCTGCAGGGTCCACACATACTGCTGCCGGCAAAAACGCGGCCCGAAGGTGTAATGTAAGCCATCAGTGGTACAACGAACCCCTGATCATTTTCCACGCCAAAGCTTATAATACTGTACTTTTCCAGCAGGGAAAGGGGTATCTTGATCATGGCCTCTTCGATCCTTACTTCTACCTCTGTCATAGGGACCAGTTTGCCCACGTAAGACTGGGGCTCAAACACAGGCTCGCCGAAAGCAAAAGCAACCTGGCTGCGCTGTGGAGGAAGGAGCAGTTTGAAAATGGAGAGGGTGATCAGCACTAGTACCGCAGCCATGATGGCCCAAGTTGTATAGGGTCTTTGCTTTGCTGTCCGGGGAAACTGTTCCCTTTTTTCTGCCAGCCGGTTTTTGCTCAATGTAAATGTCCCCTTTCCGATGCTTAAATTACTACATATTGTAGTGTTTTTGTTCATAAAAAATCAGCAGATTATTCCCAGCAAGAGCACCGTCCCCAGCAAGAGCACTGTGGCAAAAGGAAAAAATAAGCAAGTGCCGTAGCCGGAGGGCTCCGGCGGTTTCTTAAGCAGGTTGGTTATCCTTAACTCCATCTCCTGCCGCCCTTTGTTGCCCGTGAAGCTGCAGGCCGGGGCCAAATCTCCAGTATGCTCTTCCAGCAGCAATTTCCAAACTCTGAGCAGGCGGCAGCATAGCTGCGGCGATCGCCCAGCAGAGCGGCGGCCTCCTGGTCACAGCGCTGTTCCTTTTCCAGGAGATAACGCTGCTGCAGCAGCCTGCTGCAGGGGCTGAAAAAGGCACCCTTGCAGAGGATCTGCAGCAGGTAAGCAGAAAGGGCGTCCCTGTGCCGCAGATGGACCAGTTCGTGCACAATCATTGCTTTTAATTCCTTTTCTGTCAGCCTGGGCAACAGCCGGGCATTGAGCACAAGGACAGGTTTAACCAGCCCGGCGGTAACGGCGGCAAAGCCCCTGCGGCTGCTTTAGACAACCTCCGGCAGGGGCAAAGAGAGGGCAGTGCATTGCGCCGCAAGAATCTTCCTGACCCTTTCCTCCTGGTGCGAGGGCAGTTTTAACGCTTGCCTGCGCGTGCGGGCAAGATAAAGGGGGACTGCTACGCCTCTTAGGATGGCAACGCAGATAAAAAAAATATTTTAAGTAAAGGGCCACGGCCGCGTAGGCCAGCGTATGGCCAAAGATGAGATACAAGAAGAACGAGTGCAAATCAAGCAGGTTCATCGGTTTTGCCTCCTTTTGGCTGTTCTTCTTGATAAGAAGCCAGCAGCTCCTCCAGCTTACGAATTGTATCCAGGTCGTCTCTTTGTACCCGTTTAATTAAATGGGCGAGGGTGGCGTCGGCAAAATCATCCAGCAGGCTGTCCAGAACCCTGCCCACAATGCTGCGGGTAAACTCGTCGCGCGAGGCGGTGGGGAGGAAGTAATAAGTGTTTCCCACAGACCATTTTTGCAGCAATTTCTTGGTGGCAAGGCGGCCCATGACGGTCATAACAGTTGTGTAGGCAATCTTGCGGCCGGCCTGAATCTCCTCATAAACATCGCGGATCGTAACTTGGCAGCCCTTGCGCCAGACAATCTCCATGATTTCGCTTTCCAGTTTCCCCAGCACCTTATCCAGGCCGCGCATACCCGGGCGGAACTCTGCGGGAATCCTGTATTTCATCCGGCACGCCTCCTTAAAAGTAGCTTTCGCTTGGTCCGATTATACCGGAGATATCTACTACAGTCAATAGTAAAGATCTCTAATTTTAAAATAATATAAATTATTATTTGAGTGGGGGGAAGTTATTAAACGGGATAGCCTGCCACGGACATATAGATAACAGTTTCTTCTTTCCCATCCAGCCCCAGAATGCTGTTAACCTCATCGTCAAAAAAGGCGCCGATCTGGCAGGAGCCCAGACCCAGGGAGACGGCTGCCAGGGCAACGTTCTGGGCAATATGCCCCGCGTCCAGATAAATGTAACGGTAGGCCCGTTGGTCATATTTCCAGCGGGAGCGTTCCACCAGGGCGCTCCAGATCAGGACAATGGGAGCGTTCTCAACCATACTCTGCTCCAGGGCAGCTCCGGCCAGGGCGGGACCGAACTTTCCTTCTTTAAGCAGGGCGAGACGGTGGGAGGATACTTCGTAATGGAAAATTCCTTGCGGCAGTTCTCCGCCGCGGTTGTTTGCCAAATATGTTTCTATGGGATAAAGCCCGCCTGCAGAAGGAGCTGTGCGGTAATGATGCCCCGGTGTAACGAGGCTTATCCCCTGGGATGCCCACAAGAGAGAGGAAATAAGGGGGCTGCTGAGCGGCCTTTTTTCATAGCTCCGCACGGAACGGCGCGCCGCCAGCAGGCGGAAAAGCGAAACTTCTTCTCCCGCCACCGGCTCCGGCAGAGCAAAACGCGGCAAATCTGGCGGGTAGTGCTTGTACACACCCGTTTTTTTTGCCCAATCCAGGCGGCGTCCTTTCAATTTTTCTCTGCTGTATTTACTTTGCTCCTGGAATTCCTCGCCATATGTCATTATTCTTCCTCCTTATGCGATTGTCAAGGACCAAAATTACCCTTGACTAGTCACAGCACGTCTAAATAGTTTTTGGCGGAACAAATGTAAAAAAAGGCCAGGAGTTTGAACTCTCGACCATGTTCACAGGTTGAACAAAAAAAGACGATTTATACTACAATTTTGGGACTTGTTAGTTGTAAAATGGTGCGCCCGCAGGGATTCGAACCCCGACTTCAGGCTCCGGAGGCCTGCGTGATCTCCCTTTCACCACGGGCGCGATACTTTAACTTCTAGCCTTCAAAGTTTCAGCAAGCTAATAATAACACCCTCCTTGTTAAAAGTCAAACATGTTTCCATAAATTACCTAAAAGTTAAATGATTAAAGTATATCACTACAGCTTACATATTAAGATCGCTTTTCGGAAAATATATACATAATGTCCAGAAAAAAAATTCTTTATGTAACGGCCCTGTACGCTGGAGGTATAGGCAAGCATGTGGAAAGTTTGCTAAGGTACTTTCCCCGGGAGTATGAAGTGGCCCTTGCATCGCCTGTTTTGCCCTCCTGTCAGGATAGCGGAGAGTATAAAGTAAAATACTACGACCTTTCTCTGGGGCGCCGAAATAATCCTCTGGGTGACGGGGGTGCTATTTTCCAAATGTTACAACTGAGCTGTGGCTTTAAACCATCACTGATACATGCCCATGGATTTAAAGCTGCTATGCTTGCTCTGCCGGCAGCAACAATTTGCCGTTGCCCTGCCCTTGTTACTATACATAATTTCCCTGTTTACCCGGCAAAAAGCTTTCTCCCCGCATCATTGTTTATCAGTGCGCTACGTTGTATTGATCCATTAGTAAGGTACTATATAACAGTTTCAAAAGCCCTGCGCACGTTTCTTGTTAACTGCGGCATCAACGGGGAGCGGATCAGGACTATTTATAACGGAGTGCCCGGTATTTTTGAAAGGACGGACCGTATTTTTGCAAATGCTTTGAGGTTCGGGGAGATTATACAAATTGGGACAGCGGGACGCCTTGTGCCGGAGAAAGGTATCGATGTTTTTCTCCAGGCGGCAGCCCGCCTGGCTGCTGCCTATCCCCGGGGTCGGTTGCGTTTTTTGATTGCCGGAGAAGGTCCGGAGCGGGGCAACCTGGAAAAACTGCGGAACAACCTTGGTCTACATGAGCTGGTTTTTTTTAAGGGCAAAGTCTGCGATATGGATGCCTTTTTTTCCGGGTTGGATATATTTGTGCTAGCTTCCCGCAGTGAAGGCCTTTCTTTCTCCCTTCTGGAAGCGGCTGCGGCAGGAGTTCCTCTTGTGGCGACGGCAACAGGCGGCATTCCTGAAATCATCAGCCATGGCAAAACCGGCCTCCTTGTGCCTCCTGCCGATAGCGCTGCCTTGGCCTGGGCCATAAGTCAATTGGTAGATGAACCCCATGTTAGGGCCAGATTGGGCAGGGCTGCTCTGCAGGAGGTAAAACGTCGCTTTACGGAAAAGAAAATGCTGGCACAAACAGCTTCTCTTTATGATGAAATTTTTTATCCGCATAAGGAAAGAGATAAAAGAGATAAAAGGAAGATCGCCTTTGTGGGACGGTAAACGCCTTGCCCCGGGCATATCTTTGTGCCTGGCAGCGATATTGGCCATATTGACGGTGTTTGCAGTGTTAACATTAACATTTACCCGGACCGCTGTCTTCCCTGTGCCGGCGGAGGGAAAAGCAGGGACAGGAGAGTTTTCTTCTTCTAAAAAGGTTGTGCTGTTGACAATGGACAAGGTAAGTTATGAAGAACTCCTGCATTTTAGTGGCCCGCTGCTGCGCTCCTTGTTGCAACAGAGCGCAGTTGCCCTTATGAATGCAAATACAGCCGGCTCTCCGGGGACTGAAGGAGGCTACCTCAGCCTTGGTGGTGGGGCAAGGCTGAGGGGCAGCCCCCTTGTACGTCTTGCTTTTAACCGTGATGAAAACTGGCAGGGTGCCCCGGCGCAAAGCCTTTATTGTCGGCACACGGGCGTAGAGAAGGCGCCGCCTGGCGAGATTATTCACCCCTATTGGAGCACGCTGGTCCGGTTAAATGAGGGGTTGCCGTATCCGGCCAGGGTAGGTGCGCTGGGGGAAACGCTGGAACTGTATGGTTTAGCCGCTGCTGTTCTGGGCAATGCAGACGGAGATGGCCCGGGCAGGCAGGCGGTAAGCATTGCCATGAACGGCAGGGGAAGCGTTGCCCATGGCTGTGTCGGCCTCCTTTTGCTGCGCGAGGACGAGCTCTTTCCGTTTGGGCTCAGCTGTGATGCTGCCGCCTACATGCAGGCATTGCAAAAGGTATGGCCTGACAGCGCGTTGATTGTAATCGAATGGGGTGATACCAGCCGCATTGACGCTTACCGCGAGCACCTCTCCCGGGACAGGCAAGAGCAGCTGTTAAGGCTTTCCTTTGCAGAGCTGGACCTTTTCCTCAAAGGTTTTTTACCTTTTCTGGAGCAGGACGAGAATACGCTTTTAATTTTTCTTTCTCCTTCGCCGTCGCTGCCGGTCGCTGAACAACGTATGACCCCCCTTGTCCTTTTTGACCCTTCACGCAGGGAAGGGGGGATGCTCCGTTCTGCCACCACGCGCAGGGAAGGGATTATAGTCAATATAGATCTTGCCCCTACGGTGTTAAGGCACCTGGGTCTGGATGCTCCTTTTTTTTTCTTTGGGGCGCCCCTGGAGGTTGTCCCATTTCCGTCTCCCCATCATCTGGCGGAGCTCAGCCGCCTCTCCCTGGTAACGGCCCGTATCTATCAGCAGCGCCCTCCCATCATTAGGGGGTTTATTTTTTCTTTGATTGTATTTACTTCACTGGTGGCCCTTGCTGTCATCGCCCGTATGCAAAGCCTTTTCCTGCTCCGTTATCTTCTGTGCGTCTTGCTGAATTTTCCTGCTGTGCTCTTGCTTGCCCCTGCTGTCGCCGCTTTTCCTGCAGCCGGGGTTTATGAAAGCTGCCTGCTGCTAATGCTGGTTTCTCCTCCTGTAATTATGCCGGCTCTTTTTTTAATGCGCCGCAACATGCTCGAGTGTTTTGCTTTCAGTGGTCTGGTTACTTCTGCCTTGCTTTTATTTGATCTCTGGCAGGGTTCTCCCTTAAACAGCCGTTCTCTCCTGGGTTACGATCCCGTTGGCGGTGCCCGTTTTTACGGTATGGGTAATGAATATATGGGAGTCCTTTTAGGTTCGTTTATCCTTGGCTCTCTTTCTTTTTTTTCCTTGTTGTGGCGCCGCCTGCACGGTTTTAAAACTTCCTTTTTTTTAATTAGCGGAGGATCTTTTGCCGCAGTTTCTGTTTTTATTATCTATCTTATGGCTTCTCCCCGTTATGGCGCCAACTTTGGGGGAACGGTTACCGCCTGTATTGCCCTAGCCGTAACCCTGAGTGGCTATCTTTGCTTAAGCGGACATTTAAACTTAAAAGAAGCGGCGTCTTTGCGGTGGCGTCTCTTCGCAGGCGAAAAAGGATATAATATGGTTGCCCTGCCGTCGGCATTTATGGCCGTGGCTGTTCTGTTGTTGTTCATATTGAACAACCCTGGAGACAGCAGCACTGTTTCACATCTGGGCAGAAACTGGGAACTTATCCGCAGTCATGGCTTGGCAGAGCTGGGCAACGTTGCTTTACGTAAAATGGAGATGAACCTGAAATTGATGCGTTATTCCCTTTGGACTAGGGTATTATTGGGTATTTTTGCCCTGCTCGGCCTCCTTTATTATTATCCTGTAGGGTTGATGCGCAGCATCTT
>CALJJZ010000042.1 GCA_937973635.1 uncultured Bacillota bacterium | reverse complement strand
CCCGGGGCCGACCTCTGCACCGAGAGCGGCTGCTGCCAAGCCTTTGACCGGGAGGCTGCCCGGGCCATGGCCGCGGGGCTCGCGGCAGGGAGTGGGGGAGCGGCGGCAGAGGGGACGCACCGGGGGGATGGAGAACCGGGGGACGGCGATGACAGCAGCGGGGCCGATACAAAGGCGGAGGTGTACCAAAAAGTCGTCGCCGCCGTGGAGGCCACACGGGGGCTGGTACTGCTTTACGGCGGGGAACCGGTCCAGGCCGTCTACCATTCCACCTGCGGCGGCATGACGGCGGCGGCAGCAGAGGTATGGGGGCGGGATTTCCCTTATCTCCAGCCTGTGGCAGACCCTTTTTGCCGCCATTCCCCCTCCTACCGCGGCGAGACGCGCCTTAACCTTGCCGCTTTGCTTGAGGCTGTGGAAGCGGGCAAGGGGGAGCCGGCTGCGGCGGCGGCGCTGGCGGGGCAGACGGCGGGGCAGGGGCCTTTGCTCCAGGCCCTGCAACAAGGGCCCAGCGGCCGCCATCTCCTTTTGCGCCTTCTCCCCGGCCAGCAGCGGAAGCCGGAGTTTTTGCTCAGCGGCAGCGCTTTCCGCCATTTGGTGGGGCTCCCCTCCACCCGCTTTCACTGGGTGGTGGAGGGAGAGGAGATCATCTTTTTTACGCAAGGGCACGGCCACGGGGTGGGCCTCTGCCAGTACGGGGCCGACGGTATGGGGCAGGCAGGGTATAATTTTGCAGAGATCCTGGAGCATTATTACAGGGGGACGGCCCTTGGGTCCATCAACGGCCTGTTTACCGCCCGGCGGCAAAGCCCTCTCTAGCCGCAAAAGGAGAACACAACAGAACCGTCCCCTAATACATGCCGGGGATAAGGGGAGTGCCGACCCAGAAGATGGTGCCGCCGCTGTCGTCACGGCGCAGGGCCAGGTTGAGGTTAACGGGCAGGGTATCGCCCCTTTTTCCTTTTAACAGGGGCGTATAGCCCGTAACGCTGACCATGAACTCCTCCCTGACGCTCTCTATCTGCCGCGCCCCCAGTTTGCCCGCGACCTCCCGGGCCAGGGCTTCCATGGCGTCGCTGTCCAGGGTAGAGGGGAGGCGGCCCGTAAGGGCAAAGGTCAGGTTGCTGTGGCGCGGCGCCAGCTCCAGCACGGCGGGGAGCCGCCGGGCCAGCTCACCCAGCCTTCTGGCTTCCCCCTCTTCCCGGAGGGTGAGGAAGAGGTGCACGGCCCGCTCCTCCTTTGCCTCCAGACCCTGCAGCAAGAGGCGCAGGTGCCCACCGGGATAAAGCTCGCCTGCCCGTTCCACCAGGATATAGGCGGGGAGGACCGCCGCCGGGTCCGGCAGGGGAGCGTCACCGTCGGCGGGAGGGCAGAAGCCCCTTTCTACGCGCGTGGAGGCCGCAGCGGGGACAAAGCGCGGCGCCAGGCGCCAAAGCAACCCGTCTGCCTGCGCCTCCAGGCGCGGCGCCGTCAGCGCCTCCCGCTCCGGCGCGAGCTCGGCCCAGTAGTGGAGATCCCCTCGGGTGACCCGCGCCCCCGCCAGCTCCATGGCGCGGTAGAGCAGGAAGTAAGGTTCGCCGGCGCCGCCCCCGCCGCCGGCGGCGCTGCCGCCGGGGACGGGGGCGGCAAATTCCCCGCCAAAAAGGAAAACAGCACCCATGATTATCAAGGAGATCAAGGCCAGAAAAATAAAACGCCGCATGATTATTCCCTCCTTTTTAACCTTTATTATGCACAGGAGGGAATCGTTTTATGCCCGGCCTCTAGAGCATCTCCCGCCGGGCTTCCAGGGCCCGCTTCAGCGTCAGCTCGTCGGCGTATTCCAGGTCGCCGCCTACGGGCAGGCCGAAACCGATGCGCATGACCTTTACCCCCAGGGGACGGGCCTTTTCCGCTAGGTAATAGGCGGTGGCGTCCCCTTCCACGGTGGGGTTGGTGGCGATGATCATCTCTTTGACTTCGCCCCTGGAGAGGATCTGCAAAAGCAGCGGGATCTTCAGCTCGGCAGGGCCGCGCCCCTCCACAGGGGAGAGGGCGCCGTGGAGCACAAAATAGCGCCCCCGGAAGGCGCCGCTTTTTTCTATCACCGGGACGTCGCGGGGCTCCTGGACGACGCAGAGGCTGGAGGGGTCGCGGCGGGGGTCACGGCAGATGGGGCAGTTTTCTTCTTCCGTGAGGTTGCGGCAGGAAGCGCACTCCCGCACTCTGCGGCGCGCTTCCACCAGGGCCCGCGCCATCTCCTGCACTGCGCTCTCCTCCATAGAGAGGACATGGTAAACCAGGCGCAGCGCCGTTTTGGGGCCGATCCCAGGCAGGCGGCGGAAAGCCTCGGCCAACCGGTTGAGGGCAGGGGAAAAGAGCATCGTTAAAACCAACCTTTCCGGGAAGTAAAAAACGCTTGCCCTAGAATATCCCCGGCGGCAGGCCCATGCCGCCCGTAATTTTACCCATCTCGTCGTTGACCATCTTCTCCGCGGCGCGCATGGCCTCGTTGACGGCGGCCATGATCAGGTCCTGCAGCATCTCCACGTCCTTTTCCTCCAGCAGGGCCGGATCAATAACGAGCTCGCACAGCTCATGGGCGCCGCTGACCACGCAGCGCACGGCGCCGCCGCCGCTGGCCGCCTCTACGGTGCGCCCTTTCAGCTCCTCCTGCAGCCGCAGCATCTGGCTCTGCATTTTCTGTACCTGCTTGAGCATCTTGCCCATTTTCCCGTTCACCCTGATACCCCTTTCTGTTTAAGCATCTTTCCTTTAAGCATACTCCTGTTGATCCTGCTCCCGGTCCGCAGCCGCAAAAACGGAGGCTTTCCTTTCCTCCGGGCGCCTGCACCTAATCGATGTCGTCCTCCCCGGGCAGCGGCGGCTCGGGCAGGGGGATCTTCTCCTCCAGCCACGGTGCAGGGTCGGCCGCCGCCTTTTTGTCCTTGCTTTTCTCCCCGTCCCCGGACTGCCCCACTTCGATGAGGCGTCCCTGAAACAGCTCCAGGACATGGCGCAGCAGGTACTCGCCGCTGCCTTCATCCCCCCTGCCGCTGCTGCCGGGGCGGAGCGGGGCGGCAGGGCCGGTCCGGGGCCCGGCGGTTTTCTGGCCCGCCCCCGCCGGAGAGAGGGGGCTCCCCGGCGGCCCGGGGGGGGCACCCGCTGCCGGAGAGGTAGGGCCCACGATGAACTGCAGCTTCACCTTTGCCCCCAGCAGCTCCTCCAGCAGCTTCTCCATATATCTCCTGTTGCTCCCGTCTTCGAGCCTTTTTTTCACGTAAGCGTGCCGGGGGGGTATACCTACAGCAAAAATGCCGCCTTTAAAGGAGAGGGGGGCCGCTTCCATAAGGTAGGCCACAAGGTTGAGCTTGCGCTCTTTTTTCAGCCGCGCCAGGAACTGCTCTTCCCAGAACGTATTTAAAGCCGGGGCGGCGGAAGGCGTCTCCCCCAGGAGAGGGAGCGGCCCGGCTCCGTCTCCGTTTCCTGCCGCGCTCCCTGCTTCGTCCCCGGGTTTTAGTTTATCCCCGTTTGCTGTTTTCTTTGCTCCTCTTTGCTCTATTCCTCTTTCCTGTGCCGCTGCGGGCCGCTCCGCTTCCGTTTCGGGACGCCCGGGCTCTGCCGGCCTTTTCCCTTCTTCTGCGGCGAGGAGGGCAGCCTCGGGGGGCTCTCCGCCGGCAGCGGTTTGCGCCTCTGCCCTTTCTTCTCTTTTTGCCGCTTCTTCTCCGCCCAGCCTGGGTCTGCCCGCGGCCAGCAGCCGTTCTTCCAGCTGTTCCAGGCTCTGGAGCAGCCCGGCGGGGGAAAGGTAACGGCGAAAACGGTAGGCCCGTGTCAGGCGCAAAAAGGCCAGCTCCAGCAGGAACTGGGGCTGGGAGGCGCCGCGCAGCTCAAAAGCCAGCCGCTGCAGGATCTCCAGCATCTCCAGGATGACCGCAGGGGGAAATTTATGGCGGTGCTCCAGCAGGTAGGGCCGGAAAGCGGGGACATCGGCAAAAAGAGCGGCGTCGTCCTCCGGCACCGCCTGCAGCAGCAAGAGTTTACGCAGGTACAGCGTCTGCTCCTTGAGCAGCCGCTGCAGGTCCAGGCCCCGCCAGACTGCTGCGCGCACAAGCTCAAGGCCCGTGGCCAGGTCTTCGTCGATGACGGCCTGGTAATAGCGGTACAGGAGCTCCGGCGTGGGCAGGCCCAGGACCTCCAGCGCCTCGGCGTAACTGATGGCCTCGCCGCCGTAGGCGCGGCACTGCTCCAGCAGGCCCAGGGCGTCGCGCACGGCCCCTTCGGCCTGGCGGGCCAAAAGGGCCAGGGTTTTTTCTTCGACGGAAAAGTCCAGGGCCGCCGCCACTTCGCGCAGCCGCGCCGTCAGCTGCTCCGCCTCCAGGAGGTGGAAGTCATAACGCTGGCAGCGGGAGACGATGGTCAGGGGTAACCTGTGCGCCTCCGTGGTGGCTAGGATAAAGACCACACGGGCCGGCGGTTCCTCCAGGATCTTGAGCAGGGCGTTAAAGGCTTCGGGGGTGAGCATGTGCACTTCGTCAATGATATAGACCTTGTAGCGGTTCTGGGCAGGGGCGTAGCGCACTTTCTCCCGCAGGTCCCGGATCTCGTCGATACCCCGGTTGGAGGCGGCATCGATCTCCAGCACGTCCAGGTTGCGGCCCTCCGTCACCTCCACGCAGGAACGGCAGCGGTTGCACGGCTCTGGCTTGACCCCTTCCAGGCAGTTGAGGGCTTTGCCCAGCAGCTTGGCCATGGTGGTCTTGCCCGTGCCGCGCTGCCCGCAAAAAAGGTAGGCATGGGCAATACGCCCCCTCGCCAGGGCGTTCTGCAGGGAGCGGGTAATATGCTCCTGGCCCAGGACATGGGCAAAGAGCTGGGGCCGCCAGCTGCGGTAAAGGGCCATATAGGGGGGGCGGCCGTCTCCGGAGCCGTCTTTAGAAGCGGGGCCGGGGCCGCCGGGGGAAAGGGACAAGGAGATCACCTCCGGGCCGGAGCCTGACTGCTGACTTTATTCTTCCCTCATTATTCCCTCAGGCATTATTTCGCCGCCGGGCCTTTATTTCCTGCCTGAAAAAGCTGCCCGCCGCATAGCGGACGCGGCGGGCTGGTCTTTTGCAGTTGATTTAATGGCCGTGCACCTGTCTTTGGCCCCGCCTCCCAGGCGTTATCCGGGCAGTTTGCTCTCCCCCAGCGCTCCCGTGGCACCCGCAACATGCCACTTACCGCTGCTTCCTCCCGGACCTGACGGGGTTCATAGCCATGCGCCGCACAGGACCAGGGCTTCATCACCACTTACCGGGAGCAGACCCTGAAAGGACGGAGGGCCGGGGACAGGAATTCAACCCTGCTCTAGCGGGTTGCAGGTTCAGGGCACCGCTACCTCCCCGTCTAGCACGGCCAAATTAGCTGACAAAATTTAATGGCGGAGAGAGAGGGATTCGAACCCTCGAGACGAGGTTTTGCCCCGTCTACTCGCTTTCCAGGCGAGCGCCTTCGTCCAACTCAGCCATCTCTCCGCGGCCTCATGCTGCACATCTTTTATTTTAACCCAAAGCGGGCGTTTTGACAAGGGAAAGGAGCAAACTGACCGGGCGGCTTTAAGGCTTGCGGTAAAACAAAACGAGGATGGTAAAGATCTCCAGCCTGCCCAGGAGCATGAGCAGGCTCAGGCAGTATTTGCCCGCCAGGGGCAGGTGGGCATAGTTCTGGGCCGGCCCCACCGTCCCGAAGCCGGGGCCGATGACACCGAGGCAGGCCAGGACGGAGGAGAGGGCGCTTTCAAAGTCCAGGCCCAGGGCTGACATGACGATGGTGCCCAGCCCCACCAGGAGGAGGTAAACGAAAAAGAAGGCAAAGGTATGGATGACCAGCCTGTCGTCGATGCGCTCGTTGTTGACCTTGATCGTGCGCACGATCGTAGGATGGCGAAAACGGAAGATCTCCGCCAGCCCCACTTTCAAAAGGATCAACAGCCGTAGCATTTTGATGCCCCCTGCCGTAGAGCCCATGCTGCCGCCCAGAAAAAGGAGCACAAAGAGGGCGTTCCGGGCCAGGTTGGGCCAGAGGTCGTAGTCCACCGTGGCATACCCGGTGGTGGTGACGACGGAGACGACCTGGAAAAGGGCGGTGACGGGCAGAAAGCCTTCCACCTCCCGGCCGGAAAAATACAGGCCGGCGCAGACAACGAGGGTGGCGATGGCAATAACCTTTAGGTACAGCTTAAATTCTTCGCTCTGCCAGAACACTTTCAGGGTCTTTTGCTTGTAATAAAAATAAAAGAGGGCAAAGTTTGTGCCGCCAAAGAACATAAAAAGGATGAGGATAAGCTGTACAGCTAGGTTGTCCGCAAAAAAGGCAATGCCCGCATTTTTAGTAGAAAAGCCCCCTGTGGCGATGGAGGTAAAGGTGTGGGCCAGGGCGTCAAAAAAGGTCATCCCCGCGACCATGAGCAGGAGCACCTGGGCCAGGGTAAAAAAGAGGTAGATCTGCCAGAGGCTTTTGGCCGTATCGGTAAGGCGGGGCGTGAGCTTCTCCACGGTAGTGCCCGGGGCCTCGGCGGTAAAGATCCTGTTTAAGCCGGAGCCAAACCTGACCATGAGGGCAATAAAGAGGACGACAATGCCCATGCCCCCCAGCCACTGGGTGAGAGCGCGCCAGATCAGGAGGCTAGGGGCCAGTTTTTCCACCTCCGCAAGGACGCTGGCGCCGGTAGTGGTAAAACCGGACATGGTTTCAAAAAAAGCGTCGCCAAAGTCCATTACATTGGCAAAGATAAAGGGTAGGGAGCCCAGCAAAACGACGACAATCCAGCTGCAGGTGACGATGAGGTAGCCTTCCGCCGGTTTAATGGCCTGGTTCTGGTGGCGGAAAGGAAAAAAGTACAAAAGGATAAGGCCCGTGGCCACAAAGATGGCGATGGTCAGGAGAAAAATAAGGGC
The DNA here is from genome assembly GCA_937973635.1 of uncultured Bacillota bacterium. GTDB lineage: Bacteria > Bacillota > Dethiobacteria > DTU022 > UBA8154 > UBA8154. The sequence continues at coordinate 12,394 of CALJJZ010000042.1, read as the reverse complement.
CATGCCGTCTTCCAGGTAGAGGGACCAGAGGAGGGGGACGACGAGGGCGGCCCCGACAATAAGCAGCACCCTGGCGAGGGGGTTCAGCACCATCTGCAGGTTCAATTTGCAGCAACTCCGTAAAGTTTTAAGCTCTGCCAGCGAAAAATAATAATAAAGCAAAAAGAACAAAGGGCGGCCCTTTGTTTTAGCTAAGAGAAACGCCCTTTTTGTCATGGATAAGCTGCTTGGCGGAGACAACCTGCTGGCCAGGCCAACTCCGCTCCTTTAGCGGGGGATAACGTTGGCAGCCTGGGGCCCGCGGTTACCTTCTACTACGTCGAACTCCACCGTCTGCCCCTCTTCCAGGGTCTTGAAGCCTTCCCGCTGAATGGCGGAATAATGGACAAAAACGTCCCCTCCCTGGCTGCTTTCAATAAAGCCGTACCCTTTCTCCGCGTTGAACCATTTGACTTTGCCTTCCATAAATCAGGCCTCCTTAAAATAATTGATGCGCGAGTCAAAAAGCTTCAAAACATGAAACACCTTTTTAAAGCAGAGGCCCTTAAAGATTGTTCAGTTTTTAATCTTTTTAACGCTGGTTATTATAATAACATATTCATTTTAAAAAGCAAATATTTTTTTTGGTAATATTATCCTCAAAAATATTATCCCCGGCAAAGAGCTTTAAAATTCCTCCGTTACGACCTCGGCCAGGGTGGTCACGTGGGCAGCGATCCTCCCTAAGTTGCCCAGGGCAGCGAGAAAAATCACCCCGCGGGCAGCCAGGCATTCTTTGCGGCTGAGGCAATAGAAACGGCGGCAGGGGGCCTTTTTAAGCCCGGCCTGCCGCCGTTTCCGCGCCTAGACCCCTAGCCGGCCTGCCCGCTGCTTTTCATTTTTTCCCGTTCCTCGTCCCTGACAATGCGGCGCAGGATCTTGCCCACGGCAGATTTGGGGAGGCTGTCGCGTATTTCAATGGCGGCAGGCACTTCGTAGGAGGCGAGGTGCGCGGCGCACCAGCCGATCAGCTCCTCGGGCGTGGTCTGCTCCATACCCGCTTTCAGGACGACAAAGCCCTTGATCCGTTCTCCCACCTTGGCGTCGGGGATGCCGATGACACAGCATTCAAAGACCGCCGGGTGCTTGTAGAGGACACCTTCCACCTTCACCGCGGCCACCCTGTAGCCCTTATGCTTGATCATGTTCACGGAGCGGTCCACGAAAAAGACCCAGCCGTCCGCGTCGATACGCACGATGTCTCCGGTCTTATACCAGATCTGGCCCTCCAGCTCTACAAAGTGCAGGGCCGTCTCTTCGGGCTTGTTCCAGTACGCTGTTACCATCTGGTCGGAGGCCACAAGGAGCTCCCCCGGCTCGTTTACGGCGGTTACCGGCTCCAGGGTATCGGGGTTGAGCAGCTTGATCCTTTTGGTGGGGACCACTTTGCCACACGTGCCTTCGGGGTACGGCACGCCCACAGGCGTCCCCGTGATCCCGCCGCAGGTCTCCGTGCTGCCGTAACCGTTGTAGAGGAGGTGGTTGAACCTTTTCCGCCAATTTTTAGCGACCTCGTCGGGGAGGGCTTCCCCCGCCGTAAAGACATATTTCAGGGAGCTAAAGTCGTAAGCGTCTACTTGTTCGTGCTCCAAGATCATGCGGCACAGCGTCGGGGTGCCAAAAAAGGTGGTAACCTTATGCTCCTGGATCTGGGCGAAGATCTCCTGCAGGTCCATCTTGGGCAAAAGGACGAGGGCGTCCCCTGCAAGGATAGAGCCCAGACCCAACTCCTGGCCCAGGATATGGTTAAGGGGCGCTCCCTGGAGGGAGACGCCCTGGCCCCGGGGGACGACAGAGGCAAATTCAGATCTTTTGACCTCCATGGCCGTCAAGAGCAAGACATGGGTAAGGGGCACTCCTTTGGGGAAGCCGGTGGTACCGCCTGTATATAGGAGCTCTGCCATCTCCGTGGGAACGCAGCCAGGGGCCGGGAAGGAGGGGAGCTGGCCCCTGGCGAGCTCGTCTTCCAGGAAAAGGAGCTCGGTCTCCTGCAGCTCCTGGGGCATAGCCAGGCTGCTCTCCCCGGCGCCTAGCACCACGACCCTCTGCGGGGGTGCCTGCTGCGAGGCTTTGAGCACCTGCTCAAAGTTGGAGGCGGCGCAAAAGATGGTGCCGGCGGCGCAGTCCCTGGCGATGTAAGCCAGCTCCTCAAAGCCATAAAAATGGGTGACGGGGACAGCCACGGCGCCCAGGCGCTGCAGCGCCAGCCAGGCCCCCACCCATGCGGGCATGTGGGGCAGGTAGATGATGGCCCTCTCTCCTTTTTTGACGCCTTTTTTGTGGAGCAGGGCCGCGATCTGCTGCACAAGGTTGTCCAGCTCGGCAAAGGTGTACCGCTGGTCTTTAAAAATAAGGGCCGTCTGCTCCGGGTATTGTCCTGCCACGCTTTTAAATACTTCGTCTAGACATGCCTGTTTAAATTCCATGTAAAAAAACTCCTGCCTTCAGTAATGTAGTGTGTTTATGAAGCGTATAATTTTTCCCCCGGTGCCACCATTTTCACTATCACCCTTTGCAGCTAACTATTTCATCAACCCGGGCAAGAAAGTAGCGATCTGGGGGAAGAGGATATTGATAAACGTCGCCAGGATCAAGGCCAGCCAGTACGGGGTGACCCCTTTGAACACCGTCTCCACCCGGATATTGGTCACAGAGGCGGTGACCATGCTTACGGCGCCCACGGGCGGGGTAAGAAAGCCGATGTTGACCATAAGGATGGTGATCACGCCAAACCAGATGCCGTTGTACCCTGCGCTGATCACCAGGGGATAAAACAGGCTTGTGAGAATGACGATTACAGCCATGGCGTCCATAAAAAAGCCGGCCACAAAGTAACAGACAAAGATAAAGGTGACCAGGAGAAGGGGGGCCAGGTCAAGGGCAATGATGGCATCCCGCATCATTAAAGGGATCCTGGTAGCCGTGAGGAAATGGCCGTAGATGACGCCGCCGATGATCACGAGGAAGATCATGGCCACAACGTTGGAGGTCTCTTTTAAGGCGCCGGTAAATGAGTTCCAGTTGACCTGTTTGGTTAAAAGGGCATAAAGGAGGGAAAGGAACGCGCCCACGGCACCGCCCTCCGTGGCAGTAAAGGCGCCCAGGTAGATGCCCCCCATGGAGATGGCAAAGATCACGGGCACGGGCCAGATCAGCTTGACCGATTCCAATTTTTCTTTCAGGGCTGCATTGGGTGCCGTTGGCCCCAGGCTGGGGTTGATTTTTACCTGCAGCCAGGCAGCCAGGGCCAAAAGCACTGCCGTGACGATGCCGGGGAGAATGCCGGCGATTAAGAGCTTGCCGATGGATTCTTCTGTCAGGGCGCCGTAGATGATCAAAACGGAGCTGGGGGGGATTAAGATCCCCAGGGTGCCCCCGGCGGCGACGGTGCCGGCGGCAAAGGTTTCTTTGTATCTGTGGGCCAGCATTTCGGGTACGGCTACTTTGCCGATGGTGGCCGTGGTGCCGATGACGGAACCGGAGACGGCGGCAAAGAAGGCGCAGGCGCCGATGGAGGCGATGGCCAGCCCCCCGCTGATGTGCCCCAGCCAGGAGTTGAAGGCTTTAAAGAGCTGGCGCCCCAGCCCTGAAGTACCTAAGAAAAGGCCCATGAGGAGGAACATGGGGATGACGCTCAGGGTGTAGATGGTGGCGTTGTTGAACATGTCTGTGCCCAGCTTGATAAAGGCGGCTCCAGGGTTGATGAAATAGGCGTAACCTGCCGTGCCCACGAAGATCATGGCAAAGGCGATGGGAAGCCTGAGGAAGACTAAAAGGAAAAGCAGGACGACGCTAAGCAGACCAAGGTGAGCGGTACTCATCCACATCACCCCCCTTGAGCTTACTGATGCCTACGATGAGATCCCAGAGCAGCGCTAGGCAGAAGAAGAAAACGCCCACGGCAGAAACGATGACCCAGGGATGGACGGGGGTGCGCAAAACGGCCGTTACCTGGTTGACGCTGGCCAGGCGCTCGGCATACTTGAGCATCTGCCAGACGACGATGGAGAAGGTGGCCAGGCTGAGGATCGTATTTAATACTTCGATATAATGCTGTGCTTTGAAGGGCAAGCGGGAGACTAAAATGTTGATGGCGATATGGACTTTGTGTATCTGGCTGTAGCCCAGGGAAGTAAAGACGATTACGGCCAGGGCCAGGCGGGTTAACTCAAAGGTGCCGGGGAGGGGCTTGAAGAACATACGGCCCATTACGTCGGCCACGGTAACGAACATCATGAGCACGATTAAAAGCATGGCTATTTTTAAAACATGCTCATTGATGCCGTAAATGATTTTCTTGAGCAGTAGCATTATCTGTTTGCCTCCGTTGTTCTGTCTGAAGATAAAATTTTGCCCCCGGGCCCTTGAAAGCGCCCGGGGGAGAAGAGCTTATTTATATTTTTCCGCTAGCCGCTTGAATTGGGCGTATACTTCCTCCGCCGGTAGGCCCTTGGCTTTCATATCTGCCAGCCATTTGGCCTGGAGCGGCTCCAAGACTTTCTTGGCCTCGGCGATCTGTTCCGGGGTCATGGTGTTCAGGGTGATGTTGTTGTCTTTGACTACTTTGAGGTTAACCTCCACCTCGTGGTTGTAAAGCTCGCCGATCTGCCGCGGGAACTGGGCTACCAGCTCTTCGATGATGGCCTGGTCCTGGGGGGAGATCTTGTTCCACTTCTCTTTGTTCATGACCACATAAAGGGGCGTGACGTAAAAGTCCACCATTAAGACATGGTCGATGACTTCGTGGAGCTTAAAGGGCAGGATGGAGGTGAAGGGGCCAAAGGTGGCGTCCACTACGCCCCGCTGCAGGGCATCGTAAACGTCGGCATAGGGCATGGAGACGGGGATGCCGCCAAAGGCTGTAACTACGTCGTTCTGGATCGTGCCGGGAGTCCTGATCCTCAGGCCCTTCATGTCTTCCATAGTCTTAACCGGCTTGGTGGACAAAAGGGCAGCGGTGTCCGTGGCACCGATCCAGAACACTTTGACGTCCTTGTATTCATCCTGGAAGGCCTGGTTGGTCTGGTAGAGCTCCATCGTGGCCAGGCAGGCTTGCAGAGAGTTGGAGAAGAGGAAGGGGAATTCCATGATCGTGGTTAAGGGAAATCTCCCGGGGGTATAGGCCTGCAGGGCAAAGCCTATATCCAGGATGCCTGTGACAACGCCGTCGTAGGTTTCGTCTCCTTTAGCCAGGGCCCCGCCGGGGTGCAGGTATATCTTGACCCTGCCCTCAGTTTTCTCCGCTACTTCCCTGGTAAAGGGTTCAAAGACCTGGGTGTTGTTGACATGGCCGGGCGGCTGCCAGGTGGCAAAGTTAAGCTCCACCGGCGCATAGGTCTGGGCTGGAGCCGGCGCTGCAGGGGCCGGAGAGCCAGGCGCAGGGGCCGGCGCTGCAGGGGCCGGCGCTTTGGGCTGGCAGCCTGCGGAAAAGACTAACGCGAGCACAATTAAAACAACTAAGCTGGTTAAAAATAAACGCGCAATTACACCCTTGTTTCCCATGACTTTTTTCTTACCTCCTGAGTTTTTGGTCTTTTGCCCTTAGGCAAAGTTGCCCCTCGAAAACCACAATCATCCTTCTTACGCTTTTCCCCTCATCAGGGCAGGTTTCTTTATGCCGGCATCTTACACCTCCCCAAACTTTTTTTCTCTTTATTGCCGCATCGGCGTGCTGCAATTAAAGCCTGGACAGAAATCTTACTTGCAATTATTATGCCAGCTTCATGCCAGCTCCCTTTTCAGGAGCGCCCTGGCGGCGATACGGCCCCGCGGCCCTGCTTGGGGGGCTGCCCCATTCTTAAAATTAAGAAAAAAAGCCCGTATTTATGGCAAAAATGAGAGAGAGACGCCCAGCATATTGAAAAGAAGCTCTCCTTAAAGTATACTGGAGTAAACTCTAAAAGCGGCAAAGGGGGAGGCAGCTTTACCCCTTGCCTAACGCCAGAGGAGGGGCCTGCCCGTGAAGAAAGACGATTTCCGCGAGCTCATAACCCTGTGGACCCACTCCAGCGACGCTTTTTTAATCCTAGACGATAACGCCACCATCTTGTACGCCAACCCTGCCCTGGAGCAAGTGTCCGGCCTGGAGATCAAAAAACAGGTAGGGCACAACATCAGGGAGCTTTTACGCACAGGCATGATCGACAACTCCGCCTCCCTGAAGGCCGCCCAGCAGAAGAGGGTTGTGACCAGCAAGCTGCTCACAGCGGCGGGAAAACGCCTCTTGAGCACGGCGTCGCCCGTCCTCGACCGCTCGGGCAATATCTACCGCATCGTCTGCAACGTCAGGAGCCTCTCCCTCGTCCAGCCGGAAGAAAAAGCGGGAGAGAGTCCGTTACGTACGCCCCGGGACACGGAAAGCCTCACGGGCACCAGCAGCTACGAGATCGTCTATGCCAGCAGCAAAATGCAAAAGGTCGTAGAGCTGGCGCACCGGCTGGCCGCCGTGGACTCCACTGTGCTCATCACCGGCGAAACGGGAGTGGGCAAGGAGCTCGTGGCCCGGCTGATCCACGGGCGCAGCCCCCGGGCGGGGCGGGGCAATTTTGTAAAAATCAACTGTGCCGCCATCCCCCGGGACCTGCTGGAGTCAGAGCTGTTCGGCTATGCCCCTGGCGCCTTTACGGGCGCCCTCAAATTTGGCAAAGAGGGCTACCTGGAGCGGGCCCACGGCGGGACGCTCTTCCTGGACGAAATTGCCGAGCTGCCCCTGGAAGCCCAGGCCAAACTGCTGGGTGTCCTGCAGGACAGGGAATATTACAAGGTCGGCAGCACTAAAGCCAGCTTTGCCGACGTCAGGATCATCGCCGCCACAAACCGCGACCTCGCCGCCCTGGTGGCCAAAGATGCTTTCCGCAAGGACCTTTATTACCGGCTCCTCGTCGTCCCCGTGGAGGTGCCGCCCCTGCGTGAACGCCGGCAGGATATACCGGTGCTTATCTCCCACTTCTGCGCGCGGCTGGCGGCCCGGTGCGGCTTTAAAAAAGAATTTGACGCCGCGGCAGTCAAGCAGCTGTGCTTCTACGGCTGGCCCGGCAACGTAAGGGAGCTGGAAAGCCTGGTGGAAAGGCTGCTCATTACCGTCCCCGAGGAGAGGATCACCCTCTCCTGCCTGCCTGGGCCTTATGCCCCGCTCAAAGGCACCGGCAACCTCCCCCTCAAGGCCAAAGTGGAACAATACGAGCTGGAGCTGATTAAAGCAGAGCTGGAAAGATGCCGGGACAAATATGAAGCGGCCAAAAACCTGGGTATCAGCGTCTCCAGCCTCTTCCGGAAATTGAAGCTGTTTGAAAGCTAAAGGCACTAAAGCCAAGGGGCAAAAGGAGACATAAACATGGCCGGTACAGAAAACAGCCCAAGGGAAAAGTACCCTGGCCCCTCTGCTCCCGACGGCACATCCTGGGCAGGGCCAGCGCCTGCAGATTACGCCTTGCTCAACAAAGAAATCTTGGACCTCTTTACCCAGGCCCATAACCGCAAAGCCTACCTGGAGCAGCTGGCAGAGCTCTTAAGTACCCGCACTGGCTGCCCTTACCTGGGCATAAGGGTTAGGGATAAGGAAGGCCATATCTCCTACGAAGCGTACAGGGGCTACAGCCAGGATTTTCTGGAACAGGAGAGCTGCCTCAGCCTGGAGGAGGACAGCTGCATCTGCACCAGGATTGCCTTGGCCAAGCCGCAAGAGCAGGAATACCCTTACCTCACGCCCTTTAAATCATTTTGCTGCAACAATACAGAGGCGCTCAAGGATCTTTTAGTCAAAGATAGCTACAGGGGCACATGCATCAAATACGGGTTCCGCTCCCTCGCCGTGATCCCCATTTTGCGCCGCGGCGAAAGCCTCGGGGTGATCCACCTCGCGGACAAAACAGCAGATACCTTGCCCAAGGGCCTGGTGGAGCTGGTGGAGTCCCTGGTGCCCCTCATCGCTGAAGCCATGTACCGCTTCACCGTGGAAGAGGAGCTGCAGCGCAACTATGAGCAGCAGCAGGTCCTTTATGCCCTGCAAAAGCTGCTGCAAGAGGAGACGGACCTTAAAGGGCTCCTCGACCAGGCCCTCGCTACTGTCCTCACCATCCCCTGGCTGGATAAAAGGGGCTCCATCTTTCTCATGGAGAAAAATGGCAAAACCCTCTTTATGGCCGCGCAACATGGGATGCTCCAGGAACTGCGCGCAAACTGCGCCCGGATAAGCCTGGGCCATTGCCTCTGCGGGCAAGCCGCGGGCCTTAAACAGATCCAGTTTGCCAGTTACGCTGACCTGCTTAAAGACGACCACTGGCTCAAAACGCCCCACGGCCATTACTGCCTCCCCATCCTTTTTGGCGAGAACACCCTGGGAGTTTTGAACCTTTATCTCCCTGCCGAACATACGCGCAAGACCCGGGAAGAAACCTTTTTAATGGCCGTAGCCAATACCCTAGCAGGGATTATCAAACACCGGCAGGCGGAGGAGGCACTGCGCAAAAGCGAAGCCGGCCTAGCCAAGGCACAAAAGATCGCCCGCCTGGGGCACTGGGAGTGGGACCTCGAAGAAGGCCAGCTTAGCTGGTCGGAGGAGGTCTACCGGATCTTCAACCTGGACCCTGAGGCCTTTAGCCCCAGCTATGAAGCTTTTTTGCAGATGACCCACCCAGAAGACAGGGAAACGGTAGAAAAAGCGGTGGCCGAGGCCCTGGCCCACAACAAGCCCTACCGTCTGGACCACAGGATCGTCCGACCCGACGGTTCCGTCGCCGTGATCCATGAACAGGCAGACCTCTTTTTTGACGCGGGGGGTAAAGCCGTGCGCATGCTGGGGACAGTGCAGGATATTACTGAGCGCAAAAGGATGGAAGAGCAGCTCAAGCACCTGGCCACCCACGACCCCCTCACCAATATCCCCAACCGCTACATGCTGGAGGAAAACTTAAAGCGCGTGGTGGCCAGGGCCAAGCGCGGGGCACAAAGCGCCCTCATGGTGGTGGACATCGACAATTTCAGCCTGCTCAACGAATCCCAGGGCTTTGCCGCCGGAGACATGTGCTTAATCAAGCTCGTCTCCTTCCTGCAGGAAAACCTGCGGGAAGAAGACCTGGTGGCCCGCCTGGGCGGAGACGAGTTTGCCGTCCTTTTGGAGGGGCAGAAGGTCGAAGAAGCCCTGCCGCTGGCGGAGCGGATCCGCAGCAACCTTGACGAGACAGAGCTCGGCTTCAAGCTGAGCCTCAGCATCGGCGTGATTGCCATTGACGGGCTTCTCGACCCCCAGAAGCTCCTCTCCCGGGTCAGCATCGGCCTGGATGCGGCCAAGGCGGAGAGCAAAAACAGGACCGTCCTCCTCGACAGCAGGGAGGAGCCCATCGCTTTCCAGTCGGAGACGTACGAGATGTTCAAGTTAGTGGCCAAAGCCTTGAAAGAAGAGCGCTTCGTCCTCTATTGCCAGCCGGTGATAGACTTAAGCAGGGGCAAAGTATCCCATTACGAAGTGCTGCTCAGGCTCAGGGACAAGAAGAAGCTTATCCCGCCCGGCCAGTTCATCCCCCTGGCGGAAAAATTCGGCCTCATGCCCCGGCTGGACTACTGGGTGATCAGCAAGGCCCTTACCTATTTAAAGGCAAACCCGGAGCTAAAACTTTTTGTCAATCTCTCCGGCGTGAGCATGGGAGACGAAGGGCTGTTAAACCAGATCGCCCAGGAGATCGGCCAAAGCGGCATCAACCCCGCCCAGCTGGGCATGGAGATTACAGAGACTGCCGCCGTAAAAGACCTGGTGCAGGCGGAACGGTGGATTAAAAAATTAAGGGGGATGGGCTGCCGTTTTGCCCTAGACGATTTCGGCATCGGTTTTTCCTCTTTTTCCTATTTAAAGCTCCTCTCTGTGGACTGCATCAAAATCGACGGCTTCTTCATCCGCAATATCGACAAGGACGAAGACCAGCGCCATATCGTGCAGGCCATTAATTTTATCGCCCGCTCCATGGGCAAGACCACCATTGCCGAATTCGTGGAAAACGAGAGGATCTTCAAGGCCCTAAAAGACCTAGAGGTAGATTTAGGGCAGGGTTATTATTTCGGCCGGCCCGCGCCCCTCTCCGCGGCCCCCTCGCCTTAGGGGGCGGCTTAGCAGAGGTGCTTGGGCAGCTAAGGCAGCGGGGGCAAAACCGGCCTGCGCCACCATCTCCCCGGCAAGGGCCTGTCTCGGGGGGTGGAATTCTTTGCGGCCCCACGGAAAAATAAGGCTTGCTGCCGCCTTAATAGCTTTTTTCGCGGTGGCCATAGCTAAAATCCCTTTCCCTTTTCTCGGCGCGGTTTTTTTTATAGGCCTGCCTTTTTGCCTGGAAAGGGGCCCCTAAGCTGGGGAGAGGTCTGGCTTTTTTCGCCCTGAGGAGGGCTTCCTCCGTCAGCTGGACAGGCGTAATGTCCGGTTCCCTGGTAAGGAGTTTCAGGGCTGCAGCCAGCAGCGTGACAGAATCGTTTTGCAAAAGCAGCGACTCGGCAAGTTCCCTGTAGCGCCCTGCCTCCCCTCTCTCCACAACCCCTAGCAATTTTTCCACGCTTAACCGCTGCATCCCTTCCAGAGCTTCCCCCAGCGTCGGCACGGGCCGCCGCGTAATTTTCCTGCCGATGGCCTTTTCGATCAGCCGCAGGTGGTCCAGTTCTCGGGGCGTGACAAAGGTGCTGGCCACACCGGCTTTGCCCAGGCGCCCGGTACGGCCGATGCGGTGCACATAGCTTTCCGGGTCCTGGGGTATATCAAAATTGTAGATGTGGGTTACACCGCCTACATCGAGGCCCCGGGCCGCCACATCGGTGGCCACCAGTATTTCTGTAACGCCGGCCCTGAAGTTGCGCATCACGCTGTCCCGCCGCGCTTGGGTAAGATCGCCGTGGATAGCTTCGGCAGAGTAGCCCCGCTTGGTCAGGGCTTCGTAGAGCTCATCCACCCGTTTTTTGGTGCGGCCAAAGACAATGGCCAGCTCAGGAGATTGCAGGTCCAGGATGCGGCAGAGCACATCAAATTTCTGCCTTTCGTGGAGCTCATAGTAGTATTGCTCTGTGTTAGGAACAGTCACTTCTTTCGGCTTGATCTGGATTAGTTTCGGATCTTTCATGAAACGCCGTGCCAGATCCTGGATAGGCCTGGGCATAGTTGCGGAAAAAAGCAAGGTTTGCCGCTGCGGGGGTATATCCTGCAGGATAGTTTCAATATCCTCGATAAAACCCATATTCAGCATCTCGTCCGCTTCATCGAGGACCACCATGGTCACTTCCTGCAGCCGGATTGTTTTCCTGCGCATATGGTCCATAAGCCGGCCAGGGGTACCCACAATAATTTGCGGCCTGTTTTTCAGGGAGCGGATCTGCCGGTTTATATCCTGGCCGCCGTAAACAGGCAGGGCACGGATGCCTTTAACCTGGCCGATACTGTTCAGCTCCTCCGCTACCTGGATTGCCAGCTCCCGGGTAGGGGCCACCACCAGGCCCCTGGCGTGCTCTGTTTTCCCCTCCACCTTTTCTACCAAGGGGATACCAAAGGCGGCCGTCTTGCCAGTGCCCGTTTGTGCCTGGCCGATTATATCCCGGCCCTCTAAAGCCGGGGGGATGGCCTCTTCCTGAATGGGCGTAGCTTCTTCAAAGCCCATACGTGCAATGGCCTGCAGGACGGGCTGGCTTAAATTTAATTCCTTAAAAAACGACATCGCTTAAAATCTCCTTCTTCCTTTTGCAATTAAAGATAATAGGGCTTAACTTTAATTATTTATACATGCATAAAATTAAAATAAAAGCATCCCCGGCTTAACCCGGAAATGCCTTTAAGTTCTTCCTCAGTGTTCGTTTTAAAGACGAACTACGTTTGCTGCTTGCAGCCCCCGGTTACCTTTAACAATGTCAAACACCACGCTTTGGCCTTCATCCAGGGTTTTGAAACCGTTGCCCTCAATGGCAGAGAAGTGTACAAAGACGTCTTCTCCGTCTTCTCTTTCAATAAAGCCGTAACCTTTGTCCGCATTAAACCATTTTACTTTACCATCCATAATCTTTAAAGCCTCCAACTAGTTTTTTGTTCAAAAAGCGGAATTTCATCAAGCACCTTACGACCTGCCGGTAAAAGGAGGCTTAAAGATGTCAACTACTTCAACTTTTTAACATGTCTTTTACTATAACACAGCTTAGAGCCGATTGCAAGCAAAATGGTAAATAATCAGAGCTGACACCATTAAACATTGCTCATCAGGAAACAGTATGGAGCAGGGGGCTTTTCCCTCTGCTCCATCCTCAAAAGTTTGTTTTTTAAAAATTTAATCCCGGCAGGGACCTACTCTTCCGGGGGCTGTCGCCCCGAGTACCATCGGCGCTGGAGGGCTTAACTGCCGTG
>CALJJZ010000041.1 GCA_937973635.1 uncultured Bacillota bacterium | reverse complement strand
TTTAAGATTCCCTTTGACAACAATTTAGCAGAAAGGGATTTGCGCATGCTCAAGGTGAAGCAGAAAATCTCAGGCGTTTTCCGCAGTGATCTGGGCGCAAAAATGTTCTGCCGTATCCGCAGCTACATTTCTACGGCCAGGAAAAATTCTGTCCCGGTGCTTGATGCTATTAAGTCTGCACTGGCAGGAAAACCATTTGTTCCGGAATTGTAGATCGTTTGTCAAAGAGCTGAGCAGTTACTATTTATTTTACATAAGATGGCCTAGATGGCCTACCTTCCTTATCGTAGCCTTTTTAAGGCAGAAAGGCGAACGATCGTGGACGATTTATGCTTAATAAAAAAGCTTGAAATTGTGGTATAGTAATTAAAGGGAGTAATGAGCAGAAAAAACTGGATTACGAAATTTTACAAAGCAGGTCAGGTGAAGAGACGATGATGAGTGTAACGCCGCAGGCAGCTACCAGGTTGGCGGAGATGATCAAAAATGAAGGCGCAGGGGAAAAACACGTACGCCTGCAACTGGACAGCGTAACCTGAGGAGGCCCAAGCATCAGCCTGGCTCTGGAAGAGCCCGTTAATTATGTCGGGGATATAAGATTTGCGGTCAACGATCTGACGCTGGTTTACGAAAGCCGGTTATCGCGCTATTTTGAGGGTAAGATCCTGGATTATACCCTGGGGCAGCACGGCTTGGATTTTCGAGTCATAGAAGGTGGCAGATAGACTGTTGAGAGATAAAGATAATATGATCAGCATCAGAGAGATCAAGGTTAAAACGATCCTCTCCCCCTCTAAAATATACGCATGGACTATTAATCCCTATGTGGGCTGCCAGTATGCCTGTTCATACTGTTATGCCCGTTTTATGCAAAGGTTTAGCGGGCATCAAGAGCCCTGGGGTAAATTTGTTGACGTCAAGCTGAACGCGGCGGATCTACTTGGGGCGGAGCTGGCAAAAAAAAAGCGGGGCAGAGTTTGGGTGAGCGGTGTCTGTGACCCGTACCAACCCCTAGAGGCTGAATACAAGCTGACCAGAAAATGCTTGGAAATACTGGCGCAAAGCAACTGGCCCGTCATCATCCAGACCCGTTCGCCTCTGGTGCTGCGGGATCTAGAGCTCCTTAAGGAGATAAAAGATTTGACCGTAGGCTTTACGATTACCACGGCGGACGATGCCGTGCGCAGGCTGTTTGAACCCGCTGCGCCCCCGGTTAAGGTCAGGCTCAAGGCCCTAGGTGAGTTGCGCAAAGCTGGCCTCAAGACTTATGCCATGGTGGCGCCGGTACTGCCGGGGGCGGAAGGGTTGGCGGAGTTGCTTCAGGGAAAGGTCGATTATTTGTTGCTTGACCGCATGAACTACCATTATGCAGACTGGGTGTACCGCAAATATGGCTTGGAGGATAAGCATACGGAGGCTTACTTCCAGCAGATAAAGGGTAAACTTAAGTTATTTTGAGAGGATATTGGTTTGTCCAGGAAACATTGGAGGGCCGCGCTGCACAGGGGGACGGTGAAACTCTACAATTTGAAGATTATGGCAATGCGCTTTCCTCCCGCTTTGATCTGGCGCAGCGGTTGGCGTGTCGCAAGGAAGTCTTTGCTAAAAATTACCAGAAGGCTTTTACCCTGGGAGCAAGGTTGGCCCGGCAGCTTTAACCAGAAAAAGGGAAAAATATCCCCTGTTGCCAAAAAAAACAAAAAGGCGTATATTCATTATTAAGAGCACTATAGCCATTTTTAGAACGGGGTGGCCGGGTTGACAAGGAAAAAAATTATGCTGGCAGGTATGGTTGTGTTGTTTCTGGCGGCTCTCGTAACAGCCGTTGTTTTGCTCAAAGAAGGCGGAAAGGAAAGCGATCCTGCCGCTGGCGCTCCCCTGAGCGATGAGTCTGAAGATGTTTATGTCTTTACCCCCGACGATTTCCCTCAGGTCTGGTTTTTTGCCGAAAACGGCGATTTCCCTCCCTGGGTTAATCCCATGCCCTTTGTCAACCCCATGGGTGCCGAAAGCAATTACTCTTATATTGAACTGCGCCCCAGAAGTTATTATACCTATACCTATGCCGACAGGCAGAATGCCCTTACGCAGAGGGAAGTGTATGGCGATGCATGGTTGTTGCATGTGCCCTTTGATTCTGGGAAAACCATGGAAGAAAACCATCAATTTGTCTACGACATCGAGCATTACATTAGATTCAAAAACGGCACGATCATGGGTTATGCCGCAGACAGTATTGTCTTTGTCCTTAACGGCGATGACGGCCTGCGCTGGTGGGCGGAGGCGGCAATTGCTTATGACAAAATTATGTTGAATATCGTCAGGCAGGACGAGTTAAAGGTTGGCGATACCCTTGTGATCCATACTGAGGATTATGACGAAAATGTTGTCCGTTTTGCCTCTTATAATCCCGGAGACGAGTACCAGTCTATCCACCTTGAATATGATGGGGGCCAGGTGAGCTTTGAAATTAAAACAGAGAATAATTTTGGGGCCTACAGGCGCAGCTACCGGACCAGGGATACGGTTTTTGACGCCATGGGCACTTCCTTCTACTATGACAGCATTATGTACGATCCGGGGTTTAGCAACTGGGAAGTTAGCTGGTATGATCCTGCTACCACAAAGGAAATAAAAATTACCCTCTTAAAAACCGGCTCTTTGCCGCAGATAAAATACGGGGAACCCCTGGGCGCCATTAAGGTCAGCTCTGAATTTGTGGCGGGTATTGAAGCCTTTCCCCTGGGCGGCAATGCCTGCCTGAGCATCGAACATCCAGAATTTTCCTATGAAGACTTTTACCTGGACCGCACGCCTGACGGGGACTTTATTATGTTTGTCCCAGCGGGACTCTGGGATGTCAAGATCTATCCCCGGGGCGATGCTTTAGTAAGCAACTATGAGACCCTTATGGTGCCGGTCCATTCTGGCGAAATGACGGAAGTGGAGGTGCCCTTTTTTCTGGCTAACACCATGAGGGCTAGCGCAGACGGCTATAACGAGAGGGGTATCCGCATCGGCACGCTGAAAGAAGATACCTCCAAAAACCAAGTTAGCTTTAATTTTACGCTTTTGGACAGAAGCACGAGGGAAATTTTACCCGACACCGGCAATACCATGGTGATGGAAGGAGGCGTGCCTGTAAAGCTGCTCAGTGTGGCGCCGCTGCAAACGCCCCCAAGTGTCGTCCTTTTATTGGACTCGTCTGGTTCCATGCGGGGGCAGATGCAGGCCACCTTAAAAGCAGCGGAGCAGTTCATCAGAGGGCTGCCTGAAGAGGCACTGATCAGGGTCGTTGATTTTGATGATATACCCAGGGAGCTCAAGGGCACTACCAAAGCAGAGGCGGTAAGAAATTTAGCATCGCTTAAAGTTGGCGGGGATACGGCCCTCTATGAAGCGATTAAAATGGGACTTGCCCTCCTCGCCGGGGAAGACCGGCCCACCCTCGTTGTCTTTACGGACGGAGAAAACGACGTCAAATACAGCGGTGGCCTGACTCTGGCCGAGACCCTGCAGCTGGTGCAGGAGGCAGCTGTTCCACTTTTTACCATTGGGTTTGGCAGGGAGCATGACGGGGCTACCCTGGAGAGCCTGGCTAAGGTATCAGGCGGCCGGTATTTCAGTGCAACCGACGCTGCGGCGCTGCAGCAGGTTTTCGCGGCCATCAACGAAAACTTGGGCAACACTTATGAAGCAACCTATGTCCGACCGTTGGAAGCTTCCCCCGGTGACGTCCCCGTGGTTTCCTTTGTCATTGATACCAGCGGCTCTATGAATGATTACAGTGAGACCTATGGTAGCAGAATCTACAACGTAAAAAAACTGCTACGCCACTTTGTCCTGGAGCTGCCCCCTGATGTGCTGCTGCAGCTGGCGGAGTTTAATGATGAGACTAAGATCGTTCAGGCCCTGACCACGGATAAAATGAAGATCCTGAGGGGGCTGGGGCGTCTTGAGGCCGGCGGGGCTACGGATATTGCGGGCTCCGTGCTGGCCGGCTACAAGACCCTGAAAGAAATACCTTCAACAAAGAAGGTGCTTGTCTATATCACCGATGCGGCCTTGGAGACGACGGCGGGCAACGAATCTTTCCTCGAACTTCTCGGCCAGATCAAAAAAGATGAGATTAGTGTTCTCTGGGTGGGTCTCGGCGTAGAGGAAGAGGCGGAGGATTTCAGGCTGGCTGCAGCATTGTCAGGAGGAGAATATGTGGTCAGCGAAGACCCGGCCCTTTTATCCCAGAGCTTCAACAGGCTCCTTGCCCAGGTGAAGAGTGCTCCTCCCAGCGAGCTTAGCAACCTCTTTGTGGCCATTGAAAAGACAACGCCTACAGGCGCTAGGGAATCGTATTCCACAGGCAAACTGGTGGAGCTCTCCCCCGTTAAAAAAAGCGGCGAGCTAGTGGCGGCTGAGACAATAAGATACCTGCCCGGTAAAATTCTCAGGCAGTATGACAAATATACGGCAGAGTTCATTTCTGGTTACGGCGTGCCGGCGGAGGATACGATTATTACCAAACGTATGGCAGCGAACAAAAAAGGCGCCAACGGGGCTGCGGAGATCAGCACTTCTGCCCTTGTTTTGATGAAAAAACTGGGCGGTGTTACCGCCCCTAACAATTACCGTTTCTTGGCTCTGACCATGGAGATGCGAAATATCCTGGAGGCCCAGGAAGTCACTGTCTATCCCGATGGCTCCTCCCACCCCTCTGCTTGGCTGGGTGGTGGCGCCAAGGGGGAAACTAAATTGCTTAAAATACCCTACCTGATTCCCGATTTTGTCTCTCATTTTTCCCTGACTTACAACAACGGAGGGGCTTATCCTGCTTCTTTGGCTACCTGGCTGGTGGAGAAGCCCCTTGCCGCTCCTGGCGATAATGCCCTCATGGTTATGCCCGAGGAAAGCATTGCAGGCACGCTGGTCTTCCTGGTGCCCGATATACCCATGGAGCAGCTGTCCTTGCATGTTTACGATCTCAACTACGGACATATAGACCTTCCCCTGGTGGGCGAAATGCGGCCTAGGAGCTTTGCCCTTACCTCTTTGCCCAAACAAGCCCCTGCCAGGTTGACAGACGCTTTCACCCTGGAGATCACTGCCTGGGACGAACTGACGGAAATACCGGGTACGGGCAAGGATAAGGGGGATGACGGGATAGATCGGAGCTTTACGCCGGGTGCGGGCGCTGTTTTTAAGGTGGTGGAAGGCAACTTTACTTCCCGGCTGCAGGCCCTTTTGCAGGTCGATCCCCTGGAGCGCTTTTCCCTGCGCTTCAAGACGGCCAGCGGCGATTTTTATATTCCCGTAAGCCCTGCTACCAGTTTGCTACCTGCAGGGTTTGCCCACCCCAGGATGCTTTATCCCGGTTCCTTCAACCGGGTGAGGTGGCTCTTTGAAGTCCCCGGGGCCTTGAGAAAAAACGCGGTGGAGCTCTACGTGGAGCTGCGCGGTGAGGATAAGGCTGTGCCGGTGGCTGCCGGGGAGATGCTGCCGGGCAACTTAAATGTGCAGTACAGTTCGGAATTCATGGGTCTAACCGTCAATGACCTGGTAAAAATAGACGGTGGCCTCCCTGGATACCCTGATGAATGTGTTATTGCCGATATCACCATCCATGACAAAAAAGACGGCCTTTCCTCAGCGGGTATTGCCGGCTTGTTTTCCCTTGTCTCCGATGCTTTCTTTGAGGCTGGGAAAAATTCTCAGGACGAGGTGCAAGGAGAGGATCCGTCAGCGCAAGAAAGGAGCGGGGGCCTTGGCAGTTTTGCTCAAGGGCCTGGGAGGAGCACAGCCGCTTCAGAAAGGCTGCTTCCTGACGCCCTGACGGAACGGCTGATTTTAGGCTTTACAGATGAGAGCGTGGTTTATGACGGCACGAGCAGACGCGGCATCATCGTCTTTCAACTCCTGCCTGAAGCAGGAAATGAATGGTATTTATACGGAGAAGCTTTTACCGGGTTGAAGTTAAAGGTAAGGAGCGGCAGTTACCCTCAGGGTCTGTTGACCGAAGAAACTTATTACCAAGAAGGGGATAACTTCTTTGCCCGGGATTTAAACGCGGCCATCGGCCTTGCCGTGGAAAGATACCGCCTGCAGCATCCTGAAAAAACCGTACAGCTCACCCAGGGACATATTCCCCTGGGAGAGCCGGCGATTGACAAGGAGGAGATAGCGCCGCCTACCCTCAGCTTCTACGGCGCGCAGCTGATGGGGGAAATAAATTCTGTAGACGCCATGATCAGGGTCATGAAACGCCTGCGCTACATCCCAAGCCCGGGCAACTACGGGCCGTTCAATTATAATTTTGCTCGGGAAGCGGTATTGACCCAGGGTTTTGGCACAGAACAGGATTATGCCCACCTGGCCGTGGGACTCCTTTCCCGGCTGGGCTACCAGCCTAAATTGAAGGTTGTTAAGCTAACGGAGCGGGGACGCAAAGAACTGGCTAAGATGTCCGGTGTAACGGAGATGACCCTTGATTCTTTGCCGGCAGTAGCTTATGTGGACCAGGAAAACAATTACCATATCCTGGTAATGCCTTTCCTGGAGGAACTGGAAGCCCTCAAACGGCTGGTATACCTGGACTATACGCCTTACCTGGAAAAAGCACCTAATAAAATGTGGCTTGAAATAAATGTTTATGGTTATGCTGTAGAGAAAGGATCCAGGGAGCAGCTGGGCGAGCTTGCTGCGGCCCTCAGCGGGGAGACAGAGGGTGCGCCTGGCCTGGCCAGCCGCTTACTGTACAACGGCCAGCTTGCCCTGGACCTCTTGAGCCTGGATGCTGTGGATATAGGCATAGCCAGGGATGGCAAGAGGGCCCGGATCTATTTAATTACGCCCGCGGGGGAGGTTTTTGGCGAGCAATACGTGGAGTTAGATAGATTTGAGTCAAAGAAATTTGAACTTATCTTCAGCTTTCCTGATCAAACAAAGGCTGTCCACCTGGTGAGGTTGGATGAGGGCATGGAAATTGACGATGTTTTTATTACGGCAAGCATTAATGCTCCCGATTTAACGCCGGCAGCAAGCAGAAAACTGCAGGAGGCGGCCGAGAAGGTATACAGCATGGCGAAAGACCCCGGCGAGCTCTCTGCCCTTAGATGGTACGGCAGGAGCATTATTGCCAAATTTATTTCTGCCCAGACGCTGCATGACCGTGCCCTGAGCAGGGAGCTGGGCTTAACTGTCGGCAGAATCACCAGGCCCCGGGTTATGGTGGTGACGCATAAAGGAGGGGAAAAACTGCGGATCTCCTTGAGCCTGTTGTCTGTGCACGACCAGGTGCACGCCGGAGAAGAAAGCAGGAGCAAAACTTTTAACATCCTCAGCGGCATCTTTGCCTCTACTTTAGAAACCGCTGTTTTGCCTGGCCAAGGTAGCGGCCTGACAGAGATCTGGCTGCAGGCGCCCGAAGGGACAGGGCTTGTGTTCCTGGAGTACCTAGAGCAAGATGCCAGGCTGGCCCTGGAAAGGGCCGGTGCCTCGTCTGAAATGCTCGAGCACCTATCGCAAACGCCAAATATGGTCCTCATCACGAACAGGCCGTCGCTTATCGACGGCTGCAGGCGCTGGGCTTGGTTTGAAATTAACCCCAAAACCTGGGAAATGCTTGCCGTGATGGACACTTTGGAAAAAGGAGCCTTTGTGGAAAGTACCCTTGTGGATACGGTAAGGAGCGCCGGCCAGTATGCCGCAGGGGCTTTTAAAGGGATAGAAACTTCTCTCTGGTCTGTAGCTAAATATTCCCTGGAAAATGACGACTACCAGGAGATACTGCAGGCGGCCAAAGCTTTGGCCCTGGGCCTCGCGGAAAGGTTTGGCTTTAACATGGGGGCGCTGGGTGGTTCCATTGGCGGCAAGCTCTCCCTCTCACAAACAATAGGGCCGGTCAAATTCAGTTTTGACGGCAGTGCCGACGCTTCGCAGAACGTGCTGGGCTTTACCGAAGGTTTCAGGGCCGGCGTGGAATATTATTTCCAGCGCGCCCGCTGAGACTAGGGAATTCCCCCACATATTGGCCTGGTGCCGCGCCGTGGCAGGTATCGACGCGCACGGTGGAATACTTGTTCACCCTTTTTATACATATATTTTAATAGGCGGCGCTATAGATCTTTCATATAAACCCTGATGGTAATTTTTAGCCATTTCTCAAATCTCTCCAAACCTTCAATTTTCCCGAAGACCAATTTGCCGGCGTCCATTAAACGGGCTAGCACTTCATTCTTGGCACGGGGAATGTACCCCAGCTTCCTTCCCTTTTGCTCAAAGATCATGATGGCCAGGGGATCGTGTGCATTTTCGGGCTCTCGTTTGAATGCCAGGAGGTCTCCGTGGTGCAAATCCGGCTCTATCTTGTTGATATCCACATAAGCTGTCCCGGCTATATGGCATTCCAGGAGAAAAATCTCCTGGATATATGGCAACGGCAGGCCTCCGGCGAAAGAGCTCTGGATTATCGCCCATACGTGCTCGATGGGTAGGACCTGTTTGTTGTCCAAAGAATCCATCTCCTTTAATGCCACAAAGTACTGCCCTCACCGGCGTTGCCAGTGAGATCAGAAAGGAGAGATAGATAGAGGAGCTTCTGCTCGCGGTAGTAAGACATTTGCCTTTCCATCTCGACGTTTTGCTCTTTTACCCAGGCTTCGTCATCTAACTTTTCACGCAGGGTAAAAGGAAATTGTTGTTCGATCTTAGCCAGATCCTGCAGCAGGTGTGTGATCTGCTTTTTTATCTTCCCGATGGCCGTATTTAATTCCGCTGTGGCTGTAAAGCTTTCTTTGGCCTTTTCCTTGTCTTCTACCAGCAGTGCCAGGGTTTTTAGCTCCTGCAGGTCGCCGTGGTCGTATGCGGCCAGGGCACGGTTCCACAGGTGTTTATTTTTTTCTGCCAGCTCTCTGTTAAGGTCGGGGTGCAGCCGGCGCACCAGTTCCCGGAACAGCTTTTTTAACTCGCCGGCCTCTGCAGGAGTGAGTAGGGGCAGTTTATTGATGTACTCGGCATAACGGATTTTTTGGAAAAGCTCCAGCACTTCTTCTTCCCAGCGTTTTAACTCTTCGTCCAGGCACTTTTCTACCATTTCCAGGTCATAACTTTCCCCGCGGTTAAGGGAGGCGCGGATGATCTCCGTTTTTCGCCTGAGCCTGAGCACCTCGTTGCGCAGCAGATACAATTGGTACTGCTTACGCCCTATTTTAAGATAATACTTTGTTTCCAGCGCCCTTTTCTCCGTAGTCAGTAATATTTCCCGCTCTGTAGCCAGTTTAACCAGCTCTTCACGCAGATCCTCATATTGCTGTCTTAAAAGGTTAAATTCCTGGGAAAGCTCCAGCTCTTTGCCCATTTCATTTCACCCCGTTATCTTCTGTTAAAGGTAAACATAAAATGTTTTCTAGGCAGATAAAAATATGTTTTTGCTTTACTTAATTCCATATTTCCATAAAAGGTGCCGTTTCCCTGCCGGTTTAGGGGAATTTATAAATCCTTGTTAAGGTGGTGTCTCCTGGCGGCCAGGTGGTTGACTTTAGCGGTAAGGTTTAAGAGGTATGGGATTTCCGGTTGTTTGGGCTCCGGGAGATGATCATAATACTCTGCCTTAATCCTTTGCACGACGCGCTCAAGAGAGCCTTCTTCTGCATCAAGGAGTCTGTAAACCTCGTTTTTAAAACGCATAGTTTCCTCTAGGGAACTGTTAAAGAAGGTTGTAACTTCATCCTGCCCTACCAGGACGATGCGGTGCCCCTGGCAAAGGATCTCCAAGGGAAGGGCGGCCAGCTTATTTATGTTCTGCAAATATGCTTGGTAATCATAAAGGAATTCGCAGGCCATGCCTCCCCTGCTGTCCATGCACCCTACCGCATCGCCGGCGATCAGTATTTTTTTTGCCGGCAGGTAATAGCTGTGGTGATCTCGAGTATGGCCGGGAGTGGCTAGGACTTCCACCGTGGAACCGTTGCCCAGGTCAAAACACTGCCCGTCCTCGATTTCTATGTCCACCCCAAAGGGATAAAAGGTGCCGTCTAACAGGCGGGGAATATCAATATTTGGATAATTGCTTACAATACTGCGGGCCTCTTTGTTGAGCTTAACAATCAGCTCCAGGGCCCCCGGCCTTTTTAATATTTGTGCTGTTTGGCTGGAGGCGGTTATTTTCATCTGGGGGAAGGCCTTTTTCAGGTAAGAAGCTGCCCCACAGTGGTCCCAGTGGGCGTGGGTCAGGAATAATATTTGCGGCTGGCGCGTGCCCAGGACGGAGCGTATGGCTTCTACATATAGCCTGCCGGCGCAGCTGGTGCCTCCTTCAAAAAGGACTGGGCAAGGGCCGTCCAAAAGGTGAACTGGGTAAGTGGACAGCCCCAGGACATAAAAATTTTCTGTTAACGGTACCGGGCCTGTTGCCTTAAAAAGCATAATTCTTCTCCAACTGGGCTTTAATGCGGTTATTATAACCTATCTAAGCCGGCACAGCAACGAGGCCTCCCAAAATTGAAAGGGCAGGGCAAGGTGTAAGGGAAGGGGCTGGTAGGCACCTGTGGGGAAGCCCATGACAACCTCTTGAAGAACGCCTTTGCCTGTGGTAAACTAATATACGCAGCAGGGTTTTATAAATAAATACCATATAAACAATCAAAGGGAGGTAATAGGCCAATGTCAATCAGAATAGCCATTCTGGAGTCTGACAGGGAGAAGTCTGAAGAATTGCTAAAAGAAACGATAAAAGCAGTTACCGGGCTGCCTGTTGTTACCGAGCTATCCACAATTAGGGATGAAAACAAAATTAAGAAGTTTGATATACCGGAAACGCCAGTTTTGGTGATCAATGACAAGATTAAAGCCTATGGCAGGATCCCCCGCAAAGATGAGATTAGGGCCTGGTTAAAAGAAGAAGCAAAAATTGCCTGAGAGAATTACAAGGGCAGATACTTGACATACGGCAATCCCCCGTTCTTCAGCCAGGGGGATTTATTATTATAACGGTTTTTGCGGATAACAGGAATTTAATGCAAATAATCCCTGGAAATATGGTATAGTTATTTATATGGTATAGTTATTTAGAGAAGAAGTAACTCCAAAACATCCCAGGAAGGGGGTTAATAGCAAGTGAAACAGGAAGAGGAACGGGTATCGCTTTCGTGTTGCGAAGCTTCTTGTGCCTGCGATGGGGAAAAAATAAGTCAAGACCTAACGGGCGCTATCCCGGTTGCAGCCGTAAATATAAATACGGCTTTTACCGTAACTTTTCCCTGGGTAGAGGGGACAGTAGAGACGTCGGTCGGCCCGGTGTACCGAATAAGCACCGTTTTGCGTTGGCAGGACATGGTCGGGACCTTAAAGGTGCGTCTTGGGCTGGGAAGGACGGACTACCGTATCCCTCCCGGTTTATATGCCGTGGGCAACCCCGGCCCTGCTGCGCCGATCCTGGTTTCTGCCAACTATAAGCTGAGCTTTGATCGCCTGCGCCGGGAACTTTCCGGCCTGGATCTTTTTGTTATGGTTGTCGATACCGACGGAGTCAATGTCTGGTGCGCCGCGGGGAAAGGCACTTTTGGTACAGAAGAAATTGTTAATCGTATCAAGCAGACTTGCCTTGACCGCGTGGTTACACACCGTACGCTTATTCTGCCTCAGCTGAGCGCTCCCGGCGTAGCTGCCCACGCCGTTAAACAAAGGACGGGTTTCAGCGTAGTTTACGGCCCGGTACGGGCGGCGGATATTCCTCCGTTTCTTGCGGCGGGCTTGCAAGCTACGCCGGAGATGCGCATGGTCCGTTTCAACCTTTGGGACCGCCTGGTTCTGACCCCTCTGGAACTGGCTAAACTGCTTAAGCCTGCTCTTTTCGTCCTTTTTGTTCTTTTCCTTATCAACTTCTTTACCTTGGGCTCTGTTACGGCAGGAGTGCTGTCCAGGCAAACTTTTAACGATTTTTTCCCGTACCTGGGTGCTATGCTAGTAGGGACGGTCCTGGTGCCTGCCTTATTGCCTTATATCCCCGGCCGTGCCTTTGCCTGGAAAGGTTGGCTGGCCGGACTTCTCTGGACGTTGGTGTACCTGGCTTTTACCTTCCCTGGGCCCGGATGGCTGTTCTCCCTGTCCCATCTTTTGTTGCTGCCGGCCATTGCTTCGTTTCTGGCCTTAAATTATACTGGCTCTAGTACGTATACCTCCCTTTCGGGAGTGCTGAAGGAGATGAAGGTAGCCTTGCCGGCCATACTTACTTCTGCCGCCTTAGGTGTAATATTTTTTGTGGCTGGGCTCTTTTACCGGCCATATTTAGGGATATAATGCTCTGGAGAGGAGGCGATAACCTTGAAATACCGTTACCTTAAAAATGTAGTTACCTTGGAGTTGGACCAGGAGAAGTGCACTGCTTGCGGCGTCTGCCTGACGGTCTGCCCGCAGCAGGTTTTTTCTCTGCAAGATGACCGTTGTGTGATTGCAGACCGGGACGCCTGTCTGGAGTGCGGCGCCTGTTCCAGAAACTGCCCTTATGGTGCTGTGTCTGTCAGGGCCGGTGTGGGCTGTGCCTACGGCGTCATTATGGGAAAACTGAGAAAAGGAAAAACTTCAACTTGCTGTGCAGAATCCCCATGTTGTTATATTGAGGTGGAAGAGCATAAAGCAAAAAAGTAAAATACGGGAGGCTCTAGCCTGTGCAAGGAGAAACCACGCCAAAAACTGAAATCGACGCCAGAATCAGTAAACTGCAGGAAAAAATACGGGCACAGGAAATCGGCGTTGCCCTTATTACTCAGGGTGTGGACCTGTTCTATTTTACTGGTAGCTGCCAGAAAGGGCACCTGGTGATCCCGGCGGAGGGGGAGGCCTGTTACCTAGTAAGTAAAAGCCTGGAACGAGCTCAAAAAGAAACCTCCTTGACTGACGTAGAATATCAGCAGAGTTTTCAAAAGGTTTCTGCCACTGTACGGGGAAGGGCAGGTCAGGTTAAAAAGTTGGGGATGGAGCTGGATGTCTTGCCTGCCGCCCTCTATTTCCGTTACCGGGAAACCTTTCCTGAGGCAACGATAGTGGACATCTCTCCCTTGATCAAGGAGCTGCGCATGTATAAAAGCCCTTATGAGCTGGAGATAATCAGGCAGGGAGCAGAGATTACCCGCCGCATGCTAGAGTCGGTACCGCGCTTTTTACAGGCCGGGAAAAGGGAGATAGAGTTCGCTGCAGATCTGGAACACCTGGTACGCACCCTGGGGCACCAGGGTGCTGTGCGGATGCGCCAGTACAATCAGGAAGTTTTTTACGGCCATATCATGTCTGGGGCGAATCTTACAGTTTCTTCCTTCTTTGATGGGCCTACGGGCGGGCCGGGCCTTTCTCCTGCCTACCCCCAAGGACCGGGCTGGAAAAGGATAGAAAAGGGCGATCTTGTCCTGGTGGATTACGTTACTGCTTATCACGGCTACTGTGTGGACTGCACGCGCATTTTCTGCCTGGGAACGCCTCCTTTGCCTCTGCAAAAGGCGCACCAGGATGCACTGTTAATCCATGGAGAAGTAATTAAAGCAGCCAAACCGGGCATGCCCTGCTCTGAGCTTTCCAACCTTGCTTTCAGCATGGCAGCAGAACTTGGTTATGGAGATAATTTCATGGGTTATGGCACGGACAAAGCTGGCTTTATCGGCCACGGCTTAGGGCTGGAGCTGGATGAATGGCCTGTTCTTACCGCCAGGCAGCATTACCCCCTTGCTGAGGGAATGGTCTTTGCCCTGGAGCCTAAGATACTATTTAAAGGGAGCGCCGTAGTAGGGGTGGAAAATACGGTTTTTTTTAATGGCAGCAACCTGGAAAAGATCACCCTGTACCCTGAGGGAATCATCGGCGTCTAGCTGGGTCTTTATTTAAAAGTAAATATGGAAAAAAGCATACCGGGCATGCATCTCCCAGCCCGTTTCATCGTCATAGGCCCAGTAGTGCATGCGCGTGTCGTAAGTATTGGCGTTTACCAGGGGCATATTGCAGTCGTCCTTGGCTACGACGATGGCATTATGTTGCCACCTGCCGTCCCCGTCAAAATCATAACAGATTATATCTCCCGGCATGAGCTCTTCAGGCAATGCCATTATCTGTGCCTGCAGGCCCGTTGTGGAAGTCCTTAAGTACCAGTAAAGGGCATGGGCTACGGACCAGCTCAAGCTCCACAGATGATCGACGTACCACCAGCCCCTTTCCGTATAGGGATAGCCCCAGATGGGCGCGCCTCCGGCCCGCAGGCATTGGGAGACATAATTTGTACAGTTAAATTCAAAGGAGATGTACTCGGGGTTACGCCTGTTCCACCATCTTTCTGCGTATGCTACTGCTGTTTCGCGGTTATAAGGCATCTTTCTCCCTGCTTCTGTGCCGGAACTGGTGCCTGTCATAGGAGGGCGATCCATCGCTGGCACCAGTTTTTATATTATATGCGGCGCTGCCCATATTGGCAGGGAAAAAGGTGTAGTTGTTGAATTATTTGCAGGTAAATAATATTATTGTAGCGAAATAATTTCAGGATTAAATAAAAAGGGTTTCGCGGGTAAATGTTGAATATATTTTTTATTTTTAAGCATATTTCTCTTTTTCCCGGGGAGAGTTGAAAGCATGACAGATTGTCTGCAACCTGTAAATACTGCAGAGAAAGAACCCCGTTATTACGTGGGAATTGGCGCTTCGGCCGGAGGGCTGGAGGCTCTGGACGCCTTTTTTACCCACATGCCTGCGGACAGCGACCTAGCCTTTATTGTTATTCAGCACCTTTCTCCCGATTATAAGAGCCTTATGGTGGAACTGCTGGCAAAACGGACGCCTATGACTGTCCGCCGCGCCGAGGAAGGGATGCACGTACTGCCCAATACGGTATACCTGATCCCGCCCCGTAAACAGCTGACTATTTTCCACGGTAGGCTGATCCTCAGCGATATGGACCATAGCCGGGGCATTAATTTGCCCATAGATATATTCCTCAGATCCCTGGCCGATGATCAGGGAGACAAAGCTGTGGCCATCATCCTTTCGGGCACAGGCAGTGATGGGGTGCGCGGCATCCGTGCCATCAAAGAAGCCGGAGGCATGATCATGGTACAGAGCGAGGAATCTGCCAAGTTTGACGGCATGCCGCGGGCGGCCATTGCCACAGGTCTGGCCGATGTGATCCTCCCCCCGGAAGAGATGCCGGCACGCCTCCTCTCCTTTACAAACAGCACTTTTACCGTCCCTGCCAGTTTGCCCCGGGCATTACTTTCCGATGAAGACGGTTTGACCAGGATCTTTGCCTTGCTGCGAGAGCAGACGAGCGTAGATTTTACGTTTTACAAACCCAGTACCATTGTACGGCGCATCGAACGCCGTATGACTGTAAACCAGCTTAATGATTTACGGGAATATGTGCGCATGCTGGAAAACAGGCCGGGGGAGATTACCACCCTCTACCGCGAATTACTCATAGGGGTGACTAGTTTTTTCCGGGACCGGGAAGTCTTTGACGAGCTTGCGGAGAAAATCCTCCCCGGGTTTCTAGGAGGCCTTACGCACCGGGAAGCCCGTTTCTGGGTAGCTGGTTGCTCTACCGGCGAGGAAGCATATTCCCTAGCTATCCTGTCCCGGGAAGGTATGGAGAGGATAAAACGCCCTTTAAACATCAAGATATTTGCCACTGATATTGACAAAGACGCCATCCTTTATGCAAGCAACGGCGTTTATCCCGAGAGTATTGCTGCTGATATGCCTCCTGGATTTTTAAGCAAGTATTTTCTGCGCCGGGGCGAGCAGTACCAGGTCCAGCGTTCTCTCCGGGAGATGGTAGTTTTCGCCCGGCATAATCTGGTTAAAGACCCGCCCTTTACTAAAATCGATTTTATAAGTTGCCGAAACTTGCTTATCTATCTTCAGCCTGTCTTGCAGCAAAAAGTTATGGAAATGTTTAACTTTTCCCTTAATCCTCGGGGGATCCTACTTCTGGGGACAAGTGAGATGCCGGGGGATTTGGGGGAGTATTTTGAAACGCTACACCATAAATTTAAAATTTTTTGCTCACGGGGTAAAAAACGCCCTCCTGCCGAAACCCTGCAATTTGAAGGGGCGGAAGGGGAGCTGACATTAAAACAATATGCAAATCGTTTCTCTCAGGGACGCAAGATACCGGGAGTGAGGGAGGAGGAACGGCTGCAGGAGCGTTTGCTCCAGTCCCTGGTAGAGGAGTATGTCCGGCTGGTGGCGGTGGTAAATGAACGTATGGAGCTTTTGCACCTTGTGGGCGATGCTTCCGGCTTTCTGCATCTTCCTTCAGGCAAGGTGGTTTATGACATCTGTCGTATGGCGGAGAAAGAGCTGGCCATTCCCATGGCCACCGGCCTGCAGAAAGTGTTCCATGATGGCAAAGAGATCAAATACACCAACATACGCCTGCCTTGGCCCGGCGGGACCAAGCTGGTGCAATTACAGATCCGCCTGCTGCCGGCCAAGCGTGGCCAGGAACCCCTGGCTGCATTGATAATTCAAGATCTGCCTTTGCCCAAACGCAAGCTCTCAGGCAGCGAGGGCGAGGTCCAGGAATTTGATATTAGCAGGGAAGCGGAGCAGCGTATTTATGATCTTGAACAGGAACTCCAGTTTACCAAGGAAAACCTGCAGGCCACAATCGAAGAACTGGAAACCTCCAATGAAGAGCTGCAGGCCACCAACGAGGAACTCCTTGCCAGTAATGAGGAGCTTCAGAGCACCAACGAAGAGCTGCAATCTGTAAATGAAGAACTGCATACCGTTAATGCTGAGTACCAAAGCAAAATATTGGAACTCACAGAGATAACCAATGACCTGGACAACCTTATGGCTGCCACCCGTATTGGGACCATATTTTTGGACGAGAACCTGGAGATCCGCAGGTTTACCCCGGAAACAGCCCGGATATACCGTATTTTGGCTAGCGACCTGGGACGCCCTCTGGCCCATCTTACCCACAGGCTCAAAGATGTCGATCCCTTGGCTGTGGTGAAGAGGGTGGTAGAAACGGGCAAAGCCAGCGAAGTTGAAGTATGCACGGAAGGCGGCGAATCTTACCTTATGCGTGTGCTCCCCTATGCCGTAGGTGGGCCCGTTTCGTCTGGAGCAGTAATTACTTTTACAGATATTGGCCCGTTAAAAGAAACTGAAAATAAACTAAAGCATGAACGGGCACAGCTCTTCTCCATCTTTGACGGGATTAACCAAATTATTTATGTCTCTGATATGGATAATTATGAAATCCTCTACGCCAACAAAGCTGCTCAGGAAGCCTTTGGCAGCGAACTAGTGGGAGGGATATGTTACCGGGAACTGCAAGGCCGTTTAGAGCCTTGTGAATTTTGCACAAACTCCATAATCAGGCAGATGCATTATAAACCATATACCTGGGAATACAAAAGCCCTGTAAACAACAGAGAATATCAGCTTGTGGACCAGATGATCAAATGGCCTGACGGGCGAGACGTGCGCCTGGAACTGGCAGTGGATATAACGGGGCTTAAAATGGCTGAAAGGGAACTACGTAAACGTGAGGAAGATTACCAGCTCCTTTTTGAAACTATGCTGCAGGGTGTTATTTTCCAAGAAGCAGACGGACGTATCATTTCAGCCAATCCTGCCGCTTTAAAGATTCTAGGTTTAACCCTAGAACAGTTGCAGGAGCTTGCTTCCAGCGGTGCTGCCTGGCGGGCGGTGCGCGAAGACGGTTCTCCTTTGCCGGAGAGCGAATTTCCTGCCATGATGGCGTTAAAAACCGGCGCAGAGGTCCATGGCATGGTGATGGGTATATTTAACCCCTGGAAAAATGACTATACCTGGTTTGTTGTAGATGCTATCCCTCAATTCAGGCCAGGGGAAGAGAAGCCATACCAGGTTTATATTGTTTTCAGCGAGGTAAAGGCCGGCAACCAGAGGGAAAACAACTCTGGAAGTGAGGGTTAAGCTGCAGAAGGAGGCGTTTTGTCTTGGATGGTGGCGATGACGACAGGTTAAAAAGGCTCCGTCAGAAAGCAGAGGTTTTTGTAAGGGAACTAAAAACAACAAGCGATGCTCCTCCTGGAGCTCTGGTAATGAAAAAGCTCCTGCATGAACTGCAGGTACATCAAATAGAACTGGAATTGCAGAACGACGAGCTGCGCCAGGCTCAAGAAGAACTGGAAAGGTCTTATGCCTGTTTTTTTCAGCTTTTTCATAAAGCGCCTGTGGGTTACCTTGTTCTGGATAGCACGGGCATAATCAGGCAGGCCAACGAGACTTTTTGCGGTATGGTAGGGCAGGATTCTGCCGGGGTAACGGGCAAGCCGTTCAGCAGGTTTATCAGCGAAAAGGAACGGGCCGGCTTTGCTGCCCGTTACCGGGCCTTTTTTAAAAATCCCAGGCATAAAAACATGGAGCTGTCCCTGTGGTATAGCGATAGATACCTTCTCCCTGTGCGTATTGAGGCTGCAGCCCTGCCGACCCTGCCCGACCCCTTTTCCTTTCAGGACGGGCCGAAGCTCCTGGTTGTGGTCAGCGACATTACGGAACAAAAAAATGCCCGGGAAAAAATAGCCCGTTATACCGCAGAACTGGAAACGCTGAACGGGCAGCTGGAGATAGAAATGGATAAAGCCCGGCAGCTGCACCAAAGTCTGCTGCCCCGGAGCTTTCCCCGAATCCCAGGCCTTTCCTTTGCCGCTTATTATCAGCCTGCTCAAAGGCTGGGAGGCGATTTTTATGACGTGCTGCACCGGGGGAACAGGCTGGTTTTTTACCTCTCCGATGTTTCCGGGCATGGCCTTGATGGAGCCATGCTAAGCGTTTTTATTAAATATACGGTCAAAAATTACGTTTCTCTGGCCCCGGCTGAAGCAATCAAGCCCGCAGCCATACTGGACTTCCTGGCTGAGCAATTCTGCCGGGAAAATTACCCTGAAGAGCTGTTTATCTGCGCTTTTGTTTGCGTGCTCAACCTGGAAAGTATGGAACTGTCCTACAGCCAGGCAGGTTTCCAGGACACGCCTTTTGTCCGCCTGGGCGACGGTAGGAAACTTAAACTCGCGGGCAACAATATGTTTATCCTGAATTTTTTCCTTGGACTTGAAGGGGTTAATAAATTTACGGAAGGCAGACTGATGTTAACACCTGGCAGTACCATCTTTTTAAATACAGACGGTTTGTCTGAACAGGGCTATGCTGGGTTGTATTACGTCGAAAGGCTGGAGGAAGTTTTTTTCGCCAACGCGCACCTTTCTCCCCAGGAAATTGCCCGGGCTGTAACCGAAGATTTCCGCCGTTTTAATGGCGGTTCGTTACAGGGAAAGGATGACATTACTTTCTTGATTTTGCAACTTCATCCCTCCTCCGGCAGCGGTCAAAAGTGGAATGAGAGCGGAGAAAGCGGAGAAGGAGGTTTTTCATGCCCGCAGAGAATATCCTCATCGTTGAAGATGATGGGATAATCTGTGCCAACCTGGAGGATATGCTTGTAGCGGCAGGATACGGTGTGCTAAGCGCTGTGCCTTCCGGGGAAGCGGCTTTAAGTCTGTTGTGTGCCCGTAAGCCAGATCTCGTGCTCATAGACATCAAACTCGCCGGAAAGCTTGATGGCATCGAGGTAGCGCACTACATCAGGAAAGTGGCAGACGTACCCGTAATCTACTTAACTGCCTATGCCGACGATATTTTAATCAAAAGGGCCAGAGAAACGCTCCCCTACTCTTACCTGGTTAAACCTGTAAAAGAACGGGAGCTGATTGCCACTATTGAGATTGCCTTACATAAGTACAGCCTTGAACAGCAGTTGAAGGCCGCCGGCAGAGCCTTGCGCCAGAGCGAAGAGCTTTATAAAAAGATAGTTGATCATATCTTTGATCTGGTTGCTTTAACCGACCTGAAGGGCAAAATTAGATTTGTGGGCGCCTCTTACAGGGTTCTGGGTTATGATCCTGACGATTTAATCGATAAAAATATTTTGGATTTTGTCCACCCCGCTGATTTGCCCCATGTCTTGGGAGCGTTTAAAAATTTTTTAGCTAACCCTGAAATTGAGCAAGCACTTAAGATAGAGTACAGGTGCCGCTGTGCCGATGGCAGCTATCTCTACTTGGAAACGGTTGGTAATTTCCTTCTGGATAAAAATGGGGAGCGAAAAGAGATCTTGTTCAGTACAAGGGATATTACAGAGCGCAAAAAAGCAGAAGAAACGCTGCGGCAGCATACGAAGCGCTGTACTGTGGAGCTGGAACGGTTCCAGGCCCAGCTGGACAAGGAAATGGAAAGGGCCGTCCAGATTTATACCGGTACTTTGCCTGTATCCCTGCCTACTGTATGCGGTATTTCCTTTGGCGCCCATTTTCAACCGGCGCACAAGCTAGGCGGAGACTATTACGATCTCATACAAGTCGGCAGGAAGCTTGTTTTTTATCTTTCCGATGTGGTGGGGCATGGTCTGGACGGGGCCATGTTCAGTTTGTTTATTCGGCATAACGTAAATAATTACGTTTCCCTTATGTCCCCTACAAGGATTAGCCCTGCCAACTTGCTGCGTTACTTGGTGCAGCAGTTTAAAAAGGAGAACTACCCCGAGGAACTGTATTTCTGTATTTTTATCAATGTGCTGGACCTGGATAGCCTGGAGCTGACATACTGCGGTGCTGGTTTCCATGAAATGCCGCTGGTACAATGGGAAAACGGCGAGAGGTCTGAACTTACGGCTAGGGGGATTTTTGTTACTTCTTATCTTCCGGAGGGGATGTACAGCTTTCAGGATGATTCCATTAGGCTTACCCCCGGTACTACCATCCTTTTTACGACGGACGGGCTCCCGGAACAGCTTGTTGAGGGCGTATATTACAGGGAAAGGCTGGCCGAGGTTTTTTACGCTAACGCGCACCTGCCGCCTGAGCAAATTGTACACGCTATTAACGAGGATTTCCGCCGTTTTAACGGCGGCTCTTTACAGGGTAAGGACGATATAACCTTTTTGATTTTGCAGGTTGAAACTAAGCAGGTAGAGAAGGGGCCAGCCTGCTGATTATCTGTGCCAAGGTTGCCCCACCAGCTGACTGTAGGACCAAAAACACTGCAGAAGATTGCCCTGGGGGTTTATGAGGTTATGGAACCAGCGTCCGAACTGCTTTTGACGCTAATGCAAAGCCTGCCCGATGCCTTTGTCTACCAGAAAATCATCCAGGATCCTGACGGTACTCCCGTAGACTACCTTTTTCTTGAGGTAAACGCTGCTTTTATGGCCCTGGCCGGTCTTAGCGGGGAAAAGATCGTCGGCCTCACTTTTAAAACTTTACTGCCGCAACTGGACGGATCGGCCTTTGACTGGGCAGGAACCTTTGCCCGGGCTGCTTTGTGTAATGGTTGCACCATTTTCAGGAAATACCATAAACTATTAAAGCGTTGGTATGAGATTACAGCCTGCAATAATGGGTCGGGATATCTTGTTTTGCTTTTCCGCCTTATCCTAGACAGTGGGGAGGGGCTGTATCCTATTCTGCCTGAAGCAAAACAGGAGGTAATTGGACAGGAACTTACCGAAGCCCATTTAAGGCTTCTCATTGTCATGGACAGCATGGATGCACGGGTTTTTGTCAGCGATTTGCAGAGCTGTGAGCTATTGTACGTCAACGCCTATGGCTCGGCGATGTGCAACAGGGGTAATACCCGCATACTGGGGGAAAAGTGTTGGGAGGTATTTCAACACGGCCAAACCGTTTTCTGTAAATCCTGTCCTGTGGACAGGCTGGTCGATGAAGAGGGGCTTCCCGCAGGCGTCTACAGGTGGGAACACTGGGACAGCTATAGCGGGCGCTGGTTTTACTGCCAAGACCGGGCCATCGAATGGGTAGATGGGCGTATGGCCCACCTGCAGATCGCCACGGATATTACTGACCTCAAAGATTACGAAGGCAAACTGAAGAGTTCCCTGGAAGAAAACGAAGTCCTCCTGCGGGAGACACACCACCGCGTTAAAAACAATTTGTCTGTGATTATCAGCCTGATCGATATGCAACGCCGGCTTTTGGAGGACGGGAAAACAGCTGCCATGCTCCAGGAGCTAAGCAATCGTATCTTTTCCATGGCCCTGGTACATGAAAAACTCTACCGCTCCAAGAGACTTTCCCGTATTAATATGCATGCGTACCTGCAGACCCTTGTTTCGCACCTGTACGACTTTTCCCAGCTTAAAGAAAACGTAAATATTTGTGTAGAAGCGCAAGGTGTGGAGATGGATCTGGATACAGCTATCCCCTGTGGCCTAATTGTCCATGAAACGGTCTCCAATGCCTTAAAACATGCTTTTCCTGGGGGAGCAGCCGGCTCTGACGCCATGCCCTGGGAAATAAGTGTAAGGCTAGAACAGGAAGGTTGCTGGTACCGCCTTGAGGTAACGGACAACGGCATAGGCTTGCCCCCCCATTTTGACCTGAAAAGGCCCTCTTCTATCGGTTTCCGCTTAGTGCAGATGCTCGGTGAGCACCAGCTGGGAGGCAGGATAGAAGTGGGGCGCAGCCTTGACGGTACGGGCACAAAAATATGTCTCTATTTTACCTAATTTTTCCTGGGGGTCAGACCCCTATTTATGTTTGAAATTGGGCCGGCGTTTCTCCAGAAAAGCGGCTACCCCTTCCCGGGCATCTGCGGTGCGGTAAGCAAGCTCAAACAGGTCCGCCTCGATTTTTAAACCCTCTGCCAGGGGGACTTCCAAGCCCCTCTCCACGCACTGTTTAATCATCCTGATGGAAACGGCGGGTTGGGCGGCGATACGCTGCGCCATTTTTTTTGCTTCTGCCAAGGCTGTCCCTTCTGCCACGACCCGGTTAACGAGGCCGATTTTCAGGGCTTCCTGGGCGGATATCTGTTCGCCGAGGAACATTAACTCCTTGGCCCTAGCCTCTCCTACGCGCCGGGGTAGGCGCTGTGTGCCGCCGCCGCCGGGGATCATGCCCAGCTTAACTTCGGGCAGGCCGAAGCAGGCGTTTTCTGCGGCGATACAGAGGTCACAGCAGAGCGTCAATTCGCATCCCCCCCCCAGGGCCAGCCCTTGTACCGCTGCGATTACCGGCTGTTTAAAAGCGTCAAGGTAATCCAAAGCAAAGCCCGGCGTAAAATAGTCCCTGCCGGTATACTCGCGCAGGTCCGCCCCCGCCATGAAGAATTTTTCCCCGGCCGAAGTCAATACCACGCACCTGATTTCTTCCACGCTTTCAATTTCTTTGAGGGAGCTAAGTAGCTGGACTGTTACGGCGTGGCTCAAGGTATTGGCAGGAGGGTTATCGATGATAATTACAGCAATGTTTCCCTCTTTTTCCCATTTTACCTTTAATTGTTTTCCCATTTTTGCCTTTCCTTTCTTAAGTTTGATAGGACTAAAAACCATGACTATTATACCGTTGTTAAACAATATTACGAAAGTTTAACTTAAATTTAACTCAACCATTAAGGATTTTTAATAAAGGATTAACTGTTATTCTTTAAAATACAAAAGGGTGATCTATATGGCTTTTAACAATATGCTCTTGCAAGCTAAAAAATTGTTTCCTTCCCTTTTGCGGCAGCATTCTCTTTTCGGCAAGGAGCGACTAAAAAACCCTTCTTTGCAGGCCAGTATTGCTGCAAGTATAGGAGAAAGCAAAACAGTGGCTTTACTTTATTTTGATATTGTGGGTTTTCACGAGGTGGAGCAGATAAACGACCCGGGGATAACGCTGCGGGTCCTTTCCATGTTTAAGCGGGCCCTAGAAAGCGAAATACCTCAAGTTATCGGCTATGGCCGGCTGCTGGGAGTGGAAAACCTCTGGGGGGATGATTTTGTGGCTTTCCTTGCCCTGGAGAAAAGTCCGCATTTCCCGGTTTTGCAGGAGCTTGCTTTTGCCTGCCGTGTGGCCGTCTGTGATAAAATAAAGAAAGATATACAGAGAATTGCGGGCAAGGCGTTGGAAGTGCATGTGGGCTATGCCCTGGTTGAGAATAAATTGAGCAACCTGGAGATAAGTTTATACCGTGCTGTCAGGGAGGCCCAGGAAATTGCCAAAGGCAAGACGGACCTAGAGATAGCGCAGCTGTTGTTTGATTTTAAAGAGATCTTAAACAGGGAACTTATCAATGTAGTCTACCAGCCCATTGTCTCTTTACAATCGGGCAGTCTGCTGGGCTGGGAGGCCCTGGCCCGGGGGCCGCAGGAAACTTACTTTCAAAACCCGTTGGTTATCTTTACCTTTGCCGAAAAGGCGGGGCTGCTTTTCCCCTTGGAAAAACTCTGCCGTAAAAAAGCCCTCCAGCATATTGGCCAGCTTGCTGAAGGGCAAAAATTATTTCTTAATATCAACCCCCATACGATCAACGACCCCCATTTTGCCCGGGGAGAAACCTTGAAAATGATACAGGAGACAGGCCTTACCCCCAAAAATATTGTTTTTGAGATAACGGAACGCCAAAGCATTGACAATTACCTGTCTTTGAACAGGACTTTGGAACATTACCGCAACCAGGGGTTCTTAGTGGCGGTAGATGATGCCGGTTCCGGTTTCTCTTCCCTCCAATCCATCGCTGAGCTCAGGCCAGATTTCATCAAGATCGATATGTCGCTGGTACAGGGTATAAATACTAACCCGGCTAAGCGGGCCCTGCTGGAGATCATGGTTTCCTTTGCGGAAAAGTTTAATTCGTTTGTCATCGCTGAAGGGATCGAAGACGAAGAGGTGTTAAAAACCCTTATACAAATTGGTGTCCATTTTGGACAGGGATATTATCTAGGCCGGCCGGCTTTTCCTCCTTCCCCGCCCGTTAATGAAGCCTTTGCTCGGCTGCTCGCCTTAACATCCACCGGACGTGCAAATATCTTCAAACATGCTTTTCCCATTAGGGACATTGCCGAAAATGCTCCTACTGTCCTGCAAAGGACCCATGTATGGAGGGTTAAAGAGATATTTGATAGCAACGACGATTTACAAGGAGTCGTAGTAGTTGACGAAGGCAAGCCTGTGGGCTTGGTGATGCGCAACCAGCTAAACAGTCACCTTGGCACCCAGTACGGGGCGTCCCTTTATTTAAATAAAGAGATCGGCATCCTCATGGATCATGCTCCCCTGATTGTCAGCGCCGATATGTCCATTGAAACAGTGTCCCATCTGGCTATGGGCCGTAAAAAAAGCAAGCTGTACGATTTTGTCCTGCTCATAGATAAATCGGGCTTTTACTACGGGGTAGTGTCGGTGCAGAATTTGCTCGATACGTTGACACGCCTGCGCCTAGAAATGGCCAGGGGAGCTAACCCTTTAACCGGTCTTCCCGGAAATATTGCCATTGAGCAGCGATTTGAGGAACTTAAAGCGGCCAAGGCGAGTTTTTCCTTTATTTATATTGATTTGGACAATTTTAAGGCCTATAACGACCATTATGGTTTTGAACAGGGCAACGAGATCATTGTCTTTACGGCAAAATTGTTGAGCAGCGTTGTCAATAAGTATGGCAGCCGGGAAAAAGATTTTGTGGGCCATATCGGCGGGGACGATTTTGTGCTTATTGTTACGGATACTGAAAAGGTAGATCTGCTCTGTTCCCGTACGGTGAGCTATTTTGACCGCCTAATAAAAAGATATTATGACCCTGAGGCGCGTAAGCAGGGCGGCATTTATGGTTATCCGCGGGGGGAATGCGGCGAAGGCTCCTGCCAGGCTAGGCTGTTTCCCTTTATTTCTATTTCCATGGCCATTATAGACTATGACAAAATAAAGGGCGCCGACCTGCGGTCAATCGCGGAAAAGGCGGCCCAGCTTAAATGCTATGCCAAATCTATCCCGGGCAGCGCCTTCGTGCGGGACCGCCGTGGTGAGGCAGTATCTTCCCTGGCAGATTAATTCAAAAATAACCACTTATTAACAACAATTTTACCAAAAGTTAACCTTAAGTTAATCTCTTCTTAACCACGGCCTTTTCATTTTTGCTTATACTTTTCTCGGCAAGCTGTCTGGCTTGCGGCAATAAATAAAAACTATTGTAGGAGGCGGTAATTTAATGACTTCCAGAAAGGTTTTCGTGATGCTGGGCCTTGTTTTTCTGCTGGTATGCAGTATGGCGTCTGTTTCTCTGGCCGCAGATATCTGCATTGTTATCGACGGCAAGCAAGTAGCTACGGATGTTGCTCCGGTACTGGAAGACAACCGGACGCTGGTTCCGGTAAGGGTCATTGCCGAAGGGTTTGGTGCCAGGGTTGGCTGGGACGGGGCCAAACAGGAAGTAAAAATTAAGACCGCTGCCAACGATATTGTCCTGACGATTGGTTCTAAAAATGTAACTGTAAACGGAGTAAGGAAAACCCTCGAGGTTCCTGCCAAAATAATTGGTGGCAGGACAATGATTCCCCTCAGGTTTGTCAGCGATAACCTTGGCGCCGAGATTAATTATGACAGCAGCAGCAGGACGGTAAATGTAAAGTATTTCTCCAACATGGCAGGGACCTTGAAAATCGGCGGCTCTACGACTGTGCAGCCCATTTCGGAAAAGATCGCCCTGGAACTTATGAAGATGAATAAAGGTCTTTCTATTACTACGGCAGGGACAGGTTCAGGAGATGGCATTAAAGGTGCAGGGGAAGGGCGCTATCATATTGGCAATTCTTCCCGGGCCATTAAAGAGGCGGAAATAAAGGAATATGGCCTCGTAGAGCACCAGGTGGGCAGTGATGGGATAGCGGTAATTGTGCACCCTTCCAATACCGTAAGCGGCCTTACCCGCCAGCAGGTTTTCGATATCTATACGGGGAAAATCAGAAACTGGAAAGAAGTAGGCGGTAAAAATGCGCCTATCTTTGTGCAGACCCGTGAAGAAGGTGCCGGCACCCTTGGTGCTTTTGTTGAACTGGCCATCCAAGCGATTGACAAAAACGCAAAAATTACCCCCACAGCTGCTCCCCATGGTTCAAATGGGCTGGTAAAGCAGGCTGTTGCCAGGGGGGAAAACAACATTGGTTTTATTTCATTTGGCTACATTGACAGCAGTGTTAAAGCACTGAAAATTGACGGGGTTGAAGCTACCGCAGAAAATGCCCTTGCGGGAAAATTCGCCTACGTCAGGCCCCTCGTGGTCGTAACAAAAGGGGCGCCAACTCCCCTTGCTGCTAAGTTTATTGATTACCATACATCGCCACAAGGCTTCAAGATACTGGAAGAAGAGAACTATTTGCCCATGAAATAGCGTTAGGGCAAAGAAGACCCGCAAGCTAGGCCGTCACGGGGCAGTGGTTGACCGTGGCGGCTTAGCGTTGGGCTGAGGAGGTAAAGATATGGCCAAAATATTTTTTGAGGACGTCGTCAAGCCTACAGTTTTCTCTAAAACTAAAATAAGCTTTAACCTTTCTGCCCTTTATGACAAGCTCTGGGAATACGCCATCTTTTCCCTGGCGGCAACGGGGGCCATAATTATAGTTTTGATCTTTGTTTTCATTTTTATGAAAGCGTGGCCCGTTTTTCAAGCCAGCGGCTTGAAAGTTATTACTACGTCAAATTTTGAAGAGCAGATCCGCCATGCCTATTTTGCTCCTCTGGATGAGCAGCTCTGGGAATTCGGTTTGTTGAGCCTGATTGTGGGCAGCTTAACCACGGCACTGGGCGCCCTTTTTATTGCTGTTCCAGCTGGTGTGGGTACGGCTGTGATCATCTGTGAAATGTCTTCTGGTTTATTAAAGAGATTTTTAGAAGCTGCTACCAGGCTCTTGGCGGCCATTCCTTCTGTTATTTACGGCCTTGTAGGGCTAATGGTCGTAATTCCCCTCATCAGCGACAGGCTGCTGAATGTGGAGCTACAGATAAAATATCTGGAATATTTCCAGTTAAACGGTTACAGCATGTTGGCTGGCATCATTGTCTTAAGTTTTATGATTGTTCCCTTGGTCATAGCTCTGTCCGTTGATGCCATTAACGCTGTCCCCCGAAAGTACCGGGAGGCCTCTTTGGCGCTGGGCATAACCAAATGGCGTACAATTATCAAGGTGGTGATCCCGGCAGCCAAATCGGGCATTTTGGCCGGTGTAATCTTAGCAGCTGGCAGGGGGATTGGGGAGGCCATAGCCCTCTCCATGGTCAGCGGTGCCAGTGCTAATATGCCGTCACTGCGGCATGGCTTTGTTTTCTTCTTAACCCCTGTACTGCCCCTGGCCTCAGCTATTATAAACAAGTCTCAAGCCATTTCTGTGCCCAGCATTGAAGCCGCCCTTTTTTCCTGTGGGGTGATCTTACTGGTTATCTGCGCTTTTCTCAGCATCAGCACCAGGATTGTTGAATCTGCGGTGCGAAGGAGGCAGGGCCTTGATTAAAATAAAAATAAGAGATGCTTCACAACAGTTATTTGCCTGGGTTTCCGCCCTTATTACCCTTGCTGCGTGCTTCGGCATCATCCTCTTCCTGCTGGTCAAAGGGCATGGAGCTGTTACCTTGGAGTTCTTGCTCACCGATCCTAACCCTACTTTTCAGGCTGAGGGAGCGGGGGGGATCCTGGCGCCCATGGCAGGGACGTTTATCGTCACGCTGACAGGGGTTGTTATCGCCTTGCCTTGGGCTATAGCCACTGCCACTTACCTCTCCGAGTATGCAAAAAAGAATCTGGCCACTGCCTACCTAAAACTTGCCATCGATGTCCTTTCCGGTGTACCTACCATTGTCATCGCCATCTTTGGGGTGGCCCTCTTTACCAACCCCACACTGGGTTTTCTCAGCTCCATGATCGAAGGTGTGGAGGGAGTAAACAAGGCCTTTGGCAAGTCTTTTCTCGTGTGTGGCATCGGTATGGCCATTATGGTTTTACCCTATATGATCAAGACCTGTGAAGAGGCGATTAAAGCTGTGCCCAACGCCTTTAGGGAAGCCTCCCTGGCCTTGGGGGCGTCTAAAAAGATAACCATCACTGATGTAGTTTTACCTTCCGCTAGGAGGGGCATTATTACTGCCATTATTTTGGGCATGGGAAGGATTATCGGCGATACAGCCATCGTCTGGCTCCTGCTGGGAGGTAGTATCAGGATGACTGGGCAGCAACCCTGGTGGCATCTCTCTAATTGGTTGAGCACTTTGCAGAACACAGGTTCTACCCTGACGACCTATATCTTTTTAAATTCCCCGGCCGGTGAAGGGAACAAACCAGAATTGGCCTTTGCAGCTTCCCTTGTATTAGTAGTGATTATAGTTTTTCTTAACGCAGCAGCAGGGCTTATCGGTTTTATGGGCAAGGTAAAGGAGGAGTAGGTATGGGCAACGTCTTAGTCGAGCACCCTCTTTCAAAAACTAATGGTTCAGCGCCGGTTTCTGATGACGGCTGTGCTATTGTGGTGGAAAATGTAAATGCTTGGTATGGGAGAAAACAGGTCTTATTCAATGTTGATATGCAGATTAAAAAAAATGAAATTATGGCTTTTATCGGTCCTTCTGGTTGCGGTAAAACTACCCTGCTCCGGTGTTTTAACCGCATGAACGATATTATCAAGAGTTTCAGGCTTACAGGGACGATCAAAATCGGGGATGAAGATATTACCTCCAAAAACACAGATGTGCTAGCGCTGCGCAAAAAGGTGGGAATGGTATTTCAGCAACCCAACCCTTTCCCTATGTCCATCTTTAACAACTTAAGGCTGCCCCTAGCAGAAAACTTTCCCGATCTAGAAAAAGCAAAAATAGAAGATATTATTGTCCAGAAACTTAAAGATGCCAACATCTACACAGAAATAAAAGACCGGCTCCACCACTCGGCGCTTAGGATTTCCGGAGGTCAGCAGCAGAGGCTGTGCATTGCTAGGATGCTTACGATCGACCCGCAGATTCTCCTTTTTGACGAGCCGTGCGCCTCCCTTGACCCCCTGTCCACAAAAAAAATTGAAGATTTGCTCCTGCAGTTGAAAGAAAAATATACAGTGGTAATCGTGACCCATAACATCGAGCAAGCTCGCAGGATTGCTGATAACGTGGCGTTCTTTTATACAGGCAAGTTGGTTGAAATGGGCCCGGCCAAAAAGTTATTCCTTGCCCCGGAGACAGAAATGTTGGAGAGGTACCTGTCGGGTAAATTTTAGCTAGATGGTAAAAAATCATAGTTTAGGGGAAAGAGATGTTTATTCAGGTATTTAACAGTTTTTTGCTTTTGATCATACTTTTGGCCATCGGTTTAATCAATTATCAGCATCAGCTAAGTGTCAAAAGGTCCCATGCCTGGCTTGACCTCATCAAAAACAGGAGATCCAGCAAAGAGATTAAATCCAGCAAAGAGATTTAAGCTGAGCTGAAACAGGCTATTCTCCTGCTTGCTTCAGAACCGCGCAGGGGAGAAAAATTTGCTCTCGCCCTTGACAGGGAAGGGGTTGGCTGCTATTATTGTATTAATACATTAATACACTTTAATACGGCTTGCCTTTGCGCGCAACAACTTCAAATTCAATGAGGTTTTGCCTATGATTTACAACTGGTTTTACTTAAATCCGCGCAGCGGGGTGCCTTTATACTTGCAGCTAAAGGAACAGCTTAAAATGGCTGTGGCCGGCGGGGTGCTGAAGCCCGGCGACAGGCTGCCGCCTGTGCGCGAGCTGGCCGCAGCCCTTTCCGTCAACCCCAATACGGTGGCCCGGGCATACAGCGAGCTTGAGCGGGAGGGCCTGCTCAGTTCGGAGCAGGGGCGGGGCACTTTTGTCCGTGCTGCTGAGCCCCTGCTGGGCAGGGAGGAGCGGAAGATCCAGGTGCAGGGGCTGATTGACAGGGTACTGGTGGAGGCCTTTAATTTAAGGTTTACTCCTGTAGAGCTGCAGGAGCTCTGGGGAGAGCGCCTCAAAGCCTGGGAAACACGCCTGCAACGGGGGAAAGGAGAGAAAGGCAATGAATAACTGGGCGGTCCAGACAAAGGCTTTGCGCAAGCACTACGGCGAAAAAAGGGCGGTGGACGGCCTGGATCTGGAAGTGCCTGCTGGCAGTGTGTTCGCCCTGCTGGGGCTCAACGGTGCGGGGAAGAGCACGGTGCTTAAAATGCTGGTCGGCCTGGTCCACCCTTCCGGCGGGGAGGGCTATTGTTTAGGTATGGAGATCCGTTCCCGGGGGGCGGAGATCCGCCGGAAAGTGGGTTATATGGGAGATGAACCCCGTATTTACGGCTATATGAGCGTGCGCCAGGTTGTGCGTTTTTGCGGCGGCCTTTACCGGAACTGGGATGACGGGCTGGTGGAAGCATATATGGAGAAATTTCAAATTCCCGGGGAAAGTAAAGTGCACCAGCTTTCCCAGGGCCAGAAAAACCAGCTGGCCCTGATCCTGGCCCTGGCACCCCGCCCCGAACTGCTGCTGCTGGACGAACCGACCACCGGCTTTGATCCGCTAAAGCGCCGCCTTTTTTTCCAGGCGGTGCTACAGGAGATGGTTGCCGCGGGGAAAACGGTGCTCCTGGCCTCCCATAACCTGGAGGAGATGGAACGGGTGGCAGACCGCGTGGGGCTGATGCATAAAGGAAGGCTCGTGCATACCTGCTCGCTGGACGAATTGCGGGAACGGGAGAAAGAGATCCGGGTGGTCTTTCAAAAGGAGCCCCCTGCTGACCTCTTCTGTCATCCCGGCATTGTGCAGGTCAAACAGGAGGGCAGGGCCTTTCGCCTTTCCGTATCCACAGGGCTGGAAGAGATCTGGCAGGCCTGCGCCTCCGTTCCCCATTTTGTTCTGGAAATAATTAGCCCGGAGCTGGAGGATATATTTCTGCGTTATACAGGGGAGGGGCGCTAAAATGCTTAATGCTGCTTTGTTTATAAAGGAACTTATGGAGAACAGGATAAAATTTTGGATTGCCCTCGCCATCCTGAGTGCTTTGGCAATCGTTATCCCCCTGCTGTATGACCTTACCGGGGAGATCCTGCGCGGCATGGACCTTGCCCCTTACGTAAACCCGGCAGAGCTGGCTTTTATTTATGCCAGTTATGACAATTACGCCTGGAGCCAATGGACGGCCAAGAACCTGACCCAGCTTGCTTCCCTTACAGCCATTGTGCTGGGCATGGGCACCCTGGCCGGGGAGGCGTCTTACGGCACGGCGCCCTTTTTGCTCAGCAAGCCCCTTTCGCGGCGGCAGATATATGCCACAAAGGCCGCAGCCGGCCTTTTCCTCCTTGCCCTGGCTATGGGGATCTCCACGCTTTTGCTTTTGTTTGTTTCAGCATTAAAAGGCTACACACTTCAGACTGGGGCCTTCGTTGTCTCTGTGTTTCTAGTGTTTGCCGGGGTTGCCGTTGTTTACCTGGGAACGGCCCTCTTTTCTGTCCTCATTCCCGATCCCGTTAAAGCGGGGGTAGCGGCTGCTGTCTTTTGGGGGCTGGCCTCCCTGCCGGGGTTTTCCCGGGGCCTGGCCCAGTATTCCCTGTTCTACCAGATGAAAGGAGTCCGTTACTGGCTGCATGGAGCTTTCCCCTGGCCGGCGCTTTTGCTCATCCTGGTAGCGGGGTACCTGTTTTTTGCAGTGGGGGTCTACTACTGGT
This sequence comes from uncultured Bacillota bacterium, assembly GCA_937973635.1. GTDB lineage: Bacteria > Bacillota > Dethiobacteria > DTU022 > UBA8154 > UBA8154. The sequence goes on along the minus strand of CALJJZ010000041.1, from coordinate 21,101 downwards.
GTAAGAAAGATTTTTAAAAACATAACAGGGGAAATTAAGGCAATATAATAAACTGAGGGAGGTTTGTGCAATGATTTTAACGACGACAGTGCTGAACAACGTGGATTACGAAGTGCTGGGTTTGGTCATGGGCAGCAAGGTGCGGGCAGTGCATGTAGGCAGGGATATTATGGCTGCCCTGAAAAACCTGGTGGGCGGCGAAGTTAAGGAGTACTCGGAGCTGATGCAAAGGGTGCGGCAGGCGGCGCTGGAGGAGATGGTTGCAGAAGCAAAAAAGCTAGGTGCCAACGGTATTATGGGCATCCAGTTTTCCTCCGCCCAGGTTGCCGGGGGCATGGCGGAGATTATTGCCTACGGGACGGCGGTAAAAATTTAAGGCTGGAAGGCGGCCAAACAATTAAATGAGGAGAAAAGATGATGACGCCCCAGGACAGGAAGAACGTGTTTCTCTTTGTAGTTGTTGTTTATGCCGTTACTTTTGTTTTAAACCTGTTTGTCTACCTGCAGGGGGGCTATGCCTCTGCCTCGGCTAGGGCCCTTGTGCCTCTGCAGATGTTCATCCCCGCCCTGGTAGCTGCGGGGTTGATCCTGAAAGAAAAGGGCAGCTTCCGGGAATACGGTTTCAGGTTCGGCGGGCTTAGGTACTACCTACTGGCTTACCTGCTCATGGTGGGTTACCATCTGCTCCACTCCCTGCTAAGCTGGGGTTTTGGTTTCGCCGAGTATGTGGGCCTGGCGGAGGGCTTTAGCCGCCTTGCCCCTGATCTGCAATGGCCCGTCTGGCAGATAGTGCTGCTGGTTTTTATTCTGGGGCCAGTGCAGAACATCATCTTTGGCTTCGGCGAGGAATTCGGCTGGCGCGGCTACCTGCTGAACAAGCTCCTCCCCGGGGGCCTTTGGTATGCCATTGTGGTGGGCGGTGTTATCTGGGGGCTCTGGCATGCCCCGGTGGTCTTGATGGGCCATAACTTCCCGGAAAACCCATACCTGGGTGTAATCACCATGACCATTGCCGTTATTCCCATGGGGGCAATTTTCACCTGGTTAAGGCTTAAGTCCGGTAGCGCTGTGGTGGTGGGTTTTGCCCACGGTGTTTTAAACGGGACTGTATTCCTGGGCGGCTCCTTTATCCCCAGCGCTTCCATGCTCTGGGCCAATCCGGTCGGACTTTTAGGGATACCGCTCCTTTCACTCATTGCTTGGCTCCTTTTTCGTTTCTCCCCCGTGAGGCTTGCCGGCAGATAACCCCGCCCTCTGGCAGCTGCGGTACTACTCCATAAAGTTGCGGAGCCGGGCAAGGCCTGTCTCTGGATCTCTGTTTTGTACTTTTACCCACTCCTGGAGCTTCTGGATGGCCCTGCCGGAACGGATAATTTCTAGGGAATCGTGATAGCCCTCTTTAATGGACCCGCTGAGGCCCATGAGGTAGAGGATGAGCCCGCCGTTGAGACAAACGATGTCCCGTCTGGCGCCGTTTGCCGCGCCGCTTAAAAGCCGTACCATGCGCCCTGCTTCCGTTTTTATCTCGGCGGCAGGCCGCAGCTCCTCTACTTGTCCTCTCTTTATGCCCAGGTCTTCAGGGAAGAAAGAGTAACGGTGGATGCTGCCGTCTTCTTTAAGTTCAGCTACCAGCGTCTCCCCCAGAGTGGAGGCTTCGTCCATGCCCCTTCTCCCGTCTGCACAGAGGCCATGGACAACGAGGGCCCTGCAGTAGCCGGTTTCCCTCATGATCTGCGGTACCTGCTGCAGCAGCTCAGGGGCATATACTCCTCTCACTGCGTAGCGAGGCAGGACCGGGTTGGCCAGGGAAGCGGCGATATTTAATACTGTACCAAAGGAAATCTGGGAGAGGATGCGCCCCAGCGCCACGGGGTGGACTTTGGGGCTCATGCCGTTAAAAATGCCGATGCCAGCCTGTTCTATGCTTTTTTTTACAATCTCCGGTTCGCATTCCACATCTACGCCCAACTCCTCCAGGATGTCCACGGTGCCACAGGTCGAGGTAATGGCCCGGGCGCCGTGTTTGGCCATGGTGACGCCCCCGGCAGCGGCGACAATGGAGGCGGCGGTGCTGATATTAAAGGTCTTCAGCGCATCCATACCTGTCCCACAGTTTTCTACGGGGGTCTTTTGCCCTTCCAACTTTACTTTAACTGTATCCAGGCTATAGATAGCTTCCCAGGCTCCCGCGATCTCCTCTGCCGTCTCGCCTTTGGCGGCTAGGGCTGCGAGGAAGGCGCCCTGGTGCATCTCTGTAGGGGCATTGTTCAAGACGGCGTAAAACATCTCCCGGCATTCTTCCCTGCTTAAGTCTTCTTTTTGGATCAGTCTGGAAACAACGGCGCCAAAATCCTTTAGTTCACTCTTTACCACGTTAATACCTCCTCTGTTGTCATTTTACTTTAAACAGCATCAGTTAAAGGTTATGATTACAGAAAGTGCGGCCATCTCCCTGATCATGGAGAGCCCCGCCTCCACCTCCTCCAGGGATATTTCTCTAGTTAGGATCTCTTTAACTTCAATGGCCCCTGAGGCCAAAAGATCCAGAGCTGCCCGGTTGTCTTTAAGGGTGCAGCCATAGCCTCCGATAACGGTTATTTCTTTATAATGGATCAGGTTGAAGTTAAGGGGTAACTTTTCCGGGAGCAGGCCGCTGAAAAAACCGAGCCTGCCTCCTTTGGCCAGGGCTTGCAGGCTAGTTTCTAGTGCTGCAGGATCAGGGCAGCAGGGTATAGCCAGATCTACCCCTTGCCCTCCGGTAAGGCGGCGGATTTCCTCCACCACATTGGCATTTGCCCCATCCAGGCAATAAAACATCCCCAAGCGGGAAGCCAGCTCACGGCGCTGCTCTGCAGGCTCAAGGAGGATAACTTTTTCGGCCCCACGCAGCATGGCTAGTTTGGCATTTAAAATTCCCAGGCGCCCGCAACCAGAAATCAAGATACTCTCTCCGGGGGCCAGGCCCAGCGCCTCCTGCATATGGATACAGCAGGCCAGAGGCTCGGTCAGGCTGGCTTCAGCGAAGGAAAGGGAAGGGGCTATTTCTTTCAAGATGCCCCGTTCCAAACCCCGGGCCGGGACGACCATATACTGGGCAAAACCACCGTCGTAGTTGAAACCCACTATTTTCAGCTCATGGCAGAGATTGTCTCGTCCTTGCTGGCAGTAACGGCAAGCGCCACAACTAAGGCCAGGTGCAACCTGTACTCTCATGCCGGGCTGCACGCCTTTTACTTTTTTGCCCGCAACGTATACTGTTCCCGCAAGTTCATGTCCCAAGATCCGGGGGAGTGTGAGATCGCGCTGGCCGTCTTCATAGCACTTCAGGTCGGTGCGGCAGATCCCGCACGCCTCCACCCTGATAATGGCCTCATCATCGCCACACCGGGGCAGGGGCAGCTCCCTGATCTTTAGCTTTCTTCTGCCTTCTAGGATCGCTGCTTTCACCTTTTCACCTCCTTCTTTACCGCGATCCGCCTTATTAACAAAAAAATCCACGCTGATAATAGCGTGGACTTTCCAACATCCAAACGCATAAGCCTGCTTTGTTCGCGCAAGCAGCTTACCTTCCCAGGCAGGTCTCCTGACTCAGGTTCATCGTTTGCTGCCGCCTTCCCCCTTGCGGAGTGGCTTTTGAGCAACAGCTCCCCTTTACAGTGGCGGGCCCGTTTAGGCTTTGCACCTAATTCCCTATTCTCCCTCATAGATAGAGGGCACCTGGAAAGTGAAACAGATTTAATTTTTTACCTTTTTATTTTACCATTACCAGCGACAAAAGCAATCATTTTTTGCTTAAATTATGGCTCAAAATTTTAGCAACCTAAACCCTTGACAAACCCTACCGGAAAGGCTAAACTAAGTATGATGAAAATGAAATTCATTATTAATACTGCCACGTTTGTTTGCGTAAGGACTGACATCTTGAAGGAGGTAAAGCCAGTTAACATGGAAAGGCTGTTAATCACTAAAACCCTGAGCGAGCTAAAAAAAGGAGAAGGGGGCCGGGTCATGCGTATAACAGCCAAAAACCCGGTCCGCCGCCGTATCCTGGAAATGGGGGTTACCCCCGGGACAGATATCTGCGTGCAGGGGATAGCCCCCCTTGGTGATCCCATGGAGATACTGGTGAAAGGTTACCATCTCAGCCTCAGGAAAGGAGAAGCAGCCTGTATTTTGGTGGAGGTGCAGCCGCTATGAGGGGCCATATTTTACCCCTGGGTTTCCTACGGGCTGGCTGTAGCGCCGTGGTCAGAGATCTTCACGGGACAAAGGACTTGCGCCAGCGGTTAAATAATTTGGGCCTGCTTCACGGAACAAAAATAGATGTTGTTAAAAACGATGCGGGCAGCCCGCTGATTATCTCCATCGGCGAGGGGCGCCTGGCTATCGCCCGCGCAATGGCCCTGAAGATTATGGTGGAGGAAGGAAGCTGACTTTTCCCAATGGTGTCAAGACTTGCTTAAGTAGAGGAGGCGAAAACCAGTATGGAAGTGCTCCAAAAGGCAAGAAAGGAAAGCAAAAAAATTGTGCTGGCTTTGGCCGGAAACCCAAATTCAGGTAAAACCACTGTTTTTAATGCTTTAACAGGGGCGAGGCAGCACGTAGGGAACTGGCCCGGTGTCACGGTAGAAAAAAAGGAAGGACAATTCCAATCCGGAGAGTACACAGTGCAGGTGGTGGACCTGCCTGGCACCTATAGCCTCAGCGCTTATGCGGAAGATGAAGCGGTAGCCCGCAATTATCTCCTCTTCCAAAAACCCGACGTGGTAGTCAATATTGTTGACGCCACCAACCTGGAGCGCAACCTTTACCTTACTGTCCAGCTTCTGGAGCTGGGGGCCAACGTGGTGGTTGCCCTGAACATGTCCGACGAACTGGGTGCCAGGCAGATGGAAATTAACGTGGGCGAGCTGTCGAGACTGTTGGCTGTGCCGGTGGTGCCGACGGTGGCTACACGCAACCAGGGAATGAAAGAGCTGGTGGCAATGGCGCTTAAGGCAGCCGGGGAAAAAGAGATCCTGCCCTTACGTCTCAACTACGGCGAGGAGATGGAAAAGGAGCTGGCTGTGCTGGAAAAAGAGATCCTTGCCTCCCCTGATCTGGCAGAAAAATATGCCCCCCGCTGGCTGGCAGTCAAGGTACTAGAGGGTGACGAGTTTATCCTAAAAGAGCTGCAGAGGCACCAAAGGCTGGCCCCCCTTTTAAACCGCCGCCACGAGGCTGTAAAAAAGCTGGAGGCAGTGTGGGGGGAGGATATGGAATCGCTGCTCGCAGACCGCCGCTACGGCTTTATTGGTGGCCTTGCCAGGGAAGTGGTTATCCGCCGCAGGAGCGCTGAAGAACGGCTCTCCATCTCGGATAAGATCGACCGCGTCGTTACCAACCGCTACCTGGGGATCCCCATCTTCCTTTTAGCCATGTGGGCCATGTTTCAATTTACTTTCAAACTTGGTGATCCCCTTATTGGCTGGACAGAGGAGCTCTTTGAGTGGCTCGGCGAGGTTCTAGGCTCATTATTGGCAGCCCTCGGTGCGGGGGAACTAATCTCTTCCCTGGTGGGAGACGGTATCATTGCTGGAGTTGGTGCGGTCCTGGTCTTTATCCCTCCCATCTTCCTGCTGTTCTTTGCCATCTCCCTCCTGGAAGACAGCGGCTACATGGCCCGCGCAGCGTATATCGTGGACCGTTTTATGCACGCCCTGGGCCTGCACGGCAAATCTTTCATCCCCCTTTTGATTGGCTTTGGCTGCAACACCCCCGCCATTATGGCCACGCGCACGCTGGAAAATAAAAACGACCGCATAATTACCATTTTAATTAACCCCCTCATGTCCTGCGCTGCCCGCCTGCCCGTATACGTCCTGTTTGCCGGGGCCTTTTTCGGTGCAAGGCAGGGTATGGTTATCTTTTCCCTTTATCTTTTAGGCATCGTCCTGGCCATCCTCATGGGGGTCCTCTTCAAACGCTTCTTGTTTAAAGGCGAAAGCTCCCATTTTGTGCTGGAACTGCCCCCTTACAGGATGCCCACCCTTAAAAGCACTTTGCTCCACATGTGGGAGCGGGGCAGCGCTTTTGTGCGTAAAGCCGGCACCATTATCGTTGCCGTGGTAATCCTGGTCTGGGTCCTTTCCAGCCTGCCTGCCGGGGTGGAGTACGCCAGCCAGGAGAGCATCCTGGGAAGAATCGGAAGTTTTGTGGCCCCCGTTTTTAAACCTGCCGGCTTTGGCACCTGGGAAGCAGCAGCTGCTTTAATCTTCGGTATCCTGGCTAAGGAGGTTGTGGTGGGCACGCTGGGTGTAGTTTACGGTATGGGAGAAGCGGGTCTGAGCAGCGCAATCGCCCAGCACTGGACACCTCTGTCTGCCTACGCTTTTATGGTCATGACGCTGATCTATATCCCCTGCATCGCCTCTATTGCTGCCATTAAACGGGAGACAAACTCCTGGGGCTGGATGTCTTTTGCCGTGGGCTACAGCCTGGTCCTGGGCTGGCTGATGGCCGTCCTGGTCTACCAGGTGGGGACCCTTTTGGGACTCGGCTAGTAGGGCATGGTCATGACCATCCCCTGAAAGGAGATGCTGATGCAGATGGAAATAACCATAATATTTCTGACAGGCCTGCTGGCGCTGGGGATCCTGATCAGGCAATTTGCCGTGGCGGCCAGGGGAAAGGGCTGTGGCTCCTGTAAGGAGGCGGGCGGCTGCTCCGGCCGAAAAAAAGAGCAGGAAGAGCAGTTTATGGGCAGATGCAAATAAACAAATAAAAATAAAAGCGAAAGGCGTAAAGCAACCTCTCGTCTGGCAGGAGACCTTAGCTTGTCCGGCAAAAACCCTGACTTGCACAGCACTTTGTAACTGCGTAAGGTGATAAAAACAGCGGCCGCAGTTTTTTAAAAAAGAATAACTGATAATGAATCTCATTAACAAAAGCCCGCAGGGCAAATATGCGCTGGAGGTGGAGCATGTCTGTATTAGTTGTGGGAGGAGACAGGTTAGGAGAGATACCGTCAAAGTTGAAACTTTTTGGTTTTACCGAGGTCAAGCATCTCAGCGGCCGCAAGAAAGGGCATTTTAACGTTGCCCTGCCCCAGCAGGTGGATATGATCCTGGTGCTCATCGATTATGTTAACCACCGCCTTGCAGAAAAAATTAAAGTAGAAGCCCGGGGAAAAGGCATTAGAACCGTTTTTGCACGCCGGGCCTGGTCCCATATTTACAGGGCGTTAACGTTGCAGGGGCCGCAGCTCTGTTAGAGCTTAAGCTCATATTTTTATAGCCAGAAAAGGTCGTTTTTCAGGAGGGAAGGTAGATGCACAAAATAGCAATTTATGGCAAAGGTGGTATCGGCAAGTCAACAACAGCGGCTAACCTCTCTGCTGCTTTGTCTGTCATGGGGCTAAAAGTTATGCAGATCGGCTGTGACCCCAAAGCTGATTCTACCAAGAATCTGAGGGACGGGGAAAAGGTGCCCACTGTACTGGAGAGTATCAAAAACAAGAAGGATGCCCTCTCCCTGGAAGACATCGTTTTTCAGGGGTACAAGAATGTCCTTTGTGTGGAAACGGGAGGCCCCACACCAGGCATAGGCTGTGCTGGCAGAGGAATAATCACCGCCTTTGAAAAGCTGGAGGAATTAAATGCCTTTGCCGTATACCGTCCCGATGTGGTTATTTATGACGTGCTGGGGGACGTAGTGTGCGGAGGTTTTGCCATGCCGCTGCGGGGAGGGTATGCGGAGGATGTTTTCGTTGTAACTTCAGGAGAGATGATGTCCCTTTATGCTGCCACAAATATTTCTACAGCACTAGAGCAGTTCAAAAGTAAAGGTTATGCAACTTTAAAGGGGCTAATTTTAAACGCGAAGGGGGTTGACGGTGAGCGGGAGCTAGTAGCAAAGGTGGCAGAGGAGATAAATACAGCTGTGGTGCAGTACATTCCCCGGGACAGCTACGTGCAGAAAGCGGAGCAAAAGGGGAAAACTGTAGTAGAAGCCTTTCCAGCAGCCGATCTTACGGCCATATATATGGAGTTGGCAAAAACAGTAATTAAACAAGAGCGAATAAGCAGTGCACCTTAATTCATCTCAGCTGGTGGGGGTTGGAACAATGTTAAAAATGTTAAGCAAGAAGTATCTGCTTGCTGCTTGTATCATTATATTTTCCGCGTTATTACTGGGCGGCTGCGGAGTTTCTCCCCACGCTGCTCCAGATGTGAATTATAACCTTGAAAGCAGCGATAAGGATGTAATGGCGGAGACGGGGAAATTCAGGCTGGTGGAGCCTGACGGTACCGTCTTTGTCAGTGAGAGCATGCCCGAGCGTATCATCGTTCTCTCCGTGGCTACGGCCAAGCTTATGGACAGACTGGGGATTGAAATGGTAGGTATAACCCGCACGATGCAACCACTGCCGGGCAAGCTGGCAGAATTGCCGACGGTAGGCTTTCCCATGGAGCCTGACCTGGAGGCGATTACGGCTTTAAATCCGGATTTGGTGATTGTTTCTTCAAACTTTAAGCCCAATCTTGGAGAAAAAATGGCCCAGCATAAGCTCCCCGTTTTCTTTCTGGATAATCAGTCTTATGCCGGGACAATCAACAGCGTTGAAATGCTTGGCCGGGCTTTTGGCAAAGAAGAGGAGGCTTCTCAATTGCTAAAAGAAATGAAGGCAAAGGAAAAAGCGGCTTTAAGCCTGGCTGAAGGCAAACCATCGCCCCGGGTACTCATACTTTTCGGTGCCGGAGGCTCTTTTCTCATGGCCAGGGAGACTTCTTATGCAGGTAGTATGGTAAAAATGCTGGGTGGGGAAAACATTACGGAGGGAATCAGACTAGCCGAGGGTGCCTCTGCTTATCTCCCCATAAGCATGGAGCAGGTTGCGGAGTTTAACCCAGAGATCATTCTGCGTATTTCCCATGGTACCCCAGAAGAAACACAAAAGCTCTTTGAGGAGGAGTTTCTCAAAAACCCCCTTTGGCAGACATTTTCTGCCTGGCAAAACAACCGGGTGTACGACCTGCCTTCAGCTCTGTTTTTTTCCAACCCCGGCCCGGAGGTGGTGGAGGCCTTGATGTTCTTGGCAGAAATAATGTACAAACAGGATGAAAGCAATGCCTAAATTAGAAGCAGCCAAAGGAAAATTGGGTCCCCGGTTAGCCAAACGCGTCTTTATCTTTCTTTGCAGCCTTTGCCTTTTATTTTCAGTCAGCCTGCTGTCCATACGCTATGGCAGCGTTAACTATGCTGTTTCGGAGATAATAGGCGCTGTTTCCGCGGCGGAAACAACGGCGGCCAGGACGGTAATTATGCATATACGCCTGCCGAGGACGTTGATTGCCATTATGGTAGGGGCTAACCTGGCCATGTCCGGTGCCCTGCTGCAAGCAGTAATGCGCAACCCCCTGGCCGATCCCGGCCTTACCGGCGTATCGGCAGGGGCGGGTCTGGCCGCAGTGACAATTATGTTAACTCTGCCCCAACTGACCAGGTTTGTTCCCATAGCTGCGTTTTTGGGCGGCATTATGGCCGCATTTATGGTTTATGTTTTGGCCTGGAAAAGGGGCATTGACCCGATCAGGATCATCCTGGCCGGTGTGGCCGTAAATGCCATTCTGGGGGGGGGCTTGGCCTTGTTGTCTGTTTTGTACAGCGACCGCATCCAAAATGTGATTATGTGGCTGAATGGCACCGTAGCTGGCAGGAGCTGGTACCAGGCAGGGACCTTGCTGCCATACAGCCTTATTGGCCTTATCGCTGCCATGCTTTGTGTCAACACGGCTAATGTGTTGCTATTGGGTGACGACGTGGCCAAAAATCTCGGCATACGCGTCAACGCTGCGAGGGTCATATTGTCCTTGGTTGCAGCTTTTTTGGCGGGCATTTCCGTGGCTATGGTGGGTTTGATTGGTTTTGTGGGACTGGTTGTGCCGCATATTAGCAGGCTTCTCGTCGGCACAGATTACCGCTTTTTGCTGCCGCTCAGCGCCGTGCTGGGGGCAGCATTGCTGGTTATGGCCGATACGGGAGCCCGGGCTGCTTTTAGCCCGGTGGAGCTGCCGGTGGGAATATTGATGGCGATTATCGGCGGGCCGTTTTTTCTTTATTTGCTAAGAAGGAGAGGGACATACAGAGTATGATAAAAGCCGCTAACTTAAAGGTTGGCTATGACAACAACATTGTGGTGGACGGCTTCGGGTTTACCCTTGAGAAAGGCGAAATAGTCTCTTTAATTGGGCCCAACGGCTCAGGGAAGTCCACTATATTAAAAGTTTTATCTAGGTTGATGGCTAAGCAGGGTGGGGCGGTGTACCTGGATGGGTATGATATCCATAAATTGCCCACCAAAGAGGTGGCGAAAAAGCTTTCTGCCCTTTCCCAGTATAATGTCAGCCCACCCGATTTTACCGTGGAGGAGCTGGTGTGGTACGGTCGGCTGCCTCACCGTAAGTGGTATGCGTGCCAGAGCAGCGCAGATGAAGAAATAGTATGGTGGGCGATTAAACAGACCCGTTTAGAAAAACTTTCTCACAGGACGGTAAACAGTTTATCAGGTGGGGAACGGCAGCGGGCCTGGATTGCCATGGCCCTTGCCCAAAAAACTGAAGTTTTGCTACTGGATGAACCGACTACTTACCTGGATATAAGCCATCAGCTTGAAGTTATGGAGTTGATTAGCGGTTTAAATAAAGAGTTTGGCATTACCATTATTATGGTGCTGCACGACCTCAACCAGGCGGCACGTTATAGCCACAGGCTCCTGGTAATTAAAGAGGGTCGAATTTTTGCGGAGGGCGCCCCGGAAAAAGTCCTTACTAAAGAGATGCTCAGGCATGTGTACCATGTGGAAGCAGAAGTTGCCCTAGACAGGCGCATAGGCAAGCCCGTGTTTTATCCCCTTGGTATTTCCTGCGCCCAGACTGAAGCGAGGAGGAGAGGAACCTTTGTCTAGACTTAAAGAGCTTGAAAAATTAAAGCGTGTCTCACAAATCAGCACGGCCAAGGATATCAAACAGCTCTCCTTGGCCCAGTTCCCCGGAACCCACTGCCCCTTGTTCGGCGTAGCCCTGACGGCGGGCTATATCAAGGGCCTCTTTGTCCTGGTGGTGGGCAGCGATGAATGCACCTACTACACAAAATCGTTCAGCATTGACAGAGCAAATAGTCTTGCCGGCCTGGAGGATAATTTCCTCAGCTTTGCTTTGACCAAGGACGACGTAGTCTTTAGTTGCCAGGGAAAAGTAAGGGAAGCAGTTATGGAAATCGATCGCCGCTACCGGCCCCAAGCCATTCTGCTGGTAACAACTTGTATCCTGGAAGTAATTGGCGAGGATCTGGCAGCGCTTATTTGTGAAGTGCAGGAACAGGTGCAGGCCAAGCTGCTGCTGGTTAAAACAGAGCATTTTAAGTGCGACAACCACATTCCAGGGATCGAGCGGTCGCTGGAGGTAATGCTTAAACTTATGGAGGAACAGCCGCGCCAAGAAAAGACGGTTAATCTCCTCGGCCACCGCTATAGCGGCGTGGAAGATACTGAATTGTTAAAGGTGCTGCGGACCCGGGAGGTGCAGGTCCATATGGTCCTTCCTGCCAGCAGCAGTATTGATTTACTCAAAACGGCTCCGGCGGCGGCACTGAATATTGTAACGGATTTTACGTCCTTGAAGCTGGCGCAGAAAATGAAGGAAAAATTCAAGGTTCCCTATGTTTATTTTGAGAAATACCTGAATTTGGAGCGGATTGAGAGAGGCTACCGGGAAATTGGGGCAAAGCTGGGGCTGAGCCTGGAGCAGGAAGTGAAAGAGATGAAAGGACAGGTATTAAAAGCACAGCAGCAGTATCAAGGGATGCTGCGGGGCAAGCGGTTTCTTTATGCCAATACGCCCCTTTTAGCCTTTGAGTTAAGCGGCTTTTTGGCTGCTCTGGGGATGGAACCGGTACTGATCCAGGCAAGGGACCTCTATGCGGACGATGAGCAGTACCTAAAGGAAATTCTTGCTACGGGCCATGACCCCTACGTTTCCCGCGTTGCCAATATCGCCCTGTTACGGCAGCTGTATGACCACCTGTCCCTGGATATCTATATCGGACACGAAAACCCCATGCTTTTAATGGAGAAAGGTATTGTCCAGGTGGTCCTGGATGGCGTGGCCAAAAAACTGGGGTTTGAAGTGCCTCTCCTGGTCATGCAGGCGCTGGCTGATGCTATCAGTGTTTTTAAATACAGGCGAAAGGGTGAACACCATGCGGCAGCTCTATAAATATTTGCCTTTGCCCTCGGATAGGATGGGCGTGATCTGGGCGCTGTCTACCATAAAAGACGCTTATATAATTGAGTATGGCCCGGCGGGGACAACCCACTATGCTTTGGAAGGGCTGACGCAGTACAACGGGGAACTGCAGGCAAAGCTTTATACTACTCACCTGGAAGAAGAAGACCTCATCATGGGGGACAGCGGCAGGCTGGCCGAGACGATAAAGGAGGTAGACGAGCATTATAGCCCTCCGGTGATCTTTGTGCTGGCCTCCTCCATCTCATCAATTGTAGGAGTCGATATTGAAAGCATTTGCCAGGAGTTGCGGGATAAAGTAAGGGCAAAGCTTATCTGCTTTACAGGGGGCGGGTTCCGGGGCGATTATACTCAGGGCCTCCGAGAGGTGCTGACCGTTTTAGCTGGGCAGATTGTCCAGGGGCCGCGGGAGAAATTAAAGGGGACATATAACATCATCGGCGGCACGATCGATGCCTATAACTTTGCCGCTGACCTCCAGGAGATCCAAAATATTATGTCTGGGGGGTTTGGCTACAGGGCACATACTGTTTTTACAGCCAATACCTCCATTAAAGAGATCGAGCAGGCCTCCCAGGCGGAATTTAACCTCGTGCTGCGTTCCGAGGGCCTCCAATGTGCCGAGATCTTGCAGGAAAAATACGGTATGCCCTTTGTTTACGGCAGCCCCTACGGCATCAAAGGCACATACCAGTGGGTTAAAAAGATTGAAGCTGCCTGTTCAAGCAAAGGTAATGAGCTTTTCTTTAAAGATCAGGCAGGTAAAGGGCAAAAGCACCTGCACAAGTTTGTCCATACGGCCTTTACGTATGGGAATATGACGGCCATACTTTCCGGCGCCTATGATTTTGCCCTGGGTATATTGCCGTTTCTTAGGGATGAGCTGAAACTGGAGATCAAAAAAATCCTGATCAGGCATAAAGAAAAAGGTTTCGCCGCTGCCCTGCCCGCGCCCCTTCGGGAAATTATCCTCTTTGACAGCGATGAGCAGCAGATGTCCCAGCTTATTGCAGAGAGTAATCCTTCCCTGCTGCTGGGCGACGGCGTGCTGCTAGAGCTGGGGGCGCACGTGCCTGTGCGCCTCCAGCTGGCCAATCCTAACCTGACACACATGATTAAGTTTTATGCACACACCCCCTTTATGGGCTTTAACGGTGCGGTCTATTTAACGGAGGTACTTTTAAACCACCTCCAGGCCCAACGCAAAAACTTGCAGGCCAGGCTCTAGTTTTTAAAAGCGCCAGGTCATATTTTTAAATAATGTTGTTAATGAAATTCCCTAACAATATATAGCTTTAGACAGCAGGAAGGCAAAAGAGGAGGTGGTGTTCTGATCATAATCTAGGGGCTGTTGCGTAGAGCACTATTCTTGAGCAGTAGTTGTCAACAAAAGTGCAAGATAACTAGGGGGATGTGAAAATGAACACAAATAAAATAGGGAAAAACATGTTAGCTGTAATGTTGATAATTTTGTTCTTTACACTGATGCCGGGATTGGTATTCGCCGCCGCAGGTCTTGAAGAAGGAGAGTATAGCATTCAAGTGGTGGCTATTAACGAGACAAACGATGCGCCCTCCATGGCGGACAAAACTATCAAAAAACCGGTCAAATTGGAAGTACTTAGTGGTAAAATCTATGCTGCTATAACCATGACCGACAGCGAAGTGGTAAAGGATTTGAGTTTTAAAAACAGTGCGGGACACTTTGAGCCCGCTTCAGTAATTGGGCAGGATAAAACCGTCAATGAGACAACATACAAGCTCCCAATTGCGCAGTTGGAGCAGCCCATAACTGTGCAAGCATATATAGTCCCTATGGGCAGGCCGGTAAACTTTAGGTTGGCTTTTGATCCGACAACGCTAATGCATCTTACAGGGAAAACAACTGGGGCAGGCCAAAATGCTTCACCAACACAAACACCGGCAGGGAGCCTCTCTGTTCCTTCACCTAAAACAGCAGACAGGGCATTTTACACCAGTGTCACTTTGCTTTTGGCGGTTTTGCTCTTGTCGGGAGCACTGTATTATATGCACCCAGCCAAAAGGAAAAAAGCTGCTGAAAACAATTAGGGACTATTTTGGGCAAAAGGGGAAGGGGGTAGTATCCCTTTTCCCCTCTTTTGCCAATTTATTTACCTGATGGGGAAACAGGGGTAAACGGTGTACATCTTTAAAAAAGTATTGCTTATGGCCTGGGCTCTTTTGCTGTTATATACAGGGTATTTTATTTGGACTTACTGCGCAGAGGTTATTAACAGCAAAAGTGTTTATGAAGCGTGGAGAACAAATTATGAGGCGCTATGTTTGTACGAAGGTGAAAACCAAGGGGCTGTAAATCTTTCTGCAGAAGACGGAGCTGCCTTTACCGGTGAAGGAACCAGGCCCCCCATCATGGGAAGGTATGCGAGCCTTCTCCCAATAAACGAGGATTTGGTGGGCTGGATTACCATACCGGGCACGGCCATCGCTTATCCGGTGGTGAAGACAGATAATAATGATTTTTACTTGGCTCACAATGTACATAAAGAACCTGCCAGGGGAGGGTCAATCTTTATGGATTTCCGGAATACGGGTACGGCTGAAGATCTGCATACCATCCTCTACGGCCACAATATGAAAGACGGGTCCATGTTTAGGGATCTTATGCGCTACAAAAAGAAAGATTATTTTGACAAGCACCCTGTGGTGGAGTTCAATACCCTTTACGCAGAAATGAAATGGGAAATATTCTCTGTCTATGTTACGTCTGGCGACTTTTACTATCTGGAAACATATTTCCCCACTGTGGATGATTACGGTTATTTCTTGGAAAGCATCCAGAAAAGGTCACTTTTTAAAAGAGAGCAGGAGGTTACAGTTAAAGACAGGATCCTTACCCTTTCCACTTGCAGTTACGAATCTGACGATGCCAGGTTTGTCGTCCATGCTAAAAGAAGCTATGATGAATAAAGAAAGGGGCTTACCATAAAAATGAAACTTTTGGTCACATACTCCAGCAGGACAGGGAACACAAAAAGGGTGGCAGAGGCAATTTTTTCTGTGATGCCGGAGGGGACAGATATCTTTCCGGTGGAAGAAGCTCCGCCGCCGCAAGAGTATGCTTTTATTGCCTTTGGGTTCTGGGTAAACAAGGAGACCGCCGACCAAACAGCCCAGGTATATGTAAAAAAGATAAAGGACCGGCAAGTAGCATTATTTGCCACCCTCGGGGCCGAGCCCGATTCGGTGCATGCCCGCCGGAGCATGGACAATGTAATAAGCATGCTTGCCCCGGGCAATGAGCTTATGGGGGAGTTTATCTGCCAGGGAAAGATAGACCCTAAAATTACAGAAGCGTTGGCTAAATTACCTCCGGACCATCCCCATGCCCTGACGCCGGAGCGGAAAGCACGACATGCAAAGGCTGCCGGACATCCTAATGAGCAAGACTTGCAAAACGCCAGGACGGTTTACCGAGTAATTTTGCGCCGGCTTGGTATTTAAGGCGGCTTTGCTAATATGGAGGAGAAAAAGTGAGAGACCTAACGAAAGGAAGCATGCTTGCCCATATTGTCAATTTTGCTTACCCCATGTTCCTGGGAAACCTGCTACAGACTTTAAACACAGTCATGGACGGCATCTGGGTGGGAAGGTTCCTCGGCCCCGCAGCGCTGGGAGCCATTGCTGTGAGTTTTCCCTTTACTTTCTTGCTGGTATCTCTGGTTATGGGCTTTTCCATGGCGACCACGATTCTGGTTTCCCAGTACGCCGGGGCAAAAGAAGTGGAGCAGATAGAAAAAACGGTTTATAATTCCCTTTTACTTTTAACTGTTGCCGGTGTTTTTGTTGCCATCGCAGGTATTCTATTTAATAGAACAGTTTTGGCTTTAATGAACGCACCCGCGGAGATACTGCCGGCGGCCTCGGAATACTTCGTGATTGTACTCTGTGGCCTGGTTTTTATGTTTGGCTACAATGGCGTAAGCGCGGTGCTGCGGGGTTTGGGAGACGCCAAAACGCCGCTACTTTTTTTGCTCGTTGCCGTCTTCTTCAATATTGCCCTTGATCCGTTTCTAATCCTTGGCCTGGGTTTTTTCCCCAGAATGGGGCTTAACGGTGCAGCCCTGGCTACCGTTCTATCTCATTTTTTTGCCTTCCTAACAGCCTTTGTCTTTATGGCAAAGAAGCCAAGCTTAATGCAACTAAAAACCAGAAACATAAAATTCTCCCGCGAGATAACATTAAAAATATTAAAAATCGGGGTGCCTATCGGCGTCCAGGCCACTGTAATATCTATGTCAGGGATGGTTTTAGCCTCCATCATTAATTCTTTTGGCACATATACCGTTGCTGCTTACGGCATAGCCACGAACCTTGACAAGCTGGCCATCATGGTTGCTATGTCCATTGCTGCCGCCACAACTACCATAGCGGCACAAAATTTTGGTGCGGGAAACGAAAAAAACATGAGAGAAACGTTAAAATGGTCCTGGATTTTAGCCGGTGTCTTTAGCTCTGTCTTTTCATTGTTAGCCCTGCTGGCTCCCGAGGCGATTATCGGCCTTTTTACAAATAATAAAAATGTGTTGCTCAGCGGTAAAGCGTACTTTAGAATAGCAGCTTTCTCCTACACACCCCTTGCCATCGGATATGTTACTAACGGCGCTTTAAGGGGTGTGGGGGACGCCTTCTCTGCCATGGTTTTTACGATAATAGCGCTTTGGGGAATACGGGTGCCTCTGGCGAAACTTCTTGCCACACAAATAGGTGTAAACGGCATCTGGTTAGCTATATTGATTAGCGCCATTATGGGGATGCTGTTAAGTGTTGCCTATTATGCTTCCGGGAGATGGAAAAAACAGAAACTGGCCGCTAATATGCGGATTCGGTAAAGGAGTGGACTGAATTATCTGGGGCTTAAGTTTATACCTTTACAGAAAAAAGAGATCGTACAGTGGTAAAGGAGACGGTTTCTTTGGGCAATAATTTACACAGCGGTGGAGATAATATAATTAAATTAATAAATTAAATATTATTTGCCGCCTTTTTAGCATATTTTTAACATAGATTTAATGCCTTTTTGACACTGTCTTAAGCTAGCTTTAATACTTCAATTATAAACTCAAGGCAGGTAGTTACGGAATCAAGCAGGCAAGGGGAGAAGAAGTGAGCAGAAGAGTGGTCATTGTTTCTGTATCTCTGGGGTACGGTCACCACAGTATTAGTGCCAGCATTAAAGAGGCCCTGGCACAGGAAGGGATCCCTGCCCAGGTTATAGATCTGCTGGAGGAAAGCAGCACCCTGCAAAAGATCAAAGAGCTGTATTTTTCTATATTGGAGAAAACTCCTGCACTTTATGGGAACGCATATTTTTTGTCCCGGAAAGCCGGTTCTACCACCGGCTTGTTTTATTTGCTCTGCCGCAAAAGCCTTGAGCGAGTCAGACAGCGTTTTCAGCCTGCGGCATTTGTCTTTGTCCACCCCTTTGGCTTGTCTGCTTACCGTACAGCCTGCGGCGTTCCTGCTTTTGCTGTAATCAGCGACCTTTCTTTTCACGCCTCCTGGTATAACCGGGAAATAAAAGGCTATTTTGTAGCCCGGGAGGCCATCGGGAACGCCCTGGTGCAAAGGGGCTATCCCCAGGAACAGGTTTATTGTACCGGTATTCCCCTGGCGGCAGCCTTTTGTAATGCCGGTAACAGTGAAAGCAAAAAAGCTGTCCAGGGACGAAAACCTCTGGTGCTTGTTATGGGGGGCGGGCTTGGTTTGGGGGCAATAGAGGAGATGGTGGATATGCTGGAAGAACTGGAGATGCCACTGCAGGGGGCTATTCTTACAGGGCAAAACAGCTGGCTGCAACAGAGGCTGACAGTAAAATTAAGTGCCGCTGTAAAAGAGTGGTATGTTTTACCTTTTATGAAGAGAGTGGATCTTCTAATGAAACAGGCGGATTTGCTAATTTCTAAGGGGGGTGCCGTAACTCTGAGCGAAGCGGCTGCGTGTGGGCTGCCTGTAATTGTTTACCGCCCCTTACCTGGCCATGAAAGGGAAAACGCCGCTGTAGCTGCCGAAGAGGGATGGGCCTGGCAGGCAGAGGATAAATTGTCCTTGCAGCGGGCGGTGTGGACACTCTTAAATGAACCGGAGAAAAGGATAGCCATGTCCCGGCTGGCACTGGGGCGGGGCAACCCCCTTGCTGCAAGCTGGCTGGCAAGGATTATGAAAGAAAGCTTAAAAAACAATGCATGGAGGAGATCATCATGAATGCCTTGGCTTTAAACCTTTTCCCTGTAAGAAAAGTGCATATCTTTTGCAATCACCAGGCGCTTTCCATCCTCAACAACGACGGCCATAAAGCCTTGGCAGCCAGACTTCAGCCTTTCCTCAAAATCATCGATAACGGCAACCGCTGGACCGACGATGGTTTCCGCAGTGTGCACCATTATTATGATCCCCGCAGCAGAAAAGGCATTATGGGTTTTTCTCCGGCAGATAAGTGCTTTGCCATTTATTTTAAGAGAGCTTTAACCTTTTACCGTAAGGGAAAGATAGCAGACAGCTTTTTTTGCCTGGGGTCGGCCCTTCATCTGATCCAGGACCTCTGTGTGCCGCACCATACCCTGGCCAAAGTTCTTTCCGGGCACCGGGAATATGAAAATTGGGTGGCGCGCCATTACCCCCTTTTTGCCGTAGAGGAAAAGGGCAACTATGCCTGCCGGGATCCGCTGCAGATATTGCAGGAAAACGCCCTGCAGGCCTCGGAACACCGGGAGATCACCGCTAGTCCCAGGGTGTCCGTTAAAATGGAGGCAACAAAAGAACTTTTGGCTCTGGCCCAGCGCTCCAGCGCTTCCTTATTGTACCTTTTTAGCCGCAGTGTCTCTCTGCTTTAGATAAAGGATATGATGATACCGTTTAGCCTGTACCTGGGGTGGGTCACCGTCGCTACCATAGCCAATATCAGCGCTTACCTGGTGCATATTGGCTGGCGATGGTGCTGCTGATGATCGCCATGGCGCGGGCGGCAAGGATAAGGGTTGACTGAAAAGGGAAAAACGTAAGGCCGAAGGACAATTTGTAAAAGATAAGGGAGGGTTTGGCTTGAACGACGCCTATGAACGTTGGGAAAGGATCACGGGTAGGTGGTGGTTTTTTGTCCTGATGTGCTTGTTTTCTTTTATTGTCCCCCCTTACGCCTTCAAAGGGTTTGAGTGGGCGCAAACGGGCGATCTCATTGCCCATATATTGCAGCATTCTCTGATGACGGGCTGGTCAGCGGCTTATCCTTTTTTCCAGATAGTGGCCGTTCTTTTTATTCTAGGGGTTGTTTTTTTACGGCAGCGCTTTAGCAAAATATTCAGTATTTATGTTGCCTTTTCGTACCTTTTCTTCGCCGTTGGGCAGAATATTTCCCTCACCGAGGTTTATGGGACAGCGGTGTTAATTGTTAATATTGTCATGTTCTCCTTTGTTGCTGCCTTTTGGTTTTGGGAAGCTTTTCTGGGTTACAATAACTTTTCTGCTGCTCCCCGCTCCCCTTGGCGCTACTGGGTTGTTTTACCGGCAGCCCTTGCCTTTTGGTATCCCATAAATGGGGATACTTTTGGCCCTGATTTTAAACTGCTGTATTTCTTGACTTCCGGTTCTGCCCTTACCTTTTGTATGATGACTCCGGTCTTTCTGGCGGTCTTGTTCCTTTATTATCCACGGGTTAACCTGGTTACGCTGCGGGTAACCGCCCTAGTGGGGTTGGTGATCGGGTTTTATAATCTGCTGAGCAATTTTGTCTTTGAGCCTGCCTTGTGGTGGAACGGCGTGCTGCATTTACCGCTCTTAATTTTATCCATTTATGGGTTTACCCTTTCCTTTAGCAAACAAAACAAAGAATTCCTTCAAGCATGATGGGACCACCATTTTTTACGGTAGATAAACAACATGAGCTGGGCAAAAACAAAAAGCAAAGGCAGCTCAATTAAAGATTCTACCGCTAAAACAAGGGGGATGAGCGGGCGGTGGGGGAAAGCCGCCACGGCAAGGGTGAGGGCCAGCGGCGCGTTGCGGGCCAGCGTCGTAAAGATAAGGCTGGCCCCCTCCTGGTAAGACAGCTTAAAAAAACGCCCTACGATCTGCCCCAGAGAAAAATTGATCATAAAGAAAATTGTTACCGGGACAAGGAGGCGAATTACCACTGTCCAGTGTTCAATTAAAATCCTGCCCTGGGAAGCAAACATGGCCGTGACGGCCAGTATGAGGAAAAATGCCTGCAGAGGTCCGCTTTTTCTCAGGAGATTCTGGGTAAACCACTCCGAGCCTTTATAAGCACAGATTAGGTTCCTTACTACCAGAGCCAGGATGAAAGGAAGTAAAAGTACCCGCAGAAAACTTTGCAGGAAAACAGAGAGCTGAATTTCTACGACGGCGCCGGCAAACAGAAAAAGATAAAAGGGCAAAAGGAACAGTTGTAAAAACAAGTTCCAGGGAAGCAGCGACGTGGAGAGGCCAAGGTGCCCCCCGGCAATGCCAGTAAAAACCAGGTACCAATCGGTACAGGGTGTTACCAGATCCATGATTAAAGCTATGAAAATGTCGGGAGCATGGCGGAAAAAAAGATGACTGAGGGCAAAAGCTAAAAGGGGCGTCCAGAAAAAATTGATGGCCAGGCTTAGACCCGTCACCTTTACGTTTATAAAACCTGCCCTCAGGCTTTGTAGCGGTATCTGCAAAAAAATGCCGAAGAGCATAACCATAAGCGAAGGAAGGATAAAGTAGCCCGCTATGGCGGCGACTGTTTGCAGCTGCCCCAGGGTAAGCCCCAGGAATATGGAGATAATCAGGAAT
>CALJJZ010000040.1 GCA_937973635.1 uncultured Bacillota bacterium | reverse complement strand
GTGATGTGCTAGACCGCTCCGGAACATTAAGTGCGTAATGGCCTGGCCATGGTGAATGTTATACGTGTCTTTCAAAAAGACCTTTATCTTAGGGAAGAAGTTTCAAAAAGAAGGTGACAAGAGAACCGTCCCCAGGACAAGTTTGCAAGCAAAACAAGCGTAAGGGTAGCCCAGGCGTTTCTTCTTTGTTTATGCACTTTCAGTTTTTACTCCTCTTTTTTCAGAGCATACCAAAAATCGGCCTGCATTACTACATTAAAACAAGAGCACAAAAAGGATCAGCCCACTTGTTGCCAAACAGTAAAATATCGGCAAACAGCCCGAACAGGAGGCTGTAAATAGCCATCTCCAGGTAAAATTTCCAGAAAACTTTCGTTTGCCGGTAGCGCTGTTTCATGTAGACGTACCCTTCGATATTTGTGGGAAAAGGCACGGCGCTGGTAAGATCAGTGTAAAAAAAACATTAGTCCAGCCAGAAACAAAAAACGCAACCCGGAAGAAATCTCCCCCAGCAGCCCTAAAATGGGATAAAGCACCACAGACATGAGCAGGCCCTTTACCAGCTGAGCAGGGAGGAAATACTTTTGGACATGCTTGCTCTCCTGGGGATATGTTAAATAGGAGTAATGAAGCAAAGATGATATGATGAAAAAGGTGGACTTTAGTTCCCTCTTAAGGTCGCAATCAAGCTCTTTTAATGTGAAGTTAACAAGTTTTTAACAAAAAAGCCCTTTCAGGCAATGGTATTTTCCCGTATAATCAACTCGGGCAGCTGCGGAAGTACGGTTGTGCCAGAGAGGAGCGTGTTGGCAATGGCAAAAACAATTATCATCATCGGTGCCGGGATGGGTGGTATGGCGGCCGGTATTTACGGCCAGTTGAACGGTTACCGTACACGTATTTTTGAAATGCACACCCTGCCGGGCGGTCAGTGTGCCTCCTGGCAGCGCAGGGGCTATACCTTTGATGCCTGTATACACCATCTCATGGGCTGCTCTCCCACTACCAGGATCAATACCCTCTGGCAAGAATTGGGGGCCATGCCCCGGGAACTTGTTTATCCGGACGAATGTGTAAGCGTCCTTTCCCCGGAAGGCAAATTGTTTAATGACTACTATGACCTGGAACGGCTGCACCGGCATTTGCTCGAACTGGCCCCCGCTGACGCTGCTATGATTAACGAGTATATCAACGCTATCAAGCCCTTTGCCAAAAACGACATCTGGGGGGAGATGATGCTGGGCGGCCCTGCCGTTTTACTCAGGGCACTGCCCCACATACTCCCTATCCTCAAATGGTTTAAACCAACCATGGCTCAAGTGGGCAGGCGTTTCAGCGATCCCTTCCTGCAGAGGGCTTTCCCTCTGCTCGCCTACTCCATGCCCCAGATACCCTTTGCTTTCCATCTCGGCAGGCACGGTTACGGCATGATGGGAGATATTGCCTGGCCCGTGGGAGCGGCGGAAGAATTTGCCGCTTCCATGGCCCGCCGCTATACCGAACTGGGGGGAGAGATCCACTATCGTTGCAAGGTGGTTAAAATACTTACCCGGGCCAACAGGGCCGTGGGTGTCCGCCTTGCAGACGGCACAGAAGCATACGGCGAGGTGATAATTTCTAATGCCGACGGCCGCAAGACCCTCCTGGAGCTGCTGGAGGGTCGCTTTATGAACAAGCAGCTGGAGGGGTACTGCAGGGAGCCGGAAGACGAGACCAACTGTGCCGTGCAAGTCTTCCTGGGTGTGAGCCGGGACCTTTCCCGGGAGCCCTCCAGCCTGATCCTGCTGCTGCCCGAAGCGGTCACCATTGCCGGTTATCAGGCTTCATCGCTGGAGATGCAGATGTACGGTTTGGACCGGAGCATGGCCCCCGAGGGTAAAGGCGTCATCAAGGTGGAGCTTTTTTCCCGGTATTCATATTGGAAGGAACTGGCGAAAGACCGGGCCCGCTATGAGGCGGAGAAGGAAAAGGTCGCAGGACAGGTCTTGGATATCCTGGAGAGATACTATACCGGTATTAAAAACCAGGTGGAAGTGGTGGATGTGCCCACCCTCCTTACCTGGGAGCGGTTTATGGGCGGCACTCACGGCTTTGTGAATATGCCCAGCAAAAAGCCCGACTTCCTTGCCAGTCTTTTTAAGCACGGCGATATGCTTTTGCCCGGCCTAGATAATTTCTACTTTGTCGGCATTTGGGCCACCTCGGCAGGAGCCCTCTTTATCAATGCCCACTCGGGGAAAAAAGCGATTAAATTGATCTGCAAAAAAGACGGACGCCCCTTCACATCAGCTTCCTGAGCTGCAGGGGATGGAGCCTGGCTCCATCCCCTGCAGCAATTCCGCTATTTATGTAAAAAGGAGATACCTCATATTATAAAAAGGCAGCGTATCAGAAAAGCAATAATTCTTATTTCCTTTTTCCTTTTTCCACTGACCATATTTTATTTGTCACCGGCATTGATTATTTTTGGTGCCCTCACGTGGCACGGGGACGTTTTGATTGCCACATGCTGTACGATGCTGGAATGGACGCAGCCCAAATGGTCTGGAAAAAGTCTAATGGAGAGATAGTGTAATCCTTGTAATTCTGTGCATAAATTAAGAATGGTTTAGTTTTGAGGCATCTGTCCTTCTATCTTCGTGCTATCCAGTATCATCCCTCCTGTTAACCAACTTTAGGATTTCCGCCTGGGAGATGACAAGCACCTCGTCCTCCATCAGCATGACGTGCTCTGATTTCCGTGGCACATCAGTCCCACATCTGTGACAAACAAAACGTCCCTGTGCCATATGTGCTACGGGCCTTAACTTTTTTTTAACATTTTATGTCTTGTGGCTTAACAAAGTTTAATTACAATGAGGCCGTAAGTCAAATATTTTACTTTTTACAAGGAGGCGTCTCTGCGTGGAAAAAATTTCGGGGTTCAACATGCTGAAAAAGAAGGTTTTGGGAGTAGCCGCTGTTTCACTGCTCTTAATCAGCCTGGCGGCAGGATGCGGAGGAGGAAATACGGCAGGCAGCACAACGGGGGGAACAACGGCGGCTGGCGCTGAAAGGAGTGCGGCGGGCAGCACGACAGGGGGAGCTGTGCCGGGTAGCACAACGGGGGGAACGGCGGCAGGCAAAGAAGAACGCCCCGGTGGCAGTATTAATATTCAAGGCTCCGATACAATGGTAAACTTGGGACAAGCATTGGCAGAATACTACATGGATAATGTAAATCCCAAGGCAAACCTCGCCGTAACAGGGGGAGGCTCGGGAACGGGCATCGCGGCGATGATCAACAACAACACGGATATCGCCCAAAGTTCCCGGGCGATGAAAGCTAGTGAGCTGGCAGACGCAGAAGCAAACGGTGTGACTGCTCACGAATTTGTGGTCGCCCAGGACGGGATGGCTATTGTAGTGCACGACTCCAACCCCATCAATGAACTTACGGTCCAGCAGCTGAAAGATATTTTTACCGGCAAAATCACCAACTGGAGCGAGCTGGGATGGAACGATGGCGGTATTATTAGCGTTTATTCCCGCCAATCCAACTCAGGGACATATGTCTACTTTAACGAAAATATCATGGACGGAGAAGACTGGGCCCCCGACACCAGGTTTATGCCCGGCAGTGCTGCTATTGCCGATGCCATCGTTACTGACAAAGCAGGAATTGGTTATTTCGGCGTAGGATATGTACGGGAAGTCGGGAACAAAGTGCTCTTTATCTCCAGGGGGCCAGGCCAGCCGTACGTAACGCCTCTGGATCCGGAAAATGTAAACTCCGGTGCTTACCCCATCGCCAGGCCGCTCTTTTTCTACACCAACGGCGCTCCCGCTGGCCTTGTGCTGGACTATTTGCAGTGGGTTTTAAGTCCAGAGGGCCAGGAAGTGGTTTTGACTACCGGGTTTTACAAGATTACCCCCGCCCATGCCAGCAAGAATGCGGCAGTTTTCCAAAAAGCTGGAATTAGCTAAAACCGCCTGCGCTGTTTTATACAGCTGTTCATTTCTCTCACAAGCAAAGGTGATGCCCGTGTTGCTTGGAAACAGGGCATCACCTTCCACTTAACTTTTGATAAGGAGAAATATTATGCCTGAGCTTGGGGATGCCAAAAAAATTCAGCTGCCGCTGCGGGGGCAACGTGATGCCTATATTGCGGATAAACTTACGGAAGGTGTTAAAAAAAGCCACCTTGCTAATTTTTTCATTGAAAAATTTTTCTTTCTCTGCGGCCTGACAACAATAGTTATACTTGTACTCATCCTTGGCTTTCTGCTAGACAAAAGTTGGCCAGCTATCCAGGAAGTAGGTTTGCAGGAGTTCCTTTTTCAAACCAGGTGGATGCCTTCTTCGCCAATTGAAGCGGGGTTCGGGGCGCTGCCTTTTATCCTGGGCTCCATCTTTGTTACCGTTGGCGCTTTAATTATTGCTGTCCCCTGGGGTATTTTTTCGGCGGTGTATATTGGAGAGGTAGCACCTTTTCGCTTAAAAGAAGCACTTAAACCCCTGATCGAAATCCTGGCGATCTTCCCTTCAGTGGTAATGGGTTTTATTGCCCTGGTGGTCCTGGCCCCGCTCATTGGCGAGATATTCGGCCTGACCAGCGGTTTGATCGGCCTGACGGGGGCTATTATCCTTGGCATCATGACCCTGCCCACCATTATCAGCATTGCGGAAGATGCCATTACCAGCGTTCCCAATGATTACCGGGAAGCAGCCTATGCCCTGGGAGCCTCCCGTTGGCAAACAGTACGGTATGTGAGCCTACCTGCTGCCAGTTCCGGTATAGTTGCTGCCATTATGCTGGGTTTCGGAAGGGCGGTGGGAGAGACAATGGCAGTGCTGATGGCAGCGGGGAACGCGCTCAGCATGCCTGTTAGGGAAATACTGGGCCTTCCTTTCCCCACTTTAATGAAGTCAGTCAGGACCCTTACTGCCAATATTGCCATTGAAGGTTCGGATGTGGCTTGGGGCAGCCTCCATTATCATTCTTTGTTTGTCCTCGGGCTCATCCTCTTTATCATGACTTTTGCCGTCAACCTCATTGCCGATATTATGCTCACCCGCTTTCAGGAGGTGAATAGAAATGAATAAAAAAGACAGACAGCAGGCGATCTGGTTTACCGTATCCGGGTTTTTTATGCTCATGACCCTGGCTGTCCTTGCTGCCATTCTTTACAGTATCTTTAAAAGCGGCGCAGCGGTGATCTCCTGGGAATTTCTCGTGGACGCCCCCCGCAGGAACATGACAGCAGGCGGTATTATGCCTGCACTTGTCGGTACCTTTTATGTTTCTTCCCTCACTGTGCTGATTGCCGTCCCCTTAGGCATTACCTCGGCCATTTACCTCAATGAATATGCCAGGCAGGGGACAATCGTGCGCATCATCCGCCTCAGTATCCGCAATTTGTCAGGGGTGCCCTCCATCGTGTACGGCCTCTTTGGTTTGGGGCTCCTAGCCGCCACCTTCAGGCTGGGTACCTCCCTTTTGACTTCTGCTTTGACCCTGGCAATTATGAGCCTGCCCTGGGTCATTACCGCCTCTGAAGAAGCTTTAAAAGCGGTCCCTGCCAGCTTCCGGGAAGGAGGCCTTGCTTTAGGTGCCACCAAATGGCAGACAATCAGGCAGTTGGTGCTCCCCAATGCCGTGCCGGGGATGGCTACCGGTTCCATACTGGCCCTTGCCCGGGCAGCGGGGGAAACGGCGCCGATCATTTTAACGGGGGCGGCCTTTTTCCTGCCCAACTTGCCTACTGCTTTAAGCGACAGGTTTATGGCCCTTCCTTATCATCTTTTTATCCTCTCCACCCAGCATACGCAAATAGAGCGCGTGAGGCCCCTGGCTTATGGGACCGCCCTGGTCTTGGTAGCGCTGGTCCTGCTTTTAAACATGGCTGCCATTATCTGGCGCTACCAGATGCGCAAAAAACAAACATGGTAGGAGGTATGAAGAGGTGCAGACCAATAATAATAACAATAACAATAATAACAATAATAACGTCTTTGAAGTGGAAAACCTAAACTTGTGGTATGGCAAAACGCAGGCCTTGAAGGACGTTTCCGTTAAAATAGAAGGGCGCAAGGTAACGGCCATTATCGGCCCTTCCGGCTGCGGTAAATCTACTTTCTTAAAAGTCCTCAACCGCTTAATCTCACTGATCCCCTCGGTCAAAATAAGTGGTTCAGTCCAGTTTCACGGGAAGGATATCTTTTCCGACGGCATTAACCTGGTCAACCTGCGTGCCCTTGTGGGGATGGTCTTTCAAAAACCAAACCCCTTCCCCAAGTCAATTTTCGATAACGTCGCCTTTGGCCCCAGGATCCATGGCAAGAAGACAAAAAGTGAACTGGCTGACCTGGTAGAAAACAGCCTCAAGAAGGCAGCTCTGTGGGAGGAGGTAAAAGACCGCCTGCACGAACCGGGAGTAAGCCTCTCCGGTGGGCAACAGCAACGCCTCTGTATTGCCAGGGCCCTGGCCAATGAACCTGAAGTTATCCTTATGGACGAACCTACTTCTGCCCTTGATCCCAGCGCTACCTTAAAAATTGAAGACTTGGTACGCAGCCTGAGGGAACAATACCATATTATTGTTGTAACCCATAATATGCAGCAGGCCGGTCGTGTTTCCGATAATACCCTTTTCTTTTTAAACGGTGAGTTAATTGAAGCCGATACGACGGAAAAAATATTTACCAATCCCAAGGATAAGCGCACTGAAGATTATATTACCGGGCGCTTTGGTTAAGGCAAAAAATAACAGAAAGGTGTGATTTCAATGGTGGAACGGCAGCAGCTGCAAAAAATGCTGGATACTATACAGGAAGATTTGCTGAAGATGGGGGGCCTGGCAGAGGCGATCATCCACAAAGCGGTGGAATCTTTAAAAAATTATGACCTGGATATGGCAGAAGAGGTGCTGGCGATGGATAAAATCATCGACGCGTTAGAGTTAACAATTGAAGAAACCTGCATCCTTGCTATCGCCACCCAGCAGCCTTTGGCCAATGATTTACGCAAAATCAGCGCTGCTTTTAAGATAATAACGGATCTGGAGCGTATAGGCGATCATGCTTGCGGTATTGCCAAGGTTACAAAAAAGCTTAATAAAGAGCCTTTAATTAAACCCTTGATTGACCTGCCGCGCATGGCTTACCTGGCACAAAAAATGCTTAAAAAAACCCTTGATGCCTATGTCAGTGCCGACGAGGAGCTGGCAAAAAGCGTGGGCGATGCCGATAACGAAGTGGACAGCTTGCACGACCAAATTTTTAACGAACTGGTTCTGCTCATGCTCCAGGAACCTCGTAACATCAATCAGGCCGCCAAGCTATTATTTGTGAGCCGTTCCCTGGAAAGGGTGGCTGACCATGCAGCGAATATTGCCGAACGGGTGGTTTACATGATTTCCGGGAAACGCTTAAATTTAAATTAATTGCATTGTATTGCAAGGCATGAAGTTTAAGTATAAAATTATTTATGCTTACAAATTAATTTTCTCTAAACAAATAATAGTTTTTCGATATTAATGCTGAAAGGAGAATTTCTCTTGCCTACCGTGCTGGTCGTGGATGACGAGGAGACAATCTTGGAACTTCTTTCATATAACCTGGCCCAAGAAGGCTTTAAGGTGAAGACGGCTTTAAACGGTGATGAGGCCCTGCAAATAGTCAGATCAGAGATACCGGACTTGCTAATTTTGGATTGGATGCTGCCAGACCTGTCAGGGCTGGAGATCTGCAAAATAATGCGCAGCCAGATAGAGACCATTGACCTGCCCATCATTATGCTCACGGCCAAAGGCGATGAAATAGACAAGATCCTGGGGCTGGAAATGGGCGCCAACGACTACGTTACCAAGCCATTTTCCCCCCGTGAGCTTACAGCCAGGGTAAATGCCCAGCTGCGGGCCAAAAACACTTGCTGTATGGCCCAAAGGGAGAACTGTACCACCCTTAACCAATGCGGCCTATGCTTGGACGCAGAAAAATACGAAGCAAGAAAAGAAGGTAAAGTTATCGCCGACCTGTCTCCAAAAGAATTTGAACTCCTTTTCCTCCTGGCCTCCAACCCAGGCAGGATCTTCCGCCGCGAGGAAATTCTAAAAAAAATTTGGGGCTACGACTACCCTACAGATACGCGGACGGTGGATGTACATATCCGTTATATCAGGCAAAAAATCAGGGATAACGGCAAGGATGGGTTGCTGCTGACGGTACGGGGCGTGGGTTATAAATTCAGGGAATGCAGTTAAAGTTGATATTTAAATTAAAAACCATATTTTACCTTACATTTGGCCCTCTTTTTTTAATCAGCCTTACTTTGCTCTTTTATTCTTATGACAGTATCCCCATTGCCGCTGCTATTGCCGGGATGGCTGTCTTGTTTTTTTCTTCTGTGCTGCTCTTCCTCTTCGTTAACAAACTGGCTGGAGACCTGCACGGTTTGGAGCAGGAGCTCCAGGGTTTTAGGGGGAAGGAAAATAATCAAGGATTTGCCAGGCCGCGGACCTTTTTCCGTGAATTGGGAAACATCTCTTTTGTCCTTGCCCGGTTTGCTATAGAGCTATTAACTAAAACGCAAGAGATGGCCCATGAAAAAGAGCGTTTAGAGTCCATTTTGTTCACCATGGCAGACGGCGTCCTTGTCTTTGACAGTTCTTACCGGGCAATTTGGGCCAACCCCGCTGCGGGTAAATTATTCAGCTCTTCTTGGAAAGAGCTGCTGGGCAAACATAGCCTGGAGATTGTCAGGGATTATAGCTTCCACGAGAAAATAATACGGGCAAACCAGGAGAGAGAAGAACAGGTATGCGAATTATCTAGTTATACGCCGCAAGGGAGAATTCTCCTGGCGACGCTCATTCCCATCAAAGGGGGCGAGGGCAAGGATGACTCTATGGTTGTAGTCTTCCACGATATTACTGCGCAGCGTAAAGCAGAACAGGTGAAAACAGAGTTTGCCGCCAATGTTTCCCATGAATTGCGCACCCCCCTTACTGCCATCAGGGGCTTTGCCGAAATCCTTTCTGAAGGCAGATATGCTGACCGGCAACAAATGGAACATTTTATAAATATTATCCACCTTGAGGCGGAGCGGCTGTATAGCTTGGTTGAAGATATTTTGAAATTGTCAACCATTGAGAGCAAAAAAGACATGACATTTACTTTAATAAATGTAAAAGAATTAGTCCATAGCATAACAGCGCGCCTGGAAGAACGCCTTAAAGAGTACCACCTGCAAGTGGCTGTAGATGATAACTTGCCGCAGCTTAATGGTGATGAGAGCTTGCTGCAGCAAGCTCTCTTTAACCTTGTAGATAACGCTCTTAAATATACACCTGCAGGAGGCACCATCAGCATCGCTGCTACGCAAAAAGACAAAGCCCTTAAACTTACCGTTGCAGACTCGGGCATAGGCATACCGGAAAAAGATCAGGAGAGGATTTTTGAGCGCTTTTACCGCGTTGACAAAGCCCGCACGCGCCGCTCGGGCGGCTCGGGCCTCGGTTTGGCTATTGTTAAGCATATCGTAGAAGTACACGGAGGGAAAATTGAGTTAATAAGCACAGAAGGTAAGGGTACCCTGGTTAACCTAATCCTGCCTCAGCTTAATCCTTCATAGCCACGTGCCACGGGGACGTTTTGTTTGCCACATAAACCACAATAAAGGAGCTATGGGCAAATGGACCGCCTAACCCTGGAAAAACTCCAGGCCTTCGTCTATCTCGTTGCCATAACCTTAGGCCTTACATGCGGTTATTTGGAGCCGCAATTCGGCCGCGCCTTGGCAGGCGCTTTGTGGCCAGCCCTTGCTTTTTTGCTTTACGCTACCTTTAGCCAAATTCCTCTAGTCCACCTGCCCGGAGCATTTCTCTCCCTGAGGTTCCAGCTGGCGGCGGTAACTGGAAATTTTTTAGCAATTCCAGTGCTGGTTTGGCTTTTGCTGTCCATGGTGCCCGATGAGCCGGCCCTAAAATTGGGCATAGCCCTAGTCTTGCTCGTCCCCTGTACCGATTGGTTTATTCCTTTTACCCAACTGGGAGGCGGCGACACGGAGTACGCTATTACCTTCTCCCCCATTAGCCTTGTTTTGCAAATAATAACGCTCCCTGTATATCTGTTCATCTTCTTCGGTAAAGAATTTACCGCCAGCATTGCCGGCGATACTTTGTGGCAGGCCTTTGTTGGGCTGATACTTCTTCCTTTGTTTGCCGCCTTTGTGACGCAGAAATGGGCCGTGGCAAATAAAGGGGGCGCAAGGGCCATAAATTGTCTTGCTTGGCTCCCGGTCCCTGTGCTGGCCCTTGTAATTTTCATCATTTGTGCTTCCCAGGTCCAGGCCGTGCTAGCCTCAAGGGCAAATTTTGGCAGTATTACCGTTGTCTTTGTCTTGTTCCTTGTTTTTACCGCTATTTTAGCCAAACTAATCGCTGTGTCTTTTCGACTGCCGGCACGCCAGGGCCGTGTTTTGGCTTTCAGCATGGGAACGCGGAATTCCTTTGTGGTCTTACCGCTGGCCCTTGCCCTGCCGGCCCAGTTTGCAGCAGCCGTTGTGGTGGTTGTCTACCAGCCCCTGGTTGAGCTCCTGGGTATGCTCTTCTATCTTTGGTTTGTGCCAAAGAAGATGTTTAAAGATACGGCGGATTAACAGCAGGAGGACAGGGACAGCCTCTCTCTGGATTTAACCTTTATGCGTGCCTCTATGTGTGCCTCTCCCTATTACTCCTTCGGTAAGGACGTCCTCAGCGGCCAGCAAGCTAAAGATTTTCGCCCGCTGCGGATGGCTTTAGCCCCCATGGAAGAGACAGCAAGGACGGCATCGGCCGAATAATATCCGTCCCCGTGCCACATCCTTTTAACATGAAGTTAACAGGTTTTTAACAAAAAATCTATTTCAGGCAAGGGTGTTTTCCCTTATAATCAATCCAGGCAGCTGCATGGCGAGCAGAAATGATATGCCCAGGACCCGTGGGTGCAATGGCAAAATCAACGCCACAAGCGAAGGAGGGCAAAGACCGTGGTTTTTAGTAAAAGAAAGGCCTCACTTTTTTTGCTGGCCGCAGTCATCTGTGTACTAGCGTCCTTTTTTATTCCGCTAAGGGCAGAAGCAGCCAGGGTGTTAAGCAGTGAGGTTATCAAGTTCGGCCCGGAAGAAACTGTCGCTGACGATCTTTATCTTTTTGGCAATACGGTTACTGTCAGCGGGACAGTTCTAGGTGACACCATCATTTTTGCCCGCGAAGCCATAATTGACGGAAAAATAAAAGGAAGCCTCCTCGTTTTCGCCGAAATGGTCAGGGTTACCGGTGAGGTAGAAGGTACGGCCAGGGGTGCGTCTAACAGCTTCTTTTTTCAGGGTTCAACTGCAAGGGACTTGCTTGTAGCCGCAAATACAATCAGCGTTACCGGTTCAATCGGTTGGGACTTTTTTGGTGCTGCAAGCAACCTCACCGTTACTGGCCCGGTAGGACGCGACATGAAGGTTGCGACGAAGCGCCTGGTTGTAGACGGTCCGGTTGGCGGAAGTATTGAAACTACCACAGACGAACTTATTATTGGACCCGGGGCCAAGATCGGTGGCCGCATAACTTATACATCAGAAAAAGAAGCAACGGTTGATCAAAATGCAGTTATCGGCGGTGTAGTTAAAAGGTTAGAACCGGTGGCGGAGCCTGCCGTTACCCCCCCAGGGCGCAGGGCGTGGCGCTTTGCACGTCCTATCTTTTCTTTACTGTTAGTGGCCCTGCTCATGGCCCTGTTTTTCCCCGTACTAACCGCTGGGGCTGCCCAGACCATCAGGGGGCGGGCCGCCCTGAGTACCGGCTATGGCGCTCTGGTTGTCTTTGCCGCTCCCATAGCGTCCTTAATCCTGCTGTTTACGGTGATTGGCTTGCCCGTGGCCTTGCTCACCATGTTGCTGTACACGGTTTTGCTATATCTCTCCCGGATTTTTGCTGGTTATTTCCTGGCCCAACTGGCCCTTGATTATTTTAATAAAAAACTCCATCCTGTTTGGACTGCCCTCTTTGGTGTCCTGGTCCTTGCCCTGCTGACCAGGATACCCTTCATTGGATGGCTGATACACCTGGCCGCGGTGCTTATCGCCAGCGGAGCATTTATCGCCTACCTTGCCAGCAATAAAGAACAAAGGACAAACTGCGCATAAGGCCTGCTAAACGAGGGCGAATTTGCAGATAATGTCTTCAGTGAATGTAAGAGGGAATAATGTTTGCTGTGTAAATATTGAAATTGTCATCGACAGTAAAACCAGTTAATCGACCATCAAGGGGGGCGCCGATGTCAGGCGCCCCCCTTGATTTTTCTCGCAGTTCTTCCGCCAACCGAGCCGCTTCCTTAACTGATAACTGATAACTGATAACTGATGTTTCTGGCAGTACAATAAAAAATTCTTCCCTCCCACGGCGGGCCAGACAATCTATTTTGCGGATCCTTTGCCTGATTGTTTCTCCTGATTGTTTCTCCTGATTGTTTCTTCCATAGGAGAACTGTCCCCAACCCCAGGGGCTTTTTTTAAGTTATTTTTAACGGAAAATTAACACTATTTTTTTTGAGCTTTAACTTGTCTTTAACACAGCGGTGCTATGGTAGGCGTAAAGCCTGAACAGAAAGGAGAAAAGTCAATGCGCGGTAAAAAAATATTTGCCTTCTTGAGCCTGGCGTTAGTACTGGTTATGGGTGTGGCCGGCTGCTCTTCCACGGACAGCGGGAAAAAGGGGAACGTCCTTTCCGTGGCATTTGTGCCCTCCGAAGACTTAGAGGGGATGATCGAAGCCTTTGGACCGACCAAAAATTACCTGGAAAAAGAAGTGGGTGTTAGCATCGAGATGTATAAGGCCACTGATTATACGGCAGTGGTGGAGGCTATGCGTACGGGCAGCGTGGATATGGCTTTCTTCGGTCCTTTTTCCTATATCCTTGCTGCTGAGCGAGCCAACGCCAAAGCCATCATCGGCGGGGGTACGGAGGAAGGAAAGCTCGGAGTGTACCACAGCATCATGCTCACCAACAAGGATACGGGCTTAAAGTCAATGGAAGACGTTAAAAAGCGTTCCAAGGAACTGGCCCTCAGTTTCGTGGATCCTGCGTCCACCTCCGGCCACCTCATTCCCCGCGGTTATATGGAGTCTATTGGCATCAGCGTGGATAAAGATTTCCGGGAGATAATTTTTGCCGGCGGGCACGATGCCTCTATCTTGGCTGTGCATGCCCGGAACGTAGATATAGCGGCCACATGGGAGGGACCGTACGAGCGGGCCTGTGAGGGCGGGTTGGTGGACAAGAACGACGTTTTCGTTATCTGGAAGTCCGACGGCATCCCCAAATCTCCCATCGCTGTGCGCGGCGACCTCGATCCCAGCCTGGTTAGCAAGCTGCAGCAGGCTTTTCTAGATCTGCCTGCAAAGGACCCTGCAGCGATGGAGAAGCTGGAGAAGATGTGGGAGAAAAACAAGTCCTACGTAGTTGTCTCCGACAGCGATTACGAATTTGTGCGCCAGGTAGCCAAAGGATTGGGCCAAATATAACGGCTGGCAGCTGCAATGTTAGGCTAAGGGGAGGTTGCACATGTTAAAGCTGCAGAAGGTTTCCAAAAAACTTCCAGACGGGCGGATGCTGCTCAAAAATATTAGCTTTGAGGTACAAAAAGGGGAGTTCGTAGGCATTGTGGGGGAAAGCGGTGTGGGCAAAACTGTGCTGCTGCGCTGCATTAACGGCCTGACCATACCGGACAGCGGCGACGTAATTATTAACGGCGAAGACAGGCCGCAGAAAATTAACGGCAAAAAGGGCAGGGAATTAAGAATGATGCGGCGCCGTATCGCTATGATCTTCCAGGGATCCATCCTGGTGAAACGGCTCTCTGTAATTGAAAACGTAATGACGGGCAAGCTCGGCCAGATCAGCACTGCGCGCAGTATTTTATACGGCTTTACGGACAAAGAGGCGGCGGAAGCGGTGGAGGCTTTGGAGAAGGTGGGCATAGCCCACCTCGCCCATCGCCGGGCAGAAACTTTAAGTGGTGGCGAACAGCAACGGGTGGCCATCGCTAGGGCCATGCTGCAAGATCCTTATCTGCTGCTGGCAGATGAGCCCGTTTCCAACCTGGATCCTAAAAATGCCGAAACAGTGCTGGAATACATGCTCCCCTTGACAGACCGGATGGCGATTATCGGCGTTTTCCACCATCCGGAAATCGTCAGGCGGTACTGCAGCAGAGCTATTGGCATTAAAGACGGCATCGTGGTTTATGATGGCAGCCCCGATCTGGATCAGAGCGTGCTGCAGGAGATCTACGGCGGTGGAACGGAGCCGGCGGTAAAGGCCGTCTCCTGCTTTTAAAGCTTTGAAAAGCGGCGTGGAAGGCGCTTGTGTGCTTCTTCCTTACGTGCGGCGAGGTGCGTTTTTTTATATGTTTTCTTACTTTAAAAGATACATGAAAAGTATATTCTGGAGTGCGCTCCTGCTTTTCCTTGTGTGGGGCGGCCTGATTGTCTGCCGGGTAAACACCTCCAACCTTTTGAGCAATATACCCAGGGGGATAAAGCTTTTAAGGTATATGCTGCCCCCTGATTGGAGCGCCCTACCCTCCATGGTAGGGCCGGCGCTGGAAACGGTCCAAATTGCCTTTGTAGGTACAGTCATAGGCGCGGCGCTGGCCTTTGCCCTGTCCTTGCCCGCAGCGAGCAACCTGACGCCGTACACCGCCTTGCGGGAGTTTGCCCGGGGTATCATGTCTGCGGAAAGAGCCCTGCCTGACCTGCTGATCATCCTTTTTTTCGTGGCCATCGTCGGTCTGGGACCTTTTCCCGGCGTTATGGCCGTAGCCGTTAGTTCCGTGGGTATGCTGGGCAAGTTGTTTGCCGATGCCATAGAAGAGGTAGACCCCCGCCCCCTGGAGGCCATGGAGACGGTGGGGGCAACCTGGCTGCAGATGGTGCGGTACGCTGTCCTCCCCCAGATAATCCCTTCCGTGATTGCCAGCACCCTGTACCGCTTCGATGTAAACATACGCATGTCTATTTTTTTAGGCGTGGTGGGCGCAGGGGGGATCGGTTTCAACCTTATTAACTCCATGCGGCTGCTGCGCTATCAGGAAACGATGGCGGCAATCATGGTTGTCCTGGTACTGGTGGTCGCTTGCGAAAAAACTTCGGAGTTTTTGCGCAGCAGAGTGCTGGGACAGGAGGTGCTGAAATGAAGTTTAAAGCCCTGCTTACCGGGGAGCGCAAAAAGGAGGAAGAGCGTTATCGCAGGTATTTTGAGAAATATTATGGAGTGGGGCTTGTTTTTGCTGCGCTATTTTTCTGGAGCTGGCGGAGCTTAAAGATCTACCCAGAGCTGTTTTTAAGCGGTATTCCCCACTTTATAAAGCTGGTAGGCGAAATGATCCCTCCCAACTGGCAGGTGCTGACCGGAGGAAACGTGGCGATGGCTGTTTTAGAAACACTCTCCATGGCCTTTGTAGGTACGGTGTTTGGCGCAATCCTCTCTTTTTTCCTGGGCATCTTTGCCGCCCAAAATGTTACCCCTGCAGCGCCCGTGCGGGAGCTATGCAGGTACATTATGGCTTTGGAGCGGGCTGTGCCCACGCTGATTATTATTTTGTTGCTGGTGGTTTTTATCGGCCTTGGCCCCTTTGCCGGCATGGTAGCCATCGCCATCGGCTCTGTGGGCATGCTGGGTAAACTCTTTGCCGAAGCGATTGAGCATGTAGATCCCCGGCCGTTGGAGTCGTTGGAAGCGGCGGGAGCTACGCGCCTGCAGCTGATCCGCTACGCTGTGCTTCCCCAGGTTATACCTTCTTTTATTGCCAATTCCCTCTACCGCTTCGATATTAACCTGCGCACGGCCCTTTTCCTGGGGATAGTGGGGGGTGGGGGGATTGGCTTGAATCTGCATGTGGCCATGAGCCTTTTCCGCTATGCCGATGCGCTGGCGATTACTGTAATTGTGCTGCTGCTGATCGTAACTGCGGAAAAATTTTCTGACTACCTGCGTAAAAAAATTATTGGCCAAGAAGTTTTGTCTTAGCGGAAGACAAGGAGGTAAAAAAAGCAATGCACGCTTCTTTTGACACTTTAAAATTTGACTGGATCCTCTCCCGGGCAGACGAGGAGGTTCTCGCTAAGCTGGCTCTGGAAATTATGCAGGCTGTGCCTGCGATTAGGGTGTTGAAACCCCCGCAGCAGGGCCTGTTAATGATGCGCGTGCAGGAAACGGTGGAAAATGAACCGTTTAACCTCGGAGAAATTCTGGTTACGGAGTGTACCGTACTTCTAGAAGAAGAGGGGCTGGGCTGGGGGTGCTGCCTCGGTGCGAACGAGCAGCGGGCCCTTTACCTGGCGGTGCTGGACCTGGCCTGGCATTGCCTGCCGGAATGGGCCCAGCGGATCGGGGCTGCGCTAGCAGAAGAAGAAAAACGGGTCGCCCAGGAGGAAAAGATACTGGCCGCAGGAGTGGAGACAACGAGGGTTAGGTTTGAGGTGAAGTAAAATTTGCGCGAGCTCACACGGTTTGATCCTGTTTTAGATAGTCAGAAGGTTTTTAGGAAGATCCTGCACTGCATGTCCTGCCCCGGCACAATCGCTCCTTTGTCCACAGCGGGACTTTTCCCTCCTTCCAGCGCTGCCGCAGCTGTTGCTTTGACTCTCCTTGACGGGGAGGTCTCCTACGCCGTCCCCCCAGGGCAAGATTGGGGCCTCATCGTCCGGGCCGCTGCGCTGGTTGGATGCAGAGCTGTTCCTCCTGAGGAGGCGGACTTTGTTTTTTTGCCGGGGGAAGTATGCTGGCCAGGGCTGGGCCAGATCCGCCGGGGGAGCCTCCTTTACCCAGAGAAGGGGGCCACCCTTGTCTTAAGCGTAGGGAGCCTTTTCTTAGGCCCAAAGGAAGGCGAGATCGAGCTTACGCTCCAAGGTCCAGGAGTTAAAGGGCGTGCTGTCCTGGGAGTAACCGGCCTGGCCGAAAGTAACCTGCATGGGCTTAAAGAGCTAAACGGCGAATACCCCTTTGGAGTAGATGCTATCCTGGTAAGCAGTGATGGCCGCATTGCCTGTCTGCCCCGCAGCGTATCCTTGAGCTGGAAGCGCCTGTCGGAAGAAAACGAAGCGAGAGGAGCTGAGCAGTTTGGGCTATGTGCCGATTAAAGGCGGCCTCAAAGCGATTGAGGCTGCAGAGGAGCTGGTGACCTATTTCCGCCTGCGCGGCGGCAGCCCGCCGCTGGAGGCGGAGCAGATCAGGGACCAGCTGCGCCTTGCCGTGGACCGGGTGATGGGTGAGGGTTCCCTGTATGCTCCCTTTCATGCAGCCGTGGCTTTAAAACAGGCGGAGGGCGATGTACTGGAGGCCTCTTTTATTCTGCGGGCCTACCGTTCCACCCTGCCCCGCCTTGCGTACACCCAGACAGTGGATACAAGGGAGATGAGGATAATCCGCCGTATCTCTGCCGCCTTTAAAGACATCCCAGGAGGCCAGCTCCTGGGCCCCACCAGGGATTATAGCCTGCGCCTTTTAGATCTCGAACTGGCAGAAGAAGGGACCACCCACGTTAAAGAGTTCCTTGCCGCCTATACCTTTCGTCTTGATAGCATAAATGCCCCTTTGGGGCTTACTTTCCCTAAAGTAGTAGATATGCTGCGCCGGGAAGGGCTGCTGGAAGAGCCTGTCGGCGGCGACGGTACAGGAGAGATTCCTGACATTACCAGGCAGCCACTCCTTTTCCCCGCCCCTCGGTCGGCCCGTTTGCAGGCGATGGCCCGCGGGGAGACGGGGGGGCTGATGGCCCTAGCCTACAGCAGCATGCGCGGCTATGGCAATATCCACCCTACCCTAGGTGAGCTGCGTGTCGGTTACTTGCCGGTACGGGCCGCCCTGGAGGGGAAGGGAAAGTTGGTAACAGTGGGAACAGTGCTGGTGACAGAAGCAGAGGTAATCGCCCGTATGGACGGCGGGGGCAAAGGGCAGCAGCCCCGTTTTACTTTAGGGTATGGGCTGTGCTTTGGCCATAACGAAGTGAAAGCCATCTCCATGGCCATATTGGACCGGGCCATGCGCAGCACTGTCAAAGAGGCGCCAGCGGAAGACGAGGAGTTCGTTCTTTACCATACGGACGGGATCGAAGCAGCCGGATTTACAGCCCACTGGAAGCTCCCCCATTATGTTACCTTCCAGTCGGTACTGGACCGATTGCGCCGCAGGCAAGAAAATCAGGGCAAAAATGAGCAAAAGGAGGAGGTGACGGGAGATGGCCCAAAGGACGAGGTATAAGCGGGGTTATAATTTTGCCTTTTTGGATGAGAGCAGTAAAAAAGAGCTAAGGCGGGCTATGCTCAAGGCCGTGGCTATCCCTGGCTACCAGGTGCCTTTTGCCTCGCGGGAACTGCCCCTCGCCCAGGGGTGGGGTACAGGGGGGCTGCAGCTGACCATGGCCTTAATCGGCCCCGAAGATATTTTAAAAGTAATCGACCAAGGCTCGGACGATGTGGTCAATGCCGTAAATATACGCAAGCTGCTGGTCCAGACCACGGGGGTTGCCACAACGGAGGACACACAAAGGGCTACCCTTATTCAAACGCGGCACCGCATACCAGAGGAGCCGCTTTGCAGCTGGCAGATCTTAGTTTTTCAGGTTCCTTATCCCGAACCGCTGCGCTTGGTGGAGCCTAGCGAAGCAAAAACGAGGGAGATGCACGCGGAGGCCGATTACAGCCGCCTCTGGGTACACCTGTATGAAGATATTGTACGCTGGGGAGAGATCACCATCGGAGCGCAATATCCTGTCATGGTTAATGGCCGTTACCTTATGGATCCTTCGCCCATCCCCCGCTGGGATATCCCCCGCCTGCACATGGCGGACCACCTTAACCTCTTTGGTGCTGGCCGGGAAAAACGGATTTACGCTGTCCCCCCTTATACTAAAGTGGAGCCTCTAGAGTTTGAAGATTACCCCTTTCGGGTAGAGGATTTCCGGGGCAAAAGCTGCGCTGCTTGTGGCAGTACCAGCACTTTTCTGGACGAGCTGCTGGAAGAAACTACAGGAAAGCGTACCTATACCTGCTCTGATACTTCCTATTGCGCAAAAAAGCGTGCTGCACGGGATTAGGGCAGGTAACTTTAAGGGGAGAGGTTGATAACATGGCGCAGCCGGAAAAGGAAGGTAACGCCGTAAGCAAAGAGCAGGGGCCTGTTTTACAGGTTAGGGGGCTGGGTAAATTTTACGGTGAGGCCTGCCCTCACTGCATAAATTCGACAGGCCCGGCTTGGGAGAGCAATATCTGCCCTGCCTGCGGGACTATTGTTGCCTGTGCCGAGATATCCTTTGCCCTGATGGCGGGGAGTGTGCTCGGCGTGGTGGGGGAAAGCGGTTCGGGTAAAAGCACCTTGGTACAGTGCCTTTATTTTGACTTGGCTCCCTCTACAGGAGAGGCCTTTTTAGGAAGTTACGTAGGAGGGAAAAAGAATATCTTTGCCGCAAGCGCCCAGGAAAAGAGGCTGATGCGCAACAAACTGATGGGCATGGTCTACCAAAACCCTCAGCAGGGGCTCAACCTTGATTTTTCCGCAGGGGGTAATATTGCAGAGAAACTCTTGATGGCGGGCTGTTTTCATGTCGGGCGCATCCGCGCCCGGGCCGGGGCGCTGCTGGAAAAAACGGAAGTGCCCCTGAAACGCTTGGATCACCTGCCCCGCTTTTTCAGCGGAGGGATGCAACAGCGAGTCCAAATTGCCAAAGCGCTGGCTAATAACCCCGGGCTGGTTTTTCTTGATGAGGTGACTACCGGCCTCGATGTTTCGGTCCAGGCTAAAGTGCTGGACCTGATCCGCAGCCTCCAGCGGGAGCTCGCTTTAACCATTATCGCGGTCTCACATGACCTGGGTGTTATCCGCTTGCTAACCGATTATACGCTGGTGATGAAAAATGGCCGCATAGTGGAGCAGGGGCTTACCGACCAGATATTGAGCGATCCACAGCACCCTTACACCCAGCTGCTGGTAAGTTCCCTGTTGTAGGTTGTGCACTGCGCAAAAGGAGAGAGAGCATGGGCAAATTGCTTCTTGTAGATAATTTAAGCAAGGTATTTAAGCTCCACCTGTTGGGGGGCAGGGAGGTTGTGGCCTGCCGCAATATCAGTTTTGGCGTAAATGAGGGAGAAGCGCTGGGCATTAAAGGGCCCAGCGGAGCGGGAAAAACGACAATTTTGAAATGCCTGTACCGCACCTACCTGCCCAGCTCCGGCACGGCAGTGTACGCTTCCCTTAAAGGGGAAGTGGACCTGCTAAACGCGCCGGAGCAGTCAATTTTGGAGCTGCGGCGGCAGGAAATTGGCTACGTAGCCCAGTTTTTACGCGTTATACCCCGTGTCTCTGCCCTGCAGATTGTTGCCGAGGAGCTGCTGCTTAAGGGCTGGGACTGTAACCGCGCTCTGGCGGAAGCCCGGCGCCTTTTTACGCACCTGCGCCTTCCCCGCGAACTGTGGGACGCTTCTCCCTATACCTTCAGCGGAGGGGAGCAGCAGCGGGTTAACGTAGCCCGCGCCGCGGCCAAGCAGCCCAGGCTTTTGCTCCTGGACGAACCGACAGCATCCCTTGACCTGGAGAGCAAAGAGCGAGTCAGGGAGCTGATGCTCTGGCTCAAAAATGCCGGCACAGCCCTGGTCGTTGTTTCTCACGATCAAGAGATCTTACAGCAGGTAGCGGACCGTATTATATTTTTGGACTATCCTGCACAGAAGCAGGGCGAGGAGGCATGTTCCCATGTCAGGGATGCTTATCGTTAATGTGGCGCTGGTGCTGCCCGATAAGCTATGGGACCCGGGCTGGCTTTACCTGGAAGACGGTTATATTGCCGAACTGGGCGAAGGGTATAAGGAGCCCGGCGCTGCCGTGCCGGTGTTGGACGGCGGCGGCGCTTACCTGCTGCCCGGCCTCATAGATATTCACAGCGACGCCATTGAAAAAGAGATACAGCCGCGGCCGGACGTTTACCTAGAGTTGGAACTGGCCTGCCGGGAACTGGAACGCAAAATGGCCGGCCACGGAATAACCACTGTTTTTCACTCCCTTTCTTTCGCTGCAGGGGAAGGGGTGCGTTCCGATACCCTAGCGGCGGAAGCGGCTTGCTGTCTCGCCGCGATGGGAAAAAGTGCCCACCTAATCCGCAACCGGGTGCATCTGCGCCATGAAATCGGCAATGCCGCCAGCAGAGAAATTTTGCACGGCCTCTTGCAACAGGGCGCAGGACACCTCCTCTCCTATATGGACCATACCCCGGGCCAGGGCCAGTACCGCACCGCTGAAGATTACCTCCGCTATGTGCGCAAAACTTACTGGATGGACGAGGAGTCATGCCGCCAGCTGTTGGCGCAAAAGCTGGCGGAAAGGGAGAGGGTGGACAGCAAAGAACTGGAGAAACTGGCAGCTGCCGCCCTGTGCCGCGGCGTACCCCTTGCTTCCCATGACGACGATTGCCGGGAGAAGGTAGATGAAATGCGCCGCCTGGGAGCCAGCATAGCCGAATTCCCTGTAAACATGGAAACAGCCTGCTATGCCCGCTCCCAGGGCATGGATGTCTGTGTGGGCGCCCCCAACCTGCTGCGGGGCGGCTCCCATGAGCACAACCTGCACGCCGGAGAGGCCCTGCAGCGGGGAGCGGCCAATATCCTCTGTTCTGATTACCACCCCCCCGCCCTTCTCTACAGCGTTTTTAAGCTAACTTCTGCCGGCTGGAGCCTGCCTGCGGCGACCCGCACCGCCACCCTCAATGCAGCGCAGGCCACCGGCCTGGCGCAGGAACTGGGCTCCATCGAAAAAGGGAAAAAGGCCGACCTGATCTTAGTGCGCCTGGTCGGCGGGAAGCCCCTGCTCCTCTCCACGCTGGTGGAAGGGCAGGAAGTTCTACGCCTTAATTACTTTGAGCATTTAGTTTTGCCTCCTGCAAAGAAAGATTTTTAAAAATTTAATGGCCAAGCTAAAAGCTAGAAGCTAAAAAAAATCTTTTCAGACTCCTTCTGCCACCTCCTTTTTTTATCGCTGCCGGGCAAGCGTTGAGGGAAACTAAAAACGGGCCTTTACACAGGCCCGCTTTTCCCTTACAACCATAAGAAAATATCCTCGCACGTCCCTACGCTGGCATTACCCAGAGCGGCTTAAAGCCGCCGAACAGGTTTAATGGGTTAAGGAACTTCAATGCGTTCCTCTCTCAGCCTCCGCTCGGAAGCACCCCGGCAGTTATGCACTTTTGCCTAAATTCTATTCCCTTCATGCTGGGAAGTCAAGGGAAAATTTTCGTGGGGCAGGATCCCTGCCTTTACCAGCAGCGCAAAAGATCCTTTCGAATCTTTTAGGAGTGCCGAGCTATCCCCGGACAATTCCCCTGCCTGTCAAATGTCTTTGCCATAAACGTTGGGAAAGGTTTTTACCCGTCCCGGGCTTTTTTGCTGGCGCCTTCACGGTCGGCCTTTACTTTGCGGTCCTAGCCAGCGCGGCAAAAGACGACTTGCTCTTCGTCAAGGCAGCCCTTAATTCTACCCCTCTTGCATGGCGAGTAAAGTCGGCAAGCCCTGCCTGCTTGTTTTTAACGCGGCAGGATCCGTGGAAGGATTTTAGCAATGTAGAAAGAATTAGTTTA
Source organism: uncultured Bacillota bacterium (assembly GCA_937973635.1). GTDB lineage: Bacteria > Bacillota > Dethiobacteria > DTU022 > UBA8154 > UBA8154. The sequence goes on along the minus strand of CALJJZ010000040.1, from coordinate 5,488 downwards.
CTTTAGCAAAAAAAGTTGAGCCCTCAGGTTAAGGAAGGTAGTCATCTTACAGGTGCTCCGGGAAAATTCCGGCGTTCATCACTGCTCAAGGAGGGTGTTTCTTATGTCATCTGCCCAAATTACGGCAGGGATGCTTATTACCGCCCCTGTATTTCCGGAGCCGGTAAAGGTGCTTACCGTTAAACCTATCGGCCGGGACAAGGTAAAGATCGAAGCCGTGGGGCAGCATTCCCGCAAGTTCTATGATCCCATCTTAAGCCATGAAGAGCTGGCCAAAATCAGTGCGCCACAGGAAGAGAGGCTGCCCTTTAGCGGCAGGGCAGAGGCTGTCTTTTTGTACCTGGAGGCTAACCGCATCCGCCATGCCTTTCAGTTCGACACCCTCTACGGGGTGAGCGTCTCCCAGATAGACCCCCTGCCCCACCAGATCGAGGCGGTCTACCACTACATCCTCAAAAGCCCCCGCATCCGTTTCCTCCTGGCCGACGACCCCGGTGCTGGCAAGACCATCATGGCCGGCCTGCTCTTAAAAGAGCTCAAGTACCGCGGCCTGGTAAACAGGACGCTGATCATCGTTCCCGGCCACCTCAAGGGCCAGTGGCTCAGAGAGATGAAAGAGCGGTTCGGGGAGAACTTTATCATCGTGGACCGGGGCGTGATCAACGCCAGCTGGGGCCAGAACATCTGGCTTGAGCGCCCCCAGCTCATCACCTCCCTGGACTTTGCCAAACAGGAGGAAGTCCTCTTCTCCTTGAAAGACTCCACCTGGGACCTGGTCATCGTCGATGAAGCGCACAAGCTGGCCGCCTACCGCTACGGCGAGAAGGTAGAAAAGACGGAGCGCTACAAATTCGGAGAGCAGATCTCCGCCCTGGCGCGCTCCCTCCTTTTTCTTACTGCCACGCCGCACCGCGGCGATCCGGAAAACTTCCGCCTTTTCTTAGACCTTTTGCAGCCCGGCTTCTTTGCCGATACCGGCCTGCTTGCCGAGTCCATTCAAAACCAGGACAACCCCCTCTTTTTGCGCCGTCTAAAAGAAGACTTGAAAAACTTCGACGGGGCGCCCCTCTTTCCGCCCCGCCATGTGGAGACGGTCAAATACCGCTTAAGCGACGACGAAAAACTCCTTTACAACGCGGTCACCAACTACGTGCAGCAAACTTACAACAAAGCTCTGCAGAAGGAGAAGCGCAACGTGGCCTTTGCCCTGACCATCCTGCAAAGAAGGCTGGCCTCCAGCACCCGGGCCATCCGCCGCTCCCTGGAACGCCGCAAGAAAAGGCTGGAGGAGCTCTACCAGAAAGGCCAAATCCTCCAGGAAACCGGCTACAGCGAGGACTACCTGGAAGATCTGGAAGAAAACCAGCGCTGGCAGCGGGAAGAAGAGCTCTTGGAGAAGCTGAGCTCTGCCGAGACCTTGGAGGAGCTGCAGCAGGAGATAAACAAGCTGGGGGAGCTCCTGGCCCTGGCCAAAGAAGTAGAGAAAAAGGAGGTCGAGACCAAACTGACCCGCCTGCGGGAACTTCTGGAGCAGGAAAAGCTGCCTGCTTTAGGCGTAAAGCTGCTCCTCTTCACTGAGTCCCGGGAGACCATGGAGTACCTCTCCGAGAAGCTCTCCTCCTGGGGCTACAGGGTCGCCCTCATCCACGGCGGCATGAACCTGGACGCCCGCATTCGGGCGGAGCACCAGTTCAAAAACGAAGCCCAGATCATGGTGGCCACTGAAGCCGCCGGCGAAGGGATCAACCTGCAGTTCTGCTGGCTCATGGTCAACTACGACCTCCCCTGGAACCCCAACCGCCTGGAACAGCGCATGGGGCGCATCCACCGCTACGGCCAGAGAAACGAGGTCCATATCTACAACCTGGTAGCCGCCGATACCCTGGAGGGCAGGATCATGGAGCGCCTTTTCGAGAAACTAAAGCGTATGCGGGAACACCTGGGCAGCGACCGGGTTTTTGACGTCATCGGCGACGTTCTCGCCGGCACCAGCCTGCGGGACCTGATCATGGACGCCATCGCCAAGCGCCGCAGCCTGGAGGAGATCCTGGCGGGGATAGACCTGGCGCCTGACGAAGAGGCCATCCGTAGGGCCAAGGAGGCTAGCATGGAAGCCCTGGCCACCCGCCATATCGACCTCTCCCGCATTGCTGGGGAGCAGCGCCGCGCCAAGGAGAACCGTTTGGTGCCCGAATATATCGAGAAGTTCTTCCTGCGGGCCGCCAAGGAAAGCGGGCTCAAGATCGAGCAGCGCCAAGACGGCTACTGGCGCGTGCCTTCCGTCCCTTTTAAGCTGCACCACGTCTCCCACAGCTTTAAGATCAAATACGGAGAGGTCATGTCGCAATACCTGAAAGTCTCCTTTGAGAAAGATAAAGCCAAAGGGGGCCAGGCCGAATATGTGACCATGGGGCACCCCCTCATGGAGGCCTTGCTGGACGACATCTTATCCCGCTTTCGGGCAGAGGCGGCCAAAGGGGCCCTCTTCTACGACCCCGACGCCGTAAGAGAAGGCCTGCTTTGGTTTATGAGCGGCGAGATCCGCGATGGCCGCGGCGATGTGGCCGGGCGCAGGCTCTTCTGCCTTTACCAGGACAAAGATGGCGCCTTCCACCGGGTAAACCCCTCCCTTATCTGGGACCTGAAGCCCTCCGAAGAAGCGGGGCAACACCTAATGGAGCTAGAGCCCTCCCGGGAGGAGGCTGTAACCTTTGCCCTGGATCAGCTCCTTCTCCCCTACCGGGAAGAGCTGCTCCGGCAGCGAAAAAGAGAGGCCGCTTTAAAAGAAAAATACGGCCTGCGCTCCCTTGACCACATGATCCTGGAATCGGAGGCCAAGCTCAGCGACTACGAGATCCGCAAGGCCAAGGGAGAGAACATCCCCGAGGCGACGGTTATAAACGAGAGGCGCCACCGGGAGGACTTGGCGCGCAAGAAAACCCGCCTGCAGGAAGAGATCCAGGTGCAGACCAACCTCTACCCGGCAGAACCAGAGCTTCTCGCCGTAGTGCGCGTCCTCCCCTATCCTTTAAGTAGCGCCGAGATGCGCAGCAGCGCAGAGGTGGAGAAAGTAGGCATGGAGGTAGCCCTGGCCTTTGAAAGAGAGCAGGGTCGAAACCCAGAAGATGTCTCCGCGGAAAACTTAGGCTACGACATCCGCTCCGTGGACCCCGGCGGCGGCTACCGCTATATCGAGGTTAAGGCCCGGGCAGGCAGCGGCGCCATCGCCCTGACCCCCAACGAGTGGGTCATGGCCGGCCGCCTGCAGGAGGAGCACTGGCTCTACGTGGTAGAGAACGCCGCCGGCAACCCGGCCCTTTATACCCTGCAAAACCCTGCCGCCCGCCTGAGCCCGCAGGAAGAGGTAAGCATTGTCCGTTATATTGTTAAAGACTGGAAAGAGAAAGCCAGCATGGAGGCAAGGAGTGGTTAAATGCCAGAGAAGTCCTTTATTGAGGCCAGTTTCCCCGTCAAAGAAGTGAGCGAGGAGTCGGCCCGGGAGAAAAATATCCGCCACGGGCATATCTCTACGCTACATATCTGGTGGGCCAGGCGCCCTCTGGCTGCTTCCAGGGCCACCATCTATGCCGCGCTGACGCCAGCGCCTAAAGATGAACAGGAGCGGTTGGCAAAAGCCGATTTTATCCATGAGCTTTGCAAATGGGAGAGCTCCCTTAACCCTTATTACCTAGAGCGTGCCCGAAAAGAGATCCTCGAGGCTAATGGCGGGGTGCCACCCAAAGTGCTGGACCCCTTTGCCGGCGGCGGAGCCATCCCCCTGGAGGCCCTGCGCCTGGGCTGTGAAACCTACGCTTCGGATCTGAACCCGGTAGCGGTACTTATCGAGAAAGCCACTCTGGAGTATCCCCAGAAGTACGGGCAGCCGACGAAGATCAAGATCAAAGAGATGACCCCCCTGGGGGAGGTAGAGCGGGAAGGCAACCGTCTCCTGGAAGATGTAAAGTACTGGGGCAACTGGGTGCTGGAAGAAGCCAGAAAGGAACTCGGACGCTTTTATCCACCTGATCCCGACGGCGGCATTCCCGTGGGCTATATCTGGGCCAGGACGGTTACCTGCCAGAACCCCAACTGCGTGGCAGAGATCCCCCTCATGCGCCAGACCTGGCTGGCCAAAAAGGAAAAGAAAAAGGTGGCCCTGCGCCTGGTGCCCCGGGGGAATCGGGTTAAGTTTGAAATTGTAGAAGGGAGCTCCATCGCCTTTGATCCCGGGCAGGGGACCGTTTCCCGGGCCAAGGTTATCTGTCCCTGCTGCGGCAGCGGCCTCTCCGGCAAAGAAGTGCGCCGGCAGTTCCGGGAAGGCAGGGCCGGTCAGCGCATGGTGGCCGTAGTGCTGCACCACCCCAAAAGGCAGGGGAAGACCTACCGCCTGGCTACCGAGGAAGATGTGGCCGTTTTCCGGGAAGCGGAGCAGTGCCTGGAGCAGAAAAGAGCGGAACTATGGGAAGAGTGGGGCCTGGACCCGGTGCCGGATGAGCCTTTGCCACATAAAAACAGTCATAGAGCTGTTGGAAGCCAATTGCCTTTATATGGATTCAAAGTGTGGGGCGACCTCTTCAACTCCCGGCAGAAGCTGGCGCTGGTCACCTTTGGTGAGAAGGTGCGGGAAGCTTACTTAATGATGGTAAAAGATCAGTTGCAGAAACCAAAGGCCAAAGCAATAAGTACTTACTTGAGCTTGATAATAAATAGAATAGCAGATTCTAATTCTATGCAATGTTGGTGGCAAAATTCTTGGGAGAAAGAAGCAATTTCATTTGCACGTCAGGCTTTGCAGATGACTTGGGACTATTTTGAAAGTAATACTTTTGGTGAAAAAGGGTACAGGTGGTTAGGATTTTTAGAATCATCAATAGAAGTAATACGAAGATTATGCTTAATTGATAAGAAAAGTTCAGTAATGCAGTCATCTTCAATATCTCTTGCCTATCCAGACAATTATTTCGACGCCGTTATCACCGACCCCCCCTACTACGACAACGTCCCCTACGCCTACCTCTCCGACTTTTTCTACGTCTGGCTGAAACGCTCCTTAGGAGGTGTCTTTCCGGAGCTCTTTGCCACCCCCCTTACGCCCAAGTTTGAAGAGATTGTAGCCTATACCCACGAAGAAGGCGGGGCCGAAGGGGGCAAGAGGCGTTTTGAAGCGATGATTACCCGTGCTTTCCAGGAAATACACCGCGTCTTAAAGCCGGAAGGCATTGCCGTGATCGTCTTTGCCCATAAAAGCACCGCTGCATGGGAGGCTATTATTAATGCCCTATTAAAAACAGGTTTATATCTCACTGCTTCTTGGCCTTTACATACGGAGATGAAAGCCCGCCTTCAAGCCAAGGAGTCTGCCGCCCTGGCTTCCTCCATCTACATGGTCTGCCGCAAGCGCACTACCCGTGAGACGGCTTACTTCAACGAGATCAAGCCCCAGCTGGAAGCGCGCATCCACCAAAAGCTGGAGCAGTTCTGGAACGAG
>CALJJZ010000039.1 GCA_937973635.1 uncultured Bacillota bacterium | reverse complement strand
GTGATGTGCTAGACCGCTCCGGAACATTAAGTGCGTAATGGCCTGGCCATGGTGAATGTTATACGTGTCTTTCAAAAAGACCTTTATCTTAGGGAAGAAGTTTCAAAAAGAAGGTGACAAGAGAACCGTCCCCAGGACAAGATAACTATTCCACCTTTAGGCTGACGCGGACAGCCAACCAGTAAAACAGGGCAGCAAAAAATACCAACACCAGCAGCGATTCCCAGGGGAAAGCCTGTTGCAACGCCAGGGCACGGAGAGCTTTGCTGGTGTGGGTAAGGGGAAGGGCATTGATAAGCAGATTAACCGCCGCCGGCAAATCGCGTGTGGAAAAAAAAGTATTGCTTAAAAAGGCCATGGGCACGATCACAAAAGAAGAAAAAGCGTTCATATCCTCATGGGAGTTTATTAACATGGCGGCAAAGATGCCCAGACAGGAAAACAAAAAACTATTTAAAAGCAGAACCACCCAAAAAAGGGGCCCAAGGCTTATGCGGGCACTAAAGGCAAAGGAAAGGCCGAGGACAACTACAGCTGCAAAAAAACCGCGCAGGCAACCTGCCGCCGCTTCACCCAGAACAACAGAGTGGGAGGTGATAGGTGCCATAATGAATTCTTCATAAGTACGGTGATATAGGCGGTTAATATTTAGCGGAATAGCAGTACTGTTAAAGGTCACGTTCATCGTTGTGAGAGAAATTATCCCCGGGACTACAAAATGGAGATAACTATCTCCTTCAATGGTGATATGCCGTCCCAGCCCCCAGCCAAAAACGGTGAGAAAGAGCAGGGGATTAACTAAAGAGGTGGCAAATATTTTCCAGAAGCGCCGTTTAAAGATGCACCATTGACGCCAAAAGACTGTATACCAATCCATTAATGCTCACCAACTTTGCGGTTGGTCAATTGCATAAATACATCTTCCAGGTTGACGGCCCGGATCGTTACTTTCCCTGTCATCTGTTCCACAAATGGTGTCGCCTCCTCCCTGTTTGAAAAAAAATGGTAGCTATTTTTTCCGTTATACAGATGCTCCACCGCAATTTTACCAATATTTTCCTTTAATTCTCCAGGAGTCCCCAAGGCGATCAACTCCCCCCTGTTAATCAAGCCCACCCGGGAGCACAGGGCTTCCGCTTCTTCAATATAATGGGTCGTCAGAAAAACCGTTAAACCCTGGTAATTCAATTTCCGTACCAGGTCCCAGATGTTCCGGCGCGCTTGAGGATCAAGGCCCACAGTAGGTTCATCCAGCAGCAGGACAGAAGGCCGGTGGAGCAATGCCCTAGCCAACATTAACCTCCTTTTCAAGCCGCCGGAGAGAACAGCAGCCCGTTCCCCTGCCCGCTCCGTCAGCTCGCAAAAATCCAGCAAGGCAGCAATACGTTCCTTGCGCTTTCCGGTAGGCACTTTATGTAAGCGGCCATGCAGCTCCAGATTTTCCCATACAGTTAACTCTCCGTCCAGGTTAATATGCTGCAGCACCACCCCGATCTGCCCCTTAGCCTTGACCAATTCTCTGGACATATCTTGCCCCTGTAGCAATACGCTGCCGCTATCAGGCCTGGTCAGCGTTGTTAAAATACGGATCAGGGTGGTTTTACCCGCCCCGTTGGGGCCTAAAAGCCCAAATACCTCTTTCTCCGCAATACTCAGGCTGAAATTATTGACAGCCGTGAGGGAGTTATATCGTTTTGTTACTTGGTGAAAAGTAATCACGGCAAAGCCCCTTCCTACTGGCTCAGGGTGCGGCGCACTGCTTCCGCTATCCCACCGGCCCGCAGCTCCTGCAATTTGATATACCTAGCGCCCATCTCCCCGGCCAGCTGTCTAGCCAGGCCTAGTTCCAGGTCGTCTTGCTCCGTATCAATTACCAGGCTGGAAAATCCCGCTGCCCTAAGACACCGGCCCAGCGCCTTGGCTTCTTCCAAGGGGTCGCCTCCCTGTAAAGAGACGTTGGCCCGCCCGTCAGAGACGAGCACAAGCAGGGGGATGATCCCGGGATCTTTAGCCCGGTATCCTTTTAGCTTGGTGTACGCCAGTTCCAGACCTGCTGCCAGAGGGGTGCGGCCGCCGGTGGGCAGTTCGCTTAACTTTTTTTGCGCCAGCTCCACGCTACGGGTAATCTCCAGCAGGGATACTGCTTCCCGGCCGCGGAAAGCCAGCATCCCCACGTTGTCCCTTTTTCGGTAGGAATCATGCAGGAGAGATAAAACGGCTGCCTTTGTCTCCGCCATGCGCCGCCTGGCTCCCATGGAACCGCTGGCATCTACTACAAAGAGGATGGTATGGCCTACACGCCGCTCTCTCATCTTTTCCCTTAGATCAGGGGTCAGGATGATAACTCTTTCTGCAGCGTCCTCTTCCCGGCGTACTTTCTGCCAGGGGGCAGCAGCCCGCAGGGTAGCATCTACAGCCACGTCCCTGACTTTGCCCGTAGGAATGCGGTAACGTACATAGCGGCCCTGCAGGGAGGTGGTGCGGGTAAGGCTGCGCCTGCCCCGGCCCTGCCGGGGATTTTGAGGTGACGTTGCAGGGTGTTTTAAGCTGATCGGAAAGGTGGTCCCCGGTGCTTCCACTTTTTCCCTTGTTTCCCTTTCCTTTTGCTCCTGCTCCTTTTGCTCTCTAGCTGCGTCCGCTATAGCCTCCCTGCCTGGGGACATAAGGTGTTTAGCTGTTCCTTCAGGGTCTAAAGCAGCTTCCCTTTTTGTTTGCTCCTTGCTCTCTGTCTGCTCCCCCTCTTTGCCGCCGGGAGGCTTTTCCTCCTGTGGCTGCTCCTGCTGCCGTCGTTGCAGCTGCTCCAACGGGCGGAGCGAAGCTGCCCGGTGGGGCAATGCCAGCTCGGCCGCCTCCCAAATATCCTCTAGCCTAACCCTGTTCTTCCCATGTAAAGCGGCCAGGGCACGGGCTGTTTCCACGAGGACCTGTTCCGCCCGGTGACCCTGGCAGCAGCTTTTCACCGCTAGCTCCGCCGCGAGGCGCACTAGGTCCTCCCCTGGCAACAAGTCGGGGAGGATTTGCCGCGCCCTTGCCAATTCCTGCCCTAAGGCCCTTTCAGCCGGGTCATATTTTTGCCGGAATGCTTCCCGGTCCTTTTCGTAGGCCAACCTTCTGTGCATAATCTCTTTGCGCCTCTCCCGGTCTTTTTCGCCTTGCACTTCTACAAAAAGGCCGAAACGATCCTTAAAATGGGGGCGCAAAGGCCCCTCTTCGGGGTTCATGCTCCCCACCAGGATAAATCGGGCATGGTAGGCGTAAGAAATCCCCTCCCGCTCTACCACACAAACCCCTGACTGGGCAACGTCCAAGAGGCTGTTCACGATGTGGTCGCTAAGGAGATTAACTTCGTCGACATAAAGCAGCTGGCCGTGGGCGCGGGCTAAGAGGCCTGCTTCACAAGCCCTGTGGCCGTGGGAGACAGCCTTTTCTAGATCAATGGCCCCGATCAGCCGGTCCTCTGTAATATTGAGGGGCAGGTCCACCACAGTGAGCTCGGGCAAGAGGCCGCTCAGAGCCCGGACCATAGTTGATTTGGCCGTCCCCTTTTCGCCGCTGAGCAACACACCGCCGATGCGGGGATTGATCACGTTCAAAAGGAGGGCCTTTTTCGCTTTCTCCTGGCCCACAATGGCTGTAAAAGGATAAACACAGCGGTGAGGCATCAATGACCACCCCTTTTAACATAAGCTTTGACCCGTTCCTGCACCAGGGAGAGATCCAGCTGTTCTGCAGCAAAAGGTTTCCTTTTCATGCGGTGGGGCAGCACAAAAGCGGCCGCTTCCGCTACGTCTGCCCCTTTTACTTCCTTGCGCCCCTCCATCGCCGCCAGGACAATCGCCGTTTTCAACATAGTAATATCGGCCCGGTGCCCGTCAACTCCTAGCTCTATGGCTATCTCTGCGATCAGCGCAATAATTTGTTCGCTATAAGTGACTTCAGAGAGCATCGCTCCTGCTGCAGCAATTTTCTCCGCGAGGGCCTGCTGGGCCGGTGCATAGGCAGCGGCAAAAGCCCGGGGGTCTTTTTCGTAAGCCAGCCTGCGCTTTACGATCTCCATACGCTGCTCCACGGCGTCTTCTCCCCGGACTTCCACAGCCAGGCCAAAGCGGTCCAGCAATTGGGGACGCAGGTTCCCCTCCTCCGGGTTCATGGTACCTACAAGGACAAAGGAGGCAGGGTGGCTGTAAGAAACCCCTTCCCGCTCCACCGTATTTACCCCCATGGCTGCCGCATCGAGGAGAATATCCACCAGGTGGTCGTCCAGCAGGTTCACCTCGTCCACATAAAGGATACTGCGGTTAGCCGCGGCAAGGATGCCTGGCTCAAATTTTTTCTCCCCTTTTTTAAGGGCGTGTTCCAGATCGAGGGTACCTACCAGACGGTCTTCTGTGGCGCTGATGGGCAGGTCCACCACGCGCATTTTGTCTTTGCTTACCGGCAGGGTTTCTCCCTTTTCCAGCCGCTCTAGGCAGATGCGGCAGAGAGTAGCCCGCACCCGGGGATTACAACGAAAAGGGCAGCCATCCACTACCTCCAGCAGCGGCAGCAAGTCAGCCAGGGCCCGTACGGCAGTGGATTTGGCCGTCCCTTTCTCTCCCAGGATCAGCACCCCGCCTAAAGCCGGGTTAATTACATTGGCAATCAGGGCTTTTTTCATCATCGCCTGTCCCACAATGGCAGTAAAGGGGTAGATTAGCTTTTCCAGTTTCATTTCCTCCTTTCAATCAGGCCAGCTACACCAGCTACAATTGCTCCTCGATCGCCCCTTCTATTTCCAGGTATGCCTGCTGCAGTTCAGCCAGCTCCTTTTCGTCTGCCTCCCAGTACCCCCTTCTACTGGCTTCCAGCAAACGCCGCAGCAGCTCCGCTGCGGCCCAACGGTTGTTTTTTTCCAGTTTGCGGCGCATCTCCCGGTCAAAAACATAGCGCGCGGCGATACTACTCCAGATCCAGTTGTCCACCCGGTTGGTTGTGGCTGCCAGTCCCAGCACATTTTCCACCCGGTCGGCGATATGCTGGGCCCCGTGGTAATCGTGCTCCAGCAGGTTCTCGCTCCATTTAGGGTTGAGTAGGCGGGTGCGTACGCTCCGGCGTATAGCTGCAGCCACATCCTCGGTAAGGATTACTTCCGCCGTGGTATCGCTAAAGAGCAGTTCCGGTTTTTTGCCGCTACACGCCTCCACCGCTTTGGCCAGCCCGCCAAAATATTCGTAATAATGGTCCAGGTCCGTTATCTCATAGTCGTGGGAGCTGCGCACCTGGGAAACCACCTCCACCGCCGCGAGCTGACGGCGGTAAAGCTCGTCCTCCCGCCTGGCCCGCAGCTTCCCTGCATACAGGTGGTTCATGCTCTGCAGGTAAGCAGCAGCAAGCTGGCTTTCCTCGGTCCAGTTGCTTATTTTTACCAGGTCGTTTACAGAGGTGCCATATTCACCGGTAGGGGGGCCAAAAATCCTCCCTGCTGCCAGCAGGCGGGCATGTTCCTCATTATCCATCCTGGAACGCAGGTCTTTAAAAAGGGACTGCGTATTGTTGCGCACGTAATTCATCTCTGCCGGTTCCTCCAGGGCAGCCACTTGCTGAAAAGCGCCGTCCAATAGCTCCATGACGTTGGGGAAAAGGTCGCGAAAGAAGCCGCACATATTAACCACAACGTCGATGCGGGGGCGCCCCAGCTCTTCCAAGGGGATCACGGCAACACGGGCCCCCCAGCCGCCTTTTTCTCTGACTGCTTTCAGGCCCAGGTAATGCAGGATCTGCCCCACCGTTTCCCCCTGTGTTTTGGCCGTTTCAAAGCCCCAGAGCACCAGGGCCGTGCAGCGGGGATAGGTGCCGTGCAGCCTGTAATAATGCTGTAAGGTGTTCTCCGCAATCTCTGCGCCCCGGGCCGCAGCCGCCTCCGTAGGCACCTGGCGGGGGTCAAACTGGTAGGTGTTACAGCCCGTGGGCAAAACTTCAGGGTTGCGCACCGGGTCACCGCCCAGGTTGGGGCAGATGAACTCGCCCTTCAATCCTTGCAGCAGAGCAGGGATCTCCCGGCCAGCCCTCAGCCGGGACGCCACAGCATGGCCGTAGCGGAGCACTTCGGCCATTTTGGCCTGCTCTTCCCCGCTAAAGCCAAAAAGAAGCAAAGCTTCCTCTATTGTATGGTCAAAGGAGGTCTTAAGCAGCTCCCACCCCTGCTGTTCCCGCTCCTCCAGCCAAGCAGCATAAGGCCTGCCCTTGTGCAGGGCGGCCGGGTTGCGCAGGGCCTCGTCGTAGTTGATGCCAGCGTTCTCGCAAAGCAGCCGGTTTAAAGACGGTATCGTTCCCCGGTCATAGCGCAGCACAAAGGCGACAAAATCAATAAGCTCGTCCCTAGTGTATGCTTCGTCAAGGACATGTAGCCCTTTGGGGATCAGGGAGCGTTTGACGCGGAAGATCTCCCCGTGGAGCTCGTCCACACTGGTTGCGCTGAAATTGGCCGTAGCCCCTTTTTCCAGAATAGCCCTTTGCACTTTTTCCGCCCGCAGGGGGTCCTGTTGCCGGGCCTGGTGGTATTCGTCAATGAGCTGTTCTAGCTCTGCCAGCTGCTCATAAAGTTCAGAAGCAGTAAGGGGAGGCGAATTGTAATTGACCAGTGTGGCCATGCTCCGGCGTTTGGCGATCATGGCTTCGGAAGGGTTGGCCACGTGGTAGATGTACAGGTGGGGCATGCTGCCCATGAGCAGGTCGGGGTAACAGCTACCCGACATGCCCACCTCTTTCCCTGGCAAGAACTCAAGGGTGCCGTGGGTGCCTACGTGCACACAGACATCGGCGCCAAAGACTTCTTCTAGCCAACGGTAGAAGGCCACATACTGGTAATGGGGAGGTAATGCTTTATCATGGTAAGACTTCTCCGGCTCCTCCTGCACTCCTCGAGAAGGCTGCAGCCCCACAAAGATTTTGCCGCTCACAAAACCGGGCAGCAGCAGCACGTTGTCTTCGCCGCTCATAATCTTCCCCGGGGGCGGGCCCCAGGTCTGCCGCAGGGCCTCCCTTTGCGCGCCGGGCAGCTTTTCCAGCAAAGGCCCCCACACTTCCGCCTTTAAAGTCAAGACATGTTCCCCCGTCAGCTCCTGGGGGATCCAGCGGGCTGTATTAACGAGGCCCCTTTGCAGCAGGACTGTATGCAGCTTTCCCTTAGGCCAATCTCCTAGGTCGTAGCCTGCTGCGGCCAATGCCTCCCCAATCTTTTCCATGGAAGCGAATACATCTAGGTAAGCAGCCCCGCCCAAATTGTCTTCTCCCGGCGGGTAGTTGTAAAGGATAAAGGCCACTTTTTTTTGCCCGTTGGGCTTTTTTTGCAGCTCCAGCCAGCGCAGGGCCCGGTCGGCAACGCGCTTTACCCTCTCTTCAATAGGCGCAACCCCCTTTAGGGCCTGCCCCAGCTGGAGATCGTATCCCTGCTTTTGCAAGCCGCTGATGGGAATAGGTTCGATACAGCCGTCCACCTCGGGAAGGATCACCTGGACAATGTTCTCCACCGGGCTTAAAGAAGGGGCCGCCTCCCAGTCGCTAATCTCCCGCCTGTTCATCGGTACGGGGTGTAAAACGGGGACATTTAATTTGGTCAGCTCTTCCACAGTCTGGCTGGGATCCCCGCCTCGGGGGCCCACGTCGAGGCGAAAAGCAGTAAGGTTAATCACCAGCTGTACCAGGGGGAGACCATCTTGGTAAAAATATTCTCTCAGAAACCGGGATTTCTGGACGAGGGCCGTATTAAAAAAGACCGGGATAATATTGCATAACCCTGCCAATTTGGGCAGCAAACCCCTTACGGCGGCCTGGGAAGCCTCACCATAGCGGCCCAGGTAGAAGACAATTCCCACCGTATCTTTGGAAGAGTCGAGGGGGTGGTCCTGTAAGTAGGCCTCCAAAGTGGGGTAGTTCCGGCCCGTATCGGGACGGTAGATACCTGCAGCCGGCACGGGCCGGGGAGGCTCGAGGCGTTCAACGGGAAAAGCCAACAGCTCCCGGGCTAGGAGCAAAAACAAATTTTTTAAATTTTCATGGCCGCCCCCTGCCCAGTAATTAAAGCCCAGCAGCCAGTGTTCACCCGCTTCCTTGAGGGGCGGGGGCAGCATAGGGAGGAAGTGAGCAAGGAGAGACGCCGGGTCCATGGCCGCCTCCGGTGCTTCCCCTTCCATTTTCTTTGGGCCTCCCCTCTCTGCTCCCATGCGCGGCAGCATTTCTCTTCCCTTTTCCAGCACAGCCTGCAAGGAAAAAGGGGGCCAGCGGGTTACCTGCAGCAGCTCTGCGGACATAAAAGTTGTGGGCAGGACTAGATTCTTTTCTCCTGAGAGTAAGCTGCAGATATAGTTGGTTAAACCCTGCGGTGCGCCCATGAGGTCGAGGAGCACCACATCGGCCCAGGCTAGATCCCGCTGCAGCAGGCCGCGGTCGATTTGGTCCTCTTCCCCCTCCTGCAGGCAATAAAGGGCCACGCGCACCTCCAAGGCGCGCTCTTTCTTTAGTTCAGCCAGCACAGCGTTTAAGAGCGGGGCCACGGGGGCCACGGTGATCAGCGTAAGGTTCAAAGGGAGCATAGGGCCACCTCCTGTCTGGTATTTTTCAGGAAATTTTACTTACCCTTTCTCGCTTTTTATTAAGAAAACCTCCCCTTCCCCCTGGAGCCGGTCGCGCAGGCCGTCTCCCAGCAAGTTAAAGGCTAGGGTGGTCAGCATAATCGCCAGGCCGGGGAAGATAGCTAAATGGGGAGCTGCGCGCAAGAAATTTTTCCCTTTGTTGAGCATGGCCCCCCACTCAGGGTAGGGCTCCTGTATACCCAACCCCAGGAAGCTAAGCCCTGCCGCCATTAAAATGACCCCTGCCATGTTCATGCTGGCATAGACAAGGAGGGAGCCAAGGCAGTTGGGGAGTATATGCTTAAAAAGGATTGTCGCCTGCCCCAGGCCCAGCATCCTAGCGTTTTCCACGTATTCTTCTTCTTTGAGGGACAGGACCATACCTCGCACAAAGCGGGCATAGTTGACCCAGCCCAAAAGGGTCAGAGCCACAATCATATTGAGCAAGCCAGGGCCTAGTATGCCGGCCACAGCAAGGGTCAAGATCATCCCTGGAAAGGCCATGAGGATATCAATTATTCCCATTACAGCCGAGTCCATGCCCTTGGGACCGTAGCCGATGAAAAGCCCCAGGAGAGTGCCAATAAGGGCGTTAACCGTTACCACCACAACGCCGATCAGCAGGGAATAGCGGGTGCCCAACAGCAAGCGGGTGTAGATGCAGCGCCCCAACTCGTCGGTACCCAGCCAATATTTCCCTGAAGGCGGGGCCAGGCGCAAGTCCAAGTTTTGGCTAAACGGATCATGGGGGGTCAGCAGCGGCCCTAGCAGAGCAATAATTACCAACAGGCCCAGCAGCAGGGCCGCGGCACGGAAAGTCAGTTTATGCACAGTAGCACCACCTATTTACACTGGCCTGCCCAGTAGCAAGCCACATAATGTTCTCCGGAAACAGGCCGCAACGGCGGAGCGTAACTCAAGCATTCAGCCCCAGCTTGCCTGCAGTTGACAACATAGGGGCAACCTTCTTTTTGTTCCCCCTGCTGTAGTTCGGGTACCGTCTGTTCCCTGGCCGCAGCCAAAAACACCTGGGTGTAAGGATGGCGGGGTTGAGCAATAAGTTCATCCACCAATCCCACCTCTACCAGGCGCCCACCGTACATGATGCCCGCCCGACGGGCTAGGGCAGTAACCACAGGCACGTCGTGGCTGATAAAAAGTAGGGCCGTTTTCGTTTCCTGCTGCACCGTTTGCAGCAAGCGGATAACCTGGGCCTGGATAGAAAGGTCCAACATGGTGGTGGGTTCGTCGGCGACAATCAGCCGGGGCTGCATTAAGAGAATGCGCGCCAGGGCTAGGCGCTGCACCTGCCCCCCGCTGAGCTGGGAGGGGTACTTATCCAAACATCCCTCATCTATGTTTACACGGCGCAACATCACCCTGACAGCAGCCTCCCTCTCCTCCTTTGAGCGCACTAAGCGGTGCTTAAGCAGCGGCTCAGCTAGGGCATAAGCGAGTTTATGCCGGGGGTTGAAAGCTCCATACGGATTTTGGAAAATCCCTTGAATGGCCAGGCGCACCTTTTTAGGCATAGACCTTGTCCAACAGGTCCCGTCCCAGCAGATCTCTCCCGCGCTCGGGGCAAGGAGCCCCAGGGCTATCCTGCCGAGGGTGGACTTCCCCGAACCACTTTCCCCCATGAGGCCGAAGATCTCCTGCTCCTCCAGGCGCAGGGAGACGCTCCTGAGGGCATATACCGCCTTTTTACGGCTCCGCCCAGACCGGAAAACCATCTCCACTTGCCGAAATTCAAGCAACTTTTCCACACCTCACCATATGCCCGGGGCCAACAGAAAATAGCGGCGGCTTCTTTTTGCGGCAGGCAGGCAAGCATATCGGGCACACCAGGCTATAAGGGCAACCTTGGACGGCAGCAGGGGAGGGAGGCCCTTCTCCGCAAGCCGGTATGGCAAGGCCCCGTTCAGGTGCAGCGGCCAGCAAGGCCCGGGTATAGGGATGGAGCCCTGCCGTCAGCAGGCACGAAGCGGGGATGATCTCCACCAGCTCCCCCCTGTACATGAGCGCTACCGTATCGCAAAGGTAAACAGCCGCTTTCAGGTCATGGGTAATTAAGATCAGGCTCTGCCCGTTGCGGCTCACTAGTTCTTTTACCAGGCGGAGAATACCCATGCGCCGTACTGGGTCCAGGCCTTTAGTCGGTTCATCGGCCAGTACCAAGGACGGGGAACGGGAAAGGCCCATGGCCAACAGGATCCGCTGTTTCATGCCGCCGCTAAGCTGGTGCGGGTAGCTGCCGGGCAATTCCTGGGGCCGTGGCAGGCGCACCTTTCCCAGCAGCTCCAGGATGAGCTGCTGCCGTTTTTGCCTGGGAAGCTGAGCTTTAACCAACAGATCCTCCATCTGCTGCCCGATGGAAAAAACAGGGTTAAGGGAGTTATAAACATTTTGGGGGATAAGCACCATTTCCCGACCCCGTAGGCGGGCAAGGAGGGGAGAAGAGAGGGTTTGGCCCTTAAATAATATGGCTCCCTTTACCGTTGCCCCCCGGGGTAAAAGGCCCATCACCGCGCTGGCCAGGGTCGTCTTCCCCGCACCCGATTCCCCCACAAGCCCTAGCTTCTCCCCCGGAGCCAGGCACAGATCCACCTCCTGCAGCGCGGGTAGGGCACGGCCGTTTAGGTTGTAGGTAACACTGAGCCGTTCAATTTGTAACAATGCACTCATAATATCTTTTTAACCTCCCGTAGACCAGCGAATGCGGGGATCAAGCCAGGCATAGAGCAGATCCACCAAGACATTAATCACAATAAAGCAGCAGGCCACCACGAGCACACACCCTTGCACAAGGGGAAAATCGCGGTTGAAAATCCCGTCCAGAAGGAGTTTACCTAGACCGGGCCAGCCGAAGATGCTTTCAATAATCACGGTGCCGCTTAAAAGGGTGCCGAGCTGCAGCCCGATCACTGTGACCACCGGGATCATGGCATTTTTAAGCGCATATTTAAAGAGTATTTTTCTCTCCCCGATCCCGTTGGCCCGGGCCGCCCGCAGGTAATCCTGCTCCCAGACTTCTAGCAGGCTGGCTCTGAGCAGCCTTGCCACCAGGCCGGTCATACCCAGGCCTAAAGCGAGGGAAGGCATAATTAAGTTTTTTAGCCCGCCGTAACCGCTGACGGGCAGCAGCTTCAGCTCTAGGGAAAAGAGCATAATCAGCAGGTAACTGAGCCAGAATCCGGGGATAGATACGCCGAGTAAGGCAAAAAGGCGGGCCGCCGTATCCAGCCAGGTATCCTTGCGCAAGGCAGCTACCAACCCGGCCGGCAGGGCAATGGCCAGGGAAAGAAGAAGGCTGCTGCAAGCGAGGAGCACCGTTGCGGGCAGGCGCGAGCGAATCAGCTCCACCACAGGCCTGCGGTTAATGAGGGAGTGGCCCAAATCCAGGGAGAGAAGATGTTTCATCCACCGCCAGTACTGGATGGGGATCGCTTGGTCAAAGCCCTCCCTTACCCGTACAAGCTCCACTTCCCGGTTCCCCACCGCGTGGCCGAAACGGGCTTCTGCCACCATCTCCGCCGGATCGCCAGGAACAAGGAAGATAAGTAAGAAAGTGATAAAGGTGACCCCCACCAAGGAAACAAAGGCAGCGAGGGTGCGCCTCAGCAAATACGAACCCATCCCTATGCCTCCTGCAGCGGTTATTTAGTAAAACTCTGCCTGCCAGATATGCCGCATAAAATTGACCTCTTCCTCCAGGGCAGGAATAAAGTTTTGCAACCTGGACGAATGGGCGTAACTCTTGTACGTAGTGGTAAAGACCAGCACGTAATGCTCCCGCAAAATATGTTCCTGGACTTTGCGGGAGGCTGCCTGTTGCGCCTTAAAATCAGTAGCTGTGTTGTATGCGCTGATCAGCCTGTCCAGCACCGGGTCAGCAACAGCGCTGCGCCGGCTGCGGCTGTGATAATCCATCTCAAAATCTAAGGAGGTGGAACCGATCCCCGGGGCCATAATTAGCTCAAATTCTCTTTTAGCCAGGGCCTCAAAGAGGGCGCCGCTCTCCACCTGGGTAATTGTCAGTCCAACGCCGATCTCCTTTAGCTGCTGCTGGATGATGCTCGCCAGATAATCGTCTTCGGGACGCGTGGTAGAGTAGAGGAGGCGCACCTGCAGGGGCTTCCCGTCCTTATACAGCGTACCGTCGGGGCTGGGCAACCATCCTGCCTGGGCGAGCAAATCTTTGGCCCGGCCAGGATCATAGGGGCGTTTTTTGTCCAAGTCAGAGAAATAAAAAGGAGAGGCAGGAGTTACAGGTGTGTTTATGGTCCTGCCCGTAGGCGCAAGGACTTTGTCCAAATCCTCTTCATTTACGGCATAGATAAAAGCGGCACGCACCCTGGCATCGGCGAAAACGCCTTCCAGGTGCTGGAAGGCAATGGGCCCGACACGGAAAGAGGGCTCATGTTTTAGCACCAGATCTTTGCTTTGCACGATCCGATCCATATCCCCGGCGGGAATACGGCTTAAAGGGCTGATCCCTGTGATGTGGATTTGGCCGCTCTCCAGGGCCAGCACCCGAGAATGGGCATCAGGGATGACCAGGTAACGGATCTTGGGGATTTGCACAGGGCCCTGCCAGTAAGGCTCCACGGCCTCCATCACCCAGTACTGGCCCGAGACATGTTCCGCCACCCGGTAGGGCCCTGTCCCCACCGGTGCCGTTACCTTATACTGGGGCCCTTCAAGCTGGGGCTGCCCCATGGCAGGCGGTATCCCCCCAGGCATCCCGCCAGAGGGCGGCATGCTACCGGCAGGGGGCATCCCCCCAGATGGAGGCATCCCCCCAGACATGCCTGCCGGCGGCATGCTCCCCTGCATACCTCCCGGCGCTCCCCCCGTACTTCCAGACGGAGGCATACCTCCCCCTTCTTTTTGTCCCTCCCCTGTAATCTCTTCCAGCACATTAGGGCTCACCACCATGCCCCGGGACAGCTGGGACACGTGGTGCATAAAAAGGGGATAAGGCTCACTCAGCAGTACCTGCAGGCTATAATCACCCTTTATCTCTGTCTTTTGGATCGGATATTTACCCCAAATCGATTGCAGTTTGGTGATATTTTCCTCTAGGGCACGGGCGTTAAAAGGCGACCCGTCGTGAAAGCTTACTCCTTCCTGCAGAAAAAAAGTATAGCTTAACCCGTCAGGAGCAATCTCCCAGTTCTTTGCCAGGAGCGGTTGGGGGTTCCCCTGCGCATCAAGGGTTACGAGGGTCTCAAAGACCAGCCCCCTGCTCTCCCACATACCCCCTTCCGGGTCCACTGTATCCCGCCCCACACCTACCACCAGCTCGGCAGGGAGTTTTCCTTGAGGCTGTGACGCCAGCGATGCCCCTGTGCTGCTCTCCCTGCCACACCCAGCAAGGACAAAAATAATAAGCAGCAGCACAACAGCAATTAAAGCATCCTTGTTTATTTTCAACGCCAATTCCCCCTTTATGCTATTTTTTTGGACAGGATAAAAAAACCCCGGTGCCTCACAGCCCGGAGTTTGCGGTTTATGTAGGGACATAAACCATTTTAAAAAACACCTCCCTATCCGCGTAGGCAGTCTGTTTAAAAAAAAACAGGCAGGTCTCCTGACTCAGGTTCATGGCTCCCTTGCCCCTTCCCGCCCGTCGCTCAATTGAACATTGAGTTCTAAGCAGTGGCTTTTGCAAGGTGGCTCCCCTTTACAGTGGCGGGACCGTGCCGGATTTGCACCGGCTTCCCTCTTATCCCCCTGGGGGGACCTGTTTTCCAGCGTTATGCACTTGTCTTTAATAATTTAGACAAAAATACACAGGATTTACAGTTTTATTATAATCCTGTTCTGCAATAAAAACAATACTAACCTCTTTTTTTTTTGTATTTGACCTGCAAATATGTCACCTTGTTAATTATTCCAGGCTGGTTTTAAGGTCTTGCTTCCAAAGGTATCCCGGCAGAGCTTTTTAAGCTTTAACGTTTTAGCGCAGCGTGGTATTCTTGGATTGGCTTGAGCTGTATTTCTTTTTCCCTGAGCCTTTCCATGGCTGTAACGGCGGCCTGGGCGCCGGCAAAGGTGGTTGTATAAGGCACCCTGTACTGCAGGGCGCTCCTCCTGATTACCAGGGAATCCTGCTGTGCCTGCGCTCCGGCCACGGTGTTGATGATAAAAGCGACCTCCCTATTTTTAATCATATCCACGACATGAGGCCTGCCTTCGCCCACCTTGTTGATCACTTCCACCATAATGCCCTGCCCCTCTAGGTAGCGGGCCGTGCCCCGCGTAGCCACAATGCCCATGCCCATGGCCTGCAGTCTGGCCGCCATGGCCGCCAGGTCAGGGCTTTTATCCCTGTCTTTGACGCTGATGAAGATCCGGCCGGCAGTGGGAATCCTGTTGTTGCTTGCCGCCTGAGCCTTGGCGAAGGCAAGGCCAAAGTCCTCATCGATGCCCATCACCTCGCCGGTGGACTTCATCTCCGGCCCCAGGATAACGTCGACGCCGGGAAACTTGTTAAAGGGAAAAACAGCCTCTTTAATCGCGACATAAGGCATGGCGGCCGCTCCAGTGGCCAGGTGCTCCGCGGCCAAGCTATAACCGCAGATCACCCGCGTGGCCAGCTTGGCGAAAGGTATGCCCGTCGCTTTGCTCACAAAGGGGACCGTCCTAGAGGCGCGGGGGTTTACCTCCAGGATATAAATATCACCGTTTTTGACGGCGTACTGCACGTTCATAAGGCCGCACACGCCCAGCTCCCTGGCCAGGGCTTTGGTCTGGGCGCTGATCTCCGCCACCGTCTCCCGGCTGAGGGAATAAGGCGGCAGGGAGCAGGCCGAATCACCGGAATGGATGCCTGCTGCTTCGATATGCTCCATGATCCCGGCGATGACCATATCCGTTCCGTCGGAGACGGCATCTACGTCTACCTCTACGGCGTCTTCCAGGTACTTTTCGATCAGCACTGGGTGCTCCATAGAAACAGCCAGGGCCCGCTGCATGTAATCCCGCAAGCTTTGGTCGCTGTAGACGATCTCCATGGCCCTGCCCCCCAGCACATAAGAAGGGCGAACAATTATCGGGTAGCCGATGTCTTGTACTGCCGCCAGCGCTTCCTCCACCGACATGGCGGTGGCACTTTGGGACTGTTTGAGGTCCAGCTTATGCAGCATCTCCCGGAAGCGTTTCCTGTCCTCGGCCCGATCTACGGCGTCCGGTGGAGTGCCTAGAATCTTCACCCCCCCTTGCCAAAGGGGTACAGCCAACTTCAGCGGTGTCTGCCCGCCAAATTGCAAGATGACGCCTTCCGGTTTTTCCACCTCGATAATGTTGAGCACGTCCTCCGTCGTTAAAGGCTCGAAGTAGAGCCGGTCTGCCGTGTCATAGTCCGTGCTCACCGTCTCCGGGTTGCAGTTGACCATGATGGCCTCATAGCCCAGCTCGCGGCAAGCCAACACAGCGTGGACACAACAATAATCAAACTCGATGCCCTGCCCGATGCGGTTGGGCCCTGAGCCCAGGATTACGATTTTTTTGCCCTTGCCCAGCGGCGCCTGGCCGGCAGCGGTTTCCCCGCCTGGGCCGCCATGGTAGGCTTTTTCGTACGTGGAATAAAAATAGGGCGTGTAGGCCTTAAACTCAGCGGCACAGGTGTCCACCATCTTATAAACGGGCAGGATCCCCAGCTCCCGGCGGCGGCGGCGCACCGCATCTTCAGTACAGCCCAGCAGGTTGCCGATTCTTCTGTCCGCTAGTCCGTATGCTTTGGCCTGGCGCAGCAGCTCCGCCGGCAACGCCGGCAAGCCCCCTGCAGCGGCAAAGCGGCCGATCTTGTCT
Organism: uncultured Bacillota bacterium; assembly: GCA_937973635.1. Taxonomy (GTDB): domain Bacteria; phylum Bacillota; class Dethiobacteria; order DTU022; family UBA8154; genus UBA8154. Next base: position 102 of record CALJJZ010000039.1, on the reverse strand, counting down.
TCCAGCTCCACGATCTGCCTGATATTATGAAGGAACCACGGATCGATACGGGTTAACTCATAGATTTCCGCCAGGTCCATACCGCGCCGCAATGCTTCAGCC
>CALJJZ010000038.1 GCA_937973635.1 uncultured Bacillota bacterium | reverse complement strand
ATTGTCTTCTGTTATTTCGTCTTTACCCGGCCGGCCCGTTTTTTTGCGTTTCACTTTTTCCTGGATATTCTCGACGCTGCCGTTTAATAGGTTTGCATCGCTCGCACCTGTTGGTTGATTGGTCCTTCCCTCTCAATCATACAACAGGTACAACAAAAGTACAAGGTAAAATATGGAAATTCTCTCTATTTTAGAAAATATTTTTCAGAAATGTTGTTTTCTGACTAACAAAAGAAAGCTAAATTAACAATTTCTGATTTTGAGGGTGCGAAAGATCAGATTTAAAAATTGGTGCTATTCGTTTTTTCGAAACCACAGTTTTGAACCATATTCCTTCACAGTATTAATCATGGCAGCAAGGTTTTCCGCAGGGGCATCCAGGGATACCTCACAGGCCGGCCATAGGCCATCGCTGCCTTCTTCAAGGCATTGTTTTACTCCTGAAACAATATCATCGGGGGTGCCGCTGCCAAGCAGCTCAAATCCATCCAGGTTTCCTAATAGAATGGTGTTATCTCCGACTATTTTTCTTGTCTCCCCTAAACTGTTTTTATTTTCGACACTAACGGCCGCTGCCCCGCATGTCAGCATCTCTTTCAGAACCGGCATAGTCCCCCCGCAAATATGGATAATCCCGACACAGTTAAGGTTTGCAAAAATTCTTTGCAAGTGGGGAACGATAATATTTTGGAAAAAAGGTGGCGGCACAATATCCGTTGTCCCGCTCATCTCCCGCACGGTGATATAGTCAACCCCCGCTTTTTCATACTCCCGCGCTACTTTAATAATTAATCCGGTCAGCTTGGTAAGAAGACTATCCAGTTGGGCGGGGTTTTTGATGGTGAAGCGCAGCAGTTTGTTAAAATCAATAATCTGTCCGGCCAGGGTATACGGTCCCAACACAAATGAACCCACCGGAACTGTCCTCCCAACCGTTTTCTTGAGCGTCTGAATTGCCTCTATTACCAGGGGCAACCGCCCCGCCCCCTTAATCTCCAGAGGAAGTTCCAGTTGCTCCATTTCCTCAAGCGATTCGATGATGGGACGGCGGGGTTTGGGATAAAGGGGACGTTCATTATCTATGTAGTAATTTATATCACTGCCCAGAATCTCCGTTTCGATACACAAATCGAAAGGAACCACCGCACACTCATAGCCAAAGGCTTGGGCAGGATAGGAAGCTACCCGGATCATTTTTTGTGCATCGCTGTGAATATGGGCAAACTTGTATCCATAATGCTTCAGGGCAACACCCCAGACAGTTCCCATACCGGTAAAACAGGCTACTCTATCTACTTCTTTTCTTGCAAAAAGACCGAGAATACGCTCCCTTGTATCCATAATTTATCTCCTTAAATTAAATTTATTGAAACTCTTAACTCTTAAAAAGGCAGAGCATTCCTGGCCATTAACCAGAAAGCAGGAACCCACAGGCCTAGAATAGTCCATAAAATTAAAGAATAGGCGATGATTGTGGCCGGAAATTTTCCATTGGCATTCAGCCAGACCATGAATGTCAGAACGGCATATCCTGTGCTGGCCATACCCAGATAATTGCTTTGTGCTATTAAAGGCGTGCCACTGAAAAATATGACGGCGTAGATAGCGGAAACTATACAAGTAGTCAGGCTAACGTTACCAACAGATCTCATATCTTTTAAATCCGTCAACAGGGCATAAGCAACGCACGAATAAAAAATGCCATGGGCAAAAAGCAGTCCCGCAGTTACCGGATCATTAAACACTGCGGCCTGCAGGATAGCTCCCAGGATAGTCAGCGCACCCACTATCGCAGTTCCAAAACCGGTACCCCTGGCCTCCCCTTTCCCCAGGAAAAAGAGCGCTACCGGAATCCACATTAAGCTAATTAACACCAAAGTAGCAGTTGTCATTTTCCTTCTCTCCTTTACCTTTTTTATAGCCCGGGCGTCACATACCGGTGCCCCGGGCCAGCACAGCCCCGTTATTAAGGCCCACGAGATCTCCTTCTGCAGGAATCATGTCTTCATTGAGTATTAAACAACAATCTCCGGCCGCTTGGGGCATCAGCTCGGCAACAGCGCCGGGAGAAGGCCGTATGCCCCGGGTAATATGCTGACCTTCAAGGGCAGGCTCGGCTGCACAGGAACCGGCAATGATTCTATCATCAACCTTTAAGGCGATCCTGGCATTTGTTCCATAATCGGTGGCCAGGGAGATTTTTTTTGCTCCAGTATGCCTGACAGGACCAGCAGGGCCAGGGCATCAGCGCCGATCTCATGTTTTACAGCCGGAGGAATCAGGACCAGATAGTCTCACAGGACGTTCAGTGCAGGGAAAAACTCCCCTGTATTCCTTGCTGCCACGGTGCTGCCACGGCCAAGAGCAACAGAACCCAAGAGCTGCCGTTTCTTTTCTCCGGCAAAGGCAAGGCCCCTTATTTCAATATACTCCGTGTACCTGTTTGCGTTTGCTTTTTTCTCAGTTCTCCTTTCTCTGGAAATTACCTCCGGAAATAAACAGAGTAGCCGTAAACCTTTGCTGCATTTATTCAAGGCCTATTTTTCTACGTACGTTTATTAATTATTTCGTTTATTAATTGTTTGTTGCAAGAATTATGCCATGATTGGGAAAAGAGGCAAATAGATAGATATTGCCTCTTTAAAGGGAATAGCATATTCGTTTTCAGGAGGAGCATACCGGAAACACGCTGCTCAAGTTGCGCCACATTGGAACACCTGTTACAAAGAGGCTCTGCGAATAAGGTCGCGCCCCTCCCGTAAAAGGTGTTCTTTGCCGGAACAATGTTCCATAATGGGGAAAAGGGGGTCAGGTCTTGAATTATTACATTTTACATTTTTGCCCCCTTTTCTTCACCGCTTTGCCCATACTTTTTGTCAGATTTTTTATATTTTCTTTTCCCTGGAGCAGACCCTTAGCCCGTATTGCCAATGCCCAGGCAAGGCCACAAGCCCAGCCCTTACCGGGTTAAGCACTACCTAGCGGCACAGTTCAAGGAGGCAGCTTTCTTTGTCCACTAAAATAGCCTTCTATCTGCCCTGAAAAATATGCCCCACCTACTTATG
>CALJJZ010000037.1 GCA_937973635.1 uncultured Bacillota bacterium | reverse complement strand
GTTCTCCAAGTCAACCGTTTCGGAACTGTGCAAGAAATTAGACCCTGTAGTTGAAAGCTGGAATCATCGCCCTTTAACTAACCGTTATCCCTTCGTTGTAGTTGACGCCATGGTCACTAGGGTGCGTGAAGACGGCAGAGTGCCGCCGCTATTTTGATATGGCTGAGTTTGAGGTATGGCTCAAAGACCGATCAAAAGAGCTTAAAAAGGTTTCTCGCATTTGTTGACAGTTACCTGTTCTAACCGAAACATCTTTTTACACAAAATTTAGGACTTGATCATACAAATACCATACCATATAGAAAGAAATAGAAGCTATTTATTAAGGAAGTAGCTAAAAACCACCACGCCGGGGATAAATGGCGGGAAGGTTGCTTGCGGCAAAAGCACAGATTTATCAAGGGCACTATGCGGGAACCCATGCTGGTGCGCAGCGGGCCATACCGCTTGGGGCGATCTTTGGACCTTCAAAAGAGAAGAGGCACCGGGCTTTTCCCGGCGCCTCTCTTTTGTTGCTGTTTTTTAACCTCCGGCCAAAGGAGGGATGAGAGAAAGATGATCCCCGTTTTTTAGCTCAGTAGCTAGGCCGTTTAAGAAAGTGATCTCACGGCCGTTGAGCAGCAGGCGCAGGTCTTTTCTTAGCTCCAGGCCGTCTGCCATAAATAACCTCTGCCCCAGGGCCGGACCAAACTTTGCTATCAGCACGGCCAGCAGATCCTTTACTGTGGAGCCAGGGGGAAGGGTTAGAGCCGCTTCCCCCCGGCCGCCGCCCATTAGCTTGCCCAGGTCAGCGACTCCCTTTGCCGTTACCTTGAGCATGGCCATCCCCATCCTTTTTCTTTTATGGCTCCAGCTTTTTAAGGGCATCTTCCAGCCCCAGGGAGCGTAGTTTTTCCGGCGTGGGCACGCCCTCCGTCGTCCAGCCCCGGGCGGCATAGTACTCATCGAGCATGGTGTTAAGGTCTTCTTTGCTGATCAGCTGGCCCTTGGAGTTGCCTTCTTTGAGGGGCTCGGTCATGATCCGCTCGGGGAAGGTGTCGTCGGCACGGCTGAAGCCCGCCAGCTTGTTGAAGACACGGGCCAGGTTGTTTACCCTTTCGCCCACCGCCTGGACTTCTTCCGGGGTAAAGGGCAGACCGGTGAGGGCCTGCATCAGGTCGGCGGTGTTCTGGGTGGCGATGCCGGGTAGGGCCATGTCCAAGATAAAGGCACACATGGTGGCGCAGTCGCAGGTGACGCAGCGCACGTCCTGGTTCCATTTGGTGAGCTTGCCCTTGCCTGCGTAGGCAAAACGGTCCACGGCCTCGGGGACGGGGATACCGAAGATCTCCTGGAAGGCGTAGCCCCGGTTGTGGTCGGCGCCTGTATAGGAGGTGGCATAGTTGAGGCCGTGGGCTTTGGCCCCGCGGATATCGTAGGCGGGCAGTTCCAGGCCCTTGATGTGCATGGCGTATTTCTCTGATCCTTTGCCGATCTTTTCTGCGGCCAGCTTGACGCCGTCGGCTAGAATATCGCCCAGGCCGCGGCGGTAGGCCATATCCAAAAGCAGCTCCTGCATGGCTTTGTCGTTGCCAAAGTGCAGTTCCAGGCCGCCGGTATCGCTTTTGGTGAGAATCCCTTTTTCATAGAGTTCCATGGCAAAGCCGATGGCTACCCCGGCGGACATGGTGTCCATGCCCAGTTCGTCGCAGAGTCGGTCGGCGGCGATGACGGCATCTAAGTTGTCTATGCCGGTGGTGCCGCCCAGGGAGTAGATGGATTCAAATTCGGGACCCTCGGTGAGGATGCCGGCATAGCTGCCTTCCCGGGCCAGCTTGATCTGGCTGCAGCCGACGGGACAGTTGTAGCAGTGCTCACGGCCGATCTTGCGGGAGTTGTTGGCCTCCACGCCCAGTTTGTCCACAGGCGCCCACTGGCCGGTGCCGGCCCAGTTCTTGGTGGAGAAGATGCCCATCTCACAGGTAAGGTCCAGTACAGCGGGGGTGCCGATATGGGAGAACATGGGATAGAGGGCGTGGCTTTCTTTCATCGCCCCGGTCATGACGGAACGGGCTTTTTTAAAGGCTTCTTTGTCGTAGACAGGTACTTCCTGGCTGCCGCGCACGGCCACGGCTTTAAGGTTCTTGGAGCCCATGACCGCCCCTAAACCCTTGCGCCCGAGGGCCCGGCGCTCGTTGATGATACAAGCAACTTTCACTAACCTCTCCCCTGCGGGACCGATGCAGACGATGCGCGTGTTCTGGTCGCGCAGCTGGTCCTTGATTAGCTGCTGGCAGTCGGAGGTGCGCGTGCCCCAGAGATGCTCGGCGGAACGGAAGCTTACTTTGCCGTCCTTGATGGAAACGTAAGTCGGCTTTTCCGCTTTGCCTTCGATGATCAGGGCGTCGTAGCCGGCAAATTTGAGCTCCACGGGAAAGTGGCCGCCGGATAAGGCCATGCCCACCGCGCCGGTAAGGGGTGATTTGGCCACGGCAGCAATGCGGCTGGCACAGGGGACCGCCGTGCCGCTGAAGGGGCCAGGCGCAAAGATCAGCTTGTTGGCCGGCCCCAGCGGATCCGTGTCCGCAGGGACCTCGTCAAAGAGATACTTGACGCCAAACCCGGCCCCGCCGATATATTGCTTCGCCAGCTCCACCGCCGTCTCCTCTTCCTTATATGTCTGCTCCGTCAGGTTCACCCGCAATATCTTGCCCATATAGCCGCCTTTTAGCATTGACAACATCCTTTCATAAAGTTTATCAAATCTCCGCACTTATTCCTGCTCCAGCAGGGCCGCTTTCTCCATGACGCTGTCCAACGCCTCCCGGGAATAACTGGAGATGAGGCGCCAGCGCAGGACTCCTTTTTTATCTATCAGATAGATATGCATCATATCTGTCCTGGTAAGGCCCAGGATTTCCTCTCCTTTACCGTCCCAGTCCAACATGGAGGGCGGACCACTTTTCACATTGGATTTAACCATAAGTTTGGGGACAAAAGCAGGCAATTTTTTAAGAAAGCCCACGCCGTAATATTGCAGACCCTCCCGGCCTGCGCACGCCTCCGCCAGGGCGTTGCCCCATTTTTTTGATTCCTCGACAGTCCCCTGCCCCCCGCCGGCAAGGACCACCACTTTGCCTTTAAAGTCAGTCAGGGAAACTATTTCATCATAGGCGTTGGGCAAGGAGAGCGAAGAGACATCCATATTAAATTCTTCAAAAGATGCCATTAGTAAGTCCCTCCCATTTGTTTTATGCATTGTAATAAAATCCGGCTGTATTTTCATCGCTGCAACTAGGCTAGGGCTTTTTCTCCCCGCCGATCAAACTTCGACTTACAGTGGGAACAGGAGCGGAAGCCGCGGAAATAGGCCATGAGGGTGCCCGGCGTGGCGCTGATCTTTTGCATGTACCCGCCGCACACAGGACAGCTCTTCTTTGGCTCCAGCAGGACAAAGGCGATGTTGGCTCCCATCATACCAAGCATGGGCACAAGGCCAGGAAAGAAAATCCACTCCGGCGGGAGAACTGCGCGCAAAGCCAAAAATACCCCTACAAATACCAGGACAGCGCCTCCTGCAGCCACAAAGTAACCGGATTTCATCTTCTGCCTTCAACTCCTCTGTTTAAGTATTAAGTCCCCTATTCTTCCGGAGAAACCCCGCGCAGCTTGGCATAATTAACCCTGCCTATATAAAATTCTTCGTCAGGCTGCCGTGGTTCAATGCCGATCATGGAGAGGGCAAATTTGAAGGGTTCCATATCGTGCTGCAGCAGTTTCATGCAGGGCTGCCGGACATAGCCGCCGTTGCCCCCCACCAGCCACTGGTAGTACTTCTGCATGTTCCAGTGGTAGAGGCCGAGCATTACCGTCTGCATATGCTGGGCTTCAAACATATTGCGCACAATGGCCAGGCTCCAGTAGATCTCCATGGCCTCGTCCTCTTTGCCCTCCATAAGCAGGTTAAAGTAATTGACCAGGCCCCGCGTCTGCGGTGACTGGTACACCTCGTAGCAGCCGGCGCCGATCCACTGCTGGCCATAGGCTTTGTGCATCATGGGCAAGAACCTTTCCGAAGGGTTGCTTACCAGCACCTTGTCGCCAAAGAGGCGGGCACAATCAGCAGCGAGGCCTGCTTCGCCCACCTTGATAGCCACCGCATTGTCAAATTCGGCCATGCGCGCCAGCAGCTTGGGGTTAAACCCGCTGGGATGCAGCCGCTCAAAGTTGAACTGGGGGCTGGGGTAGAGGACAATGCCCAGATTGGTAGCATCGCACATCTCCCGCGTAATCTTATAAATTTCTTCTTCCGATTTGGGGTAAAAGCTGGGAGGATAGCCAAAGAGCACCAGGTGGCAGCCCACCTCCTCGGCGTATTTGAGCATCTCCCAGTTCTTTTCAAAGGAATCGAAGAGCAGCGTTGTAGATACAAGTATTTTACCTTTGGCCTCATCCGTGACAATCTGCAGGAATTTTTTGGCTTCCTCAAAGCTGAGGCCGCATTCCGTAACGGCCAGGGTGGAGAAAAAGCCGTGCTTCACCGCCATATTGACGTCCCACCTGATGCCGTCTTCGTCCAGCTCTGCCAGGCCCGGCAGAAAGGAGGGGAAAGTGCAGTTCTCTACCCCCTTCATCTTTTCCCTGGCCCACTGCTTTAGCTCTGCTTTTTTAATCCTTTCCATCTGTATCCTCCTTGCAAGAATATTGCTTAGCTCTTACTCCTCCAAGATTTTACCGCACCGCGCCTTCTCAATGATTTCTTCCATCTGTGAGCTTGGTTTCACCCCCAGTTGCTCCATTCTTTTTTTTGCCCATAAGCCGATATGGCAGCTATTTTTATAAAATTCACTGTCCCGGGGCCTGGAGAGGTCCAGGTTTTTCAGGCGGGAAGCTTCGCTCTGCTGCACGCTAAAAGCAGAGGGGAGCTTAAGTATACGCTCCGCCCGGCAAAAAGGGCATTTCACCGCCGCTGCGTCTTTAGTTTTCAAGATCAGCAGGCTGAATTTCTCCTCACATGCCTGGCACCTGTATTCAAAAATTGGCATGGGGTCTGACCCCCTTACATTTATAGGAAATTGGCCAGGTGCAGGCGCAGTACCGTGTTGGTGCCGTCGCAGGAGTAACCGATCCAGGCGTCGCAGAGGTACTTGCCTGCCTTATAAGCACTGGCAATGCCGTAAGAGCCTAATACTTTCACGCCCATCTGGGCATTTTTAATGGCTACCTCCGTAGCAAAGGTTTTGGCTGCCAGTGCCTTGGCCGAGGTTTCAAAACCCAGGTTGGTATCGGCGGAGAAGGCCGCATCCCAAACCATGAGGCGCGCCGACTGGGTATCCACTGCGGCATCGGCCAGCATGGCGGCTACGGCCTGGTGCTGGATAATGGGCTTTTTCCAGCTAATGCGCTCGCGCGAGTAATTCAGGGCATACTCGTAAGCAGCGCGGGCCAGCCCCAGGTAGCAGGCGGCAAAACCGGTGCCGATAAAGGGCAGCCCGTCAATGACAAAGATGCCCAGGCCCAGCCCTTCTTCGCCCAGCATGCAATCGGCGGGCACGCGCATATCCTCAAAAAACACTTCTGCGTTCTGGGCTGTTTTCCAACCGATGAGCTCTTCCCTTTTGCCCACCCTAAAGCCAGGGGTATTGGCGTGGACATAAAATAATGAGGTGCTTTCGTGGGGCGGTTTGCTGAAATCCGTGCGGGCATGGACATAATAAGTAGTCGCGGCCCCCGCGTTAGTGATGAACCCCGACTTGACGCCGTTGATGATATATTCATTGCCCTCCTTTCTGGCAAAGGTACGCATCCCCATGCTCGGGTCAGGGTCGGGGCAAAGGGTGTCGGAGCCTGACTGGTCCGGCTCACTGCCGGCACTGGCCAGCACGTGGGCTTCATTTTCACAGATCTCCCGCAGCCATTTATCTTTCTGGGCCTGCGTCCCCCCGGCCAGGATTAGGGTAGGTGCTGTGACGGTGCAGTTAAAATAGGCAGAGGCGATCCCCACATCGGCGGCGCCCAGCTCCTCCATGACAATGACGTTCTCCAGGCAGCCCAGCCCTTCACCGCCATACTCTTCGGGGATGAGCAGCGTGGTAAAACCCAGGCTTTTCCCCTTTTTCACTACCTCCCGGCACCTCTCCCAGGGGAGGAAAGCCCCCTTTGCCTTCTCGATCTCCTCGGCCGCAGGCCTTACTTCCTTCTCCGCAAAATCCCGTGCCGTCTTCTGCAGCATCAATTGTTCGTTACTTAGGCGAAAATCTACCATTTAACCATCCCTCCAGGCTATTGCGCTGTTTTTTAATTTCAGGCCTCTTTTCCCTGCGCCCGGGCATAATTAACCCGGCCCAGATAAAATTCGTCGTCCGGTTCCCGGGGAATAATACCTGCAGCAAAGTAGGCCATCTTCGCCGCCATCATCTGGTAATGAAAAATTTTCAGCTGTGGTTTCCTTGTATAGCCCCCATTGCCTCCCACGCACCACTGGTAATACTTGAACATGGTCCAGGGATAAGCGCCCATAACGATGGCCATGATATGCTGTTCAAAGAGCCCCAGCAGGGGTTTCATTTTCCAGTAAACCTCTGCCGCTTCCCCAAACTTCCCTTCTTGAAGCAAGTTGAAATAATTGACAAAATAAGGCTGCTCGGGGGATTGGAACATCTCATAAACAGAGGCGCCGATCCACTGCTGCCCGTACCGGGGCACGGTAAAACTCAACAGGTCGGGCATGGCCGCGTTGACCAGGATTTTCTCGCCGCAGCGTTCAAAGCATTCGGCGACAAAAAAGGAATCATTGCTTCCTACTTTCAGCGCCACCACATTGTCAATCTCCGCCAGGCGAGGCAGTTGTTCCAGAGGGAAACCGCTGGGGTGAAAACGCTCAAAATTGGCCCGGTGCGCAGCATAGAGGACAATCCCCAGCTCCGCGGCATCGCAGACCATTTTCGTGGCGTTGTAAATCTCCTCTTCCGAGGCAGGGTTAAAATTGGCCGGGTAGCCCAGCAGACCACAGTGCAGACCCACCTTTTGGGCGTGACGGGCCAACTCCATGTTCTCAGCAAAGGAATCGAAAAACAGCGTAGTAGAAACCAGGATCTTCTCCCCGGCCTCAGCGGCCACAATCTCCACAAAACGTTTGGCTTCATCCAGCGTAAGGCCCAGCTCCGCCGCGCACATGGTGGAAAAAAAACCATGCTTGATGCTCTGGCGCACATCCCATCTGATGCCCTCTTCGTCCAGCTCCGACAGATCAGGCGAAAACGAAGGAATAATTAAGTTCTCAACCCCCCGCAGCTTCTCCCGGGCCCATGCCTTTAACTCTCCTTTTCCCACTGCGCCGCTCACATCGTCTCCCCTTTCATAATAGCATAATTTTACTGATAGTTTATCTTATATATCATGTTTATCATAATTTACATCCTTTTTATTATTCTGTCAATAGGCTTTTTGGAAAAGCGGGTTCAATTTTTGGGCACACAAAAACCCGGGAAGATAAAACGTTCCCGGGTTTGTTTTGTTTCTTAAAGGTTTATACTTTTCCCTGGGCCAGGGCCTCGGCAATACAATCCTCCACCCACTCCTTCATCGTTTTGCCTTCCCTGGCGGAGCAGACCTTAGCTTCCCGCCATAATGCTTCATCGATATTTCTCAAAATCTTGGTCCTTGCGGTACTAGCATCTAGGCTGTATCTTTTTTCCCGACTATGGACATTTTCTTTTTCTTTCCCTCTAAGTTTAGTCCTAATCGTCCCCTCCACCCATTCTTTCATGGTGATCCCTTCATGGAAAGCCCTGGCCTTAGCCTCCCGCCAGAGCTGCTCGTTGATGTTGCGCAGAATCTTTGTCTTTTCCTTACCTTTGTCTGCCTGTTCCCGCTGCTGCAACGGAGCTGTCCTAGGTCCCCCTTTGCCGCGCTGCTGCAGCCAGGCAGCAATGGTCCATTCCACCCAGTCCTTCATGCTGCGGCCTTCCAGGGCCGCCTGGGCCTTAGCGGCCCGCCAGAGTTCCGGGTTAATGCCCCGAATGATCTTTGTCGTATTGCCCTGGTGCTGGTGAAAGTAGCTAACCAGTTGCCTGTTATCAACGCCAGCTGCATCTCCCACCGACAATTTTTGCATGATAATCCGCTCTACCAGGTCTTTAATACTCAGGCCTTCCCGGGCAGCTTCAATTTTAGCTTCCCGCCAGAGGTGTTCATTGATGTTTCTAATCATCTTATCCACAGTTATTTCTCCCGTTTTTGCTTTATTTGACGTTTCTGCTTATGTTGTAAGGTTATCATTTCTGCCCCTAAAGCTCAAGTTTTTTATTGCTATGCTGCTAAAAACAAGGCGCCTGTGACTAAGACAGGCGCCTTGTCTATTCTTCGCTCCGTTACTTTTCAAGGGTGAGGAGAGCTGCCTTCTTTTTACGCATAAAAGCAAAACATTTTTCCACGTGGCTGGTATCCAGGGAAGACTGGGTAGCCAGGCTGACAATCACTGTCACCACAAAACTTACGGGCAGAGCGTAAACAATGGGGTCAATGACGTTATAGGGAAAGGTGACGATGCTTGTCTGGCCGAAAATTAAACTGCTTAGGCCAAAAATTGTCGTCATGCGGCCGTACATGAAGAGCATGCTAAAGAGGTAGACGAGGGTCCCGGCCACCATGCCCATGGCCGCCCCGATGGTGGTAACCCTTTTCCAGAAAAGGCCGAAGACATAAACGGGCAAAAACCCGGCGGCACAGAGGCCAAAGAAGATGGCCGTAGCGATGGCAATAATGCTCACGGGCAGGATATAGCTCAAGACTACCGTCACAACCAGGCCCAGGATGGTGCCATAACGGGCGAGCTTCAGCCCTGCCTGGGGGCTGCCCCCTTTGGGCTGGTAGAGGTCATAGCTTACAGATGTAGCAATGGAGTGGAACTGCCCGCTTAAGGTGGACATGGCCGCGGAGAGGAGAGTTAACATAAACACGTAGCCCACCCACACCGGCAGAGCGGAAGTAATGAACAGAGGGATAATGGTGTCGGTATTGGGCGTGTTGGTAACGGGATTAACGGAGGCGAGGAGGGCAATCTTGCCCAGGTTTTCATAAAAATAAACATTGGAGAGGGCACCTACAGTAAAGCCAACCCCGGTCATGAGGAGGATGAAAACCCCCCCGGGGACCAGGGCGCGGTAAAGCTCCTTGTTGCTCCTCACCGTCATATAGCGCACGGCCAGCTGCGGCTGTGCCAGCACGCCAATGCCCACGCCGAGGACAAGGGTGGAGATAACATACCACCAGCTGCGGGAAAAGGTTGCCGGCATGGCGGTCCAGCCTTGATGACCGTCCAAAAGCAGCCCCTCGGGGACGAGGTGTTTCAGGGCAGCCAGGGAGGTATGGGCCTGCGTGACGCCGCCCAGTACTCTATAAGTAAAAATGAGTAAAAAAAACATGACCAAAAGCATAAGCGTCCCCTGAAAAGCACTGGTGTAAAGGACGCCTTTCATCCCTCCCGCAAGGACGTAAGCGCCCACAATTACCGCCACCAGGAGCAGGGCAAAGGTATAGTTGACGTTGAGCGCCAGCTCCATAAAACGGGCGCCGCCGATCATCACCGCCGCCGCATAAAGGGGCATAGCACAGGCGATGACCACGGCACTGAACTTCCTGATGAAAACGGAGTTATACCGGGAGCCCAGCAGCTCGGGAAAGGTCTGGGCGGAAAGCTCCCTACCCATGGCCCGCGTCCGCCGGCCGATCCAGACAAAGGCAATAAATACGCCGAAGAAGATATTGAAAACGGTAAGCCAGAGCAGGCTCATGCCATAAACGGCCGCCGCCCCGCCGAAGCCCACAATGGCGGAAGTGCTGATAAATGCCGCTCCGTAGCCCATGGCCATAAGGAAAGGGTTCACTTCACCCCCGGCCGTATAATAATCGCTTGCTGAACGGGTATGTTTATAGCCAAGCCAGCCAAGGTACACCGTAGCCCCGAGGTAAAGCAATACGACGATAACAAGTACGATATAGTCCATAATCCCTTGCCTCCTACTTTTTCCAGATGCTATCTCTATAATTCTCTAATTCTCTAATAATATTAATTTAAAGCAGATACCCTGCTTCAATCCTGGCTGTTCCATTTCAGCAGGCCATAAACCACACATAAGACTACACCGAGGATCATAAGCAGATACGCTGCCAGGACTCCTGCGTCGTCAAGACCAAACACCCCTGTCACCTCCGCTGTCAAATTCGCTGCTTCAAAAATCCGCTCCGCCCGGGCGCCGCTTCACTGGACACCCTTACAGCCCTGTTTTGTCCCGCGCCTGTCCCGACGCCGCATCACCCCTCTTTTTATGGCCCCTTATGGCACAGAAAAAAAACATTTGAGCAAGTAAAGCCACGGTTAAAAATTCTATATCAATAAAAAAATTTCCTTTTTATAAAAATAAAGTTAGAAGAAAGGCAAAATCTGTAGAATTCTGAAACTTAATAAAAAAAGCCCCGGAGCAGATGCCGATTACGTCCGGCACCCGGGGCCATGTTTTACGTGCATCTTTCTCCTGCATGCTTTACTGCATTTTAGGTACTGTTGGAGCTTTTATAAATTAGCTGGGGTTTTTCTATAAACACCCTGGTATCGGGGGGAATGGAGGAAGTCAACCAGACATTGCCGCCCACCACCGACCTCGCTCCGATAACTGTATCGCCGCCCAGGATCGTCGCCCCGGAGTAGATAATGACGTCGTCTTCAATGGTAGGGTGGCGTTTTTTCCGCCGCAGCTGCACGCACTCTTCCTTGGAGAGGGAGAGGGCGCCCAGGGTGACTCCTTGGTAGATACGTACGTTGTTGCCGATCTGCGTAGTCTCGCCGATGACAACACCAGTCCCGTGGTCAATGACAAAGCTCTCGCCGATCTGCGCCCCCGGGTGGATGTCGATGCCCGTTTTGCTGTGGGCGTGCTCTGTCATAATACGGGGGAGCAACGGAACATCCAGCTCGTAAAGCAGATGGGCCACGCGGTAGACGGTAATGGCAAAGATCCCGGGGTAACTGAAGATAATTTCGTCTTTACTGCGGGCTGCAGGATCACCGTCAAAGGCCGCCTGTACGTCCGTGGCCAGAATACGGCGCAGCTCCGGGATGCTTTCCAATACTTTGAGGGAGATCTCATAACCTTTTTCAAAACACTCCCGACAGGTCAGCTTAAAGCGGTTGCAGTCGTGACGAATACCGCTGTTCACCTGCTCCGCCAGCATACCGAAGAGGCGGGTCACGCTCTGCCCGATGTTAAAGTCAAGGTTAACGGGATCAAGTTTTTCTACACTGAAATACCCCGGGAAAATAATCTCCAGGAATTTGTCGATAATCTTAACCACTGCCTCCCGGGAAGGGATGGGCTCATAATCCACATGGTTGCAATACTGCTTGTCTGAGCAGCTGGCGATAATTTTCTGGGCGATCTGCGGCAGCCTGCGGCGGTAAGCTGCCATTACTTCCACATCTACGGTGCAGATAACATCTGATATTTGTTCCCGGTCTTCCATTTTGCCCTCCTGTTAAAAAAATTCTGCCTATTTTTAGCTTAACCGTTTTTAAAGTAAAGATGTAAAGATACTCATTTTTATCCCCCAAAGGGCCGTCAAGCCCGGGGGCCATATAACAGGTTATAAATATGGTAGCTGTTTAACACCTTGGTAAGATATTCCCTTGTTTCCAGAAAAGTGATGACACTGGGAAAATCCTCGGGAGCGGTACCCAGAGGGCTCCTGCTCCAGCGCCGTACATTGCCCGGCCCGCCGTTATAGGCAGCCAGGGCCTTGTCCAGGTCACCGCCAAACTGGTCGAGCATACGGCGCAGGTAATACGCCCCAAAATCAATATTTACCTCGGGCTGCAGCAACTCCAAATTGCTGATCTTCATGCCTTTGCTGCGGGCGATCTCCCTGCCGGTGGCAGGCATGATCTGCATCAACCCCAGGGCGCCTACGCGGGAGACGGCCTCAGGCCGGAAATGGCTCTCCTCCCGCATTACGGCCCAGATAAGGTGGGGCTCCAGTTCATATCTGGCCGCCGCTTCCAGGACAATTTCCGCAAAAGGGCGCTGGTAAGCCAGCAGGTAGCCCTGCTCCGTTCTTTCCAGCTCCAGGGACCTCATCCCCCAGCGCGTGGCACGGAAATAGTCCCCCTTTTGCCGGTACCACTCTCCCAGGGCCAGCATCTCCGTCATACCGGCCCGCGCCTGGCCGATGGCCAGTTCAATTTCCGCCCACGCACGGCGCCCGTGCTGCTGCAAAAGCTCTGCCGTCTTGATAAACTCGGGCAGAGCAAAGTCCGGAGCTGCAGCGGCCTCAAGGACCGTCTCCCCCGTCACCCGCACCGCCCAGGCCGGGTATTCCCGCAGTATCTCCAGCATCTCCCCGGCGCCGAGCAAACCTTTCCTCTGCAGGAGGATATAGGCCCGGTACGCCGCATCGTCCCTGTACCTGCTCTCCCCCCGCGCCAGTTCCTGGTAAACCTGCAGCGCCTCCTCCGGCCGGCCTAGCTCCTCCCACAGCCTCGCCCCCTGCCATAGGGCAGCAGGGTTGTTGCTCAGAGCCAAGGTAGCAGCTGCTTCTTCCTTTTGTCCCGCCGCGCTGAGAAGCAGACCCAGTCGATAGGCGCCGGCGGGGCCGAGCTGCGCGTAAAGGGAAGCGGCCTCAGCCGCGGCCTCCAGGGCTTCCAGGGTACGGGCATACCACCAGGTGGTCCCTTTATAGCCCCCGGCAAAAGCTTGCTCCAGGTAAGGGAGGGCGGCGGCGTATTGGCCCTGCTGGGCCAGGCTTTGTCCCAGGGCACCGGCCAGTTCCAGCCGTGCCGAAACAGAAAGTTCAGTAGCAGTTTCCAGAGCCCGGCCGAGATAAGCGGCTGCAGCCTGGAAGTGGCCGCCCTGCAGCAGGGCCCGGGAAACTACTGTGGGGTAAGCGCCCAGTTCCTGCAGGGCTGTCAGGGCTTCGTCGGCGGGGAGGAGGGAGAGGTAGACACTGATCGCTTCCTCTTCTTGCCCCTCCCGGGCCAGCCAGGCCGCCAGCTTAAAGCGCACGGCATCTGTCCCGTAAAGGTCCAGGGCCCGGCGGTAATAATCAGCAGGTGTCGTTTCTTCCGTCCGGAAGTCCCTTTCGGCCAGGGCCAGGTTTGCCAGATAACCAAAGACGTCCTCCCGCCGGGAGAGGTTTCCCAGCGCCTGGTCGGCCTCCGGGCTGTGGTCCAGGAGCAGCCCCTCCATGAGTAAAATCAACTGCATCAGGTTCGCGACCCCGGTCCCGGCCGGTCCCGTTTCCGCCTCTGGTTCAAGGAGCTCCCGGGGGTCGGGCACCGCCTCCTCAGCACCCGTAGCGGCAATACCAGGGACAGCAGTGCCGCCTGGTACCGGGGAAAGATCGGCCAACACATAGAAACTTACGGTAAAGACCATCAGGAGTAATAACAGGGCCAATAAGATTTTCAGCGCCACCAGCTTCCTTTCCAGTCCAGGCAGGATCAGGCTCTTTTTTCAAAATTCTACATTAAACAACAAAATACCTGCCGGAGCTGCGCTGGAAAAAATAAACACGGGGCAAAGCCCGGCCGGGAGAGCCCTCTAATCTTCGCCCTGAGCCAGGGTATAGCCCGCTTCCCCGTCGATCTCCTGCAGTTTCTCCACGTGCATCCAGCGGTGCCTGGCCGAGATCTGGGACAGCAGCGTCAGCAGCTGCTCGTCCCGCAGCTCCGCAGTCCGGTCATGGAGCACAAAACGGCAGCGCCAGTGGTCCACACAGTCGGGTAGAGTGCCGGTAAAGGGGTAGACCATAGTCCCCCGGTTGGAGATCATCTTGAGCTTAAAAGGCCCGTCCGCCACAATCTGCTCCAGGCTGCTGCCCAGCGCTCCGGCGCTTAGGCCCGCTTCCACAAATATATCTGCCCCGACCACACGCCTCCTGCCAGCTTTGACCAGGTCGGGAGCAGCTGGAACGCGGGGCAGCTGCAACGGCCGATAATCCCGCAGTTCACGGCTTTGCGGCCTGCGCCCCAGGTTGGCGATAATCGTCTCCGTGTAAACGCTGGTGGGCGTCCCCCTGTCATAACCGACCACGTCGCCGGTACGGGCCCGTCCTTCTTCCAGCGTTACCAGCACCGCAGCTTCGATCTTTGCCGCGGCGCTGAATTCTCCCAGGTAACGCAGCATCATTACGGCCGAAAGGATTACCGCCGTAGGGTTGATCACATCTTTGCCCGCGTACTTGGGCGCAGACCCGTGCACCGCCTCAAAGATGGCCACCTCGTTGCCGATATTGGCGGAAGGGGCAAAGCCCAGACCCCCTACCAGTGCCGACGTAAGGTCGCTGAGAATATCCCCGTTCATGTTCGTGGTAACGATCACCTCGAACTGCTCCGGTCTTTTTACCAGCTGGTGGGCGCAGTTGTCCACGATGATATGATGGGCCTCCAGGTCCGGGTATTCCCTGGCCGCTTCTTCAAAGGTGCGTTTCAGCAGCCCTTCGGTCAGCTTCATGATGTTGGCTTTACTGGCACAGTGGACGCGCCTGCGCCCTTCTGCCCGCGCCAGCTCAAAGGCCAGGCGGACAACCTTTTCACACCCTTTGCGGGAGATAAGCTTGAGGCACTGGGCCACGCCGGGGGTCTGCATATGCTCTATGCCCGCGTAGAGGTCCTCCACGTTTTCCCGTACTACCACCAGGTCGATGCCGCGCCCGCTGTAGGGAGTGACAACACCGGGGAACTCCCGCACGGGCCGGATATTGGCGTAGGTTTCAAAAAGTTTGCGCAGCGTCACGTTGGCGCTTTTTTCCCCGAAACCAACGGGCGTCTCCAGGGGACCCTTGAGCACAACGCGCGTCTTCTGGATGGAATCTATGGTTTCCCGGGGCACGCCCGAGGCAATACCCCGTTTAAAGACGCTCGCTCCGGCCTGCTGTTCGTCCCATTCCAGGCTGACCCCCGCCGCATCGATAATGCGCCTCGCCGCCTCAATGCACTCCGGTCCTACCCCGTCTCCGGGGATGAGGGTAACCGCCCTTTTCCCCTTTGCCGCCATGCCGTGATCTAAATCCATTTGCGCCGCCTCCTGTATCCTGTATGTAGATCCCTTTTCTAAAGGTGAGTGATTGGTAAAAGTATAGCGAAGGGCCAATTATGTGTCAACAAAAGCACGGAAATTTGCCAGTTATTCCTATTGACGGAAAAGCCTGTCCTGTGGTAGTGTAATAAGCAATATGAGAAAAGCAAAGCAATGAGGGGAAGAGTAGTCCCGCAGGCGCCTGGCAGAGAGCCGCCGGCAGGTGCAAGGCGGCAGGCGCTGCGCGATGAAAGCCATCCCCGAGGGGGCAGCGGAAAGTCCTTTCCCGGGACAATTATGCTGTCACGGCGGCCTGCCGTTAACGGGTCCATGGGTAAACGAGCTGGATCCGGCCATGCCGGATCAATAAGGGTGGTACCGCGGGCTTTTCCCCCGTCCCTTCAAGGACGGGTTTTTCATTTAATTCATGGTCAACATATTATATCTCTAGAGGGCAAAAAAATAGACAGCAAGCAAACAAAAAGACGGGAGGCATTGATGACCGTGGAGGAACTGCAAATAAAGATACTCAAAGCGTTGGAGCAAAACCACCGCATCACGGCCAAAACCCTGGCCACCATGTTTGGCGTCACAGAAGAGGAGATCCTGCAGACGATCAGCGCCATGGAGGAGGCCAAAGTAATCCTGGGGTACGTGACTCTTATCGACTGGGAAAAAACAGGCCACAATAACCATGTAACGGCGATCATCGACGTGCAGGTAACACCCCAGCGCGATGTGGGTTTTGATACCATCGCCGAGCGGATCAGCCGTTTTCCCGAAGTAAAGGGCGTCTACCTGGTCTCGGGGGGCTATGACCTTTCTATCACGGTGGAGGGGACCACCCTCAAACAGGTGGCCTTTTTCGTCTCGGAAAAACTGGCCACCCTGGAAAACGTCAAGAGTACGGTTACCCACTTCGTGCTGAAAAAATATAAGCAGGACGGCATCATCTTTAACGACGGGAAGAAAGACCACAGGCTGGTGGTAAGCCCATGAGCCGTCCCTTTGTAAAAAAAAGCCTGGCGGAGCTGCCCCCCTCCGGTATCCGCAAATTTTTTGACCTGGCCAGCGCCATGGACGGGGTTATCTCCCTGGGCGTGGGGGAACCGGACTTTGATACGCCCTGGCATATCCGCGAAGCGGGGGTCTATTCCCTGGAAAAAGGTTTTACCAACTACACGACAAACTGCGGCCTGGAGGAGCTGCGCCGGGAGATCTGCCTCTACCTCGGGCAAAAATTCGGGCTGGATTACGATTATAGCAGTGAGATCCTAGTAACCGTAGGCGCCAGCGAGGCCATTGACCTGGCCCTGCGCGCCGTCCTGGAGACGGGCGAGGAGGTAATTATCCCCGAACCCTCCTTTGTGGCCTATAAGCCCTGTACCATCATGGCCGGAGGTTCGTGCCGCACCGTCCCCACCAGAGAAGAAGACCACTTTAAATTGAGTCCGGCCGCCCTGGAGGAAGCCATCACTCCCCGCAGCAAGGTACTGCTTTTAAGCTATCCCAACAACCCCACCGGCGCCGTCATGACCAAGGCTGAGCTTTTACAGCTTGCCCGCCTGGTCCAGCAGCATGACCTGCTGGTAATTGCCGACGAGATCTACAGTGAGCTCACTTACGCAGAGCCCCATGTCTCCTTTGCCGCCCTGCCGGGAATGAAGGAGCGGACCGTCCTCATCAACGGCTTCTCCAAAGCCTTTGCCATGACCGGCTGGCGCATCGGTTACGCCGCTGCCCCGGCGGAGCTCATCGCCGCCATGACCAAGATACACCAGTATACGATCATGTGCGCACCCATAATGGGGCAGATGGCAGCCATAGAAGCGCTGAAAAACGGCGCGGCTCAGATGGAGATGATGAGAGAACAGTATAACGGGCGGCGCAGCCTCATTGTCAACGGCCTGCGGCAGATAGGCCTGCCCTGCTTTGAACCGGGGGGTGCTTTTTACGTTTTTCCCTCCATTAAAGCAACGGGGCTCAGCTCGCAGCAGTTCTGTGAAATGCTCCTTAAGGAGGAGAAAGTGGCCGTGGTGCCGGGAGATGCCTTCGGCCACTGCGGAGAGGGTCATATTCGCTGTTCGTACGCCTCCTCTGTAGAGCAGATCAGCACTGCCCTGGAGCGGATGGACAGGTTTATGCAGCGCCTCGCCCGCCGGAGCAGAAAAAAAACCGCCACGGTATTTAAGCCTTAAAGGGAACAGACCATGACAGGGGCAGGGTTAAAAATAGCCGCGGCCTTTTTTGCCGCTTACGAAGCGTACAAGCTGCTCCACGCCGGAGAGTTCAGCGCCTTGATCGGGCAGATGAAGGCCGCCGGCAGAGGTGAAGTAAGCCCGGAGACACTTATGCAGAGCGTCTTCTTCCGCCGCGTCGCGTTCATTGAGCTGGCTTACTTGCTCTTTGCCGTCTTTCTCCTCTTTACGGCGTACTGGTATTTTACCCTCGCTTTAATTGGCGCCAGCGCCGTGGTGATGATGATGGAGACAGGCTCAAGGGCGGCCCGCCTGGCCATGGCCACAGCCTCGGCGGTACTGGCAGCCCTGCTTATGCATATCGTCCTAGCCTGACCTAAGCCCTCCCCTTCCCCCTCCAAAACCCCGCCGTTTCCCGGCGCGAAACGGCGCCTTCTCCCGCCGCACAGCCTGATTTTGCCAGGCAACCCGGCCGTCCCCGCATGCTGGCAAGATCAGACAATCAATGTTATAATGATGAAGGTATAATTAAGATGAAAGGTGTGAGGTAATGCCCAATCCTTATTCCCAGGTAACACCGGAAATATTGGAATTGTCCTTCCTGTGTGAAAATAACAGCACCATCGACCCCGCCCTTTATGAAAAATACGACGTCAAACGGGGGCTGCGCGATATCAGCGGGAAGGGCGTGTTAACCGGGCTAACGGAAATATCTGAAATAGTCTCTTCCAAAATTATCGACGGGGAAGAACACCCCTGCGAAGGCAAACTGTACTATAGGGGCATTGACATTGAAGAACTGGTGGCGGGGTTTCTAAGGGAAGACCGTTTTGGTTTTGAAGAAGTGGCCTACCTTTTGCTGTTCGGCAAACTGCCCAATGCCGGCGAGCTAGACAAATTCAGGGAGATCCTGGCCAATTACCGCTCCTTGCCCACTAATTTTGTCCGCGATATTATTATGAAAGCCCCCAGCCAGGATATGATGAACACCTTGGCGCGCAGCGTTTTGACCATGTACGCTTACGACGATTACGGGGACGACATCTCTTTGTCCAACGTCCTGCGCCAGTGCCTACAATTAACCGCCCTTTTCCCTCTACTCTGCGTGTACGGCTATCAGGCCTACTGCCATTACCACGATAAAAAGAGTCTCTTTATCCACCCCCCCGTTCCCGAGCTCTCCACGGCGGAGAATATCCTGCATATCCTGCGCCCGGACAGCCAGTACACGCCCCTGGAAGCAAAAATACTGGACGTGGCCCTGATCCTGCATGCAGAACACGGCGGCGGCAACAACTCCACCTTTACCACCCATGTGGTGACTTCCTCGGGTACGGACACCTATTCGGCCATCGCCGCGGCCATCGGTTCGCTCAAAGGGCCCAAACACGGCGGCGCCAACATTAAAGTGATGCAGATGTTTGACGACATGAAAAACAGCCTCGACGATTGGACCGACGAGGCCGCCGTGGCAGATTACCTGACGCGGCTGCTGGACAAAGAAGCCTTTGACCGGGCCGGAGTTATTTATGGCATGGGGCATGCCGTCTACTCCCTCTCAGACCCCCGCGCCAATATCCTTAAATCACTAGTGGAAAGCCTTTCCCGGGAAAAAGGCCGCATGGCAGAATTCCAACTTTACTCCCTGGTAGAACGGCTGGGACCAGAAATTATTACCAAAAAACGGCGGATCTACAAAGGAGTCAGCGCTAACGTAGACTTCTATAGCGGGTTCGTTTATAACATGCTGGGCCTGCCCCTGCAGCTCTATACACCGCTTTTCGCCATTGCCCGCATTGCCGGGTGGTCGGCACACCGCATGGAAGAGCTTATCAACGGCAACAGGATCATCAGACCGTCCTATAAGTCCGTTTCCACCTATCAAAAATATATCCCTTTGGCAGAGCGTTCCTGAAAAAAAAGCAGCCCCCCTGCAGCAGCGGCTTACTCCGGCGGTTCAGGACATACAGCACCGCTTATATTTTCTGCCGCTGCCGCAGGGGCAGGGGTCGTTCCTGCCGACGTTAATGCTCCCATTAGCCCCGCCGGGCCGGCTCCAAGACGGCAACACCCCGGCTTTCCCCTCCCGCAGCCTGGCAGCCATGGCTTCTAGGTCCCCTGCGTGGCCGTCGATGATAAAGCCGTCCAGATCCTCCTGCAGACCGAGCTCGGCGTAGATCTCCTTTAGCTTTTCCGCAACTTCTTCCCTGTCTTCCAGCTCCGGCAGGGCCAGGGCCTTCTTTAAAATATAGACGGCCTTGTCCCTGTTCTTATTTTCCTTGACGGCGGCATGCCAGTACTGGTCTGCCCAGGCAATCCAGCCCCCGCCCCAGTGCGGGGTTTCCTTAAGGTACCGGCTGAAGTGACGGTCGCCTTCTTCTGCCTGGCCCAGCCGGAAGTACGAGGCGGCAATGGCCTGTTTCATATTCAAGATCAGGATGTCCTCCTGCTTACGGTACCTCTCCATAAATTCGCTGCAAAAATCGATCCTTTTTTGGGCAAAGGATTTAAGTTTTTGGGCGGCAAGCCCCAGCTCCAGCTCAAAGACAGAAGCCCAGTTGTAGATGCTCTCTTTGCCCTGAAAAGCCTGTTCCAGCTCTTCAATGGAAGCGAAACCCGCTTCCTCCATGACCCTTTTAATCTCCTGCCACGTGGCGAGCCATTTATGGCACACCGCCACCACGTCTTTGTCCATGGCACGGGCATAGCCCTGCTGCATGCTCTCATCCAGTCTTTTTTGCGTCTCTTCATCGAGGAAAAGGGGCATCTTTCTGGCTTTCCTCCCTCGGGCCCGGGGCCGTAAATTTATTTACGCTGCACCTCTAGCCAGATTATAACATCCCGGAACTTATTTAGAAAGGCTTTGCTCACAACCTGGTCTGCAGTAAAAGGGCGGTGATCCTCTCCAGCGCCTCCTGGCGCCCCTCCCCTTTTTGCTCGCTTTCCTGCAGGCATTCCTCCAGGTAAGCAACGACGATCATCTTCGTTGTATTCTCCAGGGCGGCATGGACGGCGCTGAGCTGGGTCACTATGGCCTCGCATTCCCGGTTGTCCTGCTCCACCATGGCGCGGATCCCCTTTAGCTGGCCCTCCAGCCGGGCGAGCCTGTTCAAGATCTTTTTTTTAGGCAAAGCCTCCATCGCGGCCCAGTCCTTTCCGCTGAAGCTTAGTTTTCCCTGCAAGTTTTCCTGCAAGGTAGAGGAGAACACCGCAGAGCATGAGCACAGTGGCCAGGTTGTGCAAAGCAGTGACGGTTACCGTCAAAGCGTAGGCCAGCTCCACCCCGGGCAGGTTTTTATAGATTTTTACCAGGCCAGTAAGGATAAGCAGCACCAGGTTGTAAGCAATGAGCAGGCGCGCCGGGCGTTGCCATGGCCCCTCCTGCCCCGCCCCTCTCCAGAGGAAAAGCCTAAAATCAGCGCTTCCGCCGGCAGCAGGGATATTTCCGCCCTGCCGCAGCCCGTACCGGGAAAGCCTGTACCTGAAGACAAGCATAAACAAGAGGGCCCCGATGAGGATGGCAGAGAAAAGGTAATGGAGCTGCAGCGTGATCAAATACTGGTCAGACCAGGCGAGCCCCGGCAGCGCCACAACATTATAGCGGCGGTAGATGGGCAACTGACCCAACCCGCTAAAATACAGCATAAAACAGGAGATAAAAATTATAAGGCGGGCCGCCTTTACTGCTGCCGGGAGCCGGGGTGGTAACCCGGGTGCTTTGCGGGGATCAATTTTTGTTTCCACCGGCATGGTTCTCCTCCCCTTTCATTTTTTGATAGGTGGCCACCACCGCCGCAGCAACACCGGATACAGGGGCCACAAGGAAGCTAAGGAGCAGGTTACGGGTGGAGGCGGTCACAGGGTTTTCCAGTTCCGGCTTCATCCCGGGATGTCCCTCCCCCAGGTCCCTGCGGATGGCCGCATCGATGGCCTCAAAAGGCACCGGTGAGACATAAAAGGTAGCTGTCCCCTCGTTTTCTACCGCTCCGTAAATATACCCTTTAAGCTCTGCAGCCCGCCGCTGTGCTAGTTGCAGCATCTCTATCCTAGGGCCAAAGCTCATCGTTTTCTGCGGACAGGAAGCGACACAGGCAGGGGCTTTCCCTGCGGCAATGCGGTCCCGGCACAGGTCGCATTTATACATCACCCCGCCGCCGGCAAGGGTAGGGGCAAATTTTAAATAAATCCCCGTCCCCGCCTGGCGCTGGGGAATGGACCAAGGGCAGACATCCCGGCACTTGGCACCGCCGAAGCAAAAATCGGTGTTAATGGCCACCGCCCCTTCTTCCGTCTGCTCAATTACCCCAAAGGGACAAAGCTTGGCACAAGGAGGGTTGGCGCAGTGCATGCAACGGCGGGGGATGTTCAAGACTTCAGCTTTACCTCCCTGTTCCACCTGCAGGCGCTGGATATAGAGCCAGTTATAAGGGGTCAAACGGTCAGTGCGTTCCCGCTGATCCGACCAGTCTTCATAACCCTTTTGCGGCCAGTAGGGCAAGATATTCTCTACCGGTTGCGGATAAGCGGCGCTGTTTTTCCCACGGCAGGCATGAACACACGCCTCGCAACCAATACATCTGCTAATATCAATGACAACGGCAACTTCCTTCTCCTTTGCGGCAAGAGCCCTGGCAGCTTTTTCCGCGCCGCTGAGCACCACTGCCCCTGCCGCCAGGGAGGCGGCGCTGCGCTGCAAAAATTTCCGCCGGTTTAATTTCTCCACCTTTTTTCTACCTCCTGGATCAATTCCATATACCCCTGGGGGTATTATTGTACATTTAAGATATACCAGGAAAATGTTCCTGTCAAGAGTTCCCTGGACATAAAAATTTTTTATGCCGGAACCAGGAGGCAGTAGGAATTCCCCAGGCAGCAGAGAAAGCGGTATATTTCCAGCCCTTCTCTCCCGTTGGCGGCCACTAATACCTCCTTAAAGCACCGCTCCAGGGTGAGCTTAAATAGCTCCCTCGTCACAGGGTCGTCTTCTACATAAAGGGCGACTAGCTTTTGTGCTTCCGCCCGCAATTTTGCGTCGTCCACCTGCTTTGCCTCCATCAGCCTGCCCCTGTAATCGCCTCCAGCTCCTGGTAAACCCTCTGTGCCTCTGCCTCCATTTCTTTTAAAAGAGCCGCCGCCCTTTCCTCCTCACGCTTTCCTCCTTAAAATGCTTTCAAGGCGATGATCAGCTCTTCAAAAACCGCGTCCTTGGTGATAAAGCCCATGGCCCCGTGCTTTAAGGCTTCTTTGACGTACATTTTATCCGGGTAGCTGGAGAGGATGATTATTTTGATTCCGGGGAAGCGTTCCCGCAGCTGCTTCGTTACCTCCAAGCCGTCAAGGCCGGGCATATAGATATCCAGGATAACCACATCGGGGTTAGCCTTGGCCGCCAAGGCCAGCACCTCGAGCCCATCGGCAGCTTCGCCGACGATCTCGATGGACTTATCCCTGCTTTCGAGCAGAGCCCACAACCCTTCGCGAAAAATATTATGGTCGTCCGCCAGGATAATGCGCATTACATCGTACCCTCTTGTATCCGCATACGGATGTTATGGGGCAAGGGACAGCATTTTTATTATACCCAAGCACTTCCTCAGAGAGCTATCGGAAAAGTGCTTAAGGCAAAGTGAGAAGGGAGGCTTGCTGATAAAAAATTCCTTATGCTTACACTAGCGCTAAGCCCCATTTATGGGGATAGTGATGATGATCTCCGTACCCTTACCAGGCACCGAGTTTATCTCCAGCGTCCCTTTGACCAGGAAGACCCGCTCTTTCATTCCCAACAGGCCCAGGTGCTTGGAAGAGCCGCCGGGGCAAGCATGGGTGTCAAAACCGACGCCGTCGTCTTTGATCTTGCAGGTTACAAGGCCCGCCGCAAAGGCTAGCTCCACGGTCAGGTTGTGAGCAAAGGCGTGGCGGGCGGCATTGAGCAGCGCTTCTTGGACGCAGCGGTAAAGGGTGTTTTCCACTTCCGGGCTGAACTTGGGCAGCTCTGTTTTTGCCTCTATGCTGGCCCGCATCTCTGTCTTTTTATTCATCTCTTTGATAAGGCTCTCCAGCACCGGCACCAGGCCCACAACCTCCAGCTCCGGCGGGCGCAAAGAAACGGTCTTGTGGCGGACTTCTTCGTCAAAGACGGGTGTTTTGGCCGTTTCCGTATCATAGGCTGTCTCCCCAATCTCCGTGCGCTCTATTAATATATAACATTTTACATTTTCGACTTAAAATTTAAAACTTTTTCCTTATCTGCTTTTCCACGCCTAGCTGGCACAAAAAAACCCTTCGCCAGAGCTAACGGCAAAAGGGAAAGGTCGTTCAGCGGAAAACGGGCTGGCTTAACTAAACTTCGAATTCTGTATGGAATATTTTAGCTCCTCCACCGTTTGGCCAAACGCTGCAGCAAGTGTCTCTATCTCCTGCAAAGAGGCGGACTGCTCTTCTGTCGAGGCGGCAACCTCCTGGCAAAAGGCGGCAATTTCTGCCGTGCCTGCTGCCGTGAGCCTGACTTTTCCAGGATCTTTCCAATGGAACTAAAGATCTCCTGCACCCCCCATCGTTTCCACAACATTATGGGCTGTCTCTTCGACCTCTTTTTCGCTCTTCAGGATGCTGGCCAAAGTTTCTGCAACGGCCTGGCCCATTCTGGCAAGGACAGCGGCTACCTCGGCCGTGGGCCCTTTACTCAGCTCCGCCAGTTTACGCACCTCTTCGGCGACGACGGAAAAGCCTCTGCCATAATCCCCGGCTCTGGCTACTTCAATAGCAGCATCTAAAGCCAGCAGGTTAGTCTGATCCGCAATGTCCGAAATTATAACCTTGGTAATCTCGCCAGAAAGGCCGTTCAACATCTCTACCTGACTCACCGGCTGCTTGATCCTTAGAAAGGTCGTGGAGGTGGTTACCTGCAACCTCCCCGTCAGCTTTACGGTCGCCGTACCCATGGGCAGGCCTCTTTTTGGACAATAATTAATAATTTTATTTATATATTTTTTTTACATATTTTTTTAGGCTACACCTTTATATCATATAATTCAACGTTTTACGTTATTTTCCCTGTCAGGGTTGGCATTAAGCTACAAGTATGTTATCTTTTGCTCAGAAAAAGCAGCGAAGGAGCGTGGAAAAGGTGCGGGAGCTGGAGCAGCGCATCAAAGAGACGGAGCAGAAGATCGCCGAGGTGAAAAAGCGCTGGCCTTTCCACTCGGTCAAGCCGGCCCAGGTGCAGGAGCTGGAAAGGCTGGAGCTGGAGCTAGAAGAGCTGCAAGGAGAGCTGCAAAAAGAAAAAGAAAAGCTGCAGCAGGATCGCCCTTAACTTTTAAGGAAAAAGGCTGAGGGCGAACATGGCCCGGTTGCCCTTTTCGTTATATAAAAGGAGGTCCCCCCAGAGGCGCGTCATGGCGAGGCCCCGTCCCCGTTCCTGGTGGCCCTCCAGGTCCAGCGACCTGGCGGAGGTTTTACGCCAGGCAAAGCCGTCTCCCTGGTCTTTGACCAGGGCATAAAGGCAGCTTTCTGTTACGCCGATCTCTAAAGTTACAGTTTTCTCTGCATCAAAGCGGTTGCCGTGCTCGATGGCGTTGGCCGCGAGCTCGTGCAAGCAAAAGAAGAACTCCTCGCCCCGGGCCACGTTGTCAAGGAGGGGCGCCAACTCAAAATAAATCCTGTGGAGCTCGCCCAAGTCGCTCCGCAGCTCCAGGCGGCACTCCCGCTTCTCCTCGGGATCCCGCTGCAGGAGGCCGATGGTGATATCGTCGTCGCCCTGGGACGAGCCCCCGTTAAAGCTGCGGAAATCTTCGTTGATCAACCGGACCAGGAGCCTGGGGGGCAGGTAGCCGTACTGGTAGAAGATGGTTTCCAGCCTGCTGCCGTAGTCCTGCCCGTCCGCCTCCTGCTCCATGAGGCCGTCGGTGGTAAAAAGCACCGTGGTCCCGGGCGTAAGGGCGAGCCGCTTTACGGAAAAATCCATCAGCTCTTCGGGGATAACCCTGGAAATAGGCGGACCTTCGCTCAGCAGACACGTTTTTTCCCCGCTGCCCAGGCGGACAAGGGGCGGTACCTGGAAGCCCGCGCCTGTATAAAGGAGCTCCATCTCCGTGAGGTCGAGCACAGCCAGGAAGATACAGATGAAATAGTCGTCAGGGTAGTCTTCCTGGCAGTACTGTCGGTAGAGGTGGCGCAGTATTTTTTCCGGGCAGACCTCTTCCCCTTTGAGGCTGAGGTAGCTGTCGATAGCTTCTTTGATAAAAGTACTGAGGATCGTACCCTCCAGGCCATGGCCGCTCACATCGGAGAGGTAAAGGACGAGCTTCTCCCCTGTTTTGATAACGTTGTAAAAGTCACCGCCCAGGCGCCGGGCCGGCTGGTAGTGGCCCACTAGGGTCAGGCCTTTAAGCTCGGGCAGGGTATGGGGCAGGGTCCGCTCGTGGATCTGGCGCGCTTTATGGATCTCCCCCTCCAGCTGACGGTAAAGCTCCTCCAGCTCCAAGCCCTTTAGCTCCAGCTCTTCTTCCCACTTCTTGCCTGCCAGGATCCCCGCCAGGATCTCGGCTATAGTCCGCAAAATGGCGACATGCCTTTCTTCCCAGTCCTTCTCCGCCTCCACGGCATCAAAACCCAGAAAGCCAAGAGTCATGCCGGCATAGCGCATGGGCACTACCAGCACGGAGCGGATGGACTGGGCCTGCAGGAGGGCTTTTTCTGCCGCCGCTGCCGCCGGCAGCGCGGCTACAGAGGGAATAACGATATTTTCCGCCCGGGAGAGCTTCGCCATCCACCAGGGAAAGAGATCTACCGGCAGCTCCTGTAGGATCTCCCGCTGCGGTGCGATCCCCTCCTTGCACCATTCGTGGGTATTGCTCATGCTTTTGCCGTCAGAGCTATATTGGAAGATATAACTGCGGTCCAGGTTAAAGAAATTTCCTAAAAGCTGCAGGGCCAGGTCGATCCCTTCGTCCACGCGGGCAGCGGGCAGGCTAACCAGGGCAGCGGAGATCTCCGCCACCATCTTTTCACAGGCCAGCTGGAAGCGGAGGGCCGCCTCTGTCTTTTTCAGCTCTGTAACGTCTCGGCCCACTGATTGGTACTCCACAGTTGCACCCTCTGCACCAAAGAAGGCCCGGTCTGTCCACTGCAGCCAGCGGGTATCCCCTGCAGGCGTAACCACCTGCAGCTCAAAAGAGCCTGTGGGGAGAGCAGGGGTCAGGGAAGCAAGGTGCGCCCTGAGGGCCTGGGCATCTTCCGGCGGGAGCAGGGTAAAAAGGCTGCGCCCGCTCAGCTCTTCCTCCGTCTGGCCCCAAAAATTTAAAAAAGCTTCGTTTACAAAAGTAATAGTGCCGTCGGGCAGATAGCGGCAGAGCAGCTCGCTTTGCCCCTTGAGTACCGCCTGCAGCTGCTGTTCCCGCTGCTGCAGCATGGCCTCGGCCCGGGAACGGGAGAGGAGAAAGCCCACCTGTTTGGCGTAGAGCTCGACCATGCGGGGGTTTTGCAGCTTTGTCCCCTGCCCCATGAAAAAGATAAAATCGCCCACGGCGCGGCCCCGGTGGTTTATGCCCAGCACATAGACATGGTCGATGCCGAAGACCCTCTGCAGGAACTTGGCCACTTGTCCGGGTATGGCACCGAACATGGCCTCTGCCAGGCTGTCGAAGCGGACGAGCTTTCCCCCTTCAATACAGCGCAGGCCCTGGGGATTAGCCTCCCATTCTCTGCCCACAAATTCAAAGCCTAAAATCCTCTCGGCAAGGCGCACTTGGGCTTTGAAGCCGGCAAAGGCTCGGGTGATGGACTTTTTGCCGTCCTCCGTGTAGATGTTAAAACCAGCAAATTTTGCTCCGGCCAGGCCAAGAAGGTCTTCTGCAAGGGACTGGTAGTCCGGTTCGCCGAGGGGGGACTGCAGGTACTTTTCCGCCAGATGGACCAGGGTCTCCAGGGAGGCCATCTCCCGTTTTACTTCCGTGATATCGTGGAAGAAAGTGACGAGGAAACTAGGCCGGTCGCGGTAAACCTTAATTTCGTACCAGCGGCCCAGCATTTGAGAATAATGCTGGAAGCGCACCGCCTCCCCTGTGGTCGCCACCCGGCCATAGGTCCCCCTCCAGTCAAAGCTAGAGCCTTTAAACTCGGGGAAGACGGCAGAAATTTTCTTGCCCAAGACGCGGTGCCGCGTAAGGCCCGTCATCTCTGTAAAAGCAGGGTTCACTTCAAGGAAGATAAAATCAACGGGGCTGCCGTCGGCCCCTGTCACTACCTGGTGATAGGCAAAACCGTACGGCAGGTTTTCCACTAGGAAGCGGTATTTGGCCAGCTCCAGCTCCAGCAACGTTTTCCCCTCGCACATCTCCGGCACGCACCCCTCTCCCGCTCCGCAGCCCTAGCTAAAAATTAAGTAAATAAAAAATGATTCTACCCTTACCCCCAAAATACCTGCCTGAGGCAGCAGGTTGACAACGGGCAGTTGCTCCTTTTACAATGATAGGGAAGATAAAACAGGGAGGTTTTTGCTGTGGACGTACATGTGCTTGTGGACCATGACTGCAAAGAAGTGATCGGCGTTTACGAGGATAAAGAAGATGCTCAAAGGGCCTGTGACGAGTATGAACAAAAAAAAGGCACCCGGCCTGCCCTTTACAGCACGGAAGTTTGCCCCCGGTGTTCTCTTTAAGCTTTAAAAAGCTTTAAAGCTACCGAGCAAGAGGGGGGCAGCCCTTTAAAGGCTGCCCCCCTTTTTTTAGTTATTTGAAAATTTTGCGCAGCGCCTTCCCCGTGGCCCTGCCGGCAGCACGGCGCGCCACTCTCCTGGCGACCTTGCGGGGGTCGCCGCTGGAAACGGCCTGGAAGTCGCCCAGCAGCCGCGCCAGCTTGTAGAGGAAGCCCCTGGTTTTATGAATACTCATCTTCTGCACCTTTTTCATACCCTTTGTTTTTTTACCGTTTAATAATTTAATACTTAAAACGGCTCAGGGCCGTCTCCAGCTCGTCCACCAGGCCCTGCAACTCCGTCGCTGCGCCGGAGATGGACTCCATGGTGGCCGTCTGCTCCTCCACGGCAGCAGAGACCTCTTCGCTGCCAGCGCCGATCTCCTGTGCCGCCGTAGCAACCTTTTCAATCCGGGCCGCAATCTCGCCCAGGTTTAAAGTAATGGACTTCAGTACATTGCCGGCATCAATAACCACACCGGTGCCCTGTTCCACTTTCTGCACCCCTGTCTCCATCTTCTGCATGACGTCATTAATCTGTTTGTCAATATCTCCCACCAGCACAGTGATCTCCGAAGCAGAGTTAGCCGACTGTTCGGCTAGTTTCCTTACCTCCTCCGCCACTACGGAAAAGCCCCGGCCATGCTCGCCGGCCCGGGCCGATTCGATGGCCGCGTTGAGGGCTAGGAGGTTGGTCTGGTCCGCAATGTTTTTGATCGTATCCACGATCTTGCTGATATCCTGGGCCCGGCCGCCGAGGGCCGTAACCACGTCTTTAAGGCCGCTGACGATGGCTGAGATCTCCCGCATCTGGTTAACGGCGTTTTCCACGGCTTTGTTCCCTTCGCTGGCCTGCTTGGCCGTTTTTTCGCCCATCTCTCCCATCATCTGGGCGCTGTTGCTCAGCTCCTGGGCATTGCTGGAGAACTCATTGGCCGAAGCAGCCACCTCCTCTAAGGAGGCGCTCATCTCCTGGGACGAGGCGGCCAGAGACTCGCTGGAGAGGCT
>CALJJZ010000036.1 GCA_937973635.1 uncultured Bacillota bacterium | reverse complement strand
CTGGTGAATAGCTCTTGCAACAGTCGCTCGGGGCGCTTGGGGGAGAAAAACCGACCTTTCCCGTCTTAACCGTTTATCTTCCAGCCACAGACGGTTCCAGAAATCGTAAAAAGCGGCTCAAAGCCGCACAAGACGGCCAGAGCATCGCTGTATCTGAGCTTCTGGACCCATGTGGGGATACTGGTAATACCAAGAGCCACCATCAACACCAGGGACCTGAGCATATCTGCCGGATTAAAATCAGCCGGCCTGCCGAAATCATTGGAGAAACAATTCTGTAAAATCTCGCTGGCCCGGTCAAGATTCAGCACAAAAGCCTTCAGGGCACAATCGAGATAAAACAGGACCTGTCCCGGCTTTTCTCGGAATAAATTATTAATCCGGGGCGCCATAAAGCTTAAATACTCTTCGTGCGTGCGGAAATGATCCAGCGCTGCCACCACCTCCTGGGAATAATGGTAATTAATACCTCTATTTCGATTTTGGTGGCGTTCATGAAAAGTCAAGTTTGATATGGAGATGTGACTATCAAATAACGCATAAAATATTTAAATATAGCGTGATATCGAATGATATCACAATATTACGCCATAATGTAAAATCACCCCGCTTGGGGGTGAAAAAAACTATCCATCTCGCATAAAGCTACTTGGATAGTAGGTTTTAGGCTTCCTGAATAAGCTCATTTTGAAAGGAGGTGAAAAAGTATGCGTTTTCTGAAAATTACCTTTCTGCTGGCTGTGGTTTTTCTGCTGATCTTTGCCCTGGCCGGTTGTTCTTCCAACCAGGGAGGAGTGCCTGCAGATAGCGGCAAGAAAGTAGTCACGGGAGAGGGCACAGGTTACAATGCGGAAAAACCCATTAAAGTGGAAGTCACCCTGGTGGACGGCAAGATCAACGAGATTAAAGTGCTGGAACACGGGGAAACGCCGGGAATAAGCGATCCGGCCTTTGAGAAGGTTATCGCCGCGATCAAGGAAAAGCAAAGCCCCAATGTGGATGTTGTAACGGGCGCAACCAAAACTTCCGAAGGGATTATGGAAGCCGTTACCAATGCCCTGGCCAAATAATCTAAGACAAAGTGGCGACAGGAACAAACATAGCTTATTTCCTAACCGGGCCTTAGGCCCGGTTTTTTTGCGCGGGCGGCCAGCTGCGTCTGCCCGCCGTGTATCAGTCATTGTTTTGTTTGCCCGGTGCCTGGCTCGAATTTTTTAAAGCCGGCAGCGGTTGACAGAACAGGCGAGAGCCGTTATAATGAAGGTGCGTTGCGCAGAGAGGCGCAATTATTATGGGGATGTAGCTCACTTGGGAGAGCGCTTGAATGGCATTCAAGAGGTAAGGGGTTCGATCCCCCTCATCTCCACCAAATGTAAACTCAAATTTTGATACAATGCGGAAGCCCTTGATTTCAGGGGGTTTTCGTGTTTTCAGGGGTAAAACAGGCAGCATAAAATGGCCGAATTTACTCCTTTGCACACCTTTCTGCTAAAAAGTATGCACACCCCGGATGCAAAATTTATAGAGGGTGTGCATTTTTAGTTTGGGGTGTGCAAACAATTTAGCAGAAATAAAAATGGTACCAATAGCTAGAGCAAAGCCCTTATGATAAAATATGTAAAAAGAAAAAAGCAGGTGAGAAAGGTGAAGTACTTAAAGTGTCACTGCTGCGGCAGATATACCCTGGAAGCGGGCTCTCTGTTTGATATTTGCGACAACTGCGGCTGGCAAGGCGACCCCGTTCAAAATGAAGACCCTGATTTTACAGGCGGCGCAAACGAAATGAGCTTAAGCCAAGCAAAAGAGGCATACAGGTCAGGTAAAAACATAAAAATTAGGCAAGCTCAGCAAATAGTGGCGGTACAGGTCTTTAAAGACAAAACTTACTTGTGCCCATTGGTCAATAGGGAAATACCCGGTGGCTACTGTTACGATATTATCATGGTTGCTTATGGTTATATCAAGCCATCTGCAATTGATGATGAAATTCCTGAAAATACAGCAGATATATGCGGAAAATGCCCTTTCAACCAGCTTCTCTATGAATAGAATAGAAAAATTTTAAATGCTTTACGGAGGTAGAAATGTGGAGCGAATATGATGGTGGCAAAACTATCGGCTCAGAAGGAACAGAAAAAGGAAAAATTATCAAGGATAAAGAACATATTCATGGGGCAAGAATTACCCTTGAAGAAGGGTGTGGCAATATACCCTTTGCTATTACCTGTGGAAATTACGGTCTTATGGTACATACTTCCTTCGCCAATGATATTACAGAGGCCCTTCAGAAATTCAAGAATATGCAAAAGGAAATCAATGATATTTTATTTGACGACCATCATAAAGAGAATTCCTTAACCGGGTGGATTGAACAATTTATAAACAAATATGGTTAGAATTAGACGGGGAGAGGGGATTTAAAATGGGCAGCAGCTATGGAATTAGTTGCAAGAAGTGTGATTATACAAAAGATTTCAGGATAGGGATTGGAATGATGTACAGCCCCTACAACCTTAGAGATTTTGACTCTAAATTTGCTTTACTCCCCAGCCTCATCCGCTCAAAAAAGACCGTTGCTCATGTTAAAAGATTATTGGAAGAAAAAAATGCAGAAATTGCAGCTGGCTATGGCCATGAAATATACCGCTGTCCGAAATGTGGGGAGTTCTATGGGCGATTCTATCTCCGCTTAGAATATGACGGCGGCAGTTATGAAGTGGAATACAAATGTCCAAATTGCAAGGCTGGCTTAAAACCGATTGATTACGCTGTCTCGGAAGTTGAAGGCTGGCAGGAGAAAAAAAACAATCTCGAAAAGTACCCTTGCCCTAAATGTGGCAATTTTAGTTTATATGAGGACGGTAATGGATTGATCTTATGGGATTGAAGTAAAAAGATTGGTAAAAGGTAGGTGAAAGTGGACGTGTCACTAGGATTTCTATTAGGCCTGGCAGGTCTAGCAGCTTTCACAGCAGGTTTAATTTGGTTTGGGTTTTATAAGCTTAAAAACCTTTCTACGAAGGCTCCTGCCATATTATTATTGCTGTCAATTATTCTTTGTATCACCGGCTATTTGCTGACACCAACAGGCAGGGCAAACCTGCGGCTTATCATTAGCAGCCTTATAAATCAATAAGAAGTATAAAATATTCAATAATTTCCAAATTAACATTGCTAAAATTCGTTTCTCCGATTATAATATATACAATACATCAAAAGTTTTAGAAGGTGGACATATGGATTACATCACAACCAAAGAAGCTGCTGAAAAGTGGGGTATTACTGAGCGCCGCGTACAGGTCTTATGCAGACAAGGAAAAATATCCGGTGTCTTCCGCCTTGGTTGGGCATGGGCCATACCTAAGGACGCCACCAGACCGGAAGACCATCGTAAAACCAGATATAAGAAAAAGCAGGAGGAAAAGGGACAATGAACAACGGGACATATAACCAAATTGTGAGCTTTATTTGGGCCATTGCCGATGATTGCTTAAGAGACGTTTACGTCCGGGGAAAATACAGGGATGTCATTTTGCCCATGACCGTGATCAGGAGGCTGGATGCCGTTTTAGAAGACACAAAAGAAGATGTCCTGCGTATGAAAAAGACATTGGACGAAGCAGGCATTCTTAACCAAACCGACGCTTTGTGCAACGCATCAGGACAACCCTTTTACAACAGCTCCCCCTTTACATTAAAGGACTTAAAAGCGAGGGCCAAAAACCAGCAGTTAAAAGCGGATTTTATCGCTTATCTAGACGGCTTTTCCCCCAATGTGCAGGAGATACTGGAGAAATTTAAATTCAGGAACCAGATAGATACCATGGTTGAAGCCGATATCCTTGGCGCTGTGATAGAGAAATTTGTCTCCCCTGTTATTAACTTAAGCCCCAACCCGGTGCTGGACGACCGGGGGGAAGTCAAGCTGCCGGGGCTGGACAACCATGCCATGGGGGTAATTTTTGAAGAGCTCATCCGCAAATTCAACGAAGAAAACAACGAGGAAGCCGGTGAGCACTTCACGCCGAGAGACGTTATCTACCTCATGGCCGACGTTATTTTTTTGCCCATCAAAGACAAGATAAAAGACGGCACCTACCTGTGCTATGACGGCGCATGCGGCACGGGAGGGATGCTGACCATCGCTGAAGAAAGGCTCTCCCAGCTGGCTAAAGAAAATAACAAAGAAGTCTCCATCCACCTGTACGGCCAGGAAAGCCAGCCTGAAACCTACGCCATCGCCAAGGCAGACCTCTTGCTCAAAGGGGACGGGAAACAGGCTGAAAATATATATTACGGCTCCACGTTGTCCAACGACGCTAACGCCGCCATGGAGTTCGACTTCATGCTCAGCAACCCGCCCTACGGGAAATCGTGGAAAACAGATGCGGAGAGGTTAGGCGGCAAAAAAGATATTACCGATCCCCGGTTTGTGGTCAGCTTTAAGGAGGACCCTGAATTTAAAATGATCCCCCGGGTCAGCGACGGGCAGCTGCTCTTTTTAGCCAATAACATCGCCAAAATGAAACACAATACGGAGCTGGGCAGCAGGATAGCAGAAATACATAACGGCTCATCGTTATTCACAGGAGACGCGGGACAGGGGGAGAGCAATTTAAGGAGGTACATTATCGAAAACGACTACCTTGAGGCCATCATCGCCCTGCCGGAGAACATGTTCTACAACACCGGTATCGCTACTTATATTTGGGTTGTGACCAACCGCAAGGAGGAGCGCAGAAAAGGGAAAGTGCAGCTCATCGACGCTACCGGTTTGAAGTCACCTTTGCGGAAGAACCTGGGCAACAAGAACTGTGAACTGACAGCAGAAATAAGAGAACAAATTATGGACATTTATTTAAAGTTTGAAGAAAACGAGCACAGCAAGATATTTGATAACGAAGAATTTGGTTACTGGGAGATAACGGTGGAAAGGCCCGTGAGGGATGAAAACGGCTCCATCGTAACAGACAAAAAGGGGAACCCCAAAGCGGACAAGGAT
The DNA here is from genome assembly GCA_937973635.1 of uncultured Bacillota bacterium. Taxonomy (GTDB): domain Bacteria; phylum Bacillota; class Dethiobacteria; order DTU022; family UBA8154; genus UBA8154. The sequence continues at coordinate 613 of CALJJZ010000036.1, read as the reverse complement.
TTAAGAGATACAGAGCAAATACCCCTTACCTATGAGGGCGGCATTGAAAAGTTTTTCCAAGACGAAGTGCTGCCCTACGCTCCTGATGCCTGGATAGACCATAGCAAAACACAAATAGGCTATGAAATCAGCTTTACGAAATATTTCTATAAACCGGTGCAGCTGCGCAGCCTCGAGGAGATTGTTGCTGATATTAAAGCCCTGGAAGCCGAAACTGAAGGATTGCTCCATGAGATCATTGGGGGTTAGGGATATGGATAATGGGTTTAAACCTTATCCGGTGTATAAAAAAACGGAGTTATTATGGTTAGAGAGTGTGCCGGAGCATTGGCAACTTAAAAAAATAAAACACTTATTCACGGAACGAGTTGAAAAGGGTTATCCGGAGGAACCTCTATTAGCTGCTACTCAAACTAAAGGTGTTGTTCCGAAAAATCTGTATGAAAGTAGAACTGTAACTGCGGAAAAAGATTTACATCTTTTAAAGTTGGTTAAAGTGGGGGATTTTGTAATTAGTTTAAGATCTTTTCAGGGTGGGATAGAATATGCGTACTATCAAGGAATTATTAGTCCTGCTTATACAGTAATTACACCTAATTCAGAGATAAGTAGG